>NZ_LYPB01000068.1 GCF_001653565.1 Paenibacillus oryzisoli
CCGGAGCCACAGGTGATACGGGAGCAACAGGAGCTACCGGAGCCACAGGTGATACTGGAGCAATAGGAACCACCGGCGCAACAGGTGATACAGGAACAACGGGAGCCATCGGTGCAACAGGTGGTACAGGAGCAATAGGAGCAACAGGTGATACTGGAGCAACGGGAACCACCGGAGCCACAGGTGGTACGGGAGTAACGGGAGCAACAGGTGATACAGGAACAACGGGAGCCACCGGTGCAACAGGTGGTACAGGAGCAACCGGAGCCACAGGTGATACAGGAGCAACAGGAGCCACCGGAGCCACAGGTGATACGGGAGTAACGGGAGCCACCGGAGCAACAGGTGGTACAGGAGCAACAGGAGCCACCGGAGCAACAGGTGGTACAGGAGCAACCGGAGCCACAGGTGATACGGGAGCAACAGGAGCCACCGGAGCCACAGGTGATACTGGAGCAATAGGAGCCACCGGAGCCACAGGTGATACGGGAGTAACGGGAGCCACCGGAGCAACAGGTGGTACAGGAGCAACAGGAGCCACCGGAGCAACAGGAGCCACCGGAGCCACAGGTGGTACAGGAGCAACAGGAGCCACCGGTGCAACAGGTGGTACAGGAGCAACCGGAGCCACAGGTGATACGGGAGCCACCGGAGCCACCGGAGCCACAGGTGATACTGGAGCAATAGGAGCCACCGGCGCAACAGGTGATACAGGAACAACGGGAGCCACCGGTGCAACAGGTGGTACAGGAGCAACCGGAGCCACAGGTGATACGGGAGCAACAGGAGCTACCGGAGCCACAGGTGATACTGGAGCAATAGGAGCCACCGGCGCAACAGGTGATACAGGAACAACGGGAGCCACCGGTGCAACAGGTGGTACAGGAGCAACCGGAGCCACAGGAGCAACAGGTGATACTGGAGCAACGGGAACCACCGGAGCCACAGGTGGTACGGGAGTAACGGGAGCCACTGGCGCAAGAGGTGATACGGGAGCAACAGGAGCCACAGGAGCAACAGGTGGTACGGGAGTAACGGGAGCCACCGGCGCAACAGGTGATACGGGAGCCACCGGAGTCACAGGTGATACGGGAGTAACGGGAGCCACTGGCGCAAGAGGTGATACGGGAGCCACCGGAGCCACCGGAGCAACAGGTGATACAGGAACAACGGGAGCCACCGGTGCAACAGGTGGTACAGGAGCCACAGGAGCCACAGGAGCCACAGGAGCAACAGGAACCACCGGAGCCACAGGTGGTACGGGAGTAACGGGAGCCACTGGCGCAACAGGTGATACTGGAGCAACGGGAGCAACCGGAGCCACAGGCGATACAGGAGCAACGGGAGCCACCGGAGCCACAGGTGGTACTGGAGCCACAGGAGCCACCGCAGCCACAGGTGATACGGGAGTAACGGGAGCCACCGGAGCCACAGGTGGTACAGGAGCAACCGGAGCCACAGGTGATACTGGAGCAACGGGAGCCACTGGCGCCACTGGCGCCACAGGTGGTACGGGAGCAACAGGAGCCACCGGCGCATTCAGTCCTGATGCAACAATAGTAGACGTCGGCCCTAATGTAGATTCGCAATTCAGTGAATTGCGCACAGCTGAGAAAACTCCAATTATTGAATTGACTTCTGTTTATGGTATATCAGCTCTGAGGGATACTGTTACAACAACAGGTGCTGGAACAGTTACTAATGACGCAACAGAGTATGTAGTAAGCACTACAGCAAGCGGAGTAGACAGTGCAATATTAGATAGTGCTGAGCGCGGAAGATATGAATCAGGATACGCTGGCGAAGCAGGTATTGGTGTGCGTCTCCCTTCTCCTCCCGCAGGAGCACAAGTCGTAAGATGGGGATATTTTGATAATCAAAACGGTTTTTTCTTCGGACAGGATACGGCAAATGGAATCTTCGTGGCCATAAGAAGAGCAGGAGTAGACACTATTATTCCTCAAACAAGTTGGAATGTGGATAAATTAGATGGAACGGGTCCAAGCGGCGCTACGTTAAGTTTGTCAAAAGGTAATATTTTTCAAATTGTCTATACATGGTATGGATATGGAGTTATTGAATTTAGGGTAGTTATTCCAAATCCTGTCACATTGGCTCAGGAGGTTATTACAGTAAATAGGTTTAGTCCAAATGCGCAAACAAGCCTTGCTGATCCAAATCTGCCTTTGCGTGCCCAAGTAGCAAATAATGGGACGGTTGCAGCTTTAAGCTTATTTGTAGGCGGAAGGCAATACAGTATTATCGGTGAGTACAATCCGACCTTTCGTATAACTTCAGAAAGAAGACAGGTTACTGCAACAGGAACGATAACACCAATTTTATCATTCCAGCGAAAAGCAATTTTCCCAACTGGGTCAGCTCGTACTAACTCTGTAAGCGTAAGATTAGAAGGCATTGACCTTGTAACATCAGATGATATTTACTATCAAATTATACTCGATGGAACGGTGAATGGAGCTTTTATTAATTTTCCTACAGCTACTACAAACATTCCAACAAATGAAACCGCATTGTTAGTCAACAACACCCTCACGACTATTACTGGCGGGCAAGTTATTCTACAAGGCTTAGCAGCTGGGATTTCTGGATCAAGCACAGTTCTTGCTTCGGCTCTTCTACTGGATTTTGAATTGCCTGATACTTCCATTGTAACTTTGGCTGTAGCCAATCTAGCAGGCGGAACAAACTCTGTTGCAGGTATTTTTAGGTTAACGGAAGAATGGTAGGAATTATTCTTGAGAAGGCCGAACCAACCACTGGCCTTCTCGTAAATTATTGTAATGGAGGAGACTACGTGGCAAATATTTTTATTAACGATGTAGGAACCAATGTCAGTTCCCAGTTTAGCGAGCTCCGTGTAGCCAAAAAAACGCCGATTATTGAATTAACTTCAGTCTATGGAATTTCTGCTTTAAGGGATATTGTAACTGTAACGGGAGGTGGAACCGTTACAAATAATGCAACAGAGTATGCTCTTACAACGTCAACTGGGACTACAGATTCAGCAATATTGGATAGTGCAGATCGGGGGAGATATGAACCTGGCTATGCATGTGAAGTTGGAATTGGTGTTCGGCAGCCAGTTGCCCCCACAGGTAATCAGTTTGCGAGATGGGGACTTTATGATACTCAAAATGGTGCTTTTTTTGGAAATAACAGTTCAGGAATATTTGTGGCTGTTAGGCGCGGAGGGACGGACACAGTTATTCCACAGGCGTCATGGAACGTAGATCCGTTGAACGGAACAGGTCAAAGTGGTGCAACATTGAATCTTGCGAAAGGAAACATTTTTCTAATTGTTTTTACTTGGTATGGATACGGAATTATTGAATTTAGAGTGGTTTTACCTAACCCGACAACCACAGCTCAGGAAGTAATAACAGTTCATCGATTTAGTCCAGTTGGCCAAACAAGTCTGATAGACCCGGATCTTCCACTTAGAGCTGAAGTCAACAATAGTGGAACAGGGACAGCATTTAATCTCTTTGCAGCGGGAAGACAATATAGTATTATTGGGAAATTTAATCCTGTATTCCGCAACACGTCAGAAAGAAGAACCGTTACAAATGTTACTGCTACATTAATTCCTCTTATCTCCTTTACTAGAAAAGCTGTTTTTCCTGCAGGTTCAGGAAGAGCGAACTCTATTCAAGTTCTGCTAGAATCAGTTGAAATTATAACCAATGTTGATCTTGCATTTCAAGTCATTTTAGGAGGTACAGTTAATGGAACATTCATTAATTATCCGACTGCAACCACCAACATACCTGTAAGCGAAACAGCATTGCTGGTCAATTCATCCTCAACAACGATCACTGGAGGAGAAGTCGTTTTTCAGGGCTTGGCTGCAGCCTCCACAGGGAGCAGTACAAGTTTATTGGCTTCTCAGAATCTTCTCGATTTTGAATTGCCTGACAATCAGATTATTACGCTAGCTGTAGCTACACTAGGAGCGGGTGGGTCCAATACTGTGAGTGCTATCTTTCGTGTGACGGAAAACTGGTGAAATAAATGAGGGGGAATCCATTGGACCTCTGGTTAAAGGGTAACCCTCTCCTTGTATCTTATTATTTTTTAAGGTCTCAAACAAAGGAAACTGATATATTTTATGAAAATCTAATTGGTAACAGTATTACTCGCTCAAAAGGTATAAGTAAGACTCAGAAGTAGCTGATTCTGAAAGTACTTCAGAAATTATATCTTAAACGGTCTTTTATTATTCTTTAGTATTTTCGATTAAACATTGGATGCTCTTCTAAAAATAATAGTATAAATTATTCAGCGTTCTCTATATGTGAGGTTTTTTTTATTAACGGCCACTTTCCCTGAGAAGAAAGCTGCTTTTATTAATTTGTAAAAAAGTATTTCAAAACTAATTTGTAATTCATACAATTTACCCCAAAATCCATTTCAAAACTTTATTTGTCATTTTAATTTTCACGAAAAACCAGCAAACCCTTGTGTTTGCTGGTTTCTTGCACTTCAAAACTTATTTGTCACCCAACAATAATTTTATCTCCCACCGATTCAATCAATATTCTCTGCGCTAATCCGACATAGGTGAATGTGGTAACCTTTGAGTACGGAAACAACTATTCCATTACATTTTGATATTGTTTTAATGAACATTATGCATTAGACATTATAAAACAGTAATGTTTAAATAGGGAATATTGAGAGGAGAAACACGGAAGAGGGGGACAGTATTTGCTTGTGCAGTTGGTAGGGACAATGTTTGCCGTAGGATTGCTATTGGGCTTTGTTGGCGCAGGCGGCTCGGGATTCATCATTTCTCTCTTGACGGTGTTATTCGGTTTTCCGATCCACACCGCCTTGGGAACTGCGCTTGCTGCCATGTTTTTTTCTTCGGCAGCGGGGGCCGTGAGCCATTATCGGGAAGGAAATATTGCGTTTGGCACGGGAGCTGTCGTCGGATGCGTGGGCATGGTCGGTGCCTGGCTTAGCTCGTTTGCATCAAACGGGATACCCGGGGAGGAATTGAAGTGGATGACAGCAGGGATGCTGTTTTTCTCAGGGGTGGTGCTCTGGTTGCGTATGTGGCTCGTCGCTAGGCGTACTGACTCGCAACCAGCGAAGACTCGGCTGCGTCCCTCGATCTATTGGGTCGCTGCCTGCGGTGTCGGACTTGTCACTGGTGGTTTGTCCGGCTTGTTCGGAATCGGTGCCACGCCATTTATCCAAATTGGTCTCATGACGATCCTGGGTACTTCAGTCAGACAAGCGGCCGGAACGACTATGATGGTCATTATCCCCATCGCTATCGGCGGTGGCGCAGGTTTCTATCAGCTCGGCCATCTGGATCTGCGGCTATTGCTCGAAGTGGCTGTCGGTATCATGCTCGGGTCTTACATCGGGGCGAAATTTACACGACGCGTTCCTGTCGTCGTTTTGCAGAGTTCGATGGTGTTGCTTCCGATGGTCGGTGCCGCCATCCTCGTCATATGAGCAGCAACAGTTCCAACTATCTAACGAAGGATGCGTGAAGAAGTTATGGATAACTTGCAGCAATGGAAATTGAATACGGATCGATCGTACCGGATCATAGCTTTTGGTTCCAGCAATACCGAATCGACTTGGTCAAGTAATGGCCGACACAACTGGGTCGAGTGGCTAAACATCAATGTCCGGCATCATATTGGGCGGCATGTATGTGTGATAAATCAAGGGATCGGGGGGGAGACGACGGACAATTTGCTAGCAAGATTGCACCGGGATGTCCTTTCCTTTCAGCCATCTGCGGTCATCGTCACGATCGGGGGCAACGATGCCATTCAAGGGCTTCCGCTCGAACGGTATGCAGACAATTTGCGTATGATTTGCACGCGTATCCGGCTAGAAAACGCTGAGCCCATCCTGCAAACCTATTATTGTCCGATGTACCATCAGCGGGAGGACGGTTTCCAGAGCGTGTTCGAAAGCTACATGGAAGTCATTCGGACAATCGCTAGGGAGATGGGAGTACTTCTTATCGATCAATATTACTGCTTTGAGCCGTTGTATCGGAATCAGCCTGAGCAATATGCGAAGCTGATGCACGATTCGATCCATGTGAACTATTTAGGCAATCTAATCATGGGGATGCATGTTTCCCGTGCATTTCAGCTTCCCGATCTGCAGTTGCCGCAAGACATCATGCAGGAGACGCTGCAACTGAAAGAACAAATGGATCTTTGCTTTCAGGACAAACGAACAAGTTGACCACTTGGTAGTGCGATGCAAAAGGCATCCCTTGAGTTGCGGTTCATGCTAGAACTGCAAATCTGCCGGATCCAGAGTGCTGCAAGTATCGATCAGGAAATCCCGGAACCTGCAGGCAGCCGGAGCAAGGTGTTTATCTTTCTTCCAAGCTAGTCCGATGACGCGTTCGCAAGGTATATCCGTAATGGAAAGCCGGGCAATGTTCGTCATGTTCATACCCGCAATTTGGGGGAGCAGAGTAATCCCAAGATGCGCTTCTACAAAACCGATGATACTTGAGGCTTCCTCCCCTTCAAAAGCGATAATTGGCGATAATTCCAGTTGGGAGAAGAGACGATCGAAGACGGTTCTGCTGCTATAGCCTTTCTTGAGAACGACGAATTTCTCTGCGCTTAGTTCGCGGAGCGTGATGCTCTGTTTATGCGCCAATGGATGGCGGTTTGGCACAAAGATAAACATTTCTTCTGTCCATAGCTGCTTCCATTCAATTCTTGAACTTGTTTCTGTCATGGAGGATAAGCAAAAATCGAGGCTTCCGTATTCCAACTGTTCCAGCATGGACTGCGTGGAGTTCTGAAACAATTGGAAATCAACCTGTGGATAGCGGTCAAGGAAGCTTCTTACAAAGTAAGGGACGTACCTGATCCCCAGCGACTTCAAGAAAGCCAAGGAGATCTGACCGTATTCGGGATTTTCCAATTCGAATATTTCACGTTTGGCTTCCGTCATTTCATGGAGAATGCGGGATATTCTGGCCTGAAACATCCTGCCGTAAGCATTTAACACAACACCGCGTCCTTGCTTGTCGAACAATGGAATGCCCAGCTCCTGCTCCAACTTGGCAATGGATCTGCTTAGCGCCGGTTGTGAAAGCGATAGCTTACCTGCTGCGAGCGTATAATGTTGAACCTGCGCGAGCGTGTGAAAATACTCCAATTGCTGCCATTCCATTGTATGACCTCCATAGGGCTACAAAATGATTCATTACATAATAGCATGGAACGAATTATATTTGTACATTAAATGTTATAGAATATCGATGATTTAGTAATAGGAAAATGAAGAAAAAGGAGATGCTGCCAAGGCATCTCCTTTTGTGCGCTTGGCAGCGCAACGACTAAGGAGTGAAAGTCTCCAGTACACCGCGAGGTGGCGGAAGTACATAGCCGACA
>NZ_LYPB01000069.1 GCF_001653565.1 Paenibacillus oryzisoli
CATGGCAGGAACCCCTTTTATGGTTGATTCCTATAATTACCACAGAATTTATATTTCGTAACAGGTACCTAAGTAGTAACTCATTGAAGCAGGTAATCCGCGTTTTAACTCCTCAGGCGTTATCACCTTAGAAGGCCAGCCAGCTGCGTGCGTGAGAAACAAGGCTTCCGATACTTTACCTTCGTGCGATCCGGCAAATAGCTGCCCATCCGTTGGATTATCCCCTCCGACAATACCTCGGAGCAGTGCCTGCTCGTTTACATAGAGAATGCCAATTGTCGGCATGGGATTGGTTATCGCATATGTTCCGCCATAGCGGTGAATCCAATCATAGAGCACCTTCTGTTCCGCAATAATTTGCTCCTCTGCTCGGCTCCCCTTATTATTCGGCAATACATTCGTTCCAATCGCTTGAATTCCTCGCGTAAGTGCCATCGCATACGACTTTTCACGATCTTCCTTTCCAAAAAATAAGGAAAAGTCATCTTGCAGTGCCCAAGTCGTCTTGTTCGGTGCGTAACTCTTCAGACGGTCAAGCAGAGAAACCAAATGCAAGGGCTTGGATGACGATTTCTCATTCCAATCATAGGCGCTTTGAACCGGCAGTTGTGCATGCATCTCTTTACCAGGAACTGTTGCCCATACCCAACCGCCACGCCCACCGACGCCAGGTGAACTGCCGAACGAGCCTGTCGTAGTCGTATAAGTTGGATTCACCTCAGATACCGCTTTGGAGAAATAACCATAATTGGTGTACGTTTCATTGTACCTTGCAATATAGTCCAAAAAAGGTTTGGTAGACGTTGCGAAATATTCATGTGTTTTCGGTGTATAGGATCCTGCTAAACTAGGTGCTAATGGTGTTGTGAGCGGGAGTCCAGCCTCCGTCTGAAATGCATTAAACGCTCTCCCCCATGGGCGGTTTGGATGTGGGGGCGCCCAATCCCAATAGGAGGCATAACCCGCATTGTCCGCGCCAAGGCTAATGCCGGCTACATTCGGATAAGCCTGCAGACGCTGCAGCCCCAGCTGAATATCCCGATAGAGCGGAGCATGGAAGTCAGGTAAATAGGAGCTGTAAAACGGTAGATTCTCACTGGTTGTATTCATCACATCCCAGTCCGTTTTAGGTACGAATCCAAGCTGCACCCCTTTGTCACTTAACGCTTGTGCCATATGGCTCTGACTCTTTTCATGTGATGGTTCTTCAAAAGAACTAAATTCATACACACGATCATATCCCGTGTCTGACACATAATCCGCATATTCCTGTACCGTCCCAATATTGGCATAGGGAGCAGCAATTTCCCCATGTTCGGAGTGGTAGAAACCTCCTGAGCTCATTCCATGGGGCAAATACACGAAATTAATGGTTTCCGGTGACCTTGGAACGTCGATTCCTACATGTCTCTCAATTGAAGTTGATACAGGCTCATAAGCTGGTATATCTGGCTTAACTCCCGCAAGTGCTTGAACATCTGCCTCCCAAGCGGATTGATTTGGAAAGGAGTCGGACTGAACACTTTGAACGGTAAATGCAGGTCCCGTACCTGGAATCGTCAAGTTCACTTCTATTGGAAGATCCTTCGGATCACCAGCCACAATGGGTTGCAAACCTGCATCGAAACGAATAGGACCACGCCCATCTACCCATAATTCATAGGGCTTGCCCGTTTCGTTCTGCGGCACCAACAACGTTAGCGAATCGTAACTTCGCGTGCCGCTGTTATAGATTTCCTTTCCATCATTTTTTAAAATGACTTGTTTAACAGAACCTGCTACTGAGCTGCCGATGCGAATCGGGAAGGTCCACAATTCATAATCCCAAGTCCAGCTGCGCGCCGTTCGGTCATCTGTATACATATTCGTTTGTCCCCAACGCCACGCCACACCGCGTACCCAGTGATTGCCTGGTTGCATCACATTATCCGATAGTTGCTGCACAATCGGCATATTGTCTGGTGTCTGCCTCAACAAAATTTCCGATTTGTATTCCGCGCCTTGGGCAAACGGTTGAACGGTCTTTACCGATTGGTCCGCCTGCGGAATCTGCAGTTTGATTGTTGGCCAATCTACCGCGTTGGGTCCGTCTGTACGGACTGCATTTTGATGTATCTTGGCAGTCCCCTTCGTAAATAGCCCTGTCGGTGTGTCAAATCGAACTAAGCGAAACGTTGCGTATTTGGTGGGAGGTGTAAAGTCGCTAGATGCCGACAATCGGGTTACGATGGAACCAGCCATATCCGCCTTGATTTGATCCACTGTAAGTGGAGTTGCGTACATATGCAGCGAGTCGATGGCTCCCCGGAAGCCGTATTTAATCATCGCCTTAGCTACACTATCATAATGCCATTCAGTTCCTATCAGCATAGCCACTTCGTTAGGCAAGAGGTCAGTGAACACGGCACTTCCGTCTACTTTGCCAATTAATTTGCCATTGACATAGAAGTTGACACCTTGATATTTCTCAAATGTAACAGCTACATGCGCCCATTGTCCTACGGCAAGTTCGGAAGCCGTGTACTTCCATGCATACCATTTCTCCCCATAGTCTGCTCCATAATAAAGTTGATTTCCCTGAAGGCCAAGGTAAAATGTCGTCCCCTTCCAATTGGCATCCCGCTTCGTTACGATTGGTTGATAGCCATTCAAATCATCGGGCTTAATCCAAGCCGAGATGGTAAACGTAGAGGAGACATGATTCAACTGGTTCAGTGTACTTACACTAGCTTGATCAGCACCGTTCAGCTTTAGAGCTTTGCCGCCTCCGACACGTCCGTCCACCAAAGTCGCCGGGAGGTTAAAAGAACCATTCTGAGCGAATCCGCTGCTATCCACTAGAGCCGTTGCGTTTGAAGGATCCTGCTCCATCTCATATTTCGCAATTAATGGAACTTTAATAACATCCTGCGTCGTGATGGCAATTGACGTACTACCAACCGACTCGTTACCATACAAATCTTTTGCTTTGACAACAATTTGATACGCTGTATTTGCGGTTAGTCCTGTTAGGCGATAGCTTCGTTGATTCGTATACCCAGCATTGTAACCGTTCACATATACATAATATCCAACAACGGCTACATCATCATTTGCTGGCTGCCATGTCAGATCCATTTGCGTATCCAACACATGGTTGACCGTCACATTTCCCGGTGCCGTTGGTGGATTCATATCTGGAGCGATGGTCCCGTACGCATACACCTCATGAATCGACCAATAGGAGCCAGCTGCTTTGGTTAGTGTTAGTCGGATGTACCGTGCCGTCTGCTCTGGAAAAACCGCCGTAATGATAGAAGAACTTCCTGTTACCCTAAGTATGGGAGCACCCCAACTTACACCATCTGTGGAAGTGCTAATATCAAACTCCCGGGCATAATCGCCGCCTGACTGAGCTGCATTCAGCACCAGTTTATTGTACGTTTTATCGCCTGGACCCATGTCAATTTGAAGCCATGCGCCTACTGTCTGCGCCATGCCGCTGCTCCACCGCGTGGAAAGATCACCGTCAACGGCAGCCGAGGCGCCACCGTTATTCGCTGAAGCACTCATTGCCCATAAGGAACGATCAATCCGATCCGATGTTTGGATGGTGATGGCATTACTCCAAGCGGACATATTTCCAGATAGATCCATAGAACGAACCTTAAACGAATAAGACGTTTTGGGTGTAAGTCCCGCTGCCTTAAACGACATAGTGCGGGAAAAGGCTGCATATTGATTATTCGCATAAATTTCATACCCTAGCACCTTCGCATTATCTATGCTTTCCTGCCAAGTGAGTAGGGCATCATTGTCAGTAACTTGAGATGCCATGACTCCCTCAGGTTGGAGTGGCGCTTGTTGATCTGCATTCGTGCTGCCATATAGCTTCAAGTTATGAACAGACCACCAACTACCATTGTTCTTGGTGAGTGTAATACGAATAAATCGGGCGGATTGGGCTACAAATGAAACATCAACAACCGCGCTGCCATTTCCTTGGGCAATCGCATTGCTCCAGGTTGTGCCATCTTCCGATACTTTAATTTCATACCCACGCGCGTAATCACTGGATGATCCACTCGAATCCAGCACTAATCTGTTATATGATTTGGCCATTAAACCCGTATCAATTTGAAGCCACATGCCGATTGTTTGAGCAGTCCCGCTCGACCAACGGGTAGATGCACTATGATCCACTGCCATAGCAAGAGTGCCAGCAGCATTATTATGCGAGGAGGACAATGACCAAGCGAAACGGTCCATTTCCTCTACATTCACGAGTAGTGCGGTACTTACCTGCGAAGCATTGCCGGCAGCATCTTTCGCTCGTACAGTAAATGAATACGAAACACCTGGTGTTAGACCTGAAGCAGAATAGACGGGCGCCCCAGTAACACTAGAGAGATACATGTTATCACGATAGACCTCATAACTAGTTACCCCTGTATCGTCCGTCGATACCGTCCAGGTAAGTTGAACCGATTCCGAGGTACGCCAAGTCGAAGTGAGATTGGCAGGGACAGTGGGAGCTTGCGTATCTGCAGCCAGCGCCAATGAAGGAATCGCTGGGAATAAACCGATTACCAGCACTACAATGAGTAATCGTACCATCAGGCGATACCAATGTTTGTTCATTTTAGACAGAATAACCATCCCCTTTCAATTGAAAAAGTTGCTGTAACGTGCCAGTGCGAACTCCTAGAAAAGCTGCTTGTCATAGGAATAGGTCAACTCCCATGATGTAACCGCTTGCAATTCACCCCCTTTCAAATCCCGCATGATGACCATTGGATCCCTACATACAGGAGTCCATAATCACCATACAGGATAGCTCGATTACCCTTTAATCGCTCCGATCATAACTCCTTTGACAAAATACTTCTGCAGGAATGGATACACCAGCAATAAGGGCACCAACATCACAACAACCCCTGCTGAACGTATGGACTGTGGGGTGAGCAGCTCCTCAAACTCCTGCGGCTGCAAGCTGTTGAGACTTTGCAAAAGCGATTGATTAGCGATCATATTTTGTACAAGCACAGCCAAGTTATATTTATCCGAGTCATTAATATTGATTAATACACTTTGAAATACGTTCCAGTAGCCAACACCATAGAAGAGCATTAACGTTGCCAATACAGGCATCGAGAGTGGAAGTACAATTTGCCATAGCAGTCGCCATTCGCTACATCCGTCGATCTGAGCAGCCTCATTTAATTCCTCGGGCATTTGTTCAAAAAATGATTTTAGAACAAGCAGGTTATACGCACTGATTAATCCAGGCAGCCAAAGTGCCCAATACGTATCAATAATACCTAGCGAACGATTAACCAAAAAGGCTGGAATCGTTGGAATTCCGAAAAGCATCGTAAAGACAATCGCAAGCGTGAATCCTTTTCGCCAATAAAATGTAACTTTGGACAGTGGGAAAGCCGCAAAAATCGTAAAAATCATGCTAAATAAGACACCGAAGCCTGTAATCACGACACTGTTTTTCAAACATTGCACAATAGGCGTTCCTTCAATTAATGATTTATAGGAGTCCAGATTGAAACCGACCGGCCAAACACCAACGAAACCGGATGCAATCGCCGAGTAATCGCTGAAGGACATCGACACAATATTCATAAGCGGGATCAAACAGCTCATGCCAGCTAACAACAACAATGTAAAGTTCACGGCATAGAAAAGTTTTTCCCCGAAAGACAAGCGCATGGATATCCCTCCTACCACAGTGATTGATTGAATTTTTTGGCGAAGTAGTTAGCGCTAACGATAAGAATGAGTCCGATCACAGCTTCGAACAACCCCATCGCTGTTGTCATGCTATACATCCCGCCTTGAATCCCGATGGTAAAAATATACGTACTAATGACACTCGAAACGTTAGAAACAACTGCATTTTGCAGGTTGTATACATGGTCGAAACCGACCTCCATGACTTTGCCCATAGAAAGAATCAGCATAAGAATCATAATGGGGATAATCCCCGGAAGCGTAATATAGCGAATCTGCTTCATTTTATTCGCACCGTCCATACTCGCTGCCTCGTAGAGCGCAGGGTCAATAGAGCCGATTGCCGCCAAATAAATAATGGCGGCAAACCCCGCTTCCTTCCATATCGCAGATCCAAAGAAGATGCCAAGCCATGTGCTTACTTGATATAAGAACGGGACAGAGGTCCCTCCCAATAGTTCAATAAGTTTATTCACCACGCCGTCTTGGGAGCCGAACAGGGTAACTACGATTCCCCCAACAATCACCCAAGAGAAGAAGTGAGGAAGATAGATCAGCGTTTGGATCGACTTTTTAAACCAAATCGTTCTTACCTCATTCAACATGATAGCTACTAGAATTGGAAACGGGAAGCCAAGGATAATATTAAAGAAACTAAGCAACAGCGTATTGCGAAGGATTTGCAGCGTTTGCGGATTATCCAACATCATTCTAAAGTTATCCAATCCCGCCCATGGACTTCCCCATACTCCTTGCATTAAGTTGTACTGCTTGAATGCAATCACATTACCGAGCATCGGTGCATATCGAAAGACAATAAAGAAAACAATCACCGGGATAAACATATAGACCAGTTGGCGATTCTGCCTCCATCTCTTAGCATACGATCTCTTACTAGCAGATCTTATAGGAGTAACCGTCTTGCTATACGTTGGAGCAGTATGTGCAGAATTATTGGTTTCCATTGCTCTCCTCCCATCTACCTTCTACAGGAATGTCGTCCGCCATATGTGGCTCCTGATTAGCCACCGCGTAGCTTCCCTCGCTATAGTCAACCTTCAACGTTTGCCCGCCATGACGCAACGTCAACTTTCCGCTATTCAAAGCGGAATACATGTAGCAATTAGAGATCAGCGGCCAACTGTTATAATCAATGGGGATACCGTTAACCGATCTTTCTCCATTGTATGCAATGCGAAGCACTTCTCCGGACAAGGTACAGAACGAGAGTGTTGGTGTAGACTGCTCTAACAGGGATGCATCATACGAAGCATGCTTCAGCATAGCATCTCGGAAACGAGCTAATACTTTCTCCAATTGGCATTGATCTTTGGCTGACTTGTCTTCGTCTACGTGATAATCGCTTGGGCTTGCCGTTTGGATGAGCACCGCATTTTGCAAGCCTTCGCTTCGCAATCTGCGATGTCCATCGTTCTCATCCAGCCAGCGATAAGGTCGCATTATCCGAACGGCTGCCAAAACTGACCCACAGTGACAGAATAGCCAACCACTCTCGTGTTCTTCCAGTTTAAGTATGGCGGTACCGGAAATGAATCCATCGATATATGGATCTCGATCTGATGGGAAAGGCTTCCTTGGACCGTACGTGTAATGTTCGCCCTTAGGGATGTTATACAAGGCAATTAACGCGCCTTTATACTGAACGACTTGCTCGTATGGAGAAGATCCGCCCCAATTACTCACATACGAATCCTCGGGATTTCCGAAATCGGGAAACGGATGAGTGAAAAAAAGCACCCCCGCTGGCTGCTCCGAAAGCCAGTCTAGCGACCATCGCCGCAATTGTCCTGACCAAACGACATCGCCTTGCTTTCCGTCTGCCATACTTCCCAGTGCATACTGCGAAGTCATGTAGGTATATTTACGTACCCCAACTCGACTAATATAGCCATGCCCTTTGAAGCCATCGCTGCCACCTGTAAGCATTGTGGTATGATGACGATCATGACTGGGCTCCGTATTGAGAGTAAGGTCATGGGTCTCAACGTGCACCAACGCCTGCTTTCGG
This sequence comes from Paenibacillus oryzisoli, assembly GCF_001653565.1. Lineage (GTDB taxonomy): Bacteria > Bacillota > Bacilli > Paenibacillales > NBRC-103111 > Paenibacillus_E > Paenibacillus_E oryzisoli. Next base: position 7,751 of record NZ_LYPB01000069.1, read on the forward strand.
CTTTGGGCGATACGTACGATAATATCTGGCACGCGATACGAAGTGAGCGTGTTCATTATGCTATAATGCGGCTCACCTGTTCGCAGGTTGGGCTGCTTGCCGCCAAAATAAAGCCATGCAGCGACCGTACCCGCCGGTGCATAATTAAACGTGTGGATTGGGTGGTAGTCCCTGGAATGCGCGCCAACATATAAACCGTCCAGCCACTCCCCAGCCGTGTTGGCCAAATACCAGTCCATCATGCTGGCGCTTCTTTCTCTCCAATCGCGATCTTCTGCAAAATCATATAGGGAAGCCAACGTGTTTAAATAAAAAACACTGTATGTCGTGGAGTCAAACTCCCCCTGACCGAACCGGCATACGCGATTGAAATACATATCCAGATAGCGGGAACAACGCTCCTTCACGTCGTTTGCATCTGGCCAATCAGGCCAACTTTGAGCGGTCAAATATCCGGCAACGGCATTCATCAGCTTGTGATTCTCAGTCCCCGTATCCATCTGGAAATGCGATTCATGGAGCATGTTTGCTTTCACTTTATTGCGTAAATCTTCCGAATACATATGTCCATAACGCAGCCACGCGTCTATATTTGCATGACGAAAGAACATCGCATCATGTCCTGGCGCGTCGTTAACAGTTTCGATATGCGATAGCGCTGTTTCAATCTCGATTTGACGGCCTAACCTTGTAATCGCGTCATACATGATTCTTCTCGCATAATCCCATGCTGGAATCGGATTGTGTAAGATTTCTTCTTGCAAGAGCAGACAACGTTCCTGAAACGCCTGTTCGATCAGCACATCCTGCGAAAGGCCTACCCGACCTTTGAGGTTCATGTCTCTCCTCACCTTCATGCCGAATCGGCCACATTGATTTACGACTACCTTGACTGTGAATGGACTCCAGCCCTATGACAAGCAGCCGAAGTCCCTTCCCGCCATTTTTATTAGCCGTTTTTATTTGTTCGCGTACAGCTTCACAGCGTCTTCACCAAATTTGTATAGGTCATCTAACAGAAAGGCATTCGCTTTATTGGTTTCATACCATTTCGTATAAAATGCATCGACTTTAGCACCGCCAGCCTTTTCCCATGCATCTTTAGCATCTTTATAGGCTTGTTCGGCTGAGTATGTTTTGCCGCTTACGATCGATCTTGCCCAAATATCTTTGATTGGTTGATCTGCATTTTTAACAATTAATGATAATTCCTGTGTTAGCACCGGCAAGTATTCTGGCTTTAACGTTGGAATCGGACGCTCTTTGGTCACGTAAGCAGCCTCAGATTGAAGTGCTAGTTCGCGCAGTGCCTTTAATGAGTCTGTTGTCTGCGGTTTCTGTGCAGTGAACGAACATTTGCCATACAGCAGTGTTGACGCCATCATGTTGAGGTCACCTGTGTAGGAGATTTCTTTCTTATTCTTCTCCGCGTCAATCGGGCTCGGACATCCAGCCGCATCCTTATTCCAGTTCACACCTTCGAGTCCGTTTTGCAGTGTTCTTGCAGTTTCTGGTTTCATCATGAAATCAACATATTTCATAACCGCCTGTGGATCTTTTGAACCTGCATTAATGGCTCCGACCATTTGAATTGGACTAGAGATGACCGGACTAAACTGGCCAAATGATGATTTCGGCAGAGGCAGAATAGCAAGCTTGCCGCCTCCATTATTTTTGACAAACGCATCATAATCACTGGCGCTTATATCTTGAAAGAGATACATGCCGAGCTTTCCTGCGAGAAAATCCTGTTTCGCTTTTTCTCCATTTTTATCCGCTAAGAAATCTTTATCCGCTACACCAGCGTCAAACAATGACTTCTGGAAATCAGTCGCCGCCTTAAGACGATCCCATTCATGGATAAAGGTATTACCTTCAAAACGCCACGCCACTTCTCCATATCCAAACATATGGGAAATAATAGAATTGGCATTGCCGCTAAGATTAAGTCCGAATGTATCTCCTTTGCCGTTACCGTCAGGATCTTGCGAAGCGAAGGCTTTGGCCACATTATAAAATTCTTCGGTTGTCTTCGGTTTTTGCAAGTTTAACTTCTGCAGCCAATCTTCACGAATATAGATGCGATGGCCGGATGTCAGCGGGTTGACTTTACCGAATTCGTAGAGTTTACCGTCATCCTTCGTCCCCAATTTCTTCAACTGCGGAAATTGCGTCATCAATTCCTTATACGTCGTACTATATTTGGCAATGACATCATCAAGCGGCATCAGCATCTTCTGGCTGTACCATTGATTCCGATAACCTGTATCGTATTCTAAAATAAGATCAGGCGCGCTATTGGTTGCGAATAAGGCATTGAATTTAGGTAATGATTCCCAGCGAGGTACCGTGACATATTTCACATCGGTTGGTCCGTTCTTATTGATCCATTCAACCCACCGATTCTTCTCCCAATTCCCTTCTTCAGGCGGTATGTTATTACGTTCGTACACAGAAGCTACAATTTTCCCTCTTGGCTCTTGCGTTGCAGCAGGCTTCGCTGAAGCACTCTCTTGAGCAGGCGTCTTCTCACTCGTGCTGCAACCGGCTGCGATCATGCTTGTTAGCAGGACAACCGCCATGGGAACAGTAAGCTTGTGATTCCATAAATACTTTTTCATTCTTGTCTAACTCCCCTCGTTATTCGCTTGTCGGACCGACGTTCTCGGCTCCTATCTGCACTATAGCTTTCGGCCATTCTTTGCGCAATTTACATGTTTCCCTGGGCTAACCGAAAGGTAAAACATGACGAACTTACCGATTATCTGTGATAAACCAAAAAGAAAAAGCCCTGCTACGCCGGGCTTTTTCCATGATTTTTGCGATATTCTCCCGGTGTTGTGCCCACGACCTTCTTGAATGCGCGTATAAACGAAATGTCGTGAATGTATCCCACGGCGTTAGCAATTTCCTGCAAAGAAAGCGAAGACGTCAGCAATAATCGCTGACTATTTTCAATACGAATGCGAACTAAGTAGTCAACCAGTTTCTCACCGAATGCTTCCTTGAATAATCGGCTGACATATTTGCCATTGAGTCCGAACACATCATAGAGATGATTCAGGGACATCTCTGTGTTGGCATACTCCTTTTCAATATATGCTTTGACTTCACGAATCAACGTGTAATGACTACTCCGTTCCTGCAAGTCTCGCACACAGAGCTCAAATTCCTCCAGTATGTGCCCGATCTGAGCTTCTAGATCTTCGGCTAAATCAAAAGTCTCACAGACCTGATCGATGTTGGGCAGCACTTCTGTTTTCCACACGACTTGAATTTCAGCTGGAAATTCTATGATTTCTTTATATACATGATGACTTAGAGAGTTGAGAAACTGCACCAGCTCGACTCTAGACAGACGGTTCTCTCTGGCATCTAAGAACATGCGTTCAAGGATTGGACGCCATGGTTCTTCTCCTGTCCGAAAGGAACGTGCAAGATGCTGGATGGTGGTAAGCTGCCAGAATGCTCCGCCTTCCACACGCCTGGTCTCCTGGTAGGAGATGACTTGATTCAATCCAAGACTTGGCTTGTAGGACAGGGCTTCCTTCGCTCCCGCGTAAGATTTGGCGATATCGTCAATCTCTGTCCCCGAGGGACCACGACCAATGGTCACGGTAAAATCAAGGTTGATCTCCACCCATTCGCGAATAGCTTCACTCATATCTGTTAGGTGGTGTTCCATATCCGTTGCCTCATCCACGGTTTGGTATAATGCCGTTAATCGATGCTGATCTGTCCATTCCGTCCATACGGTTAGGGGATGCGATTCACATATCTCTTTGACGACACTGTTCACAACGAACTTCAGTAGAAATAAATCACGATGTGTGTAGGTATCGACCAACGAAGTAAACTTATCAATCTCCAGGACAATGACGCCGAGCGAATGGAATTGTGCAGGCATATTCAGCCGTTCTAATTCCTCATCCCACTCGGTTGGCTCAATAGGACGACTGCCCTCCAGCAGTTCAACAAAGAAGTGTCGCCTGCGAAACATGGCGTCTTCCTCATGCATTTTCTGATACGTATTGGACTCTTCAATTAAATTATCTAGTGCCTGTTCGATAAACTTGAACTCATCAGGGACATGCTTAGACAGTTTCCCGCTTCTCTGGACGGAATAACGATTAATCTGATTGAGAATCTCTTCAATAGGCTTATAATTTCTTCGGGTCACGAAAGCCATCCAAATGGTACCGGCAATCACGACAAGTAAGCCCACAGCTACCCATATGTATGAAAAAACCGAAGCATATTTGAAAATCCTTTCATCATGTACACCACCAGTGAACGTCCACCCGGTATATTCCGAAGTGATTTCGGATAAAACAGTTCCCCGAACCTCTCCCTGTTTCTCCCCCAATAAGACATTGTCATTAAAATCCTTAATACGGATAAAATTAATGTTGGAACTAGTCAGATCTTTGATCATTTGCTCGATACTTGCCAAGCTAATATTCACGACAATGAGTCCCTGTCCACCAACAAGCAGCGGATATTTGCGAACCAACGAAACAACAGCAGAAGGAAAGTGTTCGGTATCCTGAAATTCAATATAATTTCGTTTACCAGAAAGCTCATAGAAGGATGCTAGTTTCAATCGTTGGGAGATGAAATCGCGATCTCCGAACTTTTCTAGAGAAATAAATGTATTTTTGCTCATAACCATCTGATCGGAGTTACGGAACATGTAAATCGAATCAATAAAACCATTCGTTGCAATCATATCCCTAACTTTCTTGGAAATTTCATAGTGATTGAAATAGGACAAGGAAGCATCGTTCTCAAAAAAAGCTTTGAGCTTCAGATCGGATTCAATATCCTTGATCAATCCTTGATCAATTTCCTTTAACGAATAGTCGATCAATTGAATGACATGGCGTGTAAACTGTTGGTTTACATTGACAGTTTCACGCTTGGTAAGCCCGCTAAGCAGCAAGAACGTGAGTAGAATTAAGATCGATGTTACAATGAAAAAGATGGGGAAATAAGAAAACAATAGACGGTAAAACCATTTTTTACGCATTAACTTCTCCTCACCTAATGATCTCGAAATCGTAGATTACCGTGGATATGGAAAACAATAACACCTTCTTTTTTTGATGTAAAGAATTTCCTAACTACATCATAATACGATATTCGATATTAGGTAAAATATGGAAAAAGAAAGCTGGATCCTAGATCTCAGCTTTCTTTTTTGTTACGTATTTAGTTTGGAAGCTAACTACATCCCCCTCCCCTGCTTCAGCCTCTCTGCGAGCAAAGCAAGATCTTTCCCGCCTAATGCACCTTCCATCAACTCCGGGAGCTTCTCAGGCGAACATCCAAAACAAGGAATACCGTGTTGCGCCAGCTTTTTGGCTACTGTATCGTCATAAGAAGGTACACCCTGATCAGATAATGCGAGTAAGCAGATCGTCTTTACACCAGCCTGATGCATGTCGAGTAAGCGACTTATCATCTCCGTTCGATTGCCGCCTTCGTACAAGTCTGAAACCAGGATAAACAGCGTTTTCTTCGGCTCCGTGATAAAAGACTCGCAGTACGCGATCGATTTGTTAATATCGGTTCCACCGCCAAGCTGAATCCCAAACAGCATATCAACCGGATCATTCGCACACTGCTCACTCAAATCTACGACCTCGGTGTCAAAAGCAACCACACGTGTGTCCAGCGCAGGCATACTGGCGAAAATAGAACCAATAATGGATGCGTAAATGACAGAGCCTGCCATCGAGCCACTTTGGTCAATATCGAGGATAACTGTCCACTCTTTGCTGCGGCGTGCGCGGTCAAAGAAATAGACTTTCTCAGGCAGCAGGAGACCTCGCTCCTTATCATAGTGCTTGAGATTCTTGCGGATGGTCGTGTTCCAATCCAGTCCTGTTGCCGACGGCAGCGGCGAATGCTGCCTGCGATTCAAGGCCCCCGTAACTGCTCGGCGCAGATCCTGCGCTAGCCGCTGCACGATTTCATCGACAACAGCTTTGACAAGAAGTCTTGCTGTTTCTTTCGTTTTCTCCGGTATCTTTCCTTTGAGCGCCATTAATGTCGCTACCATTTGGATGTCCGGCTTCACTTGGGATAGAAGCTCGGGTTCGAAGAGCAGCTGTTTCAAGCCTTTGCGCTCAATAGCATCGGACTGAATGACAGAGACCACGTCAGGAGGGAAAAAGGTGCGGATATCGCCAAGCCATTTAGCTAGCTTCGGGGAAGATGGCCCCAATCCCGCTTTGCGGGAGCCGCCAACGTTCGATGCCTCTTCAATACCACCACCGGATGTCTCATCATAGATGGCCGCAAGCGCCTCATCCATAAGTCTCGACTCCTCATCGAGCAGGCCGTCTCCTGTTCCGAATGACTGCAGCTTCTCTTCCGATGCTGCACCCAGAATTAATCGCCAACGCTTTACTTGTTCTTGATCCATCTTCGTCATAGGCTACAAATCCCCGAAATCAAAATCATTGAGCTCATCCAGCTTCTCCTTCTCTTCCTCACTTAACGGCTGCTGCAGGACAGTTCCGGCCTGATCTGCGCCAACTCCCCAGATATCGCCCATCATCTCGGCGACGGATGCCTTCTCACGTGGCTCGAATGAACCAAAAGCGCGACGAAGAAACACAAGGGATCTTTGAAATGCCGCTTTATCCAACGATCCAATGTACGTATCTAGCTGCTGCCACAACGATACCCTAGATAGCAGCGCGTATCGGTTGCGCATCGACATGCCTTCAAACCATCCCGCTCCCAAATCTACGGGAATTCCAGGCGACAGACGCCGCGAGACTTCCGTCGCTACACGCTCATCCGGTATTTCATTACGCTCTAGCAATATGGCGAAAGCGAAGCCCGAAAGCTTGGCATTGCGATCATCCCGCGAGGCTAGCTCTTGCAGTTTACTCAACCATAAAGCATCGTCTATCGTGTCAAAATGGTCTTGCGCGATGGTGTGCAGCGATTGAATCGCTCGCACCATCCCCTGCGCCGCGTCATCGTTGCAGCCCGCGCTGTCAACGAGAAGCAATGTTCCGCGCAGGAACAACTGCTGGAGCAGCGGAACAAGCGTATCCGTTTCGATCCGGCGAAGCGATCCATAACGGATCAACACCGACAGCTCATAGGCCGCTCCTGCGACCTGCTCGAAGTTGCCCGCAGCGACTGCAAGCCCTTGCAGTGCGGACTTGGCCTGCTCCATCAGCGCGTTCAATGCGCAATCGCAGGCAGCCCGAATGATGCGGGAAGCTTCCGCGATATCGCCGCAAACGTCGAGCCGTTCCTTCAATTCGAAGGCTGCGGCGAGCTCGATCGTCTCTCCCTTCAAAGTCGATTCCACCGCTTGGATCTCAGATTCTGGTGTCCACTGCAGCGCCCAATTCTCCGCCCATGAAGCGGAATCTTGATGCACCCTTTGCTTCTTGGCAAAGGAAATGCCTAGCAGCTCCAGTCGGTGTAAGAGAACCGACCGCTTCAAATCCAGAAAAGCCGCTTCCTCTGACTTCACTCTACGGTTTTCACGCAAATCCAGCTCTAAGGTTGACGCAACCGTCGTTTTGTATTTCTCCAACTTCAGCCGCTTGAGCTCGCGATTCAAATCATCTTGAATCGGCGTCTGGCTGACACCTTCCGGTAATCTGCCGATGGCCGTGCCCACATCTGTTCTTGCCAAAGCTTCTGCGATGCTCGAAAGCTCCCCATGACCAAGACAGACCATAGCAGCGTCCCGTAAATCTTTCCATGTAGGGAGATGACCGTCATGCAGCGCTGCTAGTGCCTCTGCCAACCGCACACCTTCGATGAGCGAAGCTGTGGATCTATACGTGCCCTGTTCCCTGAGATAGGCAGCGACCTGAGAGAAATACAAGGAAGGCAGCCCCTTCAAGTCCCCCTTCTGGAGGCATTGCCAAAGCAATTCGAAATACGCAGGAGCTTGATTCCCTGCTCCATAACCCGAGTGAGAAGACAGCTTGTAGTACGAATACGGCATCAGCGTAAGCTTGGTAGTCGTCTTAGGCAATCCCTTCAACTCTTTGTCCGTCATCAAAGGCAAGCGAAAGTCTAAAGCAGAGGCATGATGCGCGCCGGTAACGACTACTATTTTCTCAGGCGCGTGCCCAACATCAATCGTATCTTGAATTTTACGCCGCATGTAAGCTTCTCGAATTTCATTGTAAGCCGCTTCTTGCGGCGCATGTTGCCACTCCTGCTGCGCTGTCAGCTCCCGCATTTGAGCCGAGAATTGATAGATACCATGGCGGTAGGCGTCCTTTTTCCCATTATGTTCAAAATGCCTTTCCCAATACGCTTCGTAATCCGGCTCTTCCGACAGTTCAGCTAGGCGCTGATACAATCTCCGTTGTCCAAGAACATACGTCTGAAAATCATCGTCGGCAGCCTGCTTATTCTGACCCTCAGCAGTAGCTGACCTGCGCTGTCTATGCTCGTATAACGCCAAGGCATGTTCAGTGGGCAGGTCGATGAATGCAGCCTGCGCACCATGGCGACTAGCCCATTGAAACGCCTGATATTCCGGCGAATAACTCGCATAGGGATACAATAATGTCCTTACGGGTAGTTGATCTGTATAGGCCAAAATCGCAATAGGCGGGACAACGCCATGAGACGTTAATTCGTGAATAAACCCGCTGGCATCGCTTGGTCCTTCAACGAGCACGGCCGTAGGCTTCACTTCATCCAGGAAAGCAAGCAGGTGAAACGCCCCTGCAGGCGACAAATGCCGTATACCAAAAATATGAAACCCCGAACTGCGATCTAGTTGTTCATCTCCGAGCACGCGAAGTACAGATTTCTCCATGTCGATCCCCGCTTTTTCATCACATTTTCTAGATATTCTTTCCATACGAGGCGGTCTTTCTCTTCGTCTTTCACAATGGCTCCCTGAAGCCCGGCGGCAATATCCTCTTCGCTAATCTGTCCGCTTCCAAAGCTTCCCGCAAGCGCCATACTTCCCGTTAACAGTGAGATGGCTTCCGCTGTCGAAATCACACCGCTCGGTCCTTTGACTTTCTCCTTGCCATCCAACGTCATCCCGCTGCGCAGCTCACGGAAAATCGTAACAACCTTCCGCACCGCCTCCTCCTCAGGGAGTGATGCTCTTAATTCATAGCTCGTCGAAATCTCGCTAACACGTTTGCGCACAATCTCGACTTCCGTCTCAATATCCGCTGGCGATGGCAGTACAATGATGTTAAAACGCCGCTTCAAAGCGGCTGACATTTCATTAACGCCGCGATCGCGCGTATTCGCTGTGGCAATAATCGAGAATCCCCTTGCAGCGAACACTTCTCTGCCTAGCTCCGGGATCGAAATCGTTTTCTCTGAGAGGATCGAGATTAGGGCGTCCTGGACTTCGGATGCACAGCGTGAAATCTCTTCGAATCTGGCGATTCCGCCTGTTTCCATCGCGCGGAATATCGGGCTTCTAATAATCGCCTGATCGGATGGGCCTTGCGCAAGCAACATCGCATAGTTCCACGAATAACGAATATGTTCCTCGCTCGTGCCTGCCGTTCCTTGAATCACTTTGCCCGAATCCCCATGGATGGCTGCGGTCAGATTTTCCGAGAGCCAAGACTTCGCTGTTCCCGGTTCTCCAATCAGCATGAGGGCTCGGTCAGTCAACAGCGTTGCGATGGCCATTTCAACCAACCGCTTGTTACCGATGTATTTCGGCGTAATGGTGACCCCTTTCGCTTTTCCCCCCGTCAGAAAAGTAAGTACCGACTTGGGAGATAGCTGCCACCCGGCTGGCTTCGCATCTTGATCCGCCTTTTTCAAAGCTTCCAGTTCTTCCACATACAAACGTTCCGAAGGCAATCTTACGACATCTTGCTTCTGATCCATCCCCATAATCCCTGTCCCTTCTCTTCGTCATCTAATGGTTCGGTTTGTTCCGGTTTCGCAGCGATCGTCTCCACGATGTCCTGCAGTTGATTCCTCATGTACTCATTGGACACACTTTGCGCAAAAAGCTGCAGTCTCTCCGCATAGCTACGCGGTAATAATTTCAGAAGCACCTGTTGCGCATGATTGAAGTAATACATCTGTTTCTTGCCTTTCTCCAAGATTTCCATGAGAAGCTCAGGAGCTTCCTTGTACGGCATACGGAATAAGGCAATGAGACAATGATTCGTTGTATGGTTGAAAAAATCCGGCTTTTTCCGGCATGCTTCCACCAAGTAAGCAGCTATTTGTGCATGCTTGTCATGGGCAAGTCGGCAAACGAGTTCCGTTTCATCTAACTTCACAAACAAATGGACCCATCTGGGATCCCACTTCTGATGCTCGGCCTCATACTCGGCAGTTGCATAGTACATTTGATGTTCCAAAGTCGGAAACATCGTTCGCAGGACGCGTAACAAATCCTTGGCCGCCGTCTGCTTTTTATCTTTTAAATCATGGCAAAAGCGTTCATAGACATCTTCTGGAGGAAGTATCTTGACGGCCGCCCTGAAGCTGTAGGCAATAAATTTGCGATTGTACAGCTCGTGTAATGTGACAGCGAAACGGTCTGCTTCAGGCAGATCTACTTGCAGTAGTAGTTCAGCTGCAGCCTCCAGTACGACTTCCGTTTCAGGAACAATAACATCAGGCGTAGACAGCAATTTCTCTAGGAAATGGACGACTTCTGGCACTCGTTTCCCTTCTAAGCTGCGGATGTCCACCAACAACTGTTTCGCGGCATCTTCGACATGGGTTCGTTGTATAATTCGCTCCAGTGTACTTTCCGCATGCCCGATGACAGCGAGCGTTAAATCATTGGCTTTGCATAATTGAATCGGTTCTATCGCAAGTTCCTGATCTTTCGATCCCAGTGCCTTATACAGGCGAGCAATGGCTTGCTCTGTGCCAAGACGAGATAAGGCATGTAAGGCCGCTCTGCGTATCTCTTTCTTCTTATCATCTGCTTGCTCCAAAATAAAATCTTCATGCTCCGGATAATTACCCAGAAGCTCAATTGCCGTGGAGCGGACTTCTGTTGAACCCTGCGTGGCAGCTTGAAGAAGCAGATCTTCGGCGGATTGCTTGAGTAAATCATGGATAAGTTCCAATCTGCGGGCATCACCTTTCCCGCCATCTAGCTTCAATTGCTGCCGAAGCGCAGGCAGCGCCTCCATTCCGAGTGAGGGCAGTACCGTTCGCTGCAGATAATCCGGTATTTCTGCATAACTATCGTCTAACCCCGATACGGCGGCAGGCAAGACGCGGAAATCATGAAATAACCCATCCTCATACCCTTGACGAAGCTGTTCCATACGGCCCTGACCTTTTTGCGTTAATGCATCAATAAGTGGATGAAGCTTGCGGTAAGGAATTGCAGTGGGAAGCTTCGCGCCCGTTCCTTCCACCGTAACGAGTTCCTCTTTGGTCTCCGTTTTCCCTTGTGTGTACAATACGGAATGCAAGAGGGTTCCGAGCTCCAATAGTCTGCTAGCTGAGCTGTTCGACTCCGCCTCAAGAACCTGACTAACCCCCTGAGCCACTCGGTTAAACACTGGCGCCGACTCGCCAAGCTTCTGAAGATTAGGCAGCATTTTCTGTAAGCGCAAATCGCCTGCTGCCATCCCGCTCCCAGCTATAAACAAGCGCCGCACTTCGTGCTGCAGTTCAAACAATAGATCTATACTCATAAGTTCGTCTCCTAATTTTATTCGTCAATAGAGTAAGCGAACAATTTCATTCGTCGTTACGATACTTAATGGCTGCGCCTCAAGCCTGTTCTGCTGCCAGTTGTGTTCGAACATCACCAGAATCGCCTGATTCTGTAAATAAGTTAGATTTAGCATAGGCAGCAATTGCGTTGTAGGCTCGTTGAGATAAGGAATGTCAGCCAGTGGCAGCTGCTTACCTTGTTCATCAATAAGCACATAGGCAGACTCCGTTTTCTTGACCTCCGCAAATTGCAGCAATGCGACGGGGCGCTTGTCCGAAAGTGGATTTTTGATCTGATTCTTCACTTGTTTAATGATTTCTGGAAATGATTGATGAGCTGCAGATCGGATCGTCTGATAATCTTGTGAATCCGCTTCACGAAATGTCGCTTCTTCCCAGCGCACGCGTTTATTCAACTCCCCATCTCCGGGATATTGAGCAAGTTCTTTGGCTTCGACGACTCCAAAGACAGAATCTTCTTCACGTATGTACTTCGCTGCACGGAAAGGACGATATGTTTTTGTGAAGTGGAGCCCTCCATTTGTTAAATCTGACCAGTATCCTTCATCGATGAACTCGCCACGCGCCTGATCTGTATAAGAGCGGAACGCCAACTGCATGAGTGCTGAGGACTCGCTGCGGACGCGACCATACTCTCGCAGTTCTGCGATTTGCCAAGCATGCCCAATCCATTCTTCCAAGGTAGATTCTGTATCCAATGGAAGATCCGGATTATCTAATCTGCTGGTGAGATAGACGCCACTTTTCTTGATCAAGGCATGTAGTGATGTCAATTGCTCGATTGCGTTGGTATACACGTTTTCCCGATTCTCGTCGGCTCTTAATTGCAGCGTCAATTCACGCAGTGCCGTTTGGATTCCCGGAATATAATAGTTGCCTAGTTGCTTGGCCTGATCTTCGGCGGTTTGCAGCGTCTTTTTGTCCAGACTACCTAGCCCTGACTGTGTAAGCTGCAAGATCAACTTCTCCGCAATGCTGACCCCTTCCAATTGTGAAGCTATTTTCTTTATCAAAGCTGATTTGTTCGTCTTCCGCTTCGCAACTGGAGCGTCGGGATCAACAGGTTCTTTCTTCTTTTCCTCCCGCTTCTCCGCCTTTTCCCTTTTATCCACAATATCCTGTGGGACAGGTGCCGTGGTAAATGGCTTGCCTGATGTAAAGGCATACATTAAACCTAGATTGTGTTTGCAAGGAAACTGACGGCTCGGGCATGAACAGCGGAATACGGGATTCCCCTCTTTCGCCAGATCAACTGAACAACGATAAGGGTCCTTGCCACTCCCTTTACACTCGCCAAAAATAATCGTCCCATCCTCTGACTGACAGAGCAGCGGAAAACTATTCTTCTTAACCAAATCCTTGCCGTTCTTAATGGCAGCGCTATTCTGCGCTAAACTATCTACATACGACTCCGTTAAATGATTCATCCTGTACCCCTCACAACTTGGTTATACAATTTGGTAATACAATTAGTTTCCACGCCATACCTATTTTTCCTTTTTCATGGGTATGGCATTTCCGCCTTAAATAGAACCGGGTTAGGAGTTTCCTCGTATCTTCAGCCCGAGATCAGCCCGTAATCAGATCTTGATCAGCCAGTGATCTTAGCAAAATTGCAATAATGCAACCTTTTCTATCGAATACCCCTCATAATCGGAAATGCTTGCAAATAGGCAACTATTTCGGCCTCTATCCTCATTTCACGGCCTATTCCGCTCAAAAAGATGCCTTTTCGCACTTATTTCAATATTTAGGGTATTTCCCATGAAAATAAGTGTATTTTCGCATCTTTGCTCATCCTGACTCTGCAAGTACTCCGCTCACCGTTACCCTTCATGCAATCATAAAAAGAGGATATCCACAGTGACTTTCCCTACCACCCTAGACGACTAGGAGGCTGGAGCCATAACGGAAATCCTCGTATCTTCAATTCACTCATCTAATTAATCCCAAAAAATCCCATCGTCGTTCGTGCTGTCGCCACAGCAACTTCCTCGACAGTAAGTCCAAGACAGGCAGCAACAGTCACTGCAATATGCGGAAGAAATACAGGCTCATTCCGGCCATCCTGTGGCTTGACGGGCAAATCCCTTGGCGTTAGGAAAGGGGCATCCGTTTCTAACATCAACCGATCCAGCGGTATTTTCTTCACAAGTTCACGCAAATGTTTACCCCTACGTTCATCGCAAATCCAGCCTGTAATGCCGATGTAAAATCCTAACTGCAGATACGCCTGAAGCTCTTGCAGTGAGCCCGTAAAGCAATGGACAACCGCTTTATTCAATGATCCGGTATACGGCTTCATGATACGCATGAAATCGTCATGCGCTTCTCGCTCATGCAGGAAGAGCGGCATTTGCAGCTCGCAAGCTAGCCCAATCTGTTCTTCAAACCATTTTCGCTGTACATCGCGTGGTGAGAAGTCCCGGTTATAATCCAGCCCACACTCACCAATCGCAACCACTTGTGGCAGCTTCGCCATTTGCCGCAGCTTATCAATCGTATGCGCCTTGCAATTGCGCGTGTCATGTGGATGTATCCCTGCTGTCGAAAATAATTTCCCAGGAAATTTACTCGCGTATCGCGACGCTTCATCACTGCTTCTTAAGCTTGTTCCCGTCATGATGAGTGGGGTCACTCCCGCTTCAATCGCTCTCGCAACCACATCCTCGCGGTCGCCATCAAAAGAACGATGCATAAGATTAACACCAATGTCAATAAGTGGGTTAGTCATGGGGTGGTGCCTCCTCTGTATGCTCATCAAGACGGCAGAACTCAGCAGGAACTGCGTCTGCAAGCCATACTTCATTGCCTGCGTAGTAGAAGACTACGCCAGCTTGGGAGGCTTTTTCCGCATCAATCGCCAGAATCACTAGTTCCCCTCTTCGTTGACCCGCTAGCGTTGCAAAATGAAGTCCTTCGGACAAATGAACATATTTACGCTGCATGGAACGTATTCCTTGCTTCATAATCGTAGGAGCTGCCTGCACATTCGTGCCATGGTAGAGCACTTTAGGTGGTAATGCAGCTGGATAGCTCACTTTATCATGGCTATGTCCATACCTAGCTCGAATACGATCACCAGTAATCTCAAAACGCTGCTTTTCACAACGCGCAGCAACTTCTTGAACATCACTTTCCTTAATATCTGACCACTTCGACTGTGCACGAAGAACTTCTAACAATTCAACAATCGAACAAGAACCATCGATGGGATCTAAACGCAGCCCGAAATCTTGAGGGGCATGCCGCAATAGTTTACTCATAAACTTACTTAATTTCGTCTGCATTGTTGGAGATAACATCTCAATCACTTCCTTATCTGGTATTCGAATATATTCTCACATTCCCTAACTAACCAAAAAACCAACTCTCACGTCCGTATCCTCTTTCATCCATGACATCGTCTGCCCTTTATGCAGCTCTGACTTCATCGATTTCACCAGCTTCTCGATATCCACCCTTTGCTCATAGTGAAGCTGAAGTGCAGCAGATACATACAACTCATTTAACTGGGCAAAAGTAAACCCTTCTGTCTGCTTCGCCGTTACGCGAATCAACTCTTCGCCTAGCAGCTTGCCAATCCCCTTTTGCTCCAAATACGTCTGTCTCAGCTCTAGGTCTGGCAGCTTGATTTCATAAGCACGGTCGAATCGACCTGCCCGATTCATCAATGCCGGATCAATCTGCTCTGGATAATTCGTTGTCCCGATGAGGAATATCCCTTCTTTGGAAGTCGCCCCATCTAGAATGTTTAAAAAGAAAGACCTAGCCCGCTGCGGCATCGCATCGATATCTTCAATGACAAGAATCATCGGCGCCATGGCAGCCGCAGCTTGAAACGCTTCTTGAATGGAATCACTGCTGGTGTTCTCGGTGATTTGCCAATAAGCAACAGGCGCTTTAACGCTGCCCGCAATCGATTTGACGAGCGTTGTTTTTCCATTTCCAGGCTTTCCGTAGAGCAGGATCCCTCTTTTATAAGGAAGGTCATAGGCTTTGAAGAATGCACGATCGTCCGTGAAAAACTGATCAATTGCGCGATAAATATCTGTTTTCACTTCACTCTTCATAATAACTTCCGAACGCTCAACCATGCGTGTAATCGGCGCCAGTTCTTTGTCCATGCCATGAGGTCCATCCGTGAAAACGGTCACTTGTCGTCGGTCCAAATCCCTGCGCCGCTGCCGAGCATGTTCTAGAAAATGCAGTAGACTCGCATCATCCACAGCAAAAACAAAATCCTCTTCTCCGACGCCATTCATACGAAAGATAGGCACTCGAGCTAAAGCGATTCCCCAGGAGGGATAGGCAAATACGTTATTTCGCAATGTTGGATACGTGCGATATGCCCCGACGTCCCCTTCTCCATCCATGCCGAATGCACGCGACTCCATATGTTCGAAGATCTGAGTGACGAACTGCACGTCGCTTGTTCCTGTCTTCACATCTTGTTCAAGCAACTCCCAGTACTCCTCTTTCCTGTCATCACTCAGATAGGGTTCAAAGTGGTGACCATATTGCTCTTTCAGGACTTGTTGAATGCGTTCTAGCACATAAATATAATCCCCATAAGCTTTCGGCAAGTCGTTTGTTGATCTCTTTGGGGCTGTCACTGCTGCCGGTTCTTCATTTACTTTTACACGCTTTATACGTTGTTCATTGTTCATTTAGCACCTTTTACTGCCGCCATAGGCTTGCATTTAGCTACAACTTCAGCCAAACCTGCTCCGACGACACTTTCAATAATTTGATCAACATCTTTGTAAGCTTGCGGCGATTCATCTAGAATCGACTCTAACGATCTTTGGTTGACGACAATTTCCTCATCCGTTCCTACGCGCATGGAGGAGGCAAATTCATTTAGTGTGATTAATCGTTTCGTTGCACTGCGCGAGCGAATGCGCCCTGCTCCGTGACAGATGGAGTGAAAGTTAGCTTTGCCGCCCGGCGCTCCAACCATGATATAGGAAGCCGTTCCCATGGAACCGGGAATCAGCGCAGGATGACCCGTTGTTACATACGGCTGTGGGTTATCAGGATGACCTGCCGGAAGCGACCGCGTCGCCCCTTTGCGATGAACAAAATAAGACTGCTCATTATGCTTTTCCTCCCATGCATAGTTATGCATCAGATCGTACAACGTGGTCATTTCAAACTTCGAGCCAAACACATCTTTACCAGCTTCACGGATGGCATAAGCAATCAGATGGCGATTGACGACTGCATAATTGAGCGCAGCATACATCAAATTCACATAATTCTGAGCCTCAGGATGTTCGAGCGGGGCATATAACAGCTTAGGATCAGCCGTTCCTAGTCCGTTCAGCCGCATCACCTTCAAGATGTCACTGCTGCAGTATTGGCTCACAGAGCCACCCCACGCACGCGAACCCGAGTGAATCATAACGACTACTTGCCCATCAAATAGTCCCCAAGCTTCAGCGACCTCGCGGTTCTCTTCCGCAATTTCAATCGACTGAATTTCTGCAAAATGGTTCCCATTTCCTAGCGTCCCAAGTTGACGATGCGACCGATGCCAAACATGACTCGGAAATCGATTCAATGCATTCTCATCTATTGTAAATTTACTGCTCTCAACATGCGTAAGCGATGTTGCCTTTCGAGGCGTATAGCCGTCGGGAATATACTTCTTTGGAAGTCCATGCAGACCTTTGGTAACAATGTGTTCCAAGCGAATGTCCGAGAAATGGCCGCGTGCGTGATCCTCAACAGGCAAATACTTCTCGATGGTCTTCACCAGCTTGCGTCGCAGCTTCACATCTTTCAATTCATCCTTATGCACATTCGTCATATGCACACGCATGCCACAGCCAATATCGCTGCCGACAATGGACGGTGATACGTATCCATTATGCGTGTTCCATACAGCCGTCGTGCCGATGCAAGTACCAACACCGACGTGTACGTCAGGTGTATAACTCATATACACGCCATTGGGAATTTGCAAATTGTTATTGGCCATCTGAAAGACTTGGTAATCCAACGCTTTAAATAACTCAGGTCCTGCATATACATGGACATCTCCCGCTGGGAGCTGGACCTGCCTATAATAATTTTCTTTCATTCTTCATGTTCCTCTCTTTTGTGGACGCACAAAAGCCGTAGACTACATCGTCTACGGCTTTGTCACGTCAAATTAACCTAGGTCTACTCCAAGAAAGAGTACCTACGTATTCGTCACTAGTCCGGTTGAGACCGATGGTATAAAATGCTTTTCGATTGTCAGGTTATTCATAGAAATTTGATTGCGAATCATATCGTCGGCCTCCTTTCCATTCATTTACAAGTATCATACGAGTCAGAGCTAAGAACTGTCAATCCACCATAGGTGGAAAGATTAATTATAATGATGAGTCCCTTACCTACAATTTCCCAGTGATCGGCAGACATATATGAATCGTTGTCCCCTGACCATCTTGACTAGTTAACTCCAACGTTCCGTTGTGAGCATGAATAATTTGCTGGGTAGCCATCATACCAAGACCTGTGCCGTACTCTTTGGTGCTATAGAAGGGAGATCCAATCTTGGAGATAAGCTCCTGTGGAATGCCATGTCCATAATCAATGACTTGAATCATAATGAAATCTTCACTCGGTCTTGATCCCACAATGTCAATCGCACCACCATTTGGCATAGCCTCCATTGCGTTTTTAATCACATTAATGAAAACCTGCTTCAACTGAACTCCAACACATGGAATGGCAGGCATATCCTCCAGATGAAACGTTCTTAATTCAACCTTGTTAATTAACGCTTGTGAGCTCATCAGCATGACCACATCTTGTATTATTTTCCAAATAGGTTCATGTTTAAATTCTTGTGCCTTAGGTTTAGCTAAATATAGCAATTCACTCGTAATCAATTCGATTCGCTTAAGTTCATCCTTCATGATCGCAAAATAATGCTTATTGACCTCAGGTAAGGTTTTTTCAATGAGTTGGGTAAATCCCTTCAACGATGTAAGGGGATTTCTAATTTCGTGAGCGATTGACGCCGCTAGTTGGCCGACGGCAGTCAGTTTTTCTGCTTGTAACAGCATCGTTTTCCGGTTATTTTCTTGCGTGATATCTCTCGCAACGCCAAATACCCCGATAACCTCTTCGTTCACTATAATGGGTATATTGGACACTTTAACATCAATAATACCCCCATTTTTATGAATGGCTTTTGTTTCATAATACTGTGAGATGCCTTTGGTTGCATTCGAAAAATAACCCTTCGTCTTCTCCAATTCTTCCGGCGGGATCAACGGCACATACGACATTCCCAGAAACTCGTCATCACGATACCCCAGCATTCGCTCCATAGCCAGGTTCACTCTAAGGTAATGACCTTCCAAATTAAATGCAAAAACAGCATCAGGGTTATATTTAAATAAAGACTCGTAGTGCTGCTCATTCTCTAACGAAATGCCCTTCTTTTGTGTAATATCTTGCAAAAAAATGGAAAGACCACTAGATGAGGGATAAGCTCTAACACTAAACCAAGTTGCTACAGGAGAATAATACACCTCAAATTCGGTACTAACTTGTTCAATCATCACTTTATGCAAATGTGCATACAAAGTAGAATAAACGGCGAGTGGGATTTCACTCCACATCCCTTTACCAACAAGCTGGTCCGCATTCCTAAATAAAATTCTTGATGCTTCTGCGTTAATATACGTGAACTCCCAGTCCGCATTAACCGCAAAAAACACATCTGAAATTCGCTCCAGTATCTCATTCCGTTCATGTAAATCAACCATGTTTTGCCCTCATTTCGCAAAAAGTGAAAAGTGAAAAGTAAATTGAACAAAGAAAAAGCCTAAATAAGAGTTGCTCGCGCAACTTTTATTCAGGCTGATGCCCAGCGTTCTATCTGGTTCATTACTGCCAATTTATTGACTCGGATTTAAGATGAACACGATGACGCTTTTATCCAAATGAAAGTCCCAGTCGACAAATACATCATCAATCTTTGCTTTGAGAAAGCTCTGGAAATGGCCATTATTATGGAGATGACTCTTTTCCAGATTACGTTTAGCCAACTTTAAACTTTCTTCATGTCCAATACGAATTAATTCTTTTTCAATACTAATAAGGATTCCATTACGGATCACTATTAGGTTTCTTTCGTTGATCATGCATGAGTACACTTCGTCAGGCTTTTTCTCAACCTGTTGAGAGATCGTACTAATTTCCTGATGAAGCTCCTCTTTCCCTGTATAAACGGATTCGAAAGAGATTTGTTCATGGTCATCGCCAGATTCGATTCCGACCATAACACCCGAATGATTATGAAGTCCCCAATCGTAATAAAATTCACCAATCTTCATTCCAGCAAAAACGAGCAAATACGCTTTTATTTCAGGAATTAACGTCTTCATCAATAAGTCTCTAGTCGATTGTATCGAATGGACCTGATCTTGAAGAAGAAGAATCTTCTCCATTGGTGACAGGAAGTGTTTTAAATAAAGAACGATAAACGGACGATTGATGCTGACAAAAATGGATTGAGGACCTTTCCCGAAGGACTCTCGCAGCAATCTGCCTACGTAACTCGCTATTTCGGTTTGCGCTTGTTTATCCAACATCGTTCTTCCTTCATTAAGGCAAAAGCATTATTTCTTTTACCCCCAGAATTATTTTAAATAGTTACTTTAAAAAGTTCAACAGAAATGTCCCACTGGCAGCGTTCTATCCCATCTATGTATCAAATTGGCTACTAATCGTGAATTGGGTTTAATATAAACACAATAACGCTTTTATCCAAATGGAAGTTCCAGTCCGTAAATATATCCGTAATCGGTGACTTGACAATCTTCTGAAACTGATTGTTATTGAATAAGTATTTTTTCTCAAGATTTCGCTGAGCGATTTTTAAATTGTCCTCGAAGCCTAATCGAATTAATTCCTTAGCAATAGAGATCATAATACCTGATTTAACGACCAGAATTGTCCTCTCATTAATGAGATAGTATTGAATGTTATCGGGGATTTTTTGAATGAGAAGAGAAATTCTCTCAATCTCAACGTGCAGCTCCTTTTTCCCTGCACACCATTCTTGGAGACCTTGAGATAACGGATTCTCTTCGGATGCAATGCCGACAAATACGCCTGAATAGTTATGCAATCCCCAGTCAAAGTAAAATTCTTGCATGTTCATTCCTGTTAGCAGTTGCAAATACGCTTTTATTTCTGGAATTAGTGTCTCCATCACGATGCTTCTCGTCTGTTGAACGGAATATACATGGCCCTGCTGCAAAAGAATCTTCTCCGTTGGCGATAAAAAATTTCTGAGATAGATAACAACAAACGGACGATTGATACTAACATAAATCGATTGTGGTCCTTTCCCAAATGCTTCTCTCAGCAATCTTCCAATGTGACTTGCGATCTCGTGTTGTGTTTGCTTTTCTTGATTATTCAAAAATCCCATCCTCAGCTCAGGTAAGGCTAACTTATGCCTTACATTATTTAGTGACAAAAAAAGCCTAAATAAAAGTTGCAGTAAACAACTTGTATCTAGGCTTATGTCCAGCTCGCTCTCTGGTTCATTAAGTCCGAAGTATTTATTTATTGGTCAAACTGTCATTCTTTATATAAGGCTCAAGCTTTATTTCTTTTACCCTAAGAATTATTCTAATAACTTTTTGTAAATATAACAAGACAAATTTGCCCAGGATCCCTTATTCCACAAGCAACTTGTTAGTTCGTATTCAGTTGATTTCCCCCTCCTCCACATGTGGATTGTCCCACTCCCCTATTCATAACAGATGCTATAGTAGTGAGAGTAAACATGACTTCTATACAACATGATCGGGAGGAATAAGAGATGAGAAACCACGCCCAAAGTATAACGACTGAACACCCTTTCGCCTGCTACGATACGGAGCAGCTTGTTGGTATACGTAACCGTATATCCATGCAGCCTGAGCTTCAAGAGGAGTATCAGCGGCAGGCTGCGTTGTCTAATGCCTTTGCCGAAGTGGAAGCATCTCTGCCCATTCAACTCATATCCCCATTTCGAACGACTCCCTTTGTGCTTCGAACTCCGGAGAATTCTGTATATATGACATTAACCCTTTGCATCCGAGGAAAGGGCGAAGCCTGGATCCGACAAGTGCAGCTTACTCATTCGGAAAAAGGATTACCAGTACCGATCGCAAGCAGCTGCTTTGATCACGGTTTAGCCGGATGGGAAGCTTCAACTTCCACTTCTTTCAACTCGGTTTGCGTTCAACCATCAGAGGACCCTAGACTAGGTCCATGTTTGTACGTGATGAACATGTCGGATGACGACTTCGTGCTGTTGACAATGACAGATCCGATTCCGGTCTATGCCCATGAGCATTACAGCATTCAGACGACACTTCGTCTGGATGCATGCTTCTCGCAGGACGGGGTATCTGTCGAAGTGACATTCCTTGGTGAAGATGGACAGCCAATGGATGGCGTGTATACGTCCAACTCATTTAACCGTAAGACACCAACGAATTGGGCTGCCCTACTGGAGACCGCTGGCGCGGATGCGAACGCTTATATGGTCACAGGAGATAAGATCTATGCGGAACGAGCCAAGCGGAAGCTCTTGTACATGCTACCAGATATGTGCCAGGGCATGGATATTTTCAAAGCTACTGGCTGGCATGACGATGATACTTACGGGGCTGTCCATATTGGACGAGGTATGTCCGTGCTAGCTGTCATCTACGACCAAATTGCAGGCTCCGGCGTTATTCTGGCAGAAGAGGATGCAGCCATCCAGTACCACTTCCGCTACATAGCTAGCATGATGATGGACACGCAATATTACCGATTCGATCTTGAAGAGTTTCCTGATGAAAAAGGCGGCAAACGCAGCAACTGGAACGCGGACCGCGCCACAGGCCTCGGGATCTATGCACTCATTTTCCCAGACGAGATACTTGCAGAAGTCTATTTATCACATGCCTGCGCAGTCGTAGATTGGCAATTGGAGCACGTCGTCGACCAGGATGGCGCGTGGCCTGAGAATATCCGTTACCATGGTGCCGTGCTGCATCGGTACTTTCTATTCTTCACGCTGCTGCAGCGACTTAGAGGGATCGACTACTGGTCTCGTGAAAAGGTAAAGATGATGTATCGCTTCTTAATTGGCACTGTGACCCCGAAGGATTCCGTTCAGGGTGGTGCAGACTCAGAGGCCAAACTGCTGTTTCCGGCAGTTGGTGATTCGACAGTCGACGACCAGTGGTTCCGTATGTTCGCCTATGCAGCGCCTTTCTACCTGAATTCAGATCCCCAGCTAAGCCGGGAGATGATGTGGGCTTGGAAGCACGGGGGAAGCGTGGTCCGAGATACAGGGGCTAGTCCTTGCACGCTGCTGGCGCTTCTCTACCCACGGCCAGAACTTCCACAGGAAGCGCCAGATCTGGCTTCCGTTCACTATTCTGGCATCGGGTATGTCATCTTCCGGCAGCATTTCGGTCAATGGGGACAAGAAAACTATGCCATATTCGAGTCTTCGCCGCTAATCTACCATGCCCACCATGATGAAGGGCACTTCTCCCTATGGGCGAATGCTACGCCATTGACGCTTGATCCTGGGACGGGAGGGTATTACAACGGAGATCGTCATTGGTACGTGAACGGACATGCGCATAACGTAGTTCAATTTATGGATGAGGCCGGCATTCCCCAGAATGGCCCGCTTCAGAGTGTTTGTGAGGAAGTTGTTTTCTCGGACCAACTGGATTATGTGCGAAGTTCCATTCCGGATGTCCTTGCGGAAAACTACCATCGCCATTTTGCCTATGTAAAAGCTGGTGGAGCTAATATGTATGTGGTTTGGGATCATATCCGGAGTCAGCGGAATAGTGTTTGGCATCTCCATACGATGAGCACATCTTCTGTGATGGAGAAGAACCGCATTACAGCCCACTGCTTAAATGAAATGAAACTGGAAGTTACCTTCTTGGAGCCAAGCAGGATTACAGCATCGACGGATCATGGCGCTGTATCCGGTGGTTACCCTTTAGCTGTTCAGGAACATTTCCGAATTAGCGGTGATAGCGGCGGCGATTATCTCTCCCTGCTATATCCGAAATCCCGCGAATCGGCCGAGCTTACCCTACAAATACAACCCCTTCTCGTTGCTTCTGATGACTCGGAAGAACTTCGGATGTACAGGGTATTTCAGGAGGAACAAGTTTTGTTCCATCTGGTGGTGAACGGATCGGATAAAGTGCATACTTGCTCCGTACAATCCGATGTATCGCTTATGAACCTATTAAACAAGACATCTTATACGCCAGAGTCTGACGGACAATGCCGGATTCCAATAGATGGCGGAAGGCTTGCTATTCTTATAGAGACTGACTAGTCTCTTCCTAAACTAACGCTCTGCATTCGCCACTATCATACTCGACATATTACTCTTGCAGAGAGCAACTTCCCTATCTTCTCACGAGTAAGTCTCTTAATAGAACTTACTCGTGTATGCGCGGAGGAGGTTATGGTGGTAGTGGGGATGGTGGGGATGGCAACGATGGTGGCGATGGCGATGTTGGCGATGACGACGATGACGGCGATGAGGGTGATGGCGGCGATGGCGGCGATGGTGGTGATGATGGTGATGATGGTGATGCTGATGGTGATGGTGATGGTGATGGTGATGCTGATGGTGATGGTGATGGTGATGGTGATGGTGATGATGATGGTGATGGTGATGATGGTGATGATGATGATGATGGTGATAGTGGCGTACGTTAGTGGTGGAGTTTGTAGGTTTGGAGGGGTCGTAACAGAAATTTTGTTTTTAACTGGAAAATATACAGTTATTATCAACAATTCCCCTCGAAAATTCGATTTAACTGGAAAATATGTAGTTAAAATCTAATTTTTAGTTCATATCGGCTAGATTCCTCAAATATAACTGTATGTTTTCCATCTATTGCGTAATAAATCGATGAATCCCTCCATTTAACTGTATATTTTCCATCTATTCATCTGGAACACACATCCATTTTACCTAGAGCACCATCTCACCGCTCAAACACACATCCATTCTGCCTAGAGCACCATCTCACCGCTCAAACACACATCCATTCTGCCTAGAGCACCATCTCACCGCTCGAACACACATCCATTTTGTCTAGAGCACCATCTAACTCGCTTGAAACACTAACTACTCGTCTCCCCTACTTCTACTTCACTGCACATTCACATTTACTCCTACCACTCCTCTTCGCTCCCCCACTTCTACTCGCAACCAGTATCTTATACTCCCCTCACGCGAGTAAGCTATTGGACCTCCAGTCTCAGGCACAATTCATACATGAAAAATTTCATCTGTAGAATTCCTTCGAGGAGGATAAGCGCCCCCGTTTCAGCGGAGAGACTTTGGTCACAGACCATTTCCGTACCCCGGAATCTTACAAATTCTATGAGCGCACAAAAAGGTCAATCGACATTTCGTCGACTGACCTTTTGTGTTAAATTCCCATTGGGAATGGTTATCTAATCCCTTGAATCGAAAAACTATAGGCATAACTGCGGTTCGCATAAAGCGTAAACTCGGGATGCGTCTTCGACATCCAACTATCGTCGCCGCCAACGCCCATTTGGCGGTAGTTAACGCGCAGCGCAATTTTGTCGCTAGTGGGCAGCTT
Organism: Paenibacillus oryzisoli; assembly: GCF_001653565.1. Classification (GTDB taxonomy): domain Bacteria; phylum Bacillota; class Bacilli; order Paenibacillales; family NBRC-103111; genus Paenibacillus_E; species Paenibacillus_E oryzisoli. The sequence continues at coordinate 33,103 of NZ_LYPB01000069.1, forward strand.
GTACATATGATCAGCCGCTTCTAGTTCGGACGGCGTGTACGGCAGCGCATTCAGCTCAACTGCCTTCGCTCCTTCAATCCGCAAACCGAGGCCATCGGCACGTGTCAGTTCTGCCCATCTTACATCCGTTTTGTTTCCACATTCTTGTGGACGCAAATACGGTACATATTGGTCTGCTACTTTCCCTTGGTAAATGCCCAACCTTGCGCTTTCCGCACGATCCCAATGGTTTTCATGGGGGCCTCTGCCGTACCACTTCAGGTTCTCGAAGCTGGCGTCCAGTTGGAGCATCATGCCGACTTCCGGGATTTCCGGAAGGTTATGTCCTGGGAGGAGCTCCTCACGAATCCCAATCCGGCCATCCCCCGTCACGGTATAGAGCAGGTTACAGATCGAACTGTGTGTCGTTGGCAGCATATACGCGACTGTAATTTCCACTTTATCCGCTTGGGAACGAACATGCATGGCATGCAGCTTACGCTCTTGGCCAGCTTCCTTCCAAGTCCTACTACGTTCCGGCAACTTGTTTCCTTTATCGTTGTCGATACTGGCACGCCAAAAATTAGGCCTTGGTGCTACTTTGATGAGCTCGACGCCATTGTACACATAGGAGGTTAAATCACCAGACTGCTTACTGAAAGTTACCCGAAAATCCGAACTAAATACCATGACAGAAGTATTCGACTCTTCCACTTGCACAGGCAGAGCTTCTAGCGCTTGCACAGCACGCGACTCCACTGGCAACAAGAACTGCTCGAACGCCACCTCATGATCGGCAGGAGCCCACAGCTGATCTAGCTTCTCAACCAATCGAACAGTCAACGTATACTCCTCTCCATCAACTACGTACTCAGGCAGTAGATAGAAAAGTTCGACAACTTCCGTAGCCCCTGGTTCCAAATCTAGTGGAGCATTCCCTTCCTCTACTAGCAGACCGTTCTTAGCTATTTCCCACTTCAATTTATAATCGGATAAGTTCGTAAATAAATAGTTGTTCGTAACACGGATATGCCCTTGCTGCAGATCGACTTCTTCGAACTTCACGTTCTGATAGCATTTCTTCACTTCATATAACTTGGGAGTCACACTGCGATCTGCGAATATAAGACCATTCCCACAGAATGTGCCATCATTAGGTGTATCGCCAAAATCCCCGCCGTAGGCCAGATATGAGCTGCCATCTGAGGTTTTGGTACGAATGGCTTGGTCGATCCAATCCCAGATAAAGCCGCCCTGGAGTATGGGATACTTGTCAAACAGTTCGGTATATTTAAATAGATTCCCATTCGAATTCCCCATTGCATGGCTATATTCACATAGAATGAAAGGTTTCTTAGGATTCGAACGTGCATACTCTTCTACTTTGTGCGGCAATGTATACATTTGGCTTTCGATATCGGAAGCTGCATCGGATTTGCGGCAGCGCGTGACGCCTTCATAATGAACGAGGCGCGTCGGGTCATTAGAGCGGAAGAAATCATGCATACGAATGAAATTATCGCCACCCCATGACTCATTGCCTAATGACCAGATGATGATCGACGGATGATTTTTATCCCGTTGCAGCATCGAATTAGCGCGGTCTAATACATTCGCGGTCCACTCTGGTTTACTCGCAGGGACCGTCCATCCTTCGTCCTCTTGGAAATTATTCCAGCTGCCATGCGTCTCAAGATTCGTTTCGTCAATAACATAAAGACCATATTCATCACACAAATCGTACCAAAGCGGATGATTCGGATAATGCGAAGTACGTACGGCATTAATGTTATAGGCCTTCATCAGTTGAATATCGCGAACCATATCGTCATAGTGCACGGTACGGCCCGTATCACAGTTAAACTCGTGACGATTGACACCTTTGAACAAGATGCGTTTGCCGTTAATTGTCATAAGCCCATCTTTTAATTCGAACCTGCGGAACCCGACGTTGCAGCTAACCGCTTCAATCAATTTCCCAGAAGCGTCCTTCAGCGATAAAACCAAACGATAGAGATGAGGGGTTTCAGCCGTCCATTTTTTCGGAAAATCAATGTTGGTGCGTAGCTGCCGCACTTGCTCATTCGCATCGTTGAGCTCTACGTCCACGGATAAGGGTCCTACTACAATATTTTCATCTGCATCATACAGGCTAGCTTCCAGCGTATGCATCCCTAGCTTCTCTCCGAAAGCATTCATCACCACTGCCTTCAGTTGCAAGTCGCCGTGGAGATACTCGTCGTCCAAATCCGCAACAACGCTGAAATCATAAATATGCGCCTTCGGTGTACTGTATAGATAGACATCACGGAAAATTCCGCTCATCCGCCAGAAATCCTGATCTTCCAACCAACTGGCATCGCACCAACGATACACTTCTACGGCTAATTTGTTCTCGCCCTCTTGCAGATAAGGCGTCAAATCAAATTCGGCAGGCGTGAACGAATCTTCACTATATCCAACCAAATCACCATTGACCCAGATGTAGAACGCTGATTCCACACCTTGGAAACTAATATATACAGGAAGACCTTTCCACTCATCCGGCACTGAAAAAGTGCGGACATAGGAGCCAACTGGATTGTAAGCTGTCGGTGCAAAAGGAGGTTTAATATCCTCCTTGCCCTCCCAAGGATATCGCACATTCGTGTACTGCGGATAATCGTAACCTTGAAGCTGCCAATGTGAGGGAACTTGAATCGAATCCCAGCCGCTGGTATCGTGGTCAACCTCGTAGAAGTTCGTACTCCGCTTATCAGGGGTCTCTGCAAAGCTGAATTTCCACAAGCCATTCAGTGAAACGGTATATGGGGACGTACCTCGATCCCCTTTGAGCGCTTCTTCTACGGAGTCATACGGCATCAAAGTCGCATGAGCATTCTTTCGGTTTAACTGGAAAATTTCTGGATTATTATTCCACTCGGGATAGCCGTTCTTCGGACGTGTGTAGGAATATTTTGGACGCATGTCGTGCACCTCATCAACTATATTTTCACTTTGTGTAGAGCTGTTTGAAATCTGACGGTGTCATACCTGTATGTTTCTTGAACAATTCACTGAAATGCCGCCTGTCTTCGTAGCCTAGTAGCTGAGCAATTTCTTGAACTTGCTTGCCTTCCAGCAGCATCGCCTTCGTCTGCTCCATTCGCTCTGTAGTTACAAACTGAGTAACCGTCATGCCTGTAACTTTCTTGAACAGATTGGCGAAGTAGCTACCGCTCAAATACACCAATTTGGCATAATCATTCACGGTCATGTTGGATGCAGCATTGTGACGTATATGTGCTATGACTTGCTCGACAACTTGATTCACATCTTCAACATGGCGTTTCTGTATGAACGCGCACCCGATTCTACATAATTCCTTGATATGGTCTTGAAGCTCTTTAAATTTATAGGAGGATAAACTCTTAATCTGATACTGATATCGTTCAATCCCTTCCATTTCCTCGCGCGTTAGCTTTTCTGAGAAGACGCGATTGATTAGAAAGGCCAGCTCATCACACATGCCCTTGACCACTTCGGGAGCCGGAGGGATCGCGGCATGAACGGTTTCCTCAAACAGTTCATCCACAATGCTGCTTGCTTTGGGCAAATTCCCCGACCTTAAGCAGTAAAAAAGCTCTTTTTCCTTCTCCGGGGAGTAGCGGGGCAAAGTTTGATGGACTGGGCTCATATCTAGGTACTTGTACACGGTATTGCCGCCTGTATAAAAATTATAGGAGATAGCCGCGAACGCCTGAGAGTAGGAGTAAGAGATCTGATGGATCTCCTGCACTTCTTCCCCGAGCCCAATAGATATGGTATATCTGGAGTATTGATTGACATTTTCGCGGCACCGCTCCGCTATGGCTTCGGCATGAATGCTATCTGAAGGGTTGAATATCGCCACATACCGATTGGTATGATCTCGGAAAACAAACCCTTTGGTATGCTCTCTCAAACTTTCCTCCAAAATGTTCTGAACGGTAAACCGGATCAGTTCGACCTCCTGAACAGGGAGTGTATCTGTTTGCTCCGTGAATTGATCAATTTCAGTCAGCATCACAACAAAACGCTCGCGTTCAAGTCCAATATTTAAAAAATCCCAACGTTTCTGCGCCTGCTCAGGCGTCGTTCGGAATTGAAGCAGCAGCTGAAAGTATTCCTGCCTCAAGAAAGGCAAGCTCTCCCGCAGCTTTCTTTCCATCTCGCGGTACCGCTGTGTTTCGTGCATTTCCTCTTCAATCGATTGCTTCGCTTTCAAAACGACATCGACAATTTTTCGTGGTGTATACGGTTTGACAATATAATCAAAAGCACCTAGACGCAGTGCCTCTTGGGCGTACTCAAAATCCGTATAGCCGCTTAAAAAGACAATTTTCGTTCGTGGAAACCGTGCCAGAATCTGCCTCGTCATCTCCAACCCATCCACTTTGGGCATGCGGATATCGGTCAGAACAATATGTGGCTCTGTGCTTGTAATAAGCTCAATGCCTTGCTCACCATTACTCGCCGTTCCTGCGATGCTAATTCCGTAAGACGCCCAGTCGATCTGGTTCGCAATGCCCTGCACCACGGTTTTGATATCGTCGATTACACACATTCTAAGTTCTGTCGTCATTGCTTGATCACTCGCCTGTCAAGGGTATAGTTAGTTTCACCGTGGTGGAGTCATAAGGCTCGCTGCTCAGACGAATATCTGCTTGATTGCCGTAGTATAGCCGCAGTCGTCCATACACATTGCGAAGGGCGTAGCTCTTGGCAGGAGATTGTTCCCTGCGCATATCACTGTCAACGGTTAAGACATCCATGCCTTCCCCATTGTCTTCTACTTGAAGGACCAGATGGTCGTCGGTACTTGCAATAACTATGTGTATTTTCCCTTGACCATCCATACCCTGAAACCCATGTAGGATTGAATTTTCCACCAAAGGCTGCAAAATAATTTTCAAAATGGGTCGATCTAACAAAGATTCATCCTCTAGCTCAATCGAATAATCAAACAAATCTTCATAGCATTTCTGCTGAAGGATTAGGTATTGCTTCACATGTTCAATCTCCTTGGCTAACGTGGTCATCTCATTCCCGCCGTTAAGACCAAACTGGAATAGGAGAGATAGAGAAGTAATCATCTCCGTGACATCCCGGTTCTGAGACGTCTCCGATTTCCAGATGATCGTGTTCAGCGTGTTATACAAAAAATGCGGATCGATTTGCGCCTGCAGCGCTTTTACCTCCATCTTTCGTTTCTCGTACTCCGCTTCTTTGACATCTTCAATGAGTGAAGAAATTTGCTCCAGCATTCGGTTAAACTTAAGTCCAACCTGGGTCACTTCATCTTCATATTTAGATGTGAAGCGCACATCAAGATGATTTTGCTCCACCTTTTTCATCAACCCTTGAAGTTTGTGCAGCGGCTTGAGTAGAAAGCTCGATATCACATTAGATAGCACGAAAGCCAATACAGCGCAGCACAGCATAATCCAGAGTGTAATTGTTTTGATCCGATTAACCTGCCGCAGCAAATCCGATTGCTGTTGAACACTGACCATCATCCAATCGCCTGCCATCGTAAGCCTCGAATAGTTGACTAGCAATTTATTGCCAGCGGTGTCATATTTGAAGAAACCGCGATCTTGTTTCTGCAATTGCTCCAGAAAAGAAGGATCATTTTGAAAAGGAGGAGGCTGGCTGCTTAAAGGAAGCACTGTTTCGCCATTGTTCGAAAGAAGATAATAGCTTTTGGAATGATCCAACAAATCATCCGTAATAACGCTCCCAATGGCGTCCTCCTTCACATTGACAACCACATAAACGTCTCGAACAGCGGCATCCGTCACAGGCTTCATAATCAGCGAAATCACTCTCGTTTTACCTAAAAAAAGCGCATCCTCATGATCTCCCAGCCATACGACACGTTCTGTTGTGTTCAGATATTCGGAAAATATCGTATCCTTGAAACGAACCTGCCCGTTGCGCAGATCATTCGTTGCATACATTTCACCAACAGGCGTGTAGATCAGAACGGATTGAATCGATGGTTCTATCAGTTTCATTTGGCCTAGAGGCGTTTGCAATGAGGAGAGCCGTGTATAGTATGAGGCCGAGTTATTTGCAAAGACATCCTCCATGGCATTCTTGAATGGATCACTCAGCATCATCGAAGAGGTCGAGACAATGATATGTCTGAGCTTCTCATCCAGCACGCGCGTCGATTTATTCAGCGTATTTTGACTCGAAATAAACGCTTCATTCTCCGTGGATCGAAAAGCAATCCAATAGGACATGATGCCTGTCAGAGCAATGGAAACAATCGTCAGCATTAATACCGAGATCCTTAACCGCTGGCGGAGCGATAGCCGATAAAACCATTGATTCAAGCTGACTCCCCCTTCTCTGTATAATAATAAGGAAGAGACGCATGGCAATAAGCCGCGCGCCCCCTTCCTATTGTATCCATTCAAACCTCTGCCTATTTGGCAAGCGTACCTTGCATTTTACCCGGATCAAAATTCGGGTCTGCCTTCAACTTCGTTTCTCCCGCGGCACGCGCTTTCTCTAATGCCGTATTATAGCGAGTGCTCAAATCACCTAAGATTTTGTCCAAATCTCCGCCTTCAAGCATATATTTAATAATGACATTCCCTGTTTTAATGCCTTCAACTTTTGTTTCCGCCACGCCAGTCGGAGTCGTTGCATACAATGCATCGAACTTCGTAGGCAAGAATCCTTCAATACCTGGCATAGCTGGCTTCTTAGCAGTCGCATTTACATCCGCTACAATTGAGATCCCAAGGCCTTTTTCGTGATATTCCTTCTGGAAGTCCAGATTATAGATATACGCTAAGAATGTCCATGCTTTATCTTTGTTAGGCGTTTCTTTGTTGATGCCAATATAGTTGCCTGTATTCGCAACGGCTACAGTTCCTGTTTGTTGCCCGTCAATCGTTGGCGGCAGCGCTGCGCTCCAGTTCACTTTGGTTGGGAATTGGCTTTGGTATACAGCAGGTTCGCCGGAGTGGTTAAAGTACATACCGATTTTCCCTGCTGCGAATTGGGCGCGAAGCGGATCAATATCAAGAGATTCTACACCAGGCAGCATGCTGCCATCCTGCTTCATTTGACGAAGCCCTTCAACAATCGGTTTATAAGCGGCAAAATCATACTGACCTGTTTTATAATTATAACCGTCTAACACGGACGTCCCGCTGAATGATCCAATCGGATTGGCAATCCGTGAGAAAGCAGAGCTTGGATTCTTGAAGTTCTCAGCAAAACCGTAAGCTCCGATATCTTTGCCAGCTTCGGTAATTTTCTTCGCATCTTCAACCATTTCCTTAATCGTTCTTGGCGGCTCAGTAATGCCAGCTTTTTTGAACAGATCTACGTTATAAATCAATCTCCAGTATTGCCCTGTGTTTGGAAGTGAATAAATTTGGCCATCAACCATATTGCTCTCTTCAATAAGCAAATTGCTGTAGCGTTTCTTCATATCATCTGTCATCATATCATTCAGCGGCAATAGGTACCCTTTCTTCACAAAACCAGGGAAATCGTTGGTCCGGAAAATATCAGGGGCTTGTTTACTAGCAAAAGCAATATCGACCGACTGATTGAAATTATCAGCCATAACTGTCATTTCTACTTCAATATTGTCCTTGTTCGTCTCGTTGAACTTCTTGATAACTTCCTTCATATAATCAGCGTCATGGCGGTCAATCGTCCAATACGTAAGCTTCGTCTTCGGACCGCTTGCTGCAGGTGAAGTTGATGAACTGGAGCTAGTGTTCGTCGGTTGATCGGTTTTTCCACCGCATGCTGCAAGTGAAGCTACCATAGTTACGCCAAGCAATGTGTTCAGAACTATCTTTTTATTCATGTCGTTAAACCCTCCTGTTTTCTCTTCTTATGTTCGGATGCATGTATCTTGTAACTGTTTTCATGATACTGCTATATCCATCCCAACCGTGATTGACAATTCAACTTTCCATGTGGGGGAAAATAACTCTTTGTGTGTTTGTGCGGCTATCCTTTTACACTACCTGCTGTAACCTGGATGAACGACTTATTCGCCAACACATACACGACGAGAATAGGCAGGAAAGACAAGCATGCACCAGCCATCATGAGATGCGCTTCGGCAGCAGCGCCAATGCCGTAGCGCAAATTAGCTAGACCAACCGTCAGCGTCTGTAGTTTCGGGTTCGTCATCGTGAAGACCAGCGGCAAGATATATTCATTCCAAGCACCACGGAACGTGAACAGGGCAGTAACGCCAAGTGCGGGACGCAATAATGGGAGAATAATCCGCCAGTATACCGTAAAGAAATTACAGCCGTCAATGTACGCAGCCTCGTCCAAATCCCTAGGAATCGCTTTAAAGAAGCCAATCAACATGAAATAGATTACCGCATGCGAGGAGATGAGGATGATGATGACACCCCAAAGTGATTTGTTCAAACCAAGCTTAACCATGAGATTGAATTGCGGCATCAACACAACCGCCCCAATCGAAATGAACATCGTACTGGCTTGTAAAGATACATATAAACGTTTGCCAGGAAACTTTGTTCGATCCACGGCATAGGCGGACATTGTTGCAACAAGCAATGTTCCGATCGTTACGATAATACTAATAAAGAGGCTGTTCCATGTAAATTGTGCAAAGTTAGCCTGCTTCCATGCGGTCGCGTAATTGGAGAACTTCCAGACGGAGGGCAGCAAAGTAGCCCCGGTCGTTAACTCTGCATTCGTTTTGACTGAGCCCAACATCGCCATAATAATTGGGAATATCGTGAAGAAGGCGATGGCGATCAAAAAGATCCATTTGATGCTATGCCCGATTATGCGGCTGCCCGAGAAACCACCTGATTTTGTGCTAGTAATCATTATATACCCTCCCTTGTTAATCCTGATTCAACCGTTTGGACATCGCGAAGTAAAAAATCGTAATTAATCCGACAATGAGGGCTGTTACGAAACCTGCAGCACTACCATAACCAATCTGCTGTACCGTCGGAGAAGTTGCCGAGACTGGGAAAAACAGTTTGTATACATAGAGATACATGACATCGGTTTTGCCGAAAGGTCCGCCTTCGGTCATGACCATAATACTTTCATATCCTTTGAGGGAGTTGATAATGGCCAGCATCACGATCATCTGCAGAACAGGCCCGAGCATTGGAATCGTAATGTACCAGAACTTGTGAAACACATTCGCGCCATCAATGGATGCACTCTCGTATAGATCATCGGGAATCCCCTGCAATCCGGCTATGAATAGAAGCATATAATTACCGATCGCGCCCCATATCGCCATAATGATAACGGTGATCATGGCATAATCAGGTCCTAGCCAATCAATCGATTTGGAGATAATGCCATACTTGAGCAAGAATTGATTGAGAATACCGTTATAGGAGTTGAAAATCGTAAAGAATACGATTGCCATAACGGATGTGCTTATAATGGTCGGCATGAAATACACGGCGCGCAATAGCACTTTCCCTTTAATCCCCTTGTTCAGTATGACAGCGAGGATCAGTGAAAGCGGCAGTACGATAATGAGCTTACCGCCCGCATAGATAAGCGTATTGTACACGGAGTGCCAAAACTCCGTATCTCGAAATAATCTTGTAAAATTATCGATTCCGATGAATTTCGCTTCGCCATACCCCTGGTAATCGTAAAACATATAGCGAAGCGCCCAGATAAGCGGATATATGCCTAGCGCCAACGTTAAAAAAAGACTTGGAAAAATAAAAACATAGGAATTGAAGAGGGAATTCCTTTTGCGCATGTGTCATCTTCTCCTTAGACTGAAATAGTAGTCTAAGCATAGTACAACCGCGCAAGTAGGCGGGAGTGGTAATTCAACTATGTCCGTATGACAAATCAACTGTCTTCCCTATAGGGGGAGAACATGACGTAATACGTGGGAGAAATGGGGCAAGGCAAACAGACCGCAAATAAGTTTGCGGTCTGTTTGCCTATCTATTTATTTGAATCGGATCATAAATGTTCGAATCTCATAGGGCTTTAACTGCACACCTATCAGGGAGTCATGTTGAGGCTCGCCTTCAGGGCGTTCGAGCAGGTCGCACTCCTGCCAAGACACGATCCCGGCGTCGCTCGTAATCTCAAGCGGACCGCTAATGCCTGCGTACTCGTGGATACGCAAAATAACTGCGTCCTGATCCTCCGCGCCTTTAACCGCATCAATCATGACATGTTCGCACGACAGACGGAACAAGCTGAATGACGCTTGTTCAGGCGTTCCAGACACATACGTAAGTGGATTGTTAAGTGCGTTTGCTGCTTGCATCGTTTTCCCCTCATACCAATCGCCCACATGCGGCAGCAGTGAATAGGTGAAATGATGCTCACCAATATCCGCGGTAGGGTCCGGTACCATCGCAGACTTGATCAGCGTTAATCGCATCACATTATCTTTGATGTCATAGCCATATTTGCAATCGTTCAGCAGGCTGACACCATATCCGCGTTCCGACAAATCGGCCCACTGATGGCCAACCGTTTCAAACCGCGCATAATCCCAACTCGTATTCCAGTGCGTAGGACGCTTTACATTGCCGAATTGAATATCGTACGTCGCTTCCGTCGCCCGGATCCGCACAGGGAAAGCAACTTTCAACAGCTTGCGCGGCTCATGCCAATCCACATGTGTCTTGAAATCGATTCTACGGCTATGCGCATAGAACACCATATCTTGCACAAGGGTTGAATCCATATAGGTCCACTCGAAACGGACAATCGCAGTCAAAGCCCCTATTTCCGTCACTTCTATCCGGGTTACACTGGCCACTTCCTGCTTTTTCTCCGTATAAAAAATATCAATATCCCATGCCTCATGCCGGCCCTTCGGCTTATCTTCAAACACTTCGAAGCGGTTGCCCGTCTGGCCCTCAGCGATGATCTCCCTATTCTCTATCCGATCATAGAGTCGTTCAATCTGCCCGCTTCCATTCCATTCGATTTCATAGAATGGCGTTATGACACCCTGAGGCAACATTGTGAATGGCATGTCCTTCACCTTTTGCAAATACGTATCCGCCCGATCCCCTTGTCGAATCACGGTGTATCCCATGGATGGAATCCTCTCAACCTTCACCAACTGATTCCCATCTACTAGCTGTGTCTCAAGCGGCCGATTTAACGCATCCAGCCAGAGGCCTTCATCTCCCGCTTCCCCTTGAGGCAGAGATACGATATCCGTCACCTCCCATGGTGAACTGTTGAATACCAGCATCTCAGGCCCCTGTTTACTATCTGTTAAATAAGAAGCAGACAGTTCCCACACTTTCTTTCCAAGGGTATGGGCTTGGCCGTATTCGATCCTGCTGTCCTCATAAACCTCTCGAATGGATGAACCCGGGATAATGTCATGGAACTGATTACGCAGAATAATCTTCCAACCTTCATTCAGAGAGTGAGAGCTCTCGGTGTTCGACGCCTGTGCGCTGGCATTCAATAAACCGCTCATGACTTGCAGCCACTCTGTCTCGCGATACAGCAGCTCCAACTTACGATTCATAAGCTTGTTATAAGCTTGACTGGTATAAGTACCACGGTGCAACTCTAGATATAACTCGCCGTCCCATGTATGCACATAGGATGTTGAGTCAGACACCTGCTTATGCAACTTGTCAAAATATTCGTCAGCACGCCCCGTCTTAACCGCGGGAATGCCAGGAATTTGATCCAATCTGCGCCGCATCTCCAGCATTTCGCGATTTACGCCACCTCCGCCGTCGCCGAACCCATAAGCCAGCAATAGAGACGAATTAAGTGCCTTGTCCCGGTAAGCGTCCCAAATACCTTGTACCGAAGATGGGGTAACTTTCCCATTGTAGGTGTAGTAGAACGCACCTTCACTGGAGCCCGGATCCGGCGTCGTTATGAAATGGGTCAGTACTTCCGATCCATCAATGCCACGCCACATAAACGTATCATGAGGCATGCGATTATATTGATTCCAACTAATTTTCGTCGTCATAAACGATTCAATACCGGACTTCCGTAGAATTTGCGGCAGCGCCCAGCTGTAGCCAAATACGTCTGGCAACCACAAATACTTGCATTCAACGCCGAATTCCTCACGGAAGAATCGCGTTCCGTAGAGCAGCTGCCGCACCAGCGCTTCCCCAGAAGCTAAGTTGCAGTCTGCCTCCAGCCACATGGCACCTCCTGCTTCCCAACGACCTTCCTTCACGCGTTCCTTGATCCGTTCATACATATCTGGATAATCCGACTTCAAATATTCATACAACTGTGGTTGTGTTTGTAAAAAAATGTAGTCCGGATACTGCTCCATCAAGCGTAGTACCGTGGAGAATGATCGTGCTGCCTTCTCCCGCGTATGCTTCAACTGCCAGAGCCAAGCGACGTCGATATGCGTATGCCCTATGCATTGAACAACAACCGCGTGCAGTTTCGGCATCGATGACAATGCCTTTTGCAATTGTTCTTGCGCCTGCGCAACGGAGTTATAGAAAGCTTCGCTCCCTGGTCTTGACCAATCGAGTATTAGAAATGCTTGATCCAGCATAGATAACAATCCATGCCGTTCCGGACGACGTTCGTCCAAGATGCGAATCGTTTCTAGCAACGCTTTGCTCGTATAGTACAAATCATCGCAAGCCTCATCTAACCAGCACAGAGCTGCCAATTCCAGCTTGCTTTCCATGACACGGGCGCTTTGGTAACCGCCTAAACCAGACCATAAGCGGAAACGCAACTGCACCTCCGAACCAATCACATCTTCAGAGAAAAATACTTCATCATGATTCGAATCCACGCCCTGATACGGCTCTCCGTTCAGAAAAAGAAGCGATTCGAAACCGCTATTCGTGCCTTCTCCTGTTTGTCCCAACCTAAACCGGCCAAGCACCTTCCTGCCTGTCCATTCTTCGGGAATACGTACATCCACTGCTAGCCAATAATAAACATCGCGGCCTTTCCAGCGGTCTCCTATGCGAATCGAATCCCATTCGCCGTCATCGGATGGATAGGCGCCAATCGCGCCTTCGGCATCTAATTTGAAACGAAATGTATCTATAACCCTTTCATCACGATAGCGAAAAGGTTCCAATTCATGAATTCGTGCTTGCAACTTCTCTATTGTCCAAAACATGACAAAATTCCCCCTCAATCCGTTGATGATGCTGCCCACATATGAATCCTGATAATGGATAATACTACTATATCTAAGCGTTAGTTATGCTTATTGTAATGGATAACTGCCTCAAGGTGTGATAGGTAAACGGATCATTCATAGGGGGTAATTTCATTTTCCTGTTAATGATACAAGAAAAGGACCCCTCCAATGGTGGAGATAGTCCTTTTCTTTGGCTTAGTTGAAGAATGTTACTACTTAGTTCGTGTGTGACCCAAAGTATTGATAAGTGCCTTTAGGAAACACATTCCATTGGAATGGCAGATATGCGCTAACCCCTCCACCCATAGCTGGTTTACGCACAAGCGTACCACCGTTAGACAAGAAAGCATTCGCAGTCACAGCTGTCGGATCACCTAGGACATCAATTGTATTCCCGCCTGCATCTTTGATCACATAGGCGTTCACTGTGTACTTAGTAGGATCATAGGCACCAAACTCATCATTAAAGTACATTATTGGCATTATATCAAACGCATCATAGAAGATAGCACTAATAAAAATATACAACATATCCTTGTTAACTCCGGCATTGAGTGGGATTTTATCAATTTTGATCGTTCCATTATCTTTCATATACTTATAGATCCATAAGTGGTATCCACCATAGCCAGCACTATTAGGTAGATTTGCTATTTCTAAGGCAATCCGACCATCCCCGCCATCTACAAAGTCCGTAAAAAAAGGACCTGTATTAAACATAACTGTTGTAAAAGCCCAGTCTGTCTTCCCAGTTATGGCGAGATTCAACTTGCCTTGCGCATCTTTGAACGCGCCGCCCTCAACAGTGACGTAATACTCGGTTTGATCCAGCAGCGATTGATGTTTGATCGTAGCTACCTTGTTATTCGTAGTTACTTTGGAGCTATCGCCTGCATCAATAGTCTGAATAAGAGAGTCATCGGATTTCTTATAAATCTTAATGTTCTTACCAGCCACACCACTCACATTGGAATCAAATGTCATCGTAAGATCGCCGCTTTTATCCACATTGCTTGCACCGTTTGCAGGACTTAAACTTTCTGTAATCAAATCAAATTCTACAGTAGCAGTAATCGTTGCATCAGGTGAAGTCAATGATCTGCCAGATGCTAAAGCTGCCGCTTTAATCGTTACACTGAAATTCGTAATGTCTGTGTCAAAATCTGTTCCATCATAATCTAGTGCAAGAAATAATTCATGATCACCTGCTTTATCCGCACTAATAATAGTTAAACCACTAGGTGCATGATTCAATACGAAATCGTCGATTGATAAACTACTTGGTGAACCCACGATTGAACCATCTTTAAATGTATCACCTACTATGACTAAGTCTAGCATTGCTCCTGCAGATGCAAGTAGCTGACTCTCGCTAAACTCTTCAAAATTAGTTACAGTAAACGTACGTGTGTCTGGTGTCCAGAAACTCCAGCTTGTCGTTCCAACAAGCTCTGCAATCAGGTTGCCAGACGAATCCTTCAAAGCTCCTTGCTCGATATTAATATCATACTGGGTGGAGTCATCTAACCCTGGATTTTTGATGGTTAACGTCTTCCCATTGAGCGTTACATAATCCGTATCACTGATATCATAAATGGCGATCGCGTTGCTATGATCAGAGGTTTTATATAGACGAATCATTTTCCCCGCGATGGCTTGGATATTCTCATTAAATACGACAGAGAAGTCAGCGCTCTTACTAACACCAATAGCTTGATGGCTAGGTGTCAATTGCATTACGACAGGTGCCGTTTTATCTGGTGTCGAGAAGCTCCAAGTCGCCGAACTAGATATCCCAGCGAACGCATTATTAGCTAAATCAGTGAAAGCTCCGCTATCTATTTTAATATAATAGGTCGTTACGTCGGACAGACCTGGGTTGGTAATCTTTACTGCTTTCCCATCAATGATAACGTTCGTGCTGTCCGTTGCCGAGTAGGTAGCTACAATAGAGTTATCCGATTCTTTCAAGATACTTACGCTTTTGCCGTTTACGGCTTTTACTTCTTCGTCAAATGTAATCACTAGTTGCGCAGATAAGTTGTTAAGCGTTGAAGAATTAGCAGGCGAAAGCACCTCAATCGTTGGTGCTGTCGTATCCGGTGTCGCAAAGGCCCAATCTATCTTCCCTGATATTCCTGCATACGAGTTACCAGTAGAATCCGTAAAGGCTCCTTCTTCAATCTGAACGTAGTAACTACTCGTTTCCTTTAAGTCTAGGTTAGAGAATGTGACCAGCCCTCCAACGATTGCCACATGTGTTGAATCTGCGGCATTGAACTCAGTTACACTTTCGTCATTGGCAGTATTATAAATGATTATCTTCTTCGTAGCATCCGCCACGACAGACTCACTAAAGGTAAGCGATAGAGCAGAGTCCTTCGATGCCATACTACCATTTGGAACCGGACTATAGGCTGTCACTGTTGGCGCAATCGTATCCGGTGTTGCAAAAGTCCAATCCGAAGTGCCTCCAATAGCCGCAACAGGGTTACCCGCAAGATCTTGAAAAGCGCCAGCAGTTACTTCAATATAGTACGACTTATCATTCTCCAAGCCTGGATTTACGAGCACAACTTCATTATCCGTAATCTGAACTTGAGAGGCGTCATCTGCATCAAGAGCAGCAACTTCGCTGTGCGTAATGGCATTGTACACTTTGATTTGCTTGCCTGACACAGCTTGAACAGCTTCATTAAAAGTAATTTTAAAATGATCTGTGGGGTTGATCTTGCTCCCATTATTAAGCGGATACAAGCTGTTAACTTCGGGAGCCGTAGCATCTGACACATAAAACGCCCAAGCCGTATTACTCGTTATCCCCGAGTATTCATTATCCGAAAGATCTGCAAATGCACCAGCTTCAACAAGCGCATAATAATCCTCTTTCTCTTCGAAATTACTGTGTAGAATCGTTACCTCAGAACCAGTGATTGTTACTTTTGATGTATCGTCGGCAGAGATCGTTTCAAACTCCGTTTGATCCGCTTTATAAATGGTAATTGCTTTACCAGCAACCGCCTTTACAGCTTCGTTAAAGGTCAGTTTCAGTGCATCATTTTTCGATACGTTCCTTGAAGCAGTGACCGGTAGACTTCCGCTCACGATTGGCGCAGTCGTATCTGGCGTAGAGAAGGCCCATCCTGTTGACCCACTTAGACCAGCATAGGGATTCCCAGCCAAGTCTTGAATAGCCGTACTATCGACTTCAATGTAGTAATCGGTAACATCGGTTAAACCTGGATTTGTGATTTCGACGGTTACCTGATTGATCTTCACTTTATCCTCATCATTTGCGGCATAGATTTGAACAATACTCTGATCTGATTTTTTGCGTAGCGTAATATTGCCTGTACCCGCTTGGATGGTTTCGTTAAATACCATAATAAAATTGGATGACTTAGCAGCTTTACTCATTAACAACAATGGTTGCAAAGGTTGATTAAGCACAGGTGGCGTCGTATCAGGAACAGGTGTGGCACTTGTCCACATGTACGTATCCCCGTATTTAATACCTGTTTGGGCGCTTGGCGTAACAGCTACAAACAAATACTCGCCCACATCACTCGCTTGAATGGTGTATTGCTTCGACCGTGCCCCATTAATTGCTAATTTGGATGACCCATCTTGATCCTTACCCCGATACCATTGATAGGTGTAAGTATCTGCTAAGTCTCCTTCAACATCTTGATAGTCCGGCATGATTTCCACAATTTCATTCAATTTAAGTTGACCGTCCACATGAGAAGATGTGACCTGCGGCTTGTCGTTAATCTCTTGGATATTCACAATAAACGTGCTGGCCACGGTGCCTGATTTCCCTACATAATTCGTTAAAAGCGCTGTGGCGTCCTCTTTACTCACTTTCCCATCTCGGTTAATATCCAACCGGTTGATCTCAACTGGATCTGTAATTGGAGGGGTTGTATTCGCAACCTTCGTAATGTATAGGGCATCCGCCGAAGTGACATTCCCATCACCATTGGTGTCCCCAATTCGAATAATAGTAAATTGCAGCGTGTCTACCGCAGTTGCTCTGCCGTCTTTCTCGGCCTTTAATTCAATAGTTGCTGTTCCAGCTGAAAGGATAGTTACTTTAAGCAAGTTCCCATCGATTTGAGCCGTTGCCGCGCTATCTTTCGACGACGCTGAAAGAGTCATTCCACTTTCATTATGCCAATGGGTATGATTGGTGATGTCTATCGCTATGGTGTTCGCATCTACAACGGAATTGCTGTTAATCTGTACCCACTGAATATCTTTATTAACGACAGGTGTGGTGACAGTTGCCATACTCAATGCATAAGTATGTCCCGTTCCAACAAGTGGACTAAGGGCCAGTATAGCGCTTAATGTAACAAAGTGACCTTTATGAGGATAGGGAAGGAGCTTCTCCCATAACTTTTTCTTCATATGCTAACATTCCTTTCTTACTTGGCATTACGATTAAGCGTTAATTAAACCTGCTTTGATTAACATTCGGCGGATCATCGTTGCTGTTTGTGCACGAGTAATATTATCGCTTGGTGCAAGCTTATTCTCTGCACCTTGCGCAATGCCCTGTTTAACCGCCGAGGCAATAGCTTGGCGTGCCCAGCTTGGAATGGTCGTTACATCCGTGAAGGAAGAGAGTAAGTCTATCGCAGCAGCATCGGTCTTCACTTTCTCAAGTTGTGTGATCGACATCGCGCGATCAATGATAACCATCGCTTCGGCACGTGTAATTTGTCCATTCGGCTTGAAGGTACCATCTTCATATCCACTAATTAATCCATAGGAGACAGCCGTCTTAACGTCTTGCATATACCAATCCGCGCCTCCGATATCTGAGAAAGTGATGTCCTGTGTATCTTTAGGACTACGGAGTCCTAACGCCCGCAACATAATCGCAGTGAATTCAGCTCGTGTAATCGACCGGTCGGGACTGAATTGATTCTCTGTTGTTCCTTGAATAATTAGTCGGGATGCAAGATCATTCACATCTGTTTTGCTCCAGTGCGTGGCGACATCTTGGAAGGTTTTGGAATTCCAAATGACAGAATACGTGCTATTCGTTAAACTTTTGATATCTGCGTAGTAGGTCTCATTTTCTTTGCGAATCGTGGTTGGTACATGCGTCAAGCTGCCATCCTCGTTAGCGACAACCCCAGTCGTCATTTTGGCAGGGTCTACGCCTTGTGGCAATACGAGTGAACGCAGCACATAATGATTAAATTGATGTACGATGACTTTCTTATCCCCATAACTGGCTTCGATAACAAAATCTACTGGTTTACCAATCAGCTCAAAATGCCCCGAACGAGCAGCTGATTCCACATTCCCTGTCTGATCAGAAGAGGTCTCAGCGATTTTCAAACTGATTTTGATATCTTCCAACGCAATATCTTTGCCAATGGCATCCGAAATATTATCAATGCGAATCTGAGACGCTGGTAGTGTATACGTTGCCAGATTGGTTTGAATTTCAATAGAAGCTTCTTTGCCTTCCATGGCTTTAACCAACTTGCCATTTAATTCCCCAATGACTACGTTTGCGGTGGTGCTATGAATCGGCAACATGACTTTCTTTAACGCATTGCCTTCAATCAACTCAGTCACTTTCTTGTTATCGACCGTGATTGTCATGACCACTTGGTTATTTACCGTCGTGGTTACAGCGGTTGCTGATTTCTCTTGCAGCTTTCCATCTACATACACAGGCACACCTGATGGAGGCGGAACATCTGTGGATTTCATGTAAGCAGTGATCGAGCCTCCCACAAATTTAACTTCACGTTGATGGGGCACCTGATCTGTGAAATTGCCGTCAGTGACAGTTAAACTTTCACGATTTGTAGGATCAACGATTTGAAAATAACTTGCATTCGCCTCGCTTTTCGCCTGAATAACAAGATCAAACAGGACCTGTTCTTCCTTAATTGTGTGTGGATTACTCGTTCCCGTCGTCATATCAATCCAAGCTGTGCGTATCCATCCAGCAGTGTTATCGAAGCTAGCTTGAAAGCATCCCTCTATGGTATTTACACATGTGTCCATCTCCGAGCTTCCATACCTCGGATTAATCGCTGAAATGGAAAAGATCTTGGGATCAAAATCAATCTGCATGTTATACGAAGCGATTTCACCATTCGGTGTAACCTTAATCGGAATTGTAACCGTTGCTCCTACTTCAACAAACTCATTCCCCATTGAGAGCAACACTGGTATTTCCTCTACAGGTTCAGCTAATGCTGCTTTCGATATAAATTGCATACTTCCAGCAACAAGCAGAAGTGCTAATGAGCTCTTGACTGCTTGCATTTTAAAATACTTTTGCATACAAATCCTCCATTGATGTTTATGAAATACATGCGCTTTTACGGAAGCCCGTCAATGATCTTCGTTGTAACGTTACAGAACTCCTTTATTCTTCGACATTTTACTACAATGAATTTGAAAATTCCACTAAAAATATAGTTCCAATTACCTATAAAAACATGAAAAATCACCCTCATCATGCCTATATCGGCTCTGATTAAGGGTAATTACATCATACATTATTACTTCATCGTTACTGTCAAAGGCGAGATCGTCCAAGCTATGGACACCCCCCGTAAGCCGACGCGCCCTAATAGAAACGCATTCGGATCCCTCCAGGTCAGGATAGATTTATCGCTGTCTTCAGAGAAAACTTCTATTAATGAACCTTTCAGTTTCACGGAAAGGTGGCGGGTCTGACCTGGCTTAAATAGTAAACTTCCAGAGGCCGCTTCCACCGTATTTTCATAATTCACACGCCGCAGCTCTACCTTGTCCGTATGGAACGCAAGGGTATACCCCATGAAAGCATCTTTCACCTGATCTTTGAAGTCCGACTCGTTCGTCGTCCTGAATAGGACGCCTACCTCATCCGATGTGTTCGCTTTGAGCGTCACATCGAAGCTAACGGTATAATCTGTCCAACCTACGTCTCCACCGAAGCGATTGACCAGGCCGACAGCTGTCGGCTTGATGACAGCCTGCTCGGGCACAGAGACGGTTGGACTCGCTTCGACGTATCGAAGCGTAACGTCTCCTTTCGCCCCGTGCAGCGACAGCCATTGCGTTCCCGCCTTCAGTTCAAACTCACCAAGCGGCACCTTAGTCCATGCTGCATGATCTGCGAATAAAGACGCATCCAGCTTGAGCGTCTTCGTCGTGCCGTTTACTTCGAGTTTCAACGTTGAACCCGCCGAATTCTTGGCTGCGTTAAGGGAGAGCAGGTAGCTGCCATCCTCCCGAACATTGACCCGAAAGTGGAGTCCATCTTTCCCCTTCGAAAGGCGTACAGACTCACTGCCATCAGGCGTTATGCCGGATTGGATTGTTGGTTTACCTTCAAATTCAGCATGAACCGCTTCCAGCATGCCAGGCAGAGGCTTAAGAGCTTGCACGTCACTGCTGCCATTCGCTTCATTGGAGAAAGCTGTGAAATGCAGATCAGGCTTCTCCCCTTGGGGCCACGCATATCCGATTCTGCCGTCGCGCCCCTTCATGGCTGCTTCCTCAATCTTCAGCAGCCCGTCCCAATAAAGCAGCGTACCCGATTTGCCCGACTCGATGCGGACCGTATGAACCTTCGTAAGATCGGTCTCCTTCGGCAAAGGTATTGTCGCAACCACCGTTTCTACGCCATTTGTCCACTCCGTCAGGGAAAGCTCCATCGTCGCTTTGTTCACACGTGCACTACGGTAATTGTCCGCATCCCCGTAAGCGAATATGACATCCAGTGATGAGCCTGCAGCTTGTGCCTGATACCATCTAAAATTGTATTCAGCGGTATAACGATGGCCTGTCATTGCTTTTGACACCCATATCTCCTTGCCTCTTGCTCCACGTATTGGCTCCCACTTGTCAGCAGAAGGCGCAGCACCAGGGATGTCCTGAAATGCTGGCATTCTTGGTACTTCCTGTGGCGAACCATGTGTTGGACCAAGAACAGACATCTTGTCTCCGTTGAAAACAAGCCGATCCAAGTTCAGTTTGCGAAGGGGCGGGCCTTCTGCTGATCGTCCGACTAGGTTGTGATAGACCATATAATACGAGTCTAAATCAGGACCCATGACTGTCGCACTGTGACCAAGTCCATTGAAATCATTGGCAGTAGAAATCAAAATCGGATTGTTCTCAGGAATTGTGTAAGCACCGATTGGTGATTCATGATTAACCCCGTAGTTGACACGATAACCTTTACTAAATACATGATTTCCTGTGTACGTGATGAAGTAACGACCGTTGCGCTTAATTATCATAGAACCTTCGGTCCAATGTCCAAGTGAGGCATTTAACTGTTGGCCCGCTTCAATTGTATAGGGATCCTTCATTGGGCTTGCCATGATACCGTTCAATTTGGCATGTGTGAAATACCATTTCTCATCGTCGTCAATAAACACGGAACCATCAATCGTGAAGCCCAGATTGCCCGTCTTCGCTACGAAAGGACCTGTCGGTTTATCGCTCTGCAAGACGTAATGCCCCTTGCCCGCAGGAGAGGTGTACATGTAGAACGCACCGTTCCAATACACGACCTCAGGCGCATAGGCCCCTTCGCTAATTGCTTCCTTGGTGACCAATCCTTCGTAGCGCCAGTTCACAAGATCATCCGAACTCCATGCTTTCACGCCTACCCGTCGATCCTTGGTGCTGCAATACAGATAATATGTACCGTCAAAACGGAGAACATAGGGATCCCCGATCCCGTAATCCTCCCATTCCTGATCCAAAACGAACGGGTTCTGGTACGTCTGACCTAAGGTTAGCGCCATCTTCTCCGCCCCTTTCTCTTGCCGAAGCAGTGGCTTTATTGTCACAAGAGCACATAGAAGAACACACACAACCAAGATATAAATCCCTGTCTTCTTAATCTTTCGCATCTGATTATCTTATACCCCTGTTATCGAGTGACTTCCAATGCATAAACAGACGAAGCCTTCAGTTCGCAGATCGCTCTGGCATTGACCACAGGTACGTCAAGTTCGTTGATAACGACCGCCTCCGGGTGATGCACATCATTAATGGCATCCGCATGTTCCCCAGTTAATGCGAATAGACGAGCTGTCCCCGATGTCACGAAATAGTCCAGATGCACTTCGGTTTCCGTGTCTTCGAGACTTCGATTAACCATGAAAATCGTTAATTTATTACCATCAGCATTACAGCAAGCGACAACGTCCAAATTTGGCAAATCCGTTAACTTAGGTGCTGTTGGTACAAGGCTATTCACGCTAAAGCTGCAGGAGTCAGTATGACTATGAACGACATAGCTTAAGTCTCTGTTTGCATACATTTTCATTACATAGTAAGTTGGCGAACCATACACGGTTAACGAGTTCTCACTCCTGCCTGCCGATTTACCTCGAAACTGATCCGCATAGAAATCACCTACTCGAATACAACCACCCAGCCAACCATTGACTAAATCAGAGAAGCTTCCGATCTCGATCAGATCGCTATTACGGATAAATTCATTCAAGTTCGCTGCATTCGCTGCAGCTGCCTCTAGGGTGTGTTCATTAGGAAGCCCCTTACGGATCGTGTTCGGATAGTACATCGTGTTATATTCTGTGATCGCCACTTTCAGATGCGTATAGCGCGAATCCGAGTTAATCAATTCTCTCGCTTGGCGGATTGATTCCCGCGTCCACTCCGGATAGGAGAGAATGGCTTTATATCTCTCTTCCTTCGGTGTGCGATCATTCATTCCGAAGCGATTGTACCCATGATACAAATGCAACGTTACGTAATCCATATGCGCTGCGGCTCGCTCAAGTAGGATTCGATTCCAGTCCTGCTTATCATCGCCACAAGCAAGCAGCTTAATCTCAGGATCAACTACCTTCATCGCTTGCGCGAATCGCACATAACGATCTGCGAATTGTTCTGCGGTGCAATGCCCGACCTGCCAAGGTCCCCAGACTTCGTTGCCGATCTCCCAATACTTCACGCCATAAGGCTCAGTATGCCCATTAGCTGCCCGCAGTTTTCCCATCGGAGTGTCTGACCCGCCATTGCAATACTCCACCCACTCGGCTGCTTCTTCCGGTGTACCTGAACCATCGTTCACACAAATCAGCGGCTCCACCTGCAAGTCATGGCAAAACTGAATGAATTCATCCGTGCCAAAGTATTTATTCGTCCAGCCTCCCCATGCTTCATTAATTACACAGGGACGCTCATTCACAGAACCAATCGCCTGCTGCCAGTGATAGGCGCTAATATAATTGCCTGCAAGCCGCATCATGCCGGCATTCAGAGCTAGGGTCATATCCACAACTTCCTTGCGAACGTTGCCAATACTATCAGACGGAAGTAATGCAATGTGATCTAGCCATAGCATCCCAGTAGATACATGATCCCGCCAACGTTCATGCTCCGCAGGCACATATAATCTGAACTCTGCTTCTTCACATAAACGACTAACTCCAATACGCGATTCATAATTTCTCCAGTTATGACTTTCGATCTCAATACGGGTAGAACCCAGCACTTCACCAGTCGCTACATCGACGATGTCTGCCTGAAGGAACTTAATTTCGACAGATGCTCTTGCATATAGGGATAATGCATAGCCCTGCTGATCTTTTTTCACGCTAATCGCTTGACGAATTCCTGCATATGCCTCGTCATCGCTAGATATACGTACCAACTGGCTATGCCCTGAGTGATAGGTTGCAGCGGGTTCGAGTGCGAACACCGTGCTTTTCCCATTCGTGAATGGGCGCCAGCTTCCAGAAAGTCCTCTATAGGTTACATCGTTGCTTTCAAAATCCATATCCGAGAGCGGATAGGCCAACATCGCATCCATATGATCACGAATATCTTCCACGAAATGTCCGAAAATATAAGGATTAATTCTGTCCTTACTGACTTGATTCATATTCACCTGAATCTTAGCTGTTGCACCCATGAATATAACGCTTCCTTCCGTTCTTTAGCCTTTTAACGAACCTATCATTACGCCTTTGACGAAATGCTTTTGTACAAAAGGATACATCAATAACACTGGCAAACTGGAAATAATGATGACAACATATTTAATGCTTTCTGCCAATAAAATCTTAGATTCAAGACCAACACTGCTGTCAACCACATCGGCTTGACTGACCATCAGAACTTCACGCAGCACTAGCTGCAACGGGTACAAATCTTTGCTGCGAATATAAATCAAAGCATTGAAGAATGAATTCCAGTGACCGACTGCATAAAATAAGACCATAACCGCCATAATCGGCTTGGATAACGGCAAGATCACATGGGTTAACAACTTCCAGTTGGAACACCCGTCCATATGCGCTGCTTCTTGAATCTCCCAAGGGATGTTAGATTGAAAATAAGTTCTCATCACAATCAGATTATAGGTGGCAATCGCGCCGGGGATGACTAGCGCCCACATCGTATCGACCATGCCTAAATTTTTTACAAGGAGATACGACGGGATGAGTCCCCCGCTGAAAAACATCGTTAGCGTAATAAATACCATAAATATGCCACGCCCAGGCAAATCTGGCCTCGACAACGGATAAGCTGCCAACGTCGTCATAATCAAATTAATAATCGTTCCTACTGCCGTATACAAAATGGTATTGCCATAACCGTTCCATATTTGCTCGTTCTGAAAGACATTCTTGTATGCTTCTAACGTGATCTGTTTCGGCAGCAAAATCACTTCCCCATTCAGGACCAACGCAGGGTCACTGAAGGAGGCGCTAACGATAAATAGGAGCGGGTACAGGACCACGACGACGATAAGGAGAGCCAGGGAGTTAACCACGGCATCGAATATTTTCTCATCCGATTTCCTCTTTTTGAGTATTTGTGCCTGCATCATAGAACCCTCCTCACCATAGACTAGTCTCCGCCTTCTTACGGGCAAAACGGTTCACGAGTAATAATAATGCCAAGTTAATGACAGAGTTAAACAAGCCAATAGCTGCCGTATAGCTGTATTCGCCTTTTAAAATACCTGTGTTATATACGAAAGTGGAAATCACATCACTGGAATCCAAGTTCAAATTATTTTGCATAAGCAGTATTTTCTCAAAACCAACATTCATGAAATGTCCTACGTCGAGAATAAGCAGAATGACGATGACTGGCAGTATGCCAGGGATTGAAACGTGCCAAATGCGCCGCATCCGGCTGGCTCCATCCATTTTGGCCGCTTCATATAGCTGCGGATTGACTCCAGCTAGTGCTGCAATGTAGATAATGGACTGCCAACCCATATTTTGCCATATATTCGAGCTAATGAAGATCGGCTTGAACCACGCTGCCGAATCGAGAAAGCGAACTGGATCTCCGCCCAACGTCTCAATAATGGCATTCAATGGACCGCCACGCGGAGATAAGAACAACATGAGCATCCCGACCATGACGACGATGGAGATGAAATGTGGAATGTACGTAATATTTTGCACAATTTTACTGAATGACTTATTACGGATTTCGGTAACGATTAAGGCAAGTAGAATTGGAATTGGAAAAGCAAACAATAAGGAAAACAAGTTAATGGAGATCGTATTCCATAACAATCGCCAGAAGTAGTACGATTCTACGAATCGCTGGAAATGATCAAGTCCCACCCAGGCGCTTCCACTAATCCCCTTCGCTGGACTGAAATTTTTAAACGCAATTTGTAATCCATATAGGGGTCCATAATGGAATACTGCGTACCAAACAATGGGAATGAGCAGCATCAAGTATAGATCATATCGACTACTCATCACTTTAAAGAGGCTGGAGCGCCTCGTTTTGGTTCGAGACGCAACGCCTGCTGTCTTTGCTGTATTGTTCATGTGTAGCCCTCCAGCCGTCAGTCGTGCTTATTTTTGCCCTTTGAGGTTGTCATACGCGACTTGATACAGCTTCTGCAGTTCATCGATTTTCATTTTCTTCAATGTGTTCTGGAACTCTGCCCACTTATCAAAGCTGAGGGCGCCAGCAATAAATTTGGTGCTTTGCTCTTCGTAATATTTATCAATATCGTTACGAAGAATATTGATCTGTTGCGCAGTTTGCTCATCAAACATCGGTGCTGCATAGCGAATCTTCGGCATGAAAGGATCAAGCTTCTTCTGCGCTTCTTGAACCTGCGGTGGATTAATGTAAGAAGCGACCTTTTCACTGATCAGATGCGGTGCTCCACCACCCGCGTATGGGGTAATTTTGGACTGATTGCCTGAATTCAAGAACGCAGCTGTGTAATAAGGAATTCCATCCTTCAATTCATAATTCTCACCTTGACGGCCGAAGCGAAGTAAAGTGGAACCTTCGTCACTATAGAAATAATCAATCCAACGCATCGTCGCTTCCGGATTCTTGTTCACCGATGTGATCGCAAATGCACCGAAATCCCTTGGTACCGGCGCTGCCAACTGCAGACTGTCGCCATGCGGTCCTTTAACCGGAGCGATCCCGATATATTGCTCGTTCACTTTGGTATCCAACATCGGATTGTTCGTCTGATCGAAGAAGAAACCTGTGTTTCCTGTCCCTTGTTTCGTCAGATATTGCGCTTCTTTCTGTGTAAACAACTCTGGATCCAGCAACTTCTCGGCGTATAACTTGTTCAAATACATCAGTAATTCTTTATTCCGGTCGCTTCCCATCCAAATATTAACCTTGTCATTCTCTAAGTTAATGTTGTAACCCAGTTGGAAGTCCAAACCAAACGAACCTGCCATGATCGGTACAATACTCAAGCCATTCCGTGCTGTCATTGGCAGTTCATCTTGCTTGCCATTGCCATTCGGATCCTTATCTCGGAAAGCTTTCAATACTTCATAAAACTCGTCAGTGGTTTCCGGTACCTTCAAGTTCAACTTCTGCAACCATGCTTGATTCATCCACCTCTTATCGGTTCGTGCGGAGTTCACACTGACAATACCTGGAAGCGCATAAATGTGTCCTTCGGGCGTTGTAATCGCAGGTCGAATTTCTGGATACGTTTCCATCAATTTCTTCAAATTAGGCGCATAAGCGTCAATCAACTTCTCAAGAGGGATTAATTGGCCGCCAGTCCCATATCGAATCGCTTCTAAAGGTGTAAGACCTGAGCGATACATGACGTCAGGCAACTCATTCGAAGCAAATAATAGGTTCTTTTTCTCATTAAAACCATCCGTCGGCGCTTCAATGAATTCAACTTGAACATTACTCATTTTCTCATAATCCTGAAAGACAGGCATATCTTTGAAAGGGCCGTTTGTTGGAGCGATTCTTGTAAACATTTTCAATTTCAAAGGTTCTTTAACGATTGGAAAACCTGCTGTAGCAACACCTTTCGTCTCATCCGCTGGGGTTTTACCCTCATTCTCTTTACTTGGTTTGTCTGAACTGCAAGCGGAAAGTGTTAGGCTGGAAATGATCAATGTTGAAAATAGTACTGTCCCCCAATTTCTTTTCATGCTAGTGTTCCTCCGATCAAGTTTTTTTCTCCCCTATAAGAAAGCGTTTTCTAAGGGGTGATCTCAGTATAAGGAATTATGACGTTCAGTTGATTCAACAATTATGACTTTCCATTCTACTTTTTTGACTGTTTCAATTGATCCATATAGGCCTGGGGTGTCATCTCTGTAATCCCCTTAAATACTTTGAAGAAATATGTGTAACTTATAAAACCGACCTCACTGCTGATCTGTTTCAACGAATAGGTGCCTGACTCCATCAGCATGCAGCTTGTTCGAATACGAACTCGGTTTAAATACTCCGTAAATGTCATCTGCATTTCTTCTTTGAACAATCTGCTTAAATAAGATGAATTCAGATTGAGTGCACTTGCTGTCATGTCTAGGGAAATGTTAGATGCATAGTTATCCTTAATAAACTGAAGTGCCTTGGCTATATGGCGTGAATGAGAACCTTCTACACGCTGTTTCTTAATGGCCTCAATAAGACTTGCATAGTAATCCAGCATCCAGATTTCGAGTTCTTCGAAACTTCTCATTCGCCCAAGTTCTGCTCTATCAGGCATGTGTTCGATGTCTTCGAAAGCTGTCTGCGGATTAAACCGCTTCCATGTCATTTCTACGAGATGAAGCATTTCACTGACAATGATTTGCACAGTCATCCCATATACAGGCTGGCTGCGCAGTTCAGCAAATATCGTAACAATGAATTGGCTGACTCGTTCTCCATCCAATTGTTCTAGGAAAAGCAACAACTGCTTCTGTTCCTTCCTGAATACGGAGTCTTTCAAGAGGGATGTATTCAAGCCTTGGTCGTGCTGATGATTCAAAGCTTGGTTGGCTTTGATATAACTGGAACCCACCAGCCGTAAGTTTCCGCATAGCGGACCTATGGCATATACGCATTTTAGGTTAAGGAACTTCTCAAGAGAATGCGTGAGTGCGCTCATCGCTTGGTTCATTTGCGTTGTAACGGCATGCTCGCTTCGCTCTTCAGAGGAAAATAAGACGATAAAACGTCCTTCCCCTACGTAGCCAACCGTTCGTTTCTGAACATCACCAATCGCCATCTGCATGACTTCAATTGCCTGAAGTACAAAGCGATTCTTCTGTACATCGTTCAAAGTTTCCGTTAACAACAGAAAGGGAACGATTTGTACAGCCGCAGATCTATAATTAACTGCATGTGAATAGAGCTTATTATCTTGAGCATATGACTGTAGCACTTCACTCGCACTACCTGTATCTCTAGCCAAATTAGCTACATGCTCACGGAGAATAACTGGACTTAGACGTTCAATCATAATGGATTGCGCATTTCGAGCTTCTTCGCTCTGCAATTGCTGAACAGCTTTATCCAGAAGTGTCAGAAGAGCTGGTGCTTGCAACCGATGCTTGAGCAAGTAGTCGATAGCCCCATTCATCAGACAGGTTCGGACATAATCATAATCGTCAAAGCTGCTTAACATAATCATTTTAACCTTCGGAAATCTTTCCTTCATCTCTCGGCTTAGCTCTACCCCATTCATGATTGGCATGCTCACATCCATAATCACGATATGAGGCGTCATCTGTTCCATCATCGCTAGTGCCATAGATCCGTTATATGCCTCCCCGCATATCGTGAACCCATGCTTTTCCCAGTCCAACATACTCTTCACATCGTGGCGTGCCAACGCCTCATCATCGACCAATAATACTTGAAACATGATTATTATCCCTCCTAAAGCAAGTTATTCGTGTTATTAGAGTCATCCTAAGCCGGCAGTAAAGGAAATCTAATCTGTACAATCGTATACACATCTGGCTCACTCTCAACAAACACCCCGTAAGGCTCCCCAAACAATCGCACGATGCGTTCATGTACGTTCCGCACACCCATTCCGCTAAAGCGCGTATTCGTCTGGACTTTATTCACTTCAAATAGATGCTCAATCTGCTCCTTGGACATGCCTTTGCCGTTATCTCTGACTTCGATTCTCAATTCATCATTAACCTTATAAATACGAATGTCTACCGTACCTTCATAAGAGGATGCAGATAGCCCATGTACGATAGCATTTTCTACAAGTGGCTGCAGCATTAATTTCAGAACATTAAGCTGTAAAAGATCATCATTTTCCACCTCAATATTCAAATGCAATGGCTCTACATATTTGTACTTCTCAATCGTCACGTAATTGCGGACATACTGTAATTCTTCTTGCAGGGTAAGGAATTCATTCGTATTCCCGAGTACACCGCGCATGAGCTCAATTAGAGATTCAGATACCTCTACGATATTCGGAACACCGTTAATTTTGGCCAGATACTTGACTGTATTCAGTGTGTTATAGAGGAAATGAGGGCGGATTTGCGCTTGCAGAACAGCCAATTCCGCTTCACGTTTCTCCCGCTCCGTCTTCATAATGCCTTCAAGCAATCGCTTTAACTCTTCAACCATACTTTTGAAAAC
Organism: Paenibacillus oryzisoli; assembly: GCF_001653565.1. GTDB lineage: Bacteria > Bacillota > Bacilli > Paenibacillales > NBRC-103111 > Paenibacillus_E > Paenibacillus_E oryzisoli. The sequence goes on from NZ_LYPB01000069.1 coordinate 63,119, forward strand.
GAGATATAACTGCCCTATTTCATCCTTGGATTGAATCTCAACTGTTGGAAGCGTCATATTCCCTTCCATTACATGCATCATCATGGATCTTAACCTTCGAATATTTCTAGTTATTCTGGAGGAAACTTGCAGTGTTCCGATGACAATGAATATAAATACAATGATCGCTACGGTGGCTAGTACATTACGAATATGGGTCGTTTCCGTCAATAAAGACTTCATGGGAACGAGCGCGACCGTCGACCATCCCGTATAATCCGATTTGCGAGTAATAACGAGGTACGATTGCTGATTAATCACTTTCTCAACCGAGCCGTCTGTACCTGCTAACTGCTGATTGAATTGGATAAAAGCTTCCTTATCCAAAACACTAGTTTGAGGCTCATAAATGAATTCGTTTTTCCTATCCACCACGTACAGCATACTATCTGGAGTTGGTTTGACATCATAGATTTTCTTAATAAATTCGTCATTGAGATCGAACATGACCATACCGATTAAATTTCGGTTATACCGAAGTTCACGACCGGTAACGATTGAATTATTGAAACCTGTTTGATGAAAATAGGCATGCCCGGACCCATTTTGAAGTAAAGCATCCATCATGGGTGAGAATAATACGTTCTTATCTAGCCATGGAGAACCGACGAAGAACACTTTTTGATTTAACCCAATGACAGCTACGCGTGAAATGTAAGATTTATAAGCTATCAATGCCGCTAAAAATTCCTCGATCCGCTTCTGCTCCTGAAACCACTCGAAGCTTGGTTCCTCCGTCTTGCTAAGGAGCGTATCCAGTACCGTTTTATTCGTAGCAACGACTGTATTCAATCGACTAACCTCCTCCAAGCGGAGATTTAATGATTCATCAGCCTGTCTTATGCTCTCGTTAACGGAATTAATCGCATTATTCTTTACGGTTTCTCTCATGTAGAGATAAACAATACTTGTTACGGCAACGATTCCTATTAACGTAACTAGACTGAAGGCGACAAAGATTTTCCCCTGGATACTTCCCGTAGGCGAAATCAGCTTTTTAATAGAGAACATTTTCATGAACGGACGGCTCCTTTCCATGTCAATCAACTTATGAAAGAAAAAACATGAACCCAGCTCGTTTCGAGCTTGATTCATGTTTTTATATTACTCACAACAATGCACGATGCATAGTCCCGCTTCATCTTCTTCGACCTCAAGCGGGACAATTCCTGGACGCGTCCGGAAAGGAGCAGTACGGTCGTTGCCGAAAAATGTAGACATGAGTCTGCCCTCATGATCTATAAACATCGTTCCATGCCCGCCGTGCGGAACTGCTAATCGTCTTGGCGTATACGGACCGTACAGCTCATCCGCAACCGCATACATCAAATCGTAGGTACCGTCAACACGTTTGTCGCCGTTCCATTCGGCTGCACCCAGAATGTACTTGCCTTTATATTTGACGATGAATGCACCCTCGTAGCCTACGCGCTGACCATCGGCACATATCAACTTGCGAGGGTCTTCCGCGAAGCCCGTCATATTGGATTTCATCCTAGCTATTTTACCATCCTGCCAAACAAAATAAACGTGACCATCCTCATCTTGGAACAGACTGGAGTCAATATCCGTATTCGTCATGCGTCCCATATCGATATACGGTCCCTCTGCTAGTCCTGATTTACTTTTGATCATCCCCGTGCCACCGCCTTGAAGCGAATACGTGATCCAGAATGTACCATAGAGATAGATCATTTCAGGTGCCCAAAGACAAGGGTTCTCATATATGTTGTTCTCCCAAGTACCATTTTCGGACAAATCCCATACCTTCGCCACATGTTGCCATTCCTTCAGGTCTTGTGAACGCCACACATGAAGCTGGTTATTCCGATCCCAAAAATTGTGATAAGGCTGATCCGACGTCCCTGTCAAATAATAGGCGCCATCCGGACCCGTACTAATATGCGGATCACGAATGAGGAAGTCTGCGATAGGTTGAAGACTGCCTACGCCACCTTTTTCCAACCGCACACGCTCACTTGGTCGAATAAATCCTGACTTTACCACGGTCATAGGTACGACGGAAGGATAATGCTCAACCAGCGAATAGCTGCCGCAGCCCGAGAAGGAAGCATACAACTGATTGTCTGTATCCTTAAATAACGAGATTTGACCGCCATGAGGAAGTGCCAAGTACCGCCGACTGTAGGGACCATAGATGGATTCACTCACTGCGACGAATGTGTCTACCGCATCACTCCCCATCCTTGCCAAGGCGTCTGCGCAAAACATGAAATAAGTGCCATCCTGTTTATATATAAAAGCCCCATACGTTCCTACCTGTAGATTCTGACTAAATGAGGGATGATCTTCTCGTCCCGCAACCTTCCATGGTTGTACTTCTATCATGCGGGGCAATTCTATAAGTCCTGTCATCTCCGCTGTCATTCGAGCAATTTGACCATTCCCATATACCCAATAGACCGCTCCATCTTCATCCTCGAAAAGTGAAGCATCGTGGCCGTCATTTGTTATTTTCCCCATATCTTGGAATGGCCCCTGCATAGAAGTCGACAAGCTTCGTAACAATCCCGTACCGCCATTTTGCAAACCATAAGAAATCCAGAATGACCCTTTTACATAGTGAATTTCCGGCGAGCAGATGCCACTTGTACCCTTACTTTCCCTCTGCCACGTGCCTTCTTGCTCTAAGCTCCATACGTTCGACGGCCCCTTCCACGACTGTAAATCAAAGGAAGTCCACACTTGGATATAGGAACCATCTGTCGTTCCAGTCAAATAAAATACGTCATCCGGCCCTTTGCAAATACTCGCATCTCGCATAGAGACATCCAATATTGGGGCTATGGGTAAGGCTGATTCCGAATAGCCTGTACACGCAGACCATTCCGTCTCAGGATGCGGAGGCTGCATCACAAAATCACTCTTCATTTGCGCTTATTCCTTTCATCTTCCTGATTCTATTGTAGCTAAGTATACCGTGCTTTTTATAAACGCTTAATAGAGAAAGAGGTAGAGTAGGTGAGGAAAAGGGACATCGATGATCAAATAAGGAATTTGTACAAAATCGAGGGTTCTTGGTAGAATAACCGAGAGAAGATATGGATTACAACCGTACATACTATGTAAGAAGGAAGGGACTCCCCGTTCACGCAATGTTAAATAAACCCAATAAATCCGGACCTATCTATCACTTGCCTTTAGTTGGGGAACCCCCTCCTCTGAGCGTACAGTTCCTAGGCATTAACTATTGTGAAAAGGATTACAAGAATATTCGAATGCTTGCCACCATTACCGTCTTCGGTTATGTATTATCTGGCCAAGGCGTTGTTAAGGTCGACTCCCAATCTCACACAGCTTGTGAGGGAGACTTATTTATCCTACCGGCAGGCAGTTACCACGAGGTGATTGCTGATAACCATCACGAGGAACAATGGAGCTACATCTGGCTGAATATTAGCGGAAACTGGATGATTAAGATGCTCGAAGCCTATCAATTACTTCCTCATATTGTAACGAAGGACAGCGGTTTAGCTCATTTGTTCCATGAAGCTCTTGCAACTGCCCAGCAAACATCCGTCGAGAACATGCAGACCGAGCTTCAAATTATTCTCATGCGAATAATTGTTGATCTTTCTGACACTGTACGTAAGCGAGGCAATGCTTTAACAGCAACCGTGCAAGCAATTAAGCAAGTTTTGGATAACAGCATTCTTCATCCCTATGATTCGCGCGGACTCTCCTCCCAGATTGACCTTTCATTGAAACAAATGAATCGCTTATTCAAGCGTGAAGTCGGAACAACCATCTATAACTATGTCATTTCCAAGAAAATCGAATCCGCCAAGCTGATGCTGCTCGACACGCGAATGACCATAAGCGATATTGGATATAAGCTCGGTTACGAGGATCCACATTATTTCTCAAATCTATTTCAGAGCAAAACCAGTGTGAGGCCGAGCGACTTTCGTAGGATATTTAGTCAGAACGGATAGATGCGAGGACTGATGGTAGGAAGTTGCATACGGCTTTCGATCCCGTCTATGTGAAGTTTGGCGCTGCCGCTAGTCACATAGAGGAAAGCGCTTGTCGGTACACGATGCCAAACTTGAGAATAGTTCTCACTATGAATTGTCTATTCGTGAAACACAAAGAACGGTCCCCTTCTGTTAGCGGCCGTTCTATTGGATTTTGAAACGTGGAACGCCCTTATTTAAAATGACCCTTCGGCTTCATCCCGCTCCATCTTTCGTCTACCTTCTCATGGATGGATTGATACCTCGCATCCACACTGATCCGGTATTGATGCGTCGTATTTTCGAGCGAACAGTGCATCAAGAACATGCCGAAGATCAGTACATCCCCTGCCTGAAATTCGGTAGTCGCCCACTTACCGCCGAACTTCTCTGTTATGTGAAGCGGATCATCTGTATAATGGCCAATCCCATCTCGATCTGAATCTTTCGAACCATACGATTTCTTAAGCTGTTCAAATCGATGCGAGCCTAGGCAAATAGCTAATCCGCCCATGTCATAAGATATGTCACCTAATGGAGACCATACCGTGTAGACGTTAGGCGTACCTCTGCCCATATAGACGATATCATAATGGGCGCCTGTGAAGTCCCCCTTACCGACGGCGCGAAGCCATTTGTAATGGTAGGTTAACGAAGGTTCACCAAGAAACTCATCAAAAAAGCGCATGATATGTTCGCCATTTAGGACATTTAAAAGCGCAGGCAAGTCTTCATTGGTCCCGCCCATGAAAATAGTTCTCGAGCCGTCAGCCATGACGCCTTCTTCGAGTTTCGTATCTCGATCCAACTTGCCCATCTGAGCCATTTTCTCCAAGATACTCGTACGCGCTTCCAGCACTCTGTCCCGTTTATGAAATCCACGAATGAGCAGGTAACCATCCTCTTCCATTCGTTCACGCAACGCTGCAATATCATGAAAAATATCATTAGAGCTCCTAAGTTCCGTTAAGTGTTGACCATTGAGCTCTAGTTCCCGATTTCCTACTTTCACCATCATGCGTACAACCACTCCTCTTCGTTCATGTGATGACTACCCTGTCTTAACTGTACGTCATCACCACGAAATCTCCCATGGATTGCAGTATGCAAACCATGTATAATTGTACAAACATGATTAGCATTGGGGGGTGAATAAACATTGTCCTACATGGATATTCCTTATGGGTTACCTACCAAACATAAAATTTCTTCTTGTGAATTTATATCTATCTGGGAAGTACATGCGAACGATACTTATCACGTTACCAAACGTGAAGGCTTCCATGTTCCCGGAATATTTATTACCTACGAGGGAAATGGGATTCTTTCTCAAGCTAGCGAAACGAATGTCCTGCAATCTGGTACCTATTTTATCGTTCAAGAAGGCGTTCCTTCCACCTATCACTGTCAAAATAATGACTGGAAGTTTTATTTTATCAACTTCAGCTCGCTAGATATGTCCCGCTTTCTGGAACTTCCCATTAACGAAGTTGTATCATCAGGGAAAATCGGTTTGGCTATGCAAAAATGCGAGCATCTGATTGACCTTCTGATCGAACAGCAGCTTGGTTACGAATTTACCGCTTCGATCCTATTGCAAGAAATATTGCTGCTCTTCGCCAAAGAGCGACATGCGGCAACAACGCAACAGCATCAAGAGCTCAACAAAATTATTATTTACATGCATAAAAGTATCGATAAAACCATTCGAGTCGATGAACTCATAGCCATGAGCGGTCTCGCCAGAACGACTTTCTTCACACGTTTTCGATCCAGAACAGGGCTGTCTCCTAGCGATTACATGCTTAAGTTAAAACTAGAATCCGCTAAAGTATCACTTGAGACGACCAACTTATCGGTGAAAGAGATCTCGACTAATCTCCAGTTCTATGACGAATTCCACTTTTCTAAGCTATTTAAACGACATTATGATATTTCTCCAAGTGCGTTTCGGACTAAGTAGACATCATGTTGCTTAAGCCGCCACATCTCTTCGCGTAAACATAAGCCAGGAAATCAGATTAAACGCAATAAAGTAAACCGCAAGCATACTGATGGAGAACGAAAGCGTCATTCCACTTTGATAAGGTCTCCCACTCAAATATTGGGTGAGATCGGTGTTCGCAAACAGCAAGTACTTGCTCCAATTGAATCGTTGCAGCGCCTGCAGTAGTATGTTCCCTCCAAACAGGGCGACAATCGAGAAGCCTATAGCCATGGTGCTGCTGCGAAATGCAGATGAGATCATAAAGGCCATTGTGACATACAGAATCGTAGATACTCCGTTCATCAGGTAAGTTTTCCACAAGTTGAACACCATACTCTTCTCGACGATATACCCCTCATAGGTCACTTCGATCAATGGCAGTTTGAGATCTCCAAATCCAAACAAGATACCGTTGACTGTGACGGATACGGCAAAAAGAGTGAGCAGTAATAGCAACCCGAACAGCAAGGAAGAAATATATTTGGCCAGAAGGATTTTAAGGCGATTAGCCGGTCGTATGAGCAGCAGCTTAATCGTGCCCGTCGAGAATTCGCCTGCTAGGCTATCGCCTGCGATGATGATGGTGAAGACGGTGATCACGAGCACCAATGAGGCAGAGAAGTTGATGCCATCCCACATTGTACCATTCGGAGTGGATATGTTTTTCTCCAAATGATAGTCGATGAGCGCGATTCGCTGTAGATTATAAGTCCGGTTTTCTTCCGAAATATCAGGTTTAGTCAACAGTTCGTTTCGGTGCACTTTCTCCTGCTGCAGTTCCACTTGCCAGCTTTCACCTTGCGCTTGGGTTCGATCAGAATGCCATTCGATGATATTTACAAAAAGTACCAATGCGATCATAAATCCAACCAGAATCCACGTTCTTACCCTACGATAGATCTTCATATTTTCATTGCGGACAAGATTAACCAATCTGCTCCCTCCTTGTACCTGTAATTTGCAAGAAACGATCTTCCAATGATAGGCGAACCAACTGCACGCCATAGATGCGTATCCGCTGCTGCATTAATGCTGCCAGCATGTCCGGAACATGCTCACGGTCGGTCATGACCTCTATGACCCCCTCCTCGAGGAGCTCAATCTCCTGAATTCCTTCCATTTGTCCCAAGACGTCCAGCGCTTGTTCGATTGGCTGTGCTTCTATTCGATAGGTTGGCACCTGCTCGCTATCCTGAGTAAAATGGTGGGTAGGCTTCACGTCGATCAGCCTACCATGTTGTAAAATGGCTACCCGATCGCACATTAGTTCCATCTCGGATAACAGATGGCTGGAGACAATGACTGTTATTCCTTCCGAGCGGGTCAACTGTCTCAAATAATCGCGCAACTCCCGAATCCCTGCGGGGTCCAGACCGTTCGTAGGTTCATCCAAGATTAATAGAGATGGTCGATGCAGCAGCGCCTGAGCGACTCCTAGACGCTGACGCATGCCGAGAGAGTACTTCTTCACTTTGTCGTGAATGCGGTCTTCGAGTCGGACCAGCTTCACCACTTCATCAATCCGTTCTTTCGTCACACCTGACACCATACGGGCATAATGAACGAGATTCAAGTACCCGCTTAAATACTTATACATTTCAGGATTTTCAACGATGGCTCCAACGTGTCGGATAGCTTGCTCGAATTCGCTTTTAATATTTTTGCCTTTTATCAGGATCTGCCCCTTGGTTGTCGACATTAATCCGACGATCATGCGTATGGTCGTTGTTTTACCCGCCCCGTTCGGACCAAGAAAGCCGAAAATCTCGCCTTGCGGCACATCAAATGTAAGATCGTCGATCACAGTAGTTCGGCCGATCACTTTTGTCACATTCTGCAAACGAATGATAGGTTCGTTGCTCATACGCGGACCCCTTCCTTTACTTTACATGTTCCTTAACATGCACACTTTGAGTTAATGGCAAATTGAATCTAACATAAAATTTATCGAATTACAATATATAATTATTGTTATCACAGTAATTTGCATTGATTTCAGAATATGAATCTATACAATTGAGGGCCATCAACATTAGAGTTCTCCTAAATCAACAAACCATCGGAAATAAACTCGTTCTCTCAGGCTAGCCAACGTATAGTTGATGGATTAATTCAGCCACCGATTGTGCTCATGGTCATTTTAGACTTGTCTTGGGTGGTAGAGCCTGTATCGGCCCTCCTGGATTCCGTAGTCCATCTGCGACTACACAAAAAAAACGATTTTCCTCCGATCCACTAAGGTCGGAGGAAAATCGCGAAAATCCAAACTATTTTTTATTAAGCTTGAGGACTGCCTTATCTAACATCTCTTCTGTCAGTGCGCCTCCGCTAAATGCAGCTAGCCCTCGAAGCGGTAAATATTTAAGAAAGGCAGCCATCATCTCAGAACTCGAACTTTCCTCTCCATTATCTGCTGGAGAAGCGAATGGAGAATGCTGCACAAGCTCCATAATAACCGGTGCTAGTTCTGGATGCTCCATCACGTCACCAACCGTAGAATTACGTGTAAATCTTGGCTGTATGACAACTGAAGATGTCACATGAACGGTTTCCTTCAAAGCGATGTCCGCAGAAGATTTACCGATGAGCACCTCAAAGTCGCCTGTATCGACAACCCAATCCTGGAATTCAACGTGGTAATAAGCAAATGCTCTTTTACTTAATGTAAACGTCACTTGTTTCTCTTCACCTGGCTCGAGGGAGATCTTCCCAAAGCCTTTCAGCTCTTTATCTGGTCGGGATATATGGCTTACAACATCACGTACATACAGTTGAACGACTTCTTTCCCAGCAAGTGTGCCACCATTCTTCACCTTAACTGACACAAGTATTTCGTCGCTGTCTTTCACATGTGTCTGATCAACAGTCAAATCGGAATATTCAAAACTTGTATAGCTTAGGCCATGTCCAAAAGGGAATAACGGTCGCAGCATCTTTGTATCATAATAGCGATACCCGACATAAATACCTTCATTGTACGTAACGGTATCTCCATTGCCCGGGAAATAGAGATACGATGGATTGTCACTCAATTGCACTGGAAATGTCTCGGCTAGCTTCCCGCATGGATTGGCATCGCCAAACAGCAGATCGGCAATTGCCCCCCCCATAGCCTGCCCGCCTAAATATGCCTCCAAGACACCGTTAACATTGCTAAGCCAAGACATCTCAATCGGAGCGCCGTTACTTAGCACGACAATTACGCGACCTTGTACCGCAGCGACAGCCTCAATCACTTTGATTTGATTGTCTGGAATCCGCAGATGCTGGCGGTCAAATCCTTCTGACTCATAACGCTCGGGCAAACCAGCGAAAACAACAACGACATCCGCTTCTTTAGCAACATGGGCAGCCTCTTCGAGCAGCACTGAATTAGAATCATCACTATCCAAGTCATACCCTTTGGCATATGTAATCACTGCCTGACTCCCCGCCGACTTGGTTAACTCCTCCATGATGTTATCCAACTTCGTAGGTTTGATGTGTGAACTGCCCCCACCTTGGTAACGAGGCTGATTGGCTAATGCCCCAACGACAGCAATGCGTCCTTCCTTCGCTAGCGGGAGAATGTTGTTCTCATTCTTCAGCAATACCATGCTTTCCCTAGCTACTTCTCTAGCCAAGCGGTGATGTTCTTCTGCATCGTAAGATGCGTCCTGCTTCTTATGATCAACTGCCTTAAAGATTACATGGAGTAGTCGTTCAACAGCAGCGTTCAGACTCTCTTCGGAAAGTTGCCCACTTCTGACCGCATTTACGATCTTCTGGTCTCCCGAGCCGCCAGTAGATGGCATTTCCAGTTCAAGACCCGCACGCAACCCATCAACTCTCTCATTCACTGCGCCCCAGTCGGAAACAACAAATCCCTCATGTCCCCATTCTTCCTTCAAAATATCGGTCAGCAGACGTTCATTCTCCGCACAAAATTCATCGTTAAGCTTGTTATAAGCGCACATCACGGTCCATGGCTCACCTTGTTTAACAGCTCCCTCGAAACTTGCCAAATAGATCTCGCGCAGCGTTCGTTCATCGACAATCGCGTTCGTTGACATTCGGCGGTGCTCCTGATTATTAGCAGCAAAATGCTTTAAAGATGTCCCTACGCCTTGACTTTGAACCCCTTGGATATGTGCCGCTGCCATCTCGGAGGACAAATATGGATCTTCTGAGAAATATTCGAAGTTTCGCCCGCATAGCGGCGATCTTTTGATATTGGCGCCAGGACCAAGCAAGACACCAACTTCCTCGGCCTGACACTCCTCGCCTAGCGCAACACCTACCTTGCGAATTAGTTCTCTATCCCAAGAAGTCGCAAGCCCTGCCGCAGACGGGAAACATGTGGCCGGCACACTGTCGAAGAGGCCTAGATGATCGGCGGAAGCTCGCTGTTTGCGAAGACCGTGCGGCCCATCCGTCATCATGATGGATGGAATCCCGAGCCTCTCAATTCCTTTGGTGTTCCAAAAATCAAGACCAGAACAGAGCCCGGCTTTTTCCTCTATTGTCATCTCAGCAACAATACCTTTTATATTACGTTTCATCGATTTTAACCCCTCTCATTTATGGTCCTAACTTCGGATTAACCTTTCACAGCCCCAATGGTCATCCCCTTCACGAAATACTTTTGGAAAAACGGATACGCGATAAGGATCGGAATAACCGCGATGACAGCGATGGCCATACGGAACGTTTCGCTGGGCAGCTGAGCGATCTTAGCTCCTGCGCTTGCGCTTAATTCACCATTGCTTGCAAGGAATTGTATGTCGCTCATAATGCGATTGAGCACATTTTGCAAGCTGAACAATTGAGGATTTGTCACATAAATCAACCCGTTGTTCCAATCGTTCCAATACGCCAGCCCCTGGAATAAACCGACCGTGGCCAGAATCGGGAGTGATAGCGGCAGGACGATTTTATAATACATTTTGAATTCCGTTGCTCCGTCAATACTCGCCGATTCAAGTACCGGCACGGGGATCGTCGTCATGAAGAACGTCCGCATGAGGAGCACATTAAAGCCATTCATCAACAGCCCTGGCACGATTAATGCCCAAATCGTATTCTTCATATCCAGCAGCTGCGTGTAGACCAAATAAGTTGGAACAAGGCCTCCATTAAACAACAACGTGAAGAACAAGACGAAAGCGAAGAATGTTCCGCCTGGCAAATCCCGTCGTGATAACGGATAGGCAAGCATTGATGTGATAGCTAAACTTACCACGGTTCCAACGATCGTAATGAGAAAGGTAATCCCGTAAGCGTTATAAATAAGCGCAGATTGCTCCCATAGATACTGATAGGCAGTTAAACTAAAGTTTTCAGGAAAAAATGAATAGCCGTTTTGCAAAATGGTAGTCTCGTCGGTGATCGAGGACATGACGAGCAACGCGAACGGAAGCAAGCACGTTAATGAGAATAAGATCATCACCGTATGGGCTGCCCATTGCCAACCTTGATTTTCTTTATGCATGGTGATCCCCCCTAGAACAAAGCATTTTCTTTATTTATTTTGCGAACAACATAATTCGATACAATGACAAGCACGAATCCAACCAGTGATTGATAGAAGCCCGCCGCCGAAGACATTCCGATATTGCCCAGCTGCAGCAGTCCGCGGAATACGTATGTATCAATGACGTTCGTCGTATCGAATAAGGCGCCTGCGTTCATTGGAACTTGATAGAATAGTCCGAAATCCGAGTAGAAAATGCGGCCAATCTGCAAGAGTGTCAGCATGATGATGACGGGAGTGATGAGCGGAATCGTGATCAAGCGGATTTGATGCCATTTGGATGCCCCATCTAGCGTCGCGGCTTCGTAATACTCTGTGTCAATTCCGATAATAGCTGCGAGGTAGATAATACACGCATAGCCGGCCCCTTTCCATGTATGAACTAGAGTTAGGATAATAGGCCAATATTTCGGCTCGTTGTACCACGAGATTGGATCTATGCCCAGCAGCGGTAAAATCGTCTTGTTCATAAATCCGCTCTCCATACTCAGCATGGAAAATACTAAATAACTAACTAAAACCATGGAGATCAGGAACGGTAAAATAATAAGACTTTGATACAATCGCGAGGCAAATTTACTTTTGATTTCATTAAGCAGAATGGCGAAAGCGACAGCAACGACAAGTCCGATCACGATAAATGCCGCATTGTATAGAAGCGTATTTCGCGTAATAATGTAGGCGTCTGACGTTTGGAAAAGGAATTTAAAATTCTGGAATCCAACCCAGTCACTCCCCCATATTCCCTTCGCGAAGTTAATGTCTTTGAAAGCAATGACAAGTCCGAACATGGGTAAGTAATTGTTGATTAACAAATAAGCAAGCCCTGGCAGCATCATGAGATATAGTGGACTGTACTTCCATATTCTCTTCACTGCTAAGCTCTGCGCGTGCTTTCTCATACCAGTTTCCCCTTTCAATTTCGACAAGTTGTTAGGTCTCTTTGTGTAACTTAATAGTAATCGATCGCCCGTTCTGCTCACTACCGTTCCCACGACTTCCGATTTGCACTTTGCCGACTATCCCGCTAGTTCGAAAAAAGCCCCGTCAGGCCATATGGACCCAGCGAGGCAATTGATTATGATTTCGAGATGATGTTCAATTCATTTTGTATGACTGGCAGCAACTCGTCAGGTATTTCGTAAAAAGCGAGCTGGGACATCTTCTCGATCGACATGACACCTTTGGTCACCTCGAAGAACGGATTGTTTGTCGTATGACCGAAATATTTGAGAAATACCCCTTTCGCATCAACATGGCTGTAGAGGTCTTCGATGGTATCATAGATGGAAAAAAAACCATCCTTTAGCTCAATTTGCCCGCCGCCGGACAGGTCGAAGTTCTCAAACCAATTAACTACATGCTTGGTTTTCTCTTCTTTGACATGAATGTAACGCTGGTCCGCTTCTATGACAGAAACCAAAAGGATTTCGTCGATATGAACGACAACCTCTTCTTGAATACCCTCTACGCGTATACGGTTTTCCCCGCGAACCAGCGTAACATCCTTCACTTCGAACATGCGGTCACTGCCCTTCATTTCCGATAGCAGCTCATTGTTGTGATAGACACGGATATGGGTCATATTCGATAAAACTACGATGTCATTCCGTTCCTGATGTCGATGAACGAATCGACGCCCGGCCAAGTATACGAATGGATCTTGAGACCAATATGCCTTGCATAAATAGAACGAATCCTTTTTCAAAGTTCGATCAATCGTAATGAGTCCTTTCAAATTCTTGCCTTTCTCCCCACCTTCATTCCGGTTTGCGCTACCGAAATCAAACATGTTCCACACATACCCGCCAAGTACATATGGCCTTTCCTCGAAAGTCTGCAGCGCGTTGTGATGAAACTTAAGCTGATATTCTTCCGTATAATCCTGAACTTTCGGTTCGTAAGCGTGATAGTTCGGGTTGGTGTCCACGCCGTATTCGGAAACTAACACAGGAACGTTCGGACTCGTCTGGTGAAATTCATCAAGTCTCGTGCCTAAATCTTGGATCTCCCCATAATACCAACCGTAATACAGGTTATAGCCGACGAGATCCGTAAAACGATTAATTACGCTGTCATCCGCCACCCCATTAATATTCGCCTGAACGACGAAGCGACTGCGGTCCAATTTCCTGGTGATGCCGACCAGCTTTTGGATCGTTCGATACGTATTCTCTGTTTCCACAGCAATCGTGATTTCGTTCTGAACTCCCCAACAGTAGATGGAGCTGTGGTTGTACGCCTGCTTAATCAAGCGTTCCAACTGTTCAACCGCGTTGCGGCTCTCCAGATCTTTCGTAGACGGAATGCTAATGTACGGAATTTCAGCCCATACCAGAAGCCCGTATCGGTCACAAAGGCTGTAGAAATAGTCATCATGCTGGTAGTGAGCGAGCCGAATACTATTGGCGCCTACCTCCCTGATAAGTTCCATATCTACATCCATATGCGCTTTGGTTATGGCATTCCCTACGCCTCCGAAGTCTTGGTGTCGGCACACTCCGTTGATTTTGATTGGTTTACCGTTCAAAATGACTCCACGTTCGGAAGACAACTCAACTGTTCGAAAACCAATGTCGATTTGACGTGTATCGAGCACTTGTCCTTGCACTTTGATTGCAATATGAGCTGAATATAAGTACGGACATTCAATACCATTCCAAAGAACTGGACTTAGGATCTCACCTGTAAAGGAAAACTCGCTATTCCCTATTAGGGCCAGCACCGAATTGTCGTGCCAAACCGTATTCCCCTCGTGATCTCTGAGCTCTACCTCTACAGATGCCTGTATCGTTCTAGAAGATTCATTCACAATCCGGCCATGAACATCGAGTTGGTAATTCCCTTCCCCCAGTGAACTCTGCGTAAGATAAACACCATCGCGTCCATTATCCATCAAATCAAAGTGAATGTCGTCCATCACTAAAAGCTTCACTTCACGGTAGAGACCTCCGAAGAAAGTAAAATCAGCTAGCAGCGGATATACTTCATTATCATAGCTGTTATCCACTTGAATTGAGATGAGATTGTCCCCAGCTTTTAAATACGCATTTAAGGGTACACGGAACATTGCATATCCACAGCGGCTATCCCCTGCAAGGTGGCCATTGATATACACATGGCCGATATTGCCAGCTGCACCGATCTCTAGATAATATCGTTTACCCAATTCTTCCTCGCCAATCTCTAGCGTTCTTTGATACCAACAAGCACCGCGGTAATAAGGTTCTTCTCCGCCCTGTCCATCTTTATCATTCCACGTATGTGGCAACGTAACCATTTGCCATTCTCTTAATCCCTCACTTGCGTTAGCAGGATCATTTTCTTTGGTGAACATCCAGCAATCATGAAGCAGCCTCGATTTATTCATAAGATTATCCTCTTTTCTTTAACATGGATTTGCGAGTAAAATGGCATGAAAAATGCCCAATCAACCTGCAAGTTGACGGGCATTGGTAAGACGGTAACTTATTTATTGTTTTTCGCCCATGCATCAAGTTGCTTTTGTTTCTCTGCAATAATTTTGTCGATTCCTGCTGATTTCAACTTAGCGATGAATTCCGGCAAGGTCTTGTCTGGATCAACGCTACCTGTTTCAAGTGGAAGTTTATACTGCGTAACAACGCTTGCCACCGCGGCATATTCCGTCTTAACCGCACTTGCATCAAATGTAAAGCCTAGTGCCTTGGATTTTAACGCCGATTTGTTGAATTGGTCCATATTGGTCCATATCTTTGGATCATTTCCGTTAAAAACATAGGACAAGAATTGGTTGCCGAATAAATAACCCATATTCAAGTTGTAACCCGAGGTTTTCGCATCTACGCCTTGCGGGAAGTCGATCACATTGTCTGATTTCACCACGTAATGTTGTCCCTCAATGCCCCAGTTGAACAAGTTCACGATATCTTTATCCGTATACAGCAGATTCATGAAATCCATCGCTTTTTCTTGCGCTTTGGAATTAATCGGAATTCCCCACATGACATTGATTACGCTTGCGGTTCTCGATACAGGTGGTACCAAAGTGGATGTCACCAATGGCATACCTGCAGCAGTAGATTCCGATTGTTCGAAGCCTAATTTCATATTAGCCAGGTACGCGAAAGCCCGATTCGACTTGATATAATCATATTGCGAAGTCTTGTTCGTTGCTGCATCTTTCAAAATCAGCCCCGAATTGTACCAGCCTCTTACCTTTTTGAGTAGCTGCGCATATTCCTGAGTCTCATATAAATTAACGACTTTCAAGTCGTTATCGTAATTCGGCAGTACACCCATCGAGTCGCCGAGATCATCATATGTGCGGTATCTGTCAAGAATGGAAACCCCAATGTTACCTGGAATAAGCGGCGTCATATTCGGTTCATTTGCTTTAATCGTTTTCAGCGTTGCTTCAACGTCGTCTAGTGTTCGGATGCTATTGACATCAATATGATACTTGTCGACAAGATCCTTCCGCATGGCTATCCCTTGACTTGAGGCAAAGTCGCGAATCGTCGGAACCGCGTAAATAGATCCGTTTATTTTCGTCGCATTTAAATAAGCGGGATCCATCGTTTTCATGATTCCTTGACCACGCTGCTCAAGAAGTTTATCAAGCGCAATAATTTGCCCTTTCACAACCAAGCTGCTGTAATTATTGTTCCCGACAATCATGAGATCCAGCTTCTCACCACTGCTCAGCATCAAGTTCACTTGTTGATCCCAGTTTCCATAACTAATCGGGGTGAGTTTCACGGTCGCATTAATTTTCTGCTGGGTGATTTTGTTAACTGCATCTTGAACAAGTGACATATCCTTGGGAATCGTCCCGATGACTGGAAAAGCTACATTTAATTCTGTCGTTTTCTCTGCAGGTTTCGAAGAGGCATCTCCTGTGGAAGCTGTGCTCGTGCTGCTAGCGTTATTTCCCCCACATGCAGTTAATACGATCATGGATCCAAGAATAAGTACACTTGCTGACTTTATGCTTTTTCTCATAGTTTTCCCCCATTTTCATTTTGTTGCTCGCTTTCAGAAACGATACTTGGATTCATTGGCGATATCTTTATTTTACCTTCACCCCACCTCATCTTCTGCCCCGTTCACGACTTTTCATTATGCATTTGCCGACTATAAGTCAAAGCTCCGATTGCTGGTGCAATTGACGGTATTCATTGGGATTCATATCCGTATATTTCTTAAACATGCGGGAAAAATGCGAGAAATTCGCGTATCCGATATGTGAGGCAACCGCACTGATCGGCATCTCAGTCTTGATGAGCAGCTCTTGCGCAAGCTTAAGTCTCTCTTGAAAGAGATAGTCAGAAATGGCTAAACCTGTCTCCTTCTTAAAGATGCGGGTTAAGTAATCGGGATTAAGAAACACGTGATTGGCAATATCTTCACGCGACAAATCCTCGGCGATGTGACGTTTAATGTAGGAAATGACGCGATTAACTACACTCTCCGATTGTTCAATGGTGCCTAAAAATTCCACCGCTCTGTCTATCGTGTGCTTCATCCACGCAAGCAAGTTCGTCACTGAACGGGTCGCTGTTTCAGTAAAGCTCAACGAAATAGAATCGCTAAACAATTGATGCGCTTGAATGCCCTTATTTTGAAGAGCCACATACATCATCTGTTGAAAATCTTGAAAGAAAAGTTGCAGCAGCTGTGCATCCAACCGATCTTGCTGCACCTTTTGCTCCAAATAGGCGGTTGCTTCTTGCAGCACTTTGATAAACGCCATTTCCTTCAGCATAACCGCCCATACCCCCATATTTGGCAGCTCGTGTTGTGAGAACCGGACTTGGAAGTCGGACAAGTGAAACACTTTATTATTGTAGGCGACATTACTCTTCTCAATATCGCGAAGCTGATTAACCATCGCGTACATGTCTTGGCCATGTACAAGAGACCCCATATAACAAGAAAGATCACAATAAAAGTACTGACCGCAAGCTTCAATATAGCGTTCACACTTACTTTTCAAGAGCAATTCGAACTCAGCATGGTTGTCTGCTGGTAATATGACTAGCAATCTTCCGCTTTCGAGAGCAATGACTTGACCGTTCTGTTTACGACCGATTATCAATTCTTCAGCAGCATTCTTGAGCGCGTATTCCATAATTTTCTCTTCGCGCAAAGTAAGCTTCTTATGCCACCTCTGCACACTAATAAGAATAGGGACAACCGTCATCGCTTCATCATAAGGAATGTTCCGCTCCGCGGCGGCATTCCGAACCGCCTCCGCGGCTGGGGGAATTGCTTGGTTGATCAGATCGATCCAGAAGCGCTCGATCAGCATAGGCTGGTGCTGAAACCAGAATTGGCCGTATTGACTGAACTGAGCTTGCTCCGAATCTTTTTGAATTTTATCTATCGCTTTTTGAATCGTGTCCTCTAGTTCTGTAAAGGGAATCGGTTTTAGAATATAATCGATACTTCCCAGTTGGAGCGCTTGTTTGGCATATTTGAAATCCGCATGGCAGGTAAGGAATATCGTCAATGTCTGTGGGTACTTTTCGTTAACCCAAGCTGTCAGCTCTAGCCCATTCGCTTGCGGCATCTCAATATCACAAAGCATGATATCGATTCGCTCGCTTTTGAATACATCCTTAGCTTGTTTCACCGTAAAAGCGGAAAACACGGACGAAATCCCAAGTTTTCCCCAATTGACACCAGACCGGATTCCTTCAACAGCATGAGTCTCATCGTCAACAATAAGAAGATGAAGCATGATGGTTCCCCCTTCTTTTATATCTCCGTTTCATAAGGCAGCTTGATCTCGACAACAGCACCCTGAGGATATCCATTGAAACAGGTAATCGATGCTTTTCCTCCATATAAAAGCTGCAATCTCTTCCGAACGTTCCATATCCCGATATGCTCCCCTTCTTCATCATGAACTGTATGTCCCGACTGAATGAGGGATAGAACGTGTTCTGAAAATCCTTTACCCGTATCCCGAATGACAATCTCAACGTACGGATCCAGACCATCCTCTTTCAAATCAATAGAAACGGAAATGGAAACGGGCTCTTCCAATGTCACACTATACTTAATCGAATTTTCCAAGAATGACTGTATCACGAGTGGAGGAATCGGGATGTTCTCCAAGAAATCTGGTACATCGATTACACACGTCAGGCTTCCCGGAAATCGAAGCTCTTGAATGCGAACATAGTTACGGACGTGCTGAAGCTCTTCACGAAGAGAAACAAACGTTAGATTGCTTTGAAACATAAACCGGAAATAACGGACCAAGCAGAGGGTCATCTCCTGAATCAACTCGTAGTTTTTCACTTGAGCCAGGTTAAACAGAATGTTTAACGAATTCATGAAAAAGTGTGGATTAATCTGAAGCTGTAGATGTTGCAGCTCCGCCTTTTGCTTGCTAAGCTGCTCCTCATAGACATGAATTTTGAGTTCCTCGATCTGCGCCATCATATGATTGAATGTTTGGTTCACCAGTAGAATTTCGTCAGAAGCTTTATGAGATTCAATCCGAACATTGACATTCCCATCATTAATCCTTTTCATAACCATAATCAATCGTTTCAAAGGAACCAGCAAAATATGACGAAGGAAAAAGAGGCTTAAGGGTAATAACGCAATCGAGATTACTGAAATAAACAACGTCAGTCGAGATAAATTCGGCAGGTTCTGTAGGATCTGGCTGTCTTTAATCACTGCGGCCAGACTAAAATTGCCTTCTTGTGAAGGTTCTCCGACGACGAGCAAACTATTCTTCACTCCAGTCATATAATACTGGTCAAAACTCTTTGTAAAGTCGATATGTTCGTCCGGCAGCGTATTCGTACTAATCATGAGCTCTCCCGTATTACTTACGAGAAGAGCACTCCCCTCTTGGCCTAAATCGATCAGATTAAGCGGTATCAACAGCGTCTTGGCATTTACCCAAGCTCCGATATAGAGACTACCTGACCGAAGGATACGCAGTGCATAAAAGTCTTGTCCGATTTTCCTTACAAACCATCGGCTTCCACCCTCTGCAAATTCTGGAGGACTTCCAAGTATCTCATGTAATTTCTGTTCAACCATATCCCGTTCAGCGAACTCGATGTTCGATTTGAATACATCAAGAAGATCCTTGCGTGTGTCAGAATACACAAAGAAAGCGTCAATAGATTTATAAAGCAGAATATCACTTGATAATTTAGTAGAAACACTGTGCTTCGCCAGTTGGTATTCGTCCTCTGAATTAGGAAGGTTCATCGACTGAATATCATAATCGGAAGTCACTAACCCGATCAGATTCCGCTCAGCATCTCTTAATTGCGTGTCGATCTGCCCCATATATAATGAGATCAGATTTTTATTGGATAAAGCCACTTGGTTGTGGACGACTCGAATACTATAAAAATTATTGTAGAATAGCAGCGTGATAAGAGGGACAGTTACCAGCAGTAAGCCCACAACCAGCTTGAAACGAATTGAGTTCCATGAAATATGAAGGATTTTCATTTCTCCGCCCCCTGTTCGGTCAGTTAAAAGACTGCCGAGCTAGGCTCAACAGTCCTTTACGTCTTCCTATTGTCGGTTATTTTGCGATTCCTGAATCATATCAAATTTTCTGATTAAGCACTACCGTTTTGACGACATCGGGCTGTGCATTTCACGACATTATGGTATCCATATAATGAAAATCCCCACACTCGAACCATCGGCTTGAATTTTTCTCAAATTCACGCCAACTTTCCTCGCTATCCCTCCGTCTAATTCTTATCTGAAATAGGTGAGCTTTGTTAACAGCAGGAGGAAGCAGATGATGAGAATGCATGTGGAAAGTGAATTGACAGCAAGTAACGATGCTAGTAAATGGAGGTATATGCCAGGGCTGGATGGGCTGCGTGCGCTGTCAGTTCTAGCTGTGATTGTTTATCATTTGAACAGTTCTTGGTTACCCGGAGGTTTATTGGGTGTTGGGGTTTTCTTCACCTTGTCGGGCTATTTGATTACCGATCAGTTACTTATCGAGTGGCGAACTACGAGGCGTATCGATCTCAAGACTTTTTGGATAAAAAGGGTACGAAGGCTCATGCCGGCTATGCTGTTCATGCTTGCCATCGTCAGTTTATGGTTACTTATTTTTGATCGAACCCGTTTGTTTCAATTACAAGGAGATTTCGTATCGGTATTCTTTTACTTTAACAATTGGTGGCTCATATTTCATAAGGTCTCTTACTTTGAAAGTTTCGGTCCGCCATCTCCGATCGGTCATTTATGGTCGTTAGCCATTGAAGAGCAGTTCTACTTCATCTGGCCACTGGTGCTGGCACTTCTCCTACGCTATGTTAACCGTCGAGGGATACTTCTCATACTCACGTTAGTAGGGGTATTCGCTTCAATGTTCGTTATGGCTTTCGTCTATCAGCCTGGTATGGATCCAAGTCGGATTTACTATGGTACAGATACACGTGCCTTTGCGCTGCTCGCAGGTGGAGCCCTTGCCATTATATGGCCTAGCAAGAAGATAACGAAGCAGACGACAGGCAAGTCAAGTGTGATCCTAGATCTGATTGGAGGCGCAGGACTAGTTGGAATCCTAGTTATGATGGTAACCACGAATGCCTATAACGCATCTCTTTATGTCGGTGGATTAGCCTTATTTTCCGTAATATCTGCGATCGTCATCGCTGTAATTACGCATCCAACCAGCCTATTGGGGAAAGTCATGGGCAGTAAGCCGCTGCGTTGGCTCGGTAAGCGTTCCTACAGTCTGTATATCTGGCACTACCCGGTTATTGTACTGACTAGTACATCTTTTGACAAACAGGAAACGCACATAAGTACCATCCTTCTACAGATTCTATTAAGCTTAATTTTGGCGGCTTTCTCTTATACCTGTATTGAGGAACCATTCCGACGTGGTGTCATCCAAAGACAATGGCTAACAAATCTCCGTTCTCCTGTGCGACTGCGCTATGTGCTGATGATCATTATTTTACCGATCCAACTTTTCGCCATCTCATGTTCCAATAACCTATTTGCTGTGAAATCGTCAGCTAGCGCTGCTACGATCCATTCAGAGGTAACGACTATCAACACATCAACAACAGATTCAACATTAGATATCCCATTTGTATCGTCATCTCAGATACAATCGTCAACAACATCGTCATCACAAGCAATCGTACAATCACCAACTCCACCACCAGCTGAGGTATCCCCTCCCCCTAAGCCACAAGTTAATAATGACCAAAGTGTTACAGCTATTGGGGATTCCGTTATTTTGGATGCAGCTCCGTTCTTGGAGAAACTGCTTCCAGGTATCGTTGTCGATGGGAAAATTGGCAGACAAATGTCCCAATTGCAAGGGGTTATCGATGAACTGAGGTCCAAGAATCTGCTGGGGAAAAGAATTATTATTGAACTTGGAACCAATGGCGCCTTCAA
The DNA here is from genome assembly GCF_001653565.1 of Paenibacillus oryzisoli. Classification (GTDB taxonomy): domain Bacteria; phylum Bacillota; class Bacilli; order Paenibacillales; family NBRC-103111; genus Paenibacillus_E; species Paenibacillus_E oryzisoli. The sequence continues at coordinate 85,038 of NZ_LYPB01000069.1, forward strand.
TCCGGATCAATTGCGTGACGTCATGAGTTCGCTGGGGGATGCGAAACAGATTATTCTAGTGAACACGCGTGTGCCTCGCAACTGGCAAGATCAAGTCAACACTACATTGTCCAAGGTTGCCGCTGAATTTCCACAAGCGACGATCGTAGATTGGTATAAAGCAAGCAAGGGTAAGGAAAGCTACTTTGTCCAAGACGGTGTTCACCTCAAAGAGGAGGGTGCAAGTTATTACGCGTCACTTTTGAGCAAAGCGGTTAAAAGGGCTGGGAAGTAAGGCTTTTGGAGAACAAAATTAAATGAGGCTGTCTCAAAAGTCTATGTAGACTTATTGAAACGCCTCACGGATTAAGCGAATTCGGATGATTACCTGTATTTCCTGTAGTTAAATTTCTCCAATTATATCGCTTGTTCAAATTTCATAGAATTTACCTGAATGTTTTCCATCTAATCACGAAACACCTCAAATTCGAGCACATTAGCTGTAGTTTTTACATCTAAATGAGATGCGGCAGTGGACAGCCCCATCACATTCATCGTCATGAACCAACTTTACTTCTCTAGAATTAGAACCCCATACGGATCCATAGGAACCTCTTTATCAACAACACGCCCGTCTAAGAGAGATACAAATGGCCTTTTTACATGAACGGTTACTTGCTTATCTGAATAATTCAATAAGAACATATACGCCTTCTCTTGTGCGTATCGAATGCCCAACTCAACTTCGGAAGGGACATCCATATACGCAGCTACCGGAGATTTCAGACCTATTTCATCCAAAATAGCATCCACAACAGGCTCGTTGTAAGCGGCTCCGTAATACCATACTTGCCCCTTACCCACCGTTCTTCTTGTTAATGCAGGCTTTCCTTTGTAATACTCGGAGGCGTATTCCGCCATAATGACAACATCCGCTTGTTCAGCATGAAGAATTTCATTAAAGCCAACAGCTGTCGTTCCTGAAGGCAAGCTGCTGCTCCCCCTCCAGTTCAACTCGGCTGGCTTTACAGTTCCTTTGATTAACGTAAAATCATCAACTTTAATTCCGCACAGTTCAGCAACTGCACCCGGGAATGGCCGCATATAACAATGACCGCTCGGGTTCTTATATCCAGTACGCGCACCGAAGAATAACATACCTCCTTGTGCAACGTACTCTTGCAGAAGCGCTGCCGTTTCATCTGTCATGATCGCCGCATGCGGATAAACGATGGTTTTGTATTTCGTTAGGTCCTCCAGAACAGTTGTCGGTCGCAATGTGATCATATCGGTCGGCAGATGACGATATTGCAGCTGCTTATACCACGAACGAACACTTTGGTTATTTAGCGGACCGTGCCACTGATCCAGTTCTCCATCCCAACTATTATCATAATCCTGTAGGATGGCAATCTCCGCTTGATAGGTCGTACCCGCAACGAGCTCACCTATTTGGGCAAACTCTTCGCCTATCTGACCTACCTCTCTCACTCTGCGATTCGGTTCGTTCGCGTAATCGTTAATGCCATGCCAATACATTTCAGTCCCCATCGTTGCTGTTCGCCAGCGGAAATAGACAAGCAGGTCCGTGCCGTGAAGTACCGATTGGTACGACCATAGACGGATTTGCCCTGGCCTAGGCGTTCCCATTCCCTTGCTGTCCACCCAACCGCCAGGACCGGATTGCTGTTCCATCACACAGAAATTCGGCGACATCGAACGGACATTGGATAGCTTCATACTCCACGCGCGATCATTCAGTGGATTCTCATCGTCCCCCACACGAACCGTTGCAAACTGCGGGTAAGAATCATACGAGAAGAAATCCAATAGCTGATCCGTCATTTCGTGATTATCAATATGACCGAAGGTGCCGTTCGTCGTTACCCAATGATGCGGATCTAGTTCCCTGATAATATCCGCTTGCAGCTTGGCAAATGAAATCGTGATGTCCGAAATGAATCTCCTCTCATCCAAAGCCAAATGAGGATTCGGCGACGCACCGACCATGGTCCGCGTGAGATATACCTGCTCCCATTCGGTATAGGTCTGGCTCCAGAACACAGTGCCCCAAGCTTTGTTCAGGTTATCTAGTGTCCCATACCGAACTTGAAGCCATTCTCGAAAGGCTATATGATCCGTCTCTGCATAAAAAAGATCCATCTGGCAATTGAGCTCGTTATCAATCTGCCAACCAATAAGCGTGGGATGATGGCGATAGGCTTTCACCATGTTGCTAACGATACGTTCACACAGCTCTCTGTACTTCGGACTGGAATAATTCGTATGGCGTCGCATACCGTGCCGATACAGGACGCCATCCACATTCGCATTCAGCACTTCTGGATACGTATGCGTAAGCCATGCTGGAGGTGTTGCTGTCGGAGTTCCCAAGATTACTTTCAACCCATACTGATGCGCAAGATCCATGACATGCTCAAAGAAACTAAAATCAAAGTGGCCCTCCTGCGGTTCAAAAATCGTCCAAGCAAACTCCGCTAACCGAATGACCGAGATATTCATCTCTTTCATTCTTCTGAAATCGTCCTCCCACAGCTCTTCGGGCCAATGCTCTGGATAATAACAAACGCCTAATCGTAATTTATCCATTTGAATGGATTTTGCCATTAGTTTACCTCCGCATGAAACAATGCTAATTTGGCATACATATCCTCTAAAATAAACCGGACATCGATATCTCGATATACCCTGATCCGTCTCTCCATTTGATGATGAATATAGGACAAGTCAGCAGCTATGCGCGGAGCTGGCTTCATGTCATAATCAAAAGGCTGATCGTGCATCAACAGACCTACAGCCGGAGAATCTCCCAATGTCCATACTTCTCCTCTAGGCCATCCTGGATTGTTTGCCCATTGGTCGTTAGTCTCCACCAATTGTTGATATAAATAGCGGCCGATAGCGCCGCAAGGTTCTACTCTCGCTTTTAATTCCGCGATACTAACTCTCATCTTGGCGTAGACGTTTCTAGGAATTTGCCACAACGGGATCTGTGAACCCAGCACAACATTCGCAGCATGCATATCGTTCCCTAGATTAAATTCCTCGCCACCGTTTGGCCAAGCTCCTCCTCCAATCCATACCGCTGTCAAACGACCAGCAATCGTCGGGTTCAGTAGATAAGCAGCCGCTAGATCAGTGATGGCTCCTAAGAAAATGACGAACAATGGCCTTGGGTCATCCGACATAGCTTCTCGTACAATCAACTCAGCTCCTTCCGATAGGGCCGGTGTTGTTTCGTCTTGCATCGCATGTTCTGCTCCACAAAGAACGGGATATTCTCCCGTTAAACCCATGAGTTCCAATAGAAGTTCGATTTCTTTCACACTGTCGAGCATTGAAGTCTTGCTTCGCTCCGGGCCAAAATGAGCGCCAATTAGCCCTTTCACGATAAATTGCGAGGTTAATAGCGCATGAACGATGGCATACTGGTCATCGGCTTCATTCTTGGCATCACTGTTCACGATTAAGCGGATTTTCTTAAGCTCAGGTACCTCTGCGGCATATTTCATTAGCCTAACCTCACTTTACTTTTATTTGCAGCTATTCAATTACGCAGCGTACTTCCCCTTCGGTGATGCCTACTTCATTAAATGCATCAACCCTGACATAGAGCGATTGCCCTTTAATTAAAGCGCCAATTTGGACGGATTTCCTCTCAAAAACCATATAACTGTGATAAAGTTTGTCTGGTGCAAAGCCCCATAACACATTAAATCCAAGAGCACTATCACTCTCCCATGCTACGGATAGGTCTAACTCACTCAACAGCTTCGTTTGAACGTTGGATACTTGTTCTGGATGTTCCCCTTCACCTATCCCAAACACTCGCAATCCGGATATGCAGGTATGTTGATTGTAGGGAAGTTCTTTAACCGTACACTTGATATACCGTGCTTTTAAACCCTCTTCTTTCACAACAAAATCATGTGACAAATCAGAATCTACGCATGATTTATCTTCCATCACAAAATAGTCTTCTCCATCAATGGAACCCTCCAGAAGCCATCTTGTCACATGCATCCGTTCATCCAGGTATCTTTTCGTTATGTTGATGACTCCGTTTTCCATTGGTGTTACCCCATTTGGAAACGAAAGGTCTAATTGATCATCCGCAAAATTAATTTGTACAGCTCGTAAGTCACATACATGCTTTAGATCAATCTCAAGCCATTCACCCGGTTCATTGGATGCTGCCCTCCACCAGCTCTGAGTATTTTCATCCGCTGCCTTCGAAGCCTCTTTCCCTACTTCACAAGAAGAGGCACGAGATGGCTTTGTCATCGATGGAAATTGGGTTACATACATATGTCATATAAGTTACTCCTTCAATGTTTTAATCACCCGAGCAGGCCCGATAAGTCCGCTTGGTTCTTGCTGTGCAAAGGCCGACAAGAAGTCGGGCAGCTCTTTCACCATCGTATTCGTAACTTCTACGACTAACTTATTGGTCCCCTTGTGGACAAGGCCATCGACTGCTAAAGCGTACGGTGGACAAATTCGAACACCCGCCTCTTCACCGTTAATCCATACTTGTGCGGTTTCATAGACTTCACCCAACTCTAATTGAAGGCCTTGATTCACCGTTTCATGCCACTCAAATTCCGTTTCATAACGGAAGGTTCCCGTAAATCGCGGCAAGCAACCAGCTTCACTCATATTGCTTAAAGCGGTCGTTTTCCCCCATGCCTCAAAATGAGGATATTGTTCCGCAGTAGCAATAGACACCGCCCATTCGCTGTTTATCTCCAATTCCGAACTACTTGCAATCTGCGGTGCGCCCACAAATCCTTCAAAATCAGTACCATGAATGAGTACGATAGACTCATACGGATGAAGGATGACTTCGATTGTTGTGCTCGAATCGTTCTCCTGCAAGGCATTGAGCTTTGTCAGTCGATTAATAAAGGCATCATAGGCATAGACATCGCCTTGGACTGGCAAACCGATCTTCCTGCGAATGATTTGATGCGGATGTTCGTTAAAGAACATAAATACGTCCAAACCTTCATGCACGTAATGATAGTTCCGTAGATACGGTTGGAATGCGTCAATTTGAATCTCATAATGTCCATCCGTAACAAGCGTTTGTGCCAAAACGTCTAGTGCAACAACCTTTACATTTCGGTGATTAGCAAGCTCAACCAGCTCAGCGGAAACCTCGCTGCCTTCGCTCGCTCGTGTCGGCAGTCCGCCTACAAAACGCACAGCTAAGCCTTGTTCGGCAAACGCTGCCAAACGGCGAATCGCCGCGGCTGGGAGCGCCTCTGCATAGGGCACGATAAGGCATGCAAAATCCTCGTTATGAACATGCAGCTTGCCCTCCTTCACGCTTGCCGCATCCATAAGGATATCGATTGGCAGGATTTCGCAGTCAATCTGATGCTGCATCAATTGCTTCACGGGCTTTTGGAAGGGCATCGCCTCGCCTGACCACTCAGCTTCCGCATGATACACGACGGCCGCAGTCGCTACATGCCTTCCACCTGAAATCAGGTGACTGATCCGATTCATGTAATGATTTAAGTACTTGTAATAGCGATACTGTGGATTCTTCCCACCCGCATACATATGCGGTGGACAATCAGGATCCGGATCCTTCTGCGTAAAAGCATGCGGAACAAAATAATTGACGCCGCGGACTAGCATATGGTCGGTAAGCCATTTCATGAGCTTCAGGCCCTCCGCCCAGCCGTATGCCCCATAGACTTCACACATCGTTCGGCCTTGCTTCTTCGGATCGAGGTGTCCCAGCGATACCCCAAGCTTGGCAAGCCCATAGTGGAAAAATTCACTATCCGTATCTCCGCCCGGCTTGCTGAAGGATAATTCATCAAAGCCAGGAACGATCTGCCACAGTACCACATCGAGGCCAGACATATCTTGCCCCCACATGGAACGGAAGAAGTGTCCGGCTCCTGAGCCAAGCCTTGCATGCACGTTATTGTCTTCGAGAACATGCCCAATATATTCGACTCCGCGATCTCTGCACCACTCTCCGATTTGACTGCAAAAGTTGTCCGCGTAGAGCTTGCTTACGATATTCATATAGGCGTACCGCACGACTTGAGTCTGTTCTCCCCCATCATGAAAGAGAAGATGAAGGTGTTTGCGGTAGTCGGCACCTAGCGCCTGCTCAAGTAGAACTGGCACATCACTGCTCCATGGCAGAGGCACGCCTTTTTTGCCTGGTCTTGATTGAAAGTCAAATGTTGTCTTGTCATTGTAAAATCCAGGTTCATCCGAGAAAAATCCGGCAAACGTCTTACCGAAATCAGCCTTGTATCTTTCATAGACAGTCTCATAAACAGTATCAATCAGAATGCGAACGGAATCCCGATCCAACGGATTCAAATAATCGTCTTGTTGCAGGCTCCCGCCATCCTTATTTTCCGTGATGATGAATACGCGCCAATACCCTTCAGGAATATCCCAGTATAGGATGCCGTCTTGCACGCGATCCGTGATATCGATACTATCGCTAAGCAAATCTCCACTTGTTGGGTCACGCCGGACCGCGACAACGGAGATTAGTTTATTAAGGCCAGTTGCCCGCTCCGGATGGGAGATCGTCGGTCGAAGGCCACGCATCAGTAAGGTATTCAGCAGCAGTGATGTGCCTTTGGCAGGGCCGAGCGTATCGATATAACGCTCAGCTAGAAACTTGCGATGAAGCGCTTCGGGAGCATCCTTTACTTTGCCTGCGGCATGTCCTGTTGGAAAATGGTCATCATCCAGCAGCCAAACCTTCATGCCGCGGATTCGGGCCTCATCCATAATAATGTCCATATCCGTCCACCACTTGGGTCCTAGAAAGTCCGGATGTGGACGAGCTTCTATACATAAGGCTCCGATGCCTGATTCATGCACACGGGCGATTTCTTCACGGATCACAGCTTCTTCCTCACCATGTTGCCACAGGAAAGGAAGAATGTAATTATTCTCTTGGCCTTGGAGCACTTCTTTCATACGATTACTCATGGGTACCTCCTATTTGTAACAAGATCCGCCCGACTTCGATAAGAAGCCGAGCGGATCGAGTCAATCCCTATTATTTTTTCACTTTTGCGTACCATTCTCTGGAGCGTTTCGTTACTTCTTCGCCACCCGTTTTGTTCCATTTTTCTACGAACTCGTCGAATTTACTGATCGGGAATTGTCCAAGGATAATCTTAGTTGCGTATTCGATAAACAGTGTACGGTTGTTAATGTCTGGGAAGCCGTCGTAAACACTTGCTGGCATACCATCGCCGGCAATCGTTTTTGCATACTTTTGTGCTTCTTGCATATTTCTATTCGTTTGATCAACAGCCCACATTCTATCATTGGAAGCTGTGCTTTTGTTTAGTTCAGTCATGAAGTCAAGTGTGGACAATTTGGAATATGGATCAAGAATTAGATTTTCCTGTGTGCTCTTGTCATCCGGAAGTTTAACCGCTTTGCCGTCCTTCATCGTATAGTGCATACCTTCTACACCAAGGAATAGGGAGTTCCAAGTCTTCTTGTCATACATGTTGTTCAACAACTTCAATGTTGCCATTAATTTCTTTTGATCCTTCGTGTTCTTAACAACCCATTGTGGCTCTAAGAATCTTTTCCACGTATAGAATCCTTTGTAGCCTGGCACCTCTGGCACAGGAAGGACTGCAAAGTCAGGTTTTACACCTGTGTTTTTGAACGTGTTTTCCATGTATAAATAACTTGTTTCTGCCCAGTGGAAGAAGTTCCCGGCTCTACCGTCATTTACTTTTCCATCCCACTTCGCCTTATCGTTAAGGAGAGATTCTTTATCAATCAGTCCGTCTTTATACAACTTAGCAGCAAATTCCAAAGCGGATTTCATGTTCGGTGTGACTGCAGCATAAGTCAGCTTGCCGTCGTACAGATCCCATTGTGGGTATCCTTCGAACATAGCTACACCATACATCGCGAACAAATGATCCATCCAGCGCGCTTCTTGACGACCACCTGTAGGAAGCTCGTCCTTCTGTCCGTTTCCGTTAGGATCCTTGTCTCGGAACGCTTCAAGTACCTTTACGTACTCATCTTGCGTTTTGGGCATCTGTAACCCTAATTTGTCTAGCCAATCTTTGCGAATCATCCCAGCATATCTGCCGTAGTCAACTACGCCAGGGATATAAAAGATTTTCCCTTGCCCCGTAGGGTCGTTCGCTTTCACGATATCCCAAATATCTTTCGGAATCGCATTCCAAAGATTCGGAGCATATTTAGGCAGCAGTTCTGTTAGATCCGCAATCGCACCATTTTTAGCTAAACTGTTTTCGATGCCTTCCTTAGGAAGGAATAAATCTGGTATTTCGCCGGCAGCGATTTTCAGGTTCAACTGATTTAGGTAATTCGTGCCCCCGTTCCATTCTACATAAGGATGAATGACACCTACACCGAGCTTCTCTTTATACAATTCATATAGCTTGCTGCCTTTGGTGATCGGTTTATAACCGATATTGGTACCCCACACTTCAATATCCACAACTTCACTGCCATTTGCATCCTGAACCTGTGCAGAAGGTGCAGTCGTACCGGAAGATTCTTTGTTTGCGCTGCTACAACCAACCACGGCCGTAATGGCAAGGAGACATGTCGCAGATACCAAACCTAACTTTTTAAAACCCATGTGTTAATCCCCCTATGAATTGAAATAATATGTTTAAGGCAAATGCCTAGAAACCTGAAGAATTTCTTACCCTTTTACCGAGCCAATCATAGCGCCTTTGACAAAGTATTTCTGAAGGAACGGATACACCATGATAATTGGTAGTATAGCGAAGATAACCGTAACTGCCCTCAACGTTCGCTCGTTATAATTCAAGTCAGCTGTAGAAGCTGCCCCAACCATAATCACGTTATCATCCGTGATGAACTGGCGAATCTTAATTTGCAGCGGGAACCAGTTAGGATCTTGCAAGAACAAGAGTGGATGCTGGAACTGATTCCATAACACAACTCCGTAAAATAGGGCCAGTGTCGCCAATACTGCTTTGGACAGCGGTAATACGAATTGAAACAACATTCGGAAATATCCGCTTCCTTCCATAAATGCCGCTTCCTCCAACTCTTTGGAAAATCCCTTGAAAAAGGATCTCATGATAATTAGATTGAAAGGATTCAGAATGTGAGGAATGATGAGCACCAACGGGTTATTATAAAGCCCAACACCTCGAACCGTCAGGAAGTAAGGGATGAGCGGTGCTTTGAAGATCATCGCGATGACGACAGCGATCATGATAACAGGTCCCCAGCGAAATTCCGATTTCGACAAAGGATACGCGAGTAAAGCAGTCATCAATAAAGCAAGCACCGTGCCTACGACCGTCGATATGAGCGTTAGGGAGAAGGATTTCCACAGGTCTACGCGGTCAATCATTTGCCCCCATGAGTCCAGCGTAAATTGTTTGGGCCAGATCGTGACCAAATTCATATCAACAGCACTTTTGGAACTTAATGATGTGGAAATGACGGACAGCAGCGGTATCAGTGCCATAATGGACAACAAGATGAGAAGGATCGTGATGGTTGATACGAATATTTTTTCTCCACGTGATTCAAACATATCTACCAGAGCCCCCCATCTGAGAATTTCTTCGAGAGTTTATTGAAGATAAACACCAACGTAAATCCAATTACGGATTGAAACAATCCAACAGCGGTTGCAAAACTATATTGTGCCTGCTGAATACCTGTTCGGAACACATAAGTATCAAGGATATCTCCTACGCTATAAGTCATTGGAGTCAGCATATTGAAGACTTGATCAAATCCCAAATCCAGGAAATTACCAATTTCTAGTAAGAACAGGACGAGCACTGTAGGAAGTAAGAGCGGCAACGTAATATGACGAATTTGCTTGAATTTTGATGCGCCATCCATCATAGCTGATTCGTAAAGCTGAGGGTCGATCGCACTAATGGCAGCCATGTATACGACTGTTCCCCAGCCGGCGTCTCGCCAAATGGATGAGATCACATAGATAGGACGGAAGTATGCACTCTCCTGCATCGCTAGCACAGGTTCATGACCAAACCACCCAATGACAATGTTGAACAATCCGCTGATTGAAAAGAAATCAAAGATAATACCAGAAACGATAACCCATGACAAAAAGTGTGGAATGTACAGCGCGGTTTGAATCCCTTTCTTGAGCGCTGATCTACGAATTTCGTTCATCATAAGTGCCAGTAGAACAGCGACCGGAAAAACTAGAACGATTTTCAAAAATCCCAAAATCATGGTGTTGCTGAACACCCTTACAAAATCAGGATGATGAATTAATGTCTTGAAATGCTTGAGACCTACCCATGGACTATCGATGAATCCTTTAAACACCGAGTAGTCTTTGAAGGCGATTACAGCGCCGGCCAACGGGATGTATTTAAATATAACGAGAAAAATGATTCCCGGAATCGCCATGACGTATAACGGCCAATACACCTTCATTCGATTGATTGAAGCTACTTTCACTGTGTTCCCTCCCCCGTATCTTCTCTTGTTGATATCGCTTACATGTATAATCATACCGCCAGGGGGGGCATCCCTCAATTGGGCAAATCCAAGTAAAAACAAGGTCATTTCTTAGAATTTGAAAAACCACTCCTGGTCGGAGTGGCCAATTACATTATGCATTTGGTATATTTTTTCTATATTCCCTTGGTTTGCATCCAGTTAGTTTCTCAAATAATCTAGCAAAGTGCTGGGTATCGGAATATCCAACCATCTCGCAGATCTCGTACACTTTTAAATCGGTACTCTGTAGAAGTTCTTTGGCTTTGTTGATGCGGATCTGAGTCAGAAAATTCACATATGTTTCCCCCGTCTTTTGTTTGAAAAACTGACTTAAATAAAGGGGAGAGATAAAAAAACGAGAGGCTAAATCAGCAATTCGGATCGGTTCTTTATAATTTTTCACAAGATAATCCTTGATCTCTGTTATAATGTCTTTCTTCTTGGGGATATTATGCTCCAATTTGAACGAGATAATTCTTCGAATGACTTTAAGCGTCCATTCTTCAAGGTGCTCTAACGTCCGAGACCGCGAAATACTCTCTAGAGATAGAATATGTCGGCCCAAGAAATCATTCTGCTGCAGCTGTTGAAAGGGCATATTTCGAACGCATGAGAGAAGTATGTTCAAACACTGAGACTGATGATCTGCCGCTCTCATGTTCTTTTCTGCTTCCATCCCTCGGAAGATCTCGCGAATGGTTTCTACGCAACCAGACTCGTCCATATTATCGAGACCGGCTTCCAGCTTGGCTATCAGCTCTTCAGGGACAGCATGACTTGGTCCTGTCAGGTTGTTGATCTCCGGAAACGGAATTACTTCATCGCTTCCTTTGATGAACTTGTAACTTAACGCATAACTGGCTTCTTCAAACGACTGACTGACTCCGGCAGCACTCTTCTGTATGGTTCCGATTCCTACGGTTGCAGACAGATTCAGTTCAAGTTGTACTTCTTCCTTCAAAAGGGCGCTCGCACGGACTAGATCCTCATACTTAATGGATTCACCATGAGCTATCACGATAGCCACTTGGGATCCCGCATAGCGAAAACGAAACACGCCTTGATATTGTTTAAAGATCCGATCGATATGCTCAAATACAGCATGTAAACTAAGTTCCTTCATCGCAGCGGCGCTGCCGTCTAATTCAAGAATGGCACACAGGAAAGAAGCATTCTCCATGGGAATCTGTGCCATCTGAAGCAACTCTTCCAAGAAATCCGAATTATCGCTTCCGAGATCTAGCACATCTCGCCAAGCTTTCTCTTGCTTACGGGTGAGTACCTCCTGCTTCAACTCATTCATTTCTTGCATCTTTGTTCTTTCTAAGCGAATCTTCTCCATGACCTGGCCTACGCATTCACGCAGTTGCTCAACTTCGACTGGTTTGTTGATATAGTAATGTACACCTAATTGCATGCCTCGCCTCGCGTATTCGAAATCGGTATACCCGCTTAAGAGGATGAATTTCGCCTGACTCCCCACGTCATTCAACATCTTAATCATGTCAAGGCCATCTGCTTTCGGCATACGGATATCCGTAATGACCAAGTCTGGTTGAAGGGTTTGAATTAATTCGAAGCCTTCCAAGCCATTATGAGCTGTACCGATAACCTCGCATTCCGGAATATAACGGTTTATCATTCTTCGGAGACCGTCTACAATACCTTTTTCATCATCTACTACGATTAGCTTCATTCCCCATGCCTCCCTCTCTTCGCATACTTATCCCCTAAGTTCGGAATACAAATTTCAACCGTCGTTCCACGATCCACGCCAGAACGAATCGTCAAATAATACTTGTCTCCGTAATGAAGCTTGATCCGCTCAGCAATATTTTTCAGACCTAGACCGCTATTCTCTGATTCATTATCCTCTTCAAGTTTGTATTTATCCAATACCACATGCTCCAACATGGCCAGGAGCTCTTCTTGCTTCTCTTCTGAGATACCTGCTCCATTGTCCCTTATCCGAATGATAATCTCCCCCTCATCCGTCCAGTCGCCTTCGATCACAATACTTATGGGATGACTATAATCCATAAATCCGTGGTTGATACTATTCTCAACGATGGGCTGAAATACGAGAGGGATAATCGTGCAGTGTTGAATTTCTTCAGGAATCCTGACACTTAAACTGAACATATTATCAAATCGGATGTTTTGAAGTTGCATATAATTAGCGGTGTACGCCAATTCATGCTGTATCGTATGGTATTTGCTCCCCTTGCCCAAGGCGAGCCGAAACATGCGAGCCAGAATCATGATCATACCGGCACTCTCCTCATCATCCTTGGCCAGTACTTTCATACGAATGGATTCCAACGTATTGTAGAGCATGTGAGGATTGATTTGATTTTGAAGCGCTAGTAATTTAGCTTGACGTTGCTTAATTTCCGCTAAATACACCTCTTCAATTAAGGTACGAATCGTTATAATCATTTTATTGTAGCTATATACGAGACTTCCAATTTCATCGTTAGCCTGTTCTCTTTCCAAAGGCAGATATTGACCTGCTTCTGCCTGCTTCATACTTCTGCGGAGGGCTTTAATCGGCCTGGTGATCGTGTAACTTAATCCGAAGGAGATTAGGGCTATGATCACACAGCTCAACAGGATGACAATTACAGTCACCCCTTTGATGCGATTAATTTTCTGAAGCAGTCTAGAACGCGGTATTTCCGTTTTGATATTTAGATCCCCTTCTATGGTAGTTCCAGTTAAAATAATCCGGTCTTTATCTTCACGATCCTTAACAAAGTCTGCACCAAACTCGAGTGTACGTTCCCATGTCATGCGACCGCTGGCCGCATCGGAATGGTAGACGATTTCCTTTTGACGATTACTGATAATGACACTCATCCCATATTTATCGCGTGCCAAGACAAAATCCGGATCAAGCTGCAGCAAGATGAAGGGATCAAGGTCAATCAGAAGTAAGCCGGCATAAGCCCCATCGGAGCTGAACAACAGCCTCCCTACCGTTACCACGGCTCCCTTGCCTTTATCCTCATAATAGGAACGATCATGCAATCCTGTAATAAAAAACGGATCCTCAGTGTTCCGATACCGCTCATTCCATACTTTAGCCTGGGAAAGTAAAGCGTTCTCATTCACTCTACTTGTTGTTGTCGTATATTGATATACATTGTTATCGCGGCTCACCAACATCAAAGTACTAATGTCAGACTTGAGCCATGTAACTCGCATCATCAGACGTTGAACCGCAATCTTTTGATTAATCAGTTCTTCCATGGACAGATTTTGCTCTCCAGCAAGATTGTATATCAAACCGTTCTCGACAAGAACGGACTTGGTCACTTTGTCATACTCTTCGACAAACTGATTCAACGTGGTCCGAATCTGAGATGTATACAGGGAAGCAAACTCTTCGGAGGAGTCCTCAAGGCCTGCTGCTGATTGATTAAATATGATAACGCTTACACTTATGAGAGGGATGACACAGGCGAGAAGGTAACCGAACATGAGTTTGTTTTGGAATTTCATGTTTCTGATGACGACAACTACTCTTTGTGTCCAACGATTGTTCCCCATGACTAGCCCATCCTTTTGTACACGTCTTATAATTGATTATTCGTAAAAGTTATTTTGTTTCTGTTCACACGAAAATATACCTAATTTGAATGATGAAATAAAGAGGTAATTAGTAGTTTTTACTAGGCCATTTCAAGGATATTTATATGTGTGAAAAAAAAACTAAGGTCTGAGCAGTGGTTATGTCTGCTCAAACCTTCTGGATCTTACTTGTTCTTCTTAATTCTGGTAAGCTCTCAATGGTTACTGCGTAGGAACACTCTTACCCAAGTACCAAACTTCTCCATCAACACATTCGGGAGATCCGGAACTGCTGAATGCAAGAACTCCTGTCCCCTTCGTATGAGCGAGACCTCCGAGGTTGAGAGCGATCTAATAACCCGGTGAAGTCGGATGATATGAAGTTGAACCTTCTTCCTACTTAATTGCTATAAAAATCTGTACCTGTGAATCATCTGAATGTCTGGCGTCATATAACTCGTAATCCCCTGTATATGCCCTTACTTCCTCTGAATCCTTGAAATAAGCCCAAATGTTTGCCCATGCCTGTGCAACCACTTCATAGACAGGGCCCTTTTCTGTCGTAAATACCAAGTATTTGCTTGCTGGCACTTGCACCTGATGGAACTTGTCTTCATCTCGTGAAATATTGTCAGCTACTTGGTGTCCTATCAGAGTGGTGTATTCGCCTGAAGCATCACTTTCATAATCCGTATATAACGCATAAATCAGATGAGAATGGATTGTCGGGATCAATGACGTTATTTGGCTTTGGAAATAGGTTTCCCACAGCTGCGGCAGCCTCCGATTCGGCCCTGCTTCCTCTGCGTTTGTTGTTCGTACATGAACACCTGTTAGTGTTATTGCTGGCTGTTCTGTTATACATGTGTGCATAATTACGTCCTCATCTCCTTGTATGTACCATCAGTATACACGGAGAAAGTGGACACCTATCTGTCCAGTTTGTTGTAACGTTCTATAATATTTCGTGCCCGATTCACAACTTCTTCGGCTACATGGTGCGGCTCTTCGACTCTGACATGTGCACCGTAACTCAGCAGCATGCCGTACAGCCATTCATCTTCGGTGAAGGATCCTTTTACCTGTAAAGAACCATCTTCCTGTCTTGTAACCTGTGCTGGATCGAAGCTATCCCAAACGCGATAGTGAACTCTCGAATGAAACCGAAATGTCATCTCTTGCACATTAGCGTTTGACCAATCTGACTCCCAGGCATAGCCCTCTAGCGAAGGAGCCTGTTTTCTTACAAAGGATTGATCCAGCACCAGCAACTCCTGTATACGAGAGAGTCGAAACACTCGAAATTCACTTCGAAGCGTGCAATAGGCCTGCAAGTACCATAAGTATCCTTTTAAAATTAAAGCGAGGGGCTCGACGACTCTCTTACTCTCTGTACCGTTCATATTTAAATACTTGAATTCAACCTTCTTGGTATGCACAATGGCTTTTCTCAGGTTGTTCACTTTATCACGTGCAAGGGGTCCTTGGCCCCACGGATTCAAATCAAAAACAATTTCCGCTCCCTGCTGTTCCATCTGAAGTCGGTCTCCTCGATTGAGCAGCGCCTTTACCTTATCCAACAGCGTGCCAAACATCCGGTCATCCATGGCCGTATGTATCCCTTTAACCGCTGCGACGATCGCTTCGATTTCACTGAGGGTTAAGAACTGTCGAGCCATCGTATAGGGTTCCATGATTTCAAATCCACCAGATATGCCCTTATGGGCGACAATTGGAATGCCCGATTGATTCAAGGTCTCCATATCCCGGTAAATCGTCTTCGTCGAAACTTCAAAACGGTCCGCCAATTCTTTGGAGCTGACTCGCCCGCGATTCAGCATCAACACCGTCATTGCCAGCAATCGGTCAATTTTCATATCAGATAGCACACCCCATTAGACTCTACATTGCATATACTCCGACTCATTTTAACCGAAAAAGGGCTTTCTGGCACTATCCCAGAAAAACCCTCTACAGCACTATGCGAGATCCGCTTGTTTGATCTGTCTTGTCACGGGATCGTTAATGGGATCGGTTACTCCGTTCTCACTTCACGATGCCGATAAGTCCCAAATGAAAATTCGTCCCCGTGCATTCCTCTCTGTTGCCATGAACAACTTCCAGTTCCATATGATGCGGCCCGTCCTCCAGATCATCCGCGATCCAGTAGATGCGAAACCAGCCGCTATCTCCGCACCAGTTCGGCCGATCCCGACACGTCGTGATAGGTGAACCTCCATCAAGCCTATACGTGAATTCAGCTGATTTTTTGCCATAATCGAAGGCTAGAGCCAACCCCTTGCCTGTAAAAGAAAAGGATAGCTTCGCCCCGATTGCAGATGTACATAAGATTTGATCTACTCTAGGCATGTGAGCCGTTGCCCGTCTAATCAGCCAAGGTCCTTCCAACTGAACCTCATCAAAGGAGAGCGTATGCACATCTCCCCAATGATTGCTGTTAAGCGGCGCTGCGAGCGGCGCAGAACTGTCACGCTTACCGTCGCCAAGAGCAGCCTCTGGAGCCACCAACAAATCTTTGGTCAAATAGTCGATCACACATTGTCCATAACTGAGACTCCCCCGATGCGTAGGATGCAGCCCATCCGGCAGCCACTCGTCCCAAGTCATTCGGCCCCTCTTCACTTCCTGCCAAGCATACAGCCCGACCCAAACCGTACTAATGCTATAATGCTCAGCTAGCTCTTCAAATTCAGCGATGCTGGCAGGAACTTTTCCCTGAGACATGTCCTCGTACATTCTCTGACTGTAGGTATAAATGAATAGGAGCTCACTTCGGCCATCTGCCAAGAGCTTGCGGATTAATCCTTCTCTTGCCCTCATCCGCTGTTCAGACGGTGTAAGGTAGTCATTAACGGCAAATTCAATGAAAATCAGATCACATTGATGATTGATTAAGTCCCGCTCTGCACGAAAAACAGCCAAATCGCTGCCTGTCGCACCAATTGCCGCATTCTCTACTGTGATACGTGCCTGAGGAAATGTTTCAACGAACCAACGCGCGACTGGCTCCGGCCAATTCGCCATCACTCCGCTGTCTGCGGTAATAGACCCACCAATGAAACCCAACGTTAATTGCCCAGAACGCAGCTTATTTCGGACTTGTGTTAAACGATTTCGAAGCTGTATGATCTCCATATCTCATTCATCTCCACGTGAATTACGAGCAGGGTGAGCAATCTCATTAGCCGTATACTCGTTAGCTTAAACATAGCGAATTCACGCTGGATTGTATACTACAAATTACGCCGATACTTCTAAAAATTGTAGTAAAGCGATGGAGAATTTGTACCCAAGAACTATATGATTTATGTTCATTACTATGAGATTCGCTAATATTATTTACTTTTACTTTTGTTTAAGGTATTCTCACTTCTACAAGGCATGGAAGGAGTAAGATCATTCATGAAATTAAACACCTCGTTTGCCTCGAAAAGCTTTCTTTTGAAAATCGTCATGTGGATCAGCGCGTCCGTACTACTCATCGTTGGCATTCTGTCCGTCATCATTTATTGGAATGCACAAAGCTTAATGATCAGCAAGGAATCCGACAACAGCAAAAAAATATTGCTTCAAGTCAAATACAATACGAACCTCATGAATGAAACCATAAGCCGACTCACGCAGTCCCTGTATATAAATAACGATATTACCTCCATTATGTATGCGGAGCAGGAGAATATGGTTGATGTCATCACGCGCATAAATAACGTCGTGAATTCACTAAACTCCTCCTACCCCTATATTCACTCCATCAGTGTATATAACCGTAATCTTAATCAATTCTATAATGCGGGCTCGCCCATTTTCTTTGATGATCCGCAAGTGTTAGCGTTGTTTAAATCAGATCAAATCCTTCCCAAATTAAAACCGATATTTCGCGATATTCACAAAGTCGTAAATGGCGGTAACAAAAGTGAACGCGTTCTTTCCTATTTTATGTATGAGACGGCCACGAAGATCGAAAATCCGAATGGCGCTGTGGTTATTAATGTGAAACCGGAATGGCTGCTGGGCAACATTAAGCAAATCAATATGGTTGATCGCCAGAAGGGAAATAATATTTATATCCTTGATTCGAATGGAAACTACATTAATGAGGATGACAACCAAGAAGATCCCGCCAAACTGACATGGTTAAAGGATGAGGTTAAACGTCACACGCAAGAAACTTTGTCGGCAGAATCCGAAAGTTCGTTCAAAAGCAAATACATGGACACGCAATATTTAGTTACTTACTTATATATCGATAGCATTAACATGACGTTATTGAAGATCCAACCAACCCTTGAAGTATACGGGTATATCCAGGGCTTTAAGACGAGCATTATCTTCATTACACTCATATTTCTTGTCATGGCTATTGTTATTTCTGTCAGTATTTCCCGTAAAATCTATAGTCCTATCGGCAATTTGGTGCAAACGATTTCATCCAATCGCCTTCATCCCTTTCAACAAAGAGGAAAAGGCGATGAAATCTCCTATTTAGATTACGTTTATAAGCAATCCATGGAAAAGCTGAAGCTTTATGATAAACAGCTCTACCAGTACGGAGATGTGATGAAGCATTACTGGTTAAACCGTATCCTTACGGAAAATTTGAAGTTGGATACTGCGGAGCTGGCAAGCATCTTTCAGGAAATGAAGATAGCCTTGCCACTGGACACATCTTATGCCGTTTTACTTTTAAAAATAGACAACTACAAGGATTTCCAGCAAAGATTTTCTTCCAAAGATAAAGAAACCATACGCTATGCGATGATCAACATTGCCTCGGAATGTATTTCTCGAACGTATATAAATGAAGGCTTAGACTTAAAGGATGACCATGTTGTCCTCATTCTGAGCATTCCCCAGGCGGCTGAACATGTTGAATCCACTGTGACATCCCTGATTCAAGAGGCCCAACAATACGTCGGTCAGTTTTATAAAATTACATTTACGGCGTCCATCAGCCCTTTATCTACTACGATCGAATCCTTACATAATCTCTATAACAAATCGCTGGATCAAACGGTATATCGTTTTCATTATGGTCATCATGCCATTCTGGATGCTACAGTGTTACTTCTACATGAAAACAACGCCAAAACAGGATATGCAAAGAAGTTAGAAGAAAACTTGCAAGACGCGCTCCGCAAACGGGACTTAACTGCAATTGATGACACGATGAAGCTGATATTCCATGAAATTCGCCAACTCAACTATTATAATGCGTTAGCTTCGACCTTCCGGCTCTTAGAAACGGTGAAAAAAACATTAGAATCAAGCTCAGAACCAGCTATGCCCTCTTTGATGATCGATCTATCTAGTTTTTCGCTTCAGCTAATGGAGAAAGAGACGTTAGACAGCATCTATGAAACGATCATGGACGCGCTGAAAGATTCCTTGCAAACCATGCCAGGGGAGCCAGCGAAAAAGTTAAATCATTATGTCGTAGATACCGTATCTGATTACATTGAGACCCACTATCATGATCCTTCCCTCTGTTTGGCATCCATCGCAACCATGATGAAAATATCGCAGCGACGTCTAGGCAATCTATTCAAAGAGGCCAAGCAAGTATCTGTTTCTGACTATATTAATGAAACAAGACTCGCGAAAGCAGCCCAATTACTCAGTGAAAATAACATCAGCGTGCGCGAAATTGTAGAAAAAATAGGCGTTATAAATGAAACGTATTTCTTTAGTTTATTTAAAAAACATTTTGGTGTAACTCCTAAAGAATACGCGTTAAAAAGCAATGTAAAGCAATTAATACATTCAAAGAACGATTTGGAATTCTAAAACAGAACATAAAAGACCGAACAAGGTACCACATCACAGGGTACCTTGTTCGGTCTTTATTCGTTATTAAGTCCAATCAAATACAACTGAGAAGACCTCATTCGGGTGTAAACGCAATTGTTCGTAGGCTGCCGGCGCTTCTGTATAAGGGACGACGCGATCGATATAAAGCCGAGGATCAATCGCTTTACTTCGAATCGCTTCAATCGCATTCAATCGATCTTCATTTCCTCGGTCCCCAGGCATGAGAAGGAGAACACCTTCCGACTGCAAATCAACTCTGGGGTCAAGGCTAAGTTTGTCTATGTAGGTGGCTTGATAGACGATACGCGGCCAATGACCGACAATACCTGAAATAGGGTTTACGTAATAGGTTTTCGGATCCCGAAACACATTTGGCGTTCTCCGAATTAGCTTATGAGCAAGCGCTACGCCATGTGTGGAGCCTGAAGCTTCCACCACAATGTTGGCCCCACCATCACAATAGGCAAGTATTCGTTCTAAGGCATCAGGATCTGAAGCCTGAACACAAGCGTGAACACCGTAGCTCAAGGAACGCTGAAGCCTAGATTCAGACAGATCAACAGCGATCACCCGACAGCCTTTGTTGACAAGAAAGCCCGCAGAGAAAGCCCCAATGACCCCTTGTCCGATGACCACTGCGCATTCATCACGTTGTGGTTGTGCTGCCATGACGCCTCGCAAGCTGATCGCCGCCACAGGGCTCACGACATAGTCCAAGGGATCTGATCCTCTGGGCAGCAGCATTGGCTTTTCTTCCACGCCAACCAGATGCATACTCGCCTGCCCTCCCCATTGCGAATTGATCTCTTTCAGGTTCGTTTGCGGATTGTAGCTCAGCAGGTCACCAACGCGGTACCCCTTTACATTTCCACCCACGCTAACCACCTCACCAACAGCCGTGTAGCCTGGAATAAGTGGAAATTTGTCAGCAGCGCCATAGTACCCTCCTAAGACGCGCGTTTCCGTTCCACTTGAAACAAAGGTATAGCGTGTTTTCACAAGCATTTGATTCTCATTCATTTCAGGCAGCGTAAAGGTACCGAAACCCACCTCGTTTACACGTTCAAATACGATAGCTTGAATTGTTGTTGTCATGGCTAGTAGCCTCCCTTATAAATTGCTGTATAAGGAAAACAAAACGAAGATCCGGAGACCTTCGTTTAGTCGTCCTCGCAAGCTTACATCTCAAATATGACTGTTGGATTTGTTGTAATTACCGCAACGATTTCTTTATAAATGCCGCCATAGGTTATCCCGAACGTATACGTACCAGGCAATAATTCCTTGCTGATCTCACCACCTGTTGTAGTTCCTACGGTCAACCAGCTGCCCGCATAATAGCTCACAATGCCGCCATCAATCAGATTGCCCTGGCTATCCTTCAATTGAACCTTCACTTTAATCGTTTGGAAGGCAACTAAGGGATCAATACCTACGTTCTGTACTTGCTCCTTATACGTCCCTTCATAGGCAATGCTAAAGGTGTAGGAACCAGGCAACAGCTCCTTGCTGACTTCGCCGCCAACGGTACTTCCCGTGGTCCGCCAGCTGCCCGCATAGTAACTTACATGGCCACTGTCGATCAGATTCCCCTGGCTATCCTTCAGCTGTGCCTTCACATTAACCGTCTGGAAGGCAACTACGGGATCAAGACCTACGTTCTGCACTTGCTCCTTATACGTCCCTTCATAGGTCATGGCAAAGGTATAGGAACCAGGCAACAACTCCTTGCTGGCTTCGCCGCTAACGGTCCCCCCCATCGACAGCCAACTTCCTGCATAATAGCTCACAGTGCCGCCGTCCATTAGCTGTCCTTGGCTATTCTTCAACTGTGCCTTCACCTTGACTGTCTGAAAGGCTACCACGCCGTTCGTTCCTGTATGCTGCACTTGCTCTTTATACGTTCCTTCGTAGGTCATGCTAAACGTATAGTTATTAGCAGGGAGGTTAAGGCTTACTTTGCCGTCGGTGCCCGTCACACCGAAATCCTTCCATCCCCCATCATAGTATGTCACGATGCCTCCACTGAGCGGATTGCCGTTACTATCTTGAAGCTGCACCACTAACGGCGATGTCGTTACCGGTGCAGTCGAATCCGTGACAACCGGTCGAACTTCCACATCGTCTAGATAATAGGAATCCAATCCCGAAGGTAAATCCGTGAACATGTACATAGCCATATTCGTAACATTTCCTGTCTCTTGAAGGGTATACATACCTTCTAGATGCATCCAAGACGAGGCACTTAAGGGTTGACTTGTTAGGATTATTTTTTGCTTCGTTACGCCATCTACCTTGTACGTCAGACCTAACCGCAGCACCACACCCGTTGTGGATTCAGGCGCCAATTTGGCCCAAGCCGAATAATAGTACGCATTTCCCTTCAGGATATTGGCAGGAAAGTTGATGCTTCCAAAAGCGTTCGTCTTGGTAATCTTTAACGACTGGCTTCCGCTATGAGCTTGGATTGTACTCATAGCTCTCACAATTTCCCAACCGGTATAAAGCGGCGTTGCCCCCTCCATACCCGCGTCGTTAATCAAGTTGCTGCCTAGATTCGGAGCAAGCACCGTCACAACAGCCGTTGCCGATTTCCCGCCCTTAGAAGCTATCACTGTGATCGTAGCTGTACCGGAACTAATTGCATGCACAGTTCCCGTCGCATCTACCGTCGCCACATTCGGATGATCCGAGCTCCACGTTACCGCATTGCTCGCATCCGACGGCAGCACGGTCACAACGAGTGCTTCTGATTGACCCAAGGTTAAGCTCAGCGAAGCCTTGTTCAGGATTACTTCAGTAACTTCAGTCCAACTGGTATTTCCTTTAAAAGAAGCCCAATCCGTCAAAACGCCCGTTAGTAAGGCAGGTTTGTTCGCATTCCCTAGCAAGCTGCCAGCCTGGGTTCCAATCGAGATTTTGGTTCCTACATTGATACTTCCCGCAAATCCATATAATTGATCCTTTCTCATGATGCCTTCCGTCAATACTCTTCCTGACTGTCCTGGTGCAATGGGCTCTAGTGCAATGCCGATGAAGCTCTCCGCAGAATCACCAGGTGTCATCAGGCGCACTGTCGTTGAATCCGTATCAAAAGATACAGCGGCAAACCGCGGAATGCCCATCTGCGTATGGTTCTCCAGCGTCATTTGTTTATCCGGCACTTGGGGATAATATTCGTTCCCGGTGACGTTATATTCTACCGCATAGCCTGAAGTACCCAACACGCTATTAATGACATTGATGATGTAAGCGTTGGTCTGTTCCGTATAATTCTCATTAAACAGGATGGTTTTAGTCGTGCCATTTTCAAAAAGTACTTGTAAGGTTTTCGGATTCACTGTACCGTCCCCAAGCCTTCTACCCAGCGTATTATTCACTTGGATATTGGAACTAGCACCAACTTTAATACCCGAGATATCCCAGTAGCCGTATAAGTACCCCTTCAGGCCCCCTCCACCATCACGAGTGGTATAAGCGCCTAGAATATCTGACACGGCACTCCCGCTCACCTTCACATTGGAGCTGCTTCCCGTGGATGAACTAAACAGCGCAAGTGCTCTCCCTCTGTGACCATCAACATAACCGATCGGTGTACTGTGATTGAACGTTACGTTATAGTCCGCGTGATTCGCATATTGATTTTCCGGTTTTTGCGTGATCCATGGCGAATCATTTTGAAGCAAATAGGTGCCTGTGAATTCACTGTTATTGAAAATCACTTCATCCTCTGTTCCGCTTCCCAAGGATTGTATAACAATCGGGTTTGACGTTACCGTTGAAACAACTTGGCTGTTATTAATGATATTTATTTGAGGTTTAGTAAAATCCTCACGATTATGCACATACCAGCCGGTAGCCTTAGAAACAAAGGTACTATCGTAGAATGTTTCGACTACACCGCTCGCTGAACCGTACCCCCAAGCATGGGAACCATTCCCGCTGCTTCCTCCCCAGACTTGAGCGGGATCTAAATCCGCTGGAGGTGTCACCCCCGGATGCGCTGCTATCCAATTCTTCCGATAGTCGACCGCTTCCAGATTCCCATAATGCTCAATGTAGACATTCTTGATCACATGGATGGCATCTTTATTTCGACCTGATTCCTCGCTATGAAGTGGATATCTCATATTTTTGGCTGTAATCTTCAGGTTCTCTAGATTAGCCGTTCCTTGCAACCACAAGGTTGATTGTTCGGTAATTTCACTATTCGTAGCCGATGGGCTGTTCTCTCCCTTGAGCCATACTAGATCCCGATCTGTGCCTCGAAGCGTCACATAGGGCTTCACGACCCAATTCTTCTCCGTATACACGCCTGGATAAATCTCAATCACATATTGTTTCTCAGCGCTGCTATCCTTAATACTGTCGTTCGCCAGCTTCGGTGAGATATAATCCCCTGTGCCGTCAGGCTTCACTGTTATCGTGACGATTTCGTTCGTTCTTTCAACAACGGTCACGGTACTGGTTGCTATTTTGCCACTATCCAACGTGATTGCCGTAATTTGAGCGACACCCAAACTTCGACCATATACAGCTCCATTCACGTCAACAGTGGCAACTTCCTGACGATCCGAATACCAGACAACCTCTTTATTAAACGCATCAACAGGCTGAATGAAAGGCAGCAACGTTTTGGTTTTCCCTTCCATAACAGTCGTAGAACTTGGATTCAGGCTCATATCTGTCACATATACCCATGCAGGTGATTCCTTATACGTGATTGGCCTTACCTCTACATCATCCAAATAATACATGTCATTCTCAGCTGGCGCGTCTGTAAACACATACATCGTGACATTCGTAACGTTGCCTGTCTCGTTGATGGTATGCGTGCCCGTCACCTGTTTCCACTCCGTACTGCTCAGAATAGGACTGGAGTTTAGAATTTGCTGTTTCACTACGCCATCTAATCTATAGGAGAGAGCAATCCTTAGCACTTTGCCAGGTGTCAAATTGGCTTGCAGTTTCACCCACGCGGAATACTCGTATTCCTTCCCTATCTCGATATTCACGGGAAACTGAACACTGCCGTATTGGTTGGTCTTCGTAACTTGCAGAGATTGGTGTCCGCTATGATACTGCTCCGTGTCCAGTTCCCTTATCGTTTCCCATCCGTTTGGAACAATCTCCGCTTCCATACCGGGATTAGCAATAATGTTATCTCCCTTCACAGCTACGCTTGCCGCCGTATCCAGCGTGATGGCATCAATGCCAAATTCTCCTTGGGCATTCGTCGGTATGACTTTGATTTGTTTGATCGTACCCGTCCAAGCCGGATGATTACTAGGGTCCCACACATATTCCCTGATGTTCGGATCATTCGGCAGCACGAATGTCGTTAGTTTATTTAGTGGGTTCCATTCGGAAGATGCCGTCGTCCTGAAGTATATTTGGGCTTCATTCCCGCTTGTGTCGTTCCTGAGCTTGATCTTAACCCGCTTAATCGCTGAAGCAGCGAAATTGATGTTGTCTGGCGATATGAGCTCAGGGCTACTACCCGTTGAGGTTGCTTGATAGATTCCCCCTGCTGTCTGACCTCCTGTCACTTGATTGTTCGTCGTCCACCCCTCCAAGGTGGTAAAATCCCAAATCTTAGATGTGGTATACATATCGACGCTCTGAGCATTCGAATCCCAATTCACAACATACCCGAAAGCTTGGTTGAAGAAATGCACGGGGATTAAAAGCTCGCCCGATGGCTGCAGTTCTGGCGCACGCTCCAGCAAGATAGTTTGGCTATCTTTGTAAGCCGTCTGATCACCAACCTTGAGTCTGTATACCTGATTGTCTTTCACACCAATTAACGTTTGCGTCGATGCCTCCCATTCTGTGCTGGCACCGATTAGCTTGAGCATCTCCCCCGCTGGTACCATGACAGTTTGATTAGCCATTACTGGTTTTTCATAAAACTGAGCTTTCTTGCCGTCGATTTTCACATTGATTCCTGCATCTGGTGAGTAAACGACCCCAATGGCATCTATGCTGAAATCTCCAGGAACTGTCATAGGATCGAATCGAATTTGCCGAATGATCCCTTCCCATTTGGCAATCTTCCACATATCCACCACATATTCGGTATACCCAGTTTCATTGCGTTCCACATAGAAGCTAATGGACTTGACCTCGTTCCAAGTCGTATCCTCATTGGTAATAAAGAACACCTGACCTGAAGACCCCGTCGTACTCTTCATTCTGATTTTCAGATAGGGATGCGCAGCAGCTTGAATATTCAAGTTGTCAGCAGACATAAGGCCAGGATCGATATTGTTCGCTGTGCCAGAGAAAGCGCCGTCGCTCACCCCAGCGTTGATGACCTGTTTCTCCACACGCCAACCTTCAGGATCGCCATTGGTATCGAACCCCCAGAACAACCCGTATTGGTCTGTAAGCGCTGGAGGTGCTGGGTTCTTTAATGGCAATACTCTCCCTGGCGGATGCAAGATGTTGATCCTATCCTTCTGGGCTTGCGTTGGCTGTACATCCGAATGCGCAGTACCGTTTGTGAATACATGGCTAATCGCATCCAGGTAGCCAAACCCCGCTAAGCCTGCAGGCATAATGAAATGCCCTTCCCCTAACTCATTCCAATTATCCAACATCACCATCTTCTTGCCTAAGTTACCCGCTGGCAACGATGGTTGCAAGGTATCCTTGGTCCACTGTACAACAGATTGGAACTCCGAAGGCGTGGTGTAGTAACCGGCATTTCCTCCCCAAGCCACATCATCTCTTCCCATGCTGAGCATGGGCAGCGCATCGATAATGCCTGTATCGCGTTGTGCAATCATGTAGGATTTCTGAACGTCTGCATGCCCGCCAACACTGCCCCAAGAATAGGCATAGACGGCATCGAATCCAGCCAGTTTGCGATCACTCATGGACGTTACATCCGATGCGGAAGTAGTCGTCAAGAGAATGATGTCATCAAATCCAAGCGCCTTGACTTCATTTCGCAAATAATCCATCTCCGCCTTGACGCCTGCCAAGGTACCGCCGAAATCCCTTTTGAGTCCGGTAAGGCTATAGATAGAGATCACCGGTTTATTATCAATCACCATATAACGCGGATCTTTGAAATAATACTCGATCCAGTATGGCACGATGTTCGTACGGAAATCTTGACTATCCTTCACTTTGGATGCTGCATTCTCCCACATAATAGCAAACTTTGTTTGATCGCTATATTGGGCATTGAAATACCCATCATGAAGCGAGTTATGCAGATAAGGCTCTTTGACTGGAACGCCTTCCCCATAAGAGGGTCTAAACCAGCATGAGATTTGGAAATCAACACCGTGTTCAGCCAACCATTTATTCTCCCAATCAGCCGTCTCTGGGTTCCCCTCGTCATAGTATCCCAAATACGGTTCCCGATCCGAGTAAGGCGTTATGGTATCCCAACCGAGATGGTTGCCTTCCCGCCAGATGGGACAGCTCTGAATGCCTATAGCCTGATCTGTCGAGACCGCAGGAGTCGGAGCAGGTACATAATCCGCTGGAAGCGCCAAATCTTCAAATACGAGAATATCATCGAGCCATATCACACCTTGCGTTGTTGCCGATGCCTTAAATGCAATTCCGTCTAGACTTGCCGTGGCAGCTGAGAATGGTACCCCTTGTGCTTGCCGTTTCCCATTGACATAAAGGTCTGCTGTTGCATTGGCCATATCCAACTTCACTTTAATTTCATACCACAGATTTGCCTTGTAATCATAAAAGGGGACCGGCTGGCCTACATCATTGATGTAATTGAGTTTACCATTCGCGGTTATCAGCTTCATCGCCGCCGTGCTGCCACTCAAGACCTCTGCTGAATAGCCGTCCTGCTTTTGCGGAATAAGCATCTTGTAGGCAAAGACGGTATTCGCCGAAGTGGAAGACACATTTTTCTTAAGACTCATCTCACCAGTGGCTCCAGCCGCATTCATTTTCAGACTAAATACATCGGGACGCACTGCGCTCTTCATTTCCTCGACCGCTACAGTTCCGCCAGCAGAAGCGATCTGCCAGTCTTCAGGCAGAAATCCCGGCATCAGGGAAATGAATCTTTCATTGACCGCGTATCCCTTGTGGATTTTAACAGGAGCCAGGAACATATCGCCTTTCGAAGACGCACCTGTCTGAATCTGCACATGATCGAGACTGGTGACAACATGCTTGAAGCCTGCATTGGAGGTTTTAAGATCACCATTAATAAACACATCCGTCGTATTTGCGCTGATATTTGCAATGACTTTCACACCATACTCTGTATTCGCCGTATAGGATTGCAAGGTCTGAATCGTACCGCCCGAGGTTTCCAGACGAAGCTCACCATTTCCCGTCACGATGCTGACAGCCTCAGTATCGTTACTACTGAGCTGCCATTTAACGCCATCCATCATCGCAGATAGCTTAAAGCGATACTCCATTGTAATAACACCGTCATTTTGTTGGATGAACTCCCGGCGTATCGAGACAGGCAACGTTGCATTCGTATCACTGATTTTGAACCAGTTCAGATAGGAAGAGGACAGACTGCCCCCCGCCTTGCGGACATCCCAACTAGAAGGCAAAACGTCCATCGTGTTGTTATTGGGAAAGGAAAAACTCTCGTCAACCAGATAGCCTACCCCTACCGGAACATCCTCCGCTTTCGCGGTAGGGGATTGTAGCATGAATACAAGTACCATTAGCATGCAAGCATAGATGATCGCCCCAGCGGCCCATCTTCTCTTGTTCATCAATGATCACGCTCCCTTTAATAATATAATGAATGCGCTTCCAATATCTTCTCGTCATGTCCCCCTATATCTGTTGGTTGCCATATGAAATTGGAACCGAGTAACAAAGTAGCCCGGTTCCAATTGTTTAATTACTTATTTTGCGCTTTCCAAGCGTCGAGCTGCTTCTGAGCTTCAGCTTTAATTTTCTCTAAGCCAGCATCTTTCAACCGCTGCTTCATATCGCCCAAGAACTTATCATAATCAGGCATCGCGCCGGAATATAAAATGGGTTGCAGTTCCGCATATACCGCATTGACTTGAGCTATTTCGGATTTTACGACTTCCCCATTAAAAAGAAATCCAAGGATCGACGATGTTTTGGCTTCATTATTGTTTTTTTGCATTTGCTCTAGGGATGCCTTTGAGTTCCAGCCCGAATCCCATTGATCCCACAGCGGCCCCAGCCAGTTATGCCAGATGGCCCAGGTTTGTTCTGCTCCGCTCTTCGCATCTACAGACATGGCATCTGTGCCAGCACCGGATTTAACCGTATAGTTCTTTCCTTCTAGCCCATAAGCCAACGTGTTGGAAAGCTTCTTGTCTTTCCAGACCAAATTGAGCAGTTCCATGGCTCTTTCCGGATTTTTGGATGTTTTGGAGATGGCGGTTGCCGCCCCTACCATATTACTTGTTGCTATGATGGGATAAAATGCAAGCGATTCTACTGTTGGGAACCCAAACAACGCCGTGGATTTCGAACCATCCTCCGTATAACCACCGGAATCACGCATGACCGCATATTTCCCGGACTTGGCTTCTGCAGTGAAATCCGTTTTGATTGCCGCATCTTTGGCTACATAACCTTTCACATAGTAATCGTGCATCGTGCGATAGTTGTTGACGAATTGGGGAATGTCCGTTTCCAAGACCAATTGGTTCGCCTTTTCATCATATCGGATCCCTTTGGTTACATTGGTATGGTCTGCAATAAAGTCACCTGGCGCAGAAACTGTTTTCGTGACCAGCAATGGCGTTATTGTAGGCTCATTCTTCTTAATCATTTCTAAATAGGGCTCAAGATCCTGCAAATTCTTTATTTTCTTATAATCCAGATTGTACTTCGTCACCAAATCTTTTTTGAACACAATGCCATTCGGCGTGGTAAAAGGTCCCTGACCTGGTACAGCCATAATCTTGCCATTATACGTAACCGACTTCCAAGCACGTTTATCCACTTTTGCAAGAATATCCTGCCCATATTTCTTCAGAAGATCGTCCAGTGGCAGGAACGCACCTTTTTGCACATTGGTGTCGATCGCATTCGTCCAGTTGGAGGTAAATACAAGATCGTATGGTTCACCGGAAGCTGACATCAGCTTCATTTTGTCTTCCCAGCTTGCTCCGTCAATAAAGTTAAAGTGCACATTCGCGTTTACAGCGCTTTTAATCGTTTTATTCGCTTCCGCTTCAATCGCCTCTTGATCCTTCATCGTATCAATCGGTTTACGCATGTACCAACTAAGGTTCACCAACTCTTTGGTTGGCTCGACTGCTGTAGTCGCATTGGGAACCGCTGAGGAGCTGCCCGTGACAGTTGGCTCATCTTTCTTATCTGTACTGCACCCGCTAAGTACCACGGAAACCACTAACCCCATCGATACCACGCCGCCTACCACTTGCTTTGTCTTTTTATTTCCCCTGCTCACAAACATACCTCCCTAAGAATATGATGTTCATTTATATATAACAGACACAGGACGAAAGATCCATGCGCTGGACTTACTTGTATTCGCTACCCTTTTACAGATCCAACCGTCAACCCCTGAACGAAATAACGCTGAAAGAATGGAAATATGACCAGCATCGGGCCTGCTGCAAGAATACACATCGCCATCCGCGCAGCTAGACTCGGTACTTGTTGTCCCGGCTTAACTAGACCATATTGCATCGCTTCGGCGCTGTTAAGGAACTCCATATTGCGCAAGACGCGAATAA
This sequence comes from Paenibacillus oryzisoli, assembly GCF_001653565.1. Lineage (GTDB taxonomy): Bacteria > Bacillota > Bacilli > Paenibacillales > NBRC-103111 > Paenibacillus_E > Paenibacillus_E oryzisoli. The sequence continues at coordinate 115,664 of NZ_LYPB01000069.1, forward strand.
GCAGATATTGCAGTTTCATCTTATTCTCGTGGTCAATGTACAACAGGGTTAACCACCAGTCATTCCAATACTGCAAGACCAGGAATAAGCCAAGTGTCGCCAACGCCGGTTTACTAAGGGGAATGACGATACGCGTGAAAATGGTAAGTTCGCTTGCGCCATCGATTTTGGCCGATTCAAATAATGCATCTGGAAGTGTTTGTAAGAAGCCTCTCATTAACAACACATGCCAACCTGTGATGAGGAATGGAAGAATCAGCGCCAAGAGGTTATTTTTCAAGTCCAGCCAACTCACCATCAATATATAAGAAGGAACTAGCCCACCTTGGAACAACATGGTAAAAAATACATAGAAGGAAAGCCCCTTCCGATACGCATAATCTTTCCTAGAAATCGTGTATGCGAAGCTTGTGGTAATCCACAGCCCTGCCACAGTCCCAATCAGCGTTGTATAAATCGTCACCATATACGCATTCAGCAAGACAGCAGGATCATGGAGAATCACACGATACGCAGTTAAATCGATCTTCTTTGGCAGAATAGAATATCCATACGTCATAATATCACTTTCATTTTGAAAGGAGGTGCCTATTATAACTAGAAAGGGATACAAGCAAGCGACACAGACTAGTATAAAAATGCCATGAATAATCCATGTACTGAGCATCAATGGTGAACGAGTGTTAGCAATCCGTGGTGTCATCATAGGACATTCTCCTTAAAATAATGAATTTTCACGATTAATTTTTTTCACGATAAAATTCGTCAACAGGACCAACATGAAACCAACCGTAGATTGGAAGAAGCCCGCAGCACCAGCCATACCAATATCACCCATATCGACTAACGACCGATACACGAACGTGTCGATGACATCTGTTGTTGTATACAGAGCGGATGAATTCAGGGTTACGTTATAAAATAATCCGAAGTCACTGTAGAAAATTTTTCCAATTTGCAAGATAACCATCATGATAATAATCGGTTTAATCATGGGAATCGAGATCGAAATGGCCTGACGCAGCTTGCCTGCCCCATCTATTTTGGCCGCTTCATAGTACTCCGCATCGACGCCCATCAGTGCTGCATAATAGATGACCGCACCGTACCCAAGCCCCTTCCATACCGCACCAATAATAAGAATAAAAGGCCAAAACTTCGGCTCGTTATACCACATAACAGGCGCTATGCCGAGCATCTCCAATCCCTTATTAAACACACCATAATCCATATCCAAGAGCGCCCGGAAGGCAAACCCAGCGACGACCCATGAGATGAAATAAGGAATGAACAAAACGGTCTGATACACCTTCACAAACCGCTTACTGACCTCCCGAAGCATTAATGCAAAAGTGACTGAAATCATGGTGCCTAACGTAATGAACGCCAGATTGTAGAGGAGTGTGTTCCTCAGCACGCGTTGTAAGACATCGCCCTTAAATAGAAATTGAAAATTGTCCAAGCCTACCCACGGGCTGTTCCAAATCCCCAGATCATATTTGTAATCCTTGAAAGGAAGCAATAATCCGTAGAGTGGCACATAATCAAAAATAAACAGTAGCGCGATGCCCGGAAAAGCCAATAAGGTTAAACTGAAGTTCTTTTTAAAAGTTCTCATGTATCTGCCCCTTCTTGCTAGAGTGCCTGTGATGATTGCGTTAGTGATACCTTTACTGTAGATAGTTGAGGACCGAATGTATATTTCGAAAAGTGTCTTTCTCTTCGAAAAATGACTTTCTTGCCTGCGAATGAGCTGCGATTCATGCCGATAGCTTCGATAATTACGCTATGGCTCGGGAAAGTGTGTTTACAGAACACAAAAAAGCGTTCAAATGACTACAGGGCAGTCAATTAAACGCTATTGGAATTACAATATTTTGCTATGAACAAACGAGCATTTCGACAGATGCTTCCTCCACAATCGTAAGAAGTTCACCTTGGGGTGGGTTATCTGAAATGATACGATGAACAGCACTTATATCGGCAAACGAGAATAAATCACGCACGCCATACTTCGTATGATCCATCATGACGTTTACCTCGGACGCTTGTTCGATGACAAGTCTCTTGATTTCAGCTTCGTGCATATTGGAATTGCTGAACCCATGCTTCGTCGTGAACCCCGTTGTTCCTATAAAGACGCGGTCAAATGCCATTTTGGCAAGAGCAACGGATGCCACAGGTCCGACCAGCGTTGATGTTTTATCCAACAGCATGCCTCCAACGACTATGGTCGTAATCTGCTTGCCTTGCAGCTCAACAGCAATGTTCAGCGCATTGGTAACCACAGTGATTGGCATCGCTGGTGTTAAATATCTGGCAACTTGAAGCGTCGTTGAGCCGCCATCGAGGAAAATGGACTCACCCGCTTCAATAAGTTGTGCCGCGCGGAGACCCATTCTCATTTTCTCTTCCATCATAACGCCTGTGCGATCCTGCAGAGCAATATCCTTGCCGATGAGGATAGCACCACCGAAGGTACGCCTAAGCAGCCCCATGGTCTCAAGCTTCTCGATATCACGACGTATGGTCATTTCCGTGACATCGAACATTTCTTTCAATTCAGCAATTCTAATCTCTCCATCAAGCGCCATGCGATCAAGGATTTGTTGTTGCCGCCCGTTTATCTGATTCGTAATCATGGTGAACCTCCGTAAATGTATCTTAGCTTCATTATCCCAGTCATTTAACTGAGGTTCAACCTAATTTCATAATGGACTGTTTCACCTGGTGCCAGATAAACCAAATTCCCTTGTTCACGTTCTTCTTGGCGTCCACCAACATGACAATTGGCAGGCTCTATGCCGAGCACATGCGTGCCTGCGCCTGGCATGTTCCACTGGACAAGCCTAGGAAGCGTTTGCGATGACCATTCGAGGGACGCTTGAAACCTCGTCGTTCCTCCGTTCAGTGGGAATCTCGGATTCGTAATCTGCACGGAAGGATGATTCGAAGTCACATGATAATAAACCTGTTCATGGGAAGCAGCATCAGGAGATTGCCACGCTTGCTCTACCCCCGCCTGAATGGAAGTATGGGACTCACGCGGGCTCACCTTATCGCTATTAAAGTGAACGTGTGTCTCTTCCATAAGTAACGGAAACCCAAAGTTGAAATGATATAAAATCATGTGCGGGCAAGGGGAAAACCCCATATTCCGAACGGTATCCTTAATGAGAATTGAATTTTCACCAACCCGGCTGCTTATTTCCCTTGATAATTGCAGCCATCCACCGAATATCGACGTTTCGTTAATTAGACCGGTAATACATAGATCCATCTCGTCTTCCTGCCAGCTGCTTCGTGCACATACTTCTTCTGCTGGTGTATGGTGATAGCGTCCATGAAGTCCTAGATGCTCACCCTCGTCATCACAACTAGCCCCTACTTGCATAAGACCACATGTCATGAGGAGTCCGCCCGATGCAGTCCGAAGCCAATGATTACCTTCCGCCTCATAGAACGCAGGATGGACATTCCCATTGGGCGATTGCCAGCTAATCGGCACACCATGATACTCAGCCAATGAAATGTCTAGGCCCTTGGAAGGGGTTACGTGATAACTCAAGCCAGCGCCTGTGCGCACCTGGATATGTTCCACGCCTGCTTCTTTACCCTCTACGCTAACGAACCGTTTGATGCCAGCTATTTGTTCAATCTTGCCTACTCGCGCTTCTAACTCTCTCCGTGACCATTCTCTTCCATATAAGTTCATAGGAATTCACCTATTCATCCTCGTGAATAACAGGCATCCGTTGGATATGGGCATCTGTGAAAATATCGAACTCATCCCGACTCGTACTTGAAAATTCAGAAATGATTGCCCCCTGTTCGCCAGCCTGGAACCAATGCTTTATGCCGGGTTCAATTGTATATTGCTCGCCAGGATACAAGACGATTTCATGCCTGACGGTGTAATACTCCTGACTGCCTGGAGGAATCATAGCAGCAATCACAGGAGTCGGCTCCCCCTCCACATAGAGATATACGTGTCCCCCGCGGCAGCGGAAGGTTTCCTGTTTACCTGGCTCATCCGCGATTGGCGGATGCAGGTGTTCTGGACATGTTTGTCTAGGAAAAAGAACTAATTCCTTCGCACAATAACGTTCGGTATTGATATAGGTTATGAGTTCTAACCCTTGTCGCTCAAGTTGTCCCAGCCCAAAGTCTGCCACTTCAATACGCACAATCTCTTCCGGAGTTAATTGAATGTGGGCTGCGTTTAACATCTGTTCAGCCCGCTGCTGAGCTATCTTGATCTCACTTCGCTTCATTCACTTATCACGCTCGCTTTCGAAGACTTATGATGGGGGCCAATCCATAACTGATCCCCATTCGCATGCCAATTGGTCAGGTTTAACTTCATCGCTTGTTTCTTCCATCCGTTGTTCATTCGTTCCCTTATCGCTGCCCATTCCGTTATTCCACTCGTTGCGTCTGCTTGTTCAACATTGCATGCACCGACGCCAACGGCGCAATGCAGCGTCTCACTCAGTGTTAAGCCTTGGGTTAGTCCGAAAAGAAAACCTGCTATCGTGCAATCGCCTGCACCTGTCGTACCTACAACATCGACCTCATAACAGGAGGAAATTATCTCGCAGTTCAACCAATCTTGCTCCGGGGCATCTAGTCCCATCTGGGGTAATCGCCTCTTATCCGATGTTGTTCGTACATAGATCCCATGCTCCCCGAGCTTAATGACCACAATCGCCGCGCCCATGCCAATGAGTTCGGAGGAGAGACGAGCTAATAATTCACCGTCTGCATAAGATAGCAGATCCCCCTCTGGCGCTTCTTGTTCCATCGCATCGAACAGTTCCCGATCGAGCATATACACCAGTTCCTCGAAGCTAGGTAAACATACATCAACAAATGGCATTGCCTGTGTCAGAATAGCACGCCAATCTACCCTGCCAGCAGGGGATGATGGATCCGGTTTAGCCAAATCAAGCGAAACGGTTACGCCGCTCTCTTTGACTTTCTTCAATAATCTAAGAAGTTCAACCCCTTCATGTTCATACATTTTCTTCATCAGGGGTGGATAACCAAAATGAAATAGTCTTGCTCCTTGCAGCTGTTCCTGATTCAAATCAGCGGCCGAAAATGTATCATTGGCTCCTGTCGCGTGGAGGAATGTACGGTCCCTGTTCGGCGGGGAAATCACAATGGAGTACGAACTCGTCTCCTTCGGCGATACAATCATCCCTTCGACGAGCGAAGGATCTTGCCCTCTAAGCAGGGTAAGAATGATCTGGCCGAAGGGATCCCCGCCAATCTTACCCATTAATTTCACTTGGCTGCCCAGACGGTGAAGCGCAATGCCAGTATTCGAAACCGCGCCTCCTGTCGACATAACGGCAGGGCCAATGTTAATCAGTTTGCCTGGTAGCAGCAGTGCAGCTATGTCTGATTGCGACTCATACATGGTCGGTATCATATCCAAGCAAATATGCCCAGCCACGATGATATCCGCTGGTCCGCTCACATTCATTCCTCCCAATGCAGCGATATGGTTTGACCCGTTCTATTGGATTCTAGCGCGGCAGTAAAGATATGATGACTCGACGCCGCTTCTTCTGGCGTTGCGCAATGGAAAGGCTGCGCCATCTTGCTACGATGTGTTAACTCATCACAGAAAGCAGCCCACATTTGCAAGATGGAATCCGAGAAACCGAATTCAAAGATGCCTCCTGTAAGAGTTTCATACGCCGATTTATAAGGTGTATCTGTGATGTGCCAGGATTGAACACCACCTGTTTTGTACGGTAATGAACGAACTTGCTTTGGATTCTTGGTTGTAAATTCAGCAGAGAATTCTGTGCCCATAATTCGAATAAACCACGTGTTTGCATGTCCGGGAGCGATACGCTTGGTCGACAAGACCATCGGAAATTGCTGATCACCGGTGTCTACCTCGCAGGCCAATATGGCATTGTCCCACGTCTCGCAAGGCACCATCTCCCCTTTGCCGTCGGGACGTTCCCGTACAATTTTGGACAGCAGCGCTCGTACCGAATTCGGTTTCCAGCCAAAGCGCATTGGCAAATGAAGCACATGCATCCCAAGATCGCCCATACAACCATATTCGCCATTCGTCGCGATACGCCTCTTCCAATTGATGGTTTTCGTGGGATCCAAGTCGCTTGAATGCCAGAATCCAGCCTCGACCTCAATAATTTTGCCGAATTTATTCTCTCCCACCCATCCCACAATTTGCTGAACGCCTGGGAAAAAGGGGAATTCCGATGAGCATCGGACGATGACATGTGGATTTCGATCAATAGCTTCCATAATCAGCTTATTGGCTGCCTGATCGATACCGAATGGCTTTTCACCAAGCAAATGTTTACCCGACTCAATGATATCGATATAGATTTCAGCATGAAGATTGTGGGGAACCGCACAATAAATGGCGTCGATGGTGGGGTTAGCAAGCATTTCCTTATAATCCGTATAGGTTGCTTCCACACTAGCTAAATTGTCTTGGAACCACCCCGTCGCTGCCGGATTCGCATCACAGACCGCTACAATTCTGGGTTCACTATCGATATGGGTAAGATGACACCATCTTGCAGCGCTACTGGCAAATTCCTTGCCCATGAGACCACAGCCGATAACGCCAAAGCGAATTATTTTCTTTTGCATCGCGTGAAGACCTCCTCTAGGTAACTTAGTTGCTTAATAGCGCAAGTGCCTGCTCTTCCGTTGCTCCATGATGAACAATGGACATTAACGCTTTGGTCATGCCAGCAGGATTGGGATGCTGAATGACATTGCGGCCATACACAATACCAGATGCGCCTTGCTTCATCAGTTCCACCGTGCGACTCATAATTTCCTCATCGCTCGCTCTTCCTCCACCTCGAACAAGAACAGGAGTACCGGATGCGATTTCAATGACACGATGGTATTCTTCCACATGATGGCAAGGATCGGCCTTAATTACATCTGCGCCAAGTTCAACAGCTTGCCTTACGAGCGGTAAAATTTTATTGATATCGCCATCGACAGTATAGCCGCCATTCACTTCGTTGGCTAACATAACTAAAGGCTCGACCATGAGGGGCATACCGTATCTTTCGCATGCTGTTTTGAGAAGGGATACATTGCGCGCGCACTGATAATGAAGTTCCGGCTGATTAGGTAGTTGCAAGAGATTCACACAAACAGCCACAGCATCCATTCGTACGGCTTGCTCAATGGCGTTATCAATCACTTCACTGAATAGAAACTTCGGCAGCACCTGCCCATAAATATTGGCAACATCCGTTCGAAGGACAAGCCCCGGTTTATTACTGCCAGGTATGGATTGCAGATGTTTGGCTTGACCTAGGCTAAGTTGAATACAATTGGGAGCCGCATTTACAATTGTTTCAATAGCGTCCTTCATATTCTCGATACCCGTTAGAAATTGAAATTCATTAAAAAAGCCATGATCAATCGCAACATCAAAGCATTTCCCCTGCTCACTAAACATGCGGTGGAATCTTGGTTGCACGGACATGTGTGCCATCCCCTTTTTTGAAATGTTTTAAAATAACATTATTAAGTTAGTTTATAACATTATAATACGTTATTTTGTAACATCCGTCTATGTGAATTTCCTGTAGTGATCTTGCCACGATGAAAAACTAAGGTATGATATAAAGTGACTGGATTACGTCATGCTATTCTATAGAACTTGAAGGTGCCCATATGGAATATTTGCTGCTATCTCGTTTAACCCGACTAGATGTGAAATGGATCTCCGAATTACAAGGGAATGAACACTTTGGGCTGCACAAATCCAACCCCTTTTTTGAACTTATTATGGTGACCGAAGGGCCTATCTATTTGCAAGTAGGTGAGGAAGCCTTAGAACTTCAAAGCGGGGAAACTTTCCTGCTGATGCCGTGGGAGAAGCATGGTGGCTGGCAACCCATCGCTAAACAAAGCGGATTCTATTGGGTTCAGTTCGCTGCTGATCCTGGATTGCTCTTACATAAGGAAGAATTAGATGAGGGAGTGCCTTTCACATCTGCGGCGCATCAAGACTTAAGAACTTCCTCGACGGAAAGTCTGACTGACTTTCTACTGCTGCCTCGTCGCAGCAAGCCCTTCAATCGCTATGAGATTTTGGGTATTTTCGAGAAAATCCAACAACAATTCAGCGCCCCCAAGGGGTATTTTCGTTATCGGGCTTCCCTATGGCTTGGACAAGTCTTAGAACTGCTGGCCCAGGATTTAGTAGATCAGAGACATATCAAATCCGAAGTCTCTTCTACTTTTCTGTTGTACAGGCGTCTGGTGAATGTACTGGATGAATCCTATACGTCCAATCCCTCCAGTAAGGAATTGGAGCAGAAGCTCTATCATAGTTATGATTATTTAAGTCAACTTTTCAAACGACACACTGGGATTACGATTGGTTCTTACATCCATCAATTACAAGTACAGAAAGCGAAGCATTTACTTTCGAGTACCACCAGCATCATTCGAACCATTGCCGAAGAAGTTGGATTTCAAGATCCCTTCTACTTCTCCCGGATATTCAAAAAGCTGGAAGGCATTAGCCCCCAGCAATTTCGAGATTCCGTATTAAATAGGCAAACAAATGAATGATTTTAACGAGATGAAGGGCCATTCATAAATACAAGAGGGATAAGGCCTTTCGTTGGACGTCCTTGAGATGTGATTTCTACAATGAGATCATATCTCGCTTCTTCCAACCCACTTGGCGTGAATGAAAATTCAAGTTCGGTTCTACCAACATGGCAGTGATATTGCTCAAGGGAAGCAGCTATTTTCGCTCCGGGAGTTATCGTCCACCCTGATGGCAGATGCCATTTGAATTGTAACCATTGCTGCATAAACAACTGATTATCTATAATAATTTTGATTGTTTTTGTGGTACCTTCTTGAATGAATGGCGCCTCTTTGTAATCAACTATTGCAGAGAAAATAACAAAATCATAGGCAACTTGAAACGGACTTTCGTTCAGTTTATCGGCAAAACTCCGATGCGTCCAAGCATTGATTTGCTTCGATTGACTAAATAGCTGTTCCTTCTCTTTCACCTCAATGGTATACCCATCTGTAGGCGTTACGACATCAACCAACTGACTGCCAAGAAAACTTGGCGTTAATCGAATAATTCGATCCGTCAATTCTGTCACTGTTTTGGGAATTTGCAATCCCTGATCACCTAGATTCAAACACAATGTCTTGATGGAATCTCCAATAGGATCTGTCCATTTGGTCGGAATACGCTCAGCTCCGCCGATTATTCCTAAGATTGAACCTATCGTAGCCGCTGTACAATCCGTATCTTCCCCACAGTTATTCGCAATACAAATACTGTTGCCGAAATCACCTTCGCCGTACAACCATCCAATAATCGTAATGCCTACATTACTTGGTGCATCATAGCCCATTCTGCCGATGGGTACATCCGATGGTAAATCTTCCCGTCGCATGGCGAGAATTCCGAAACTTCCCGGTACATCATTGAGCACTTGGATTCGTGCTTCCTGCCAAGACAATCCCCTTGCATAGGCATCTCTCGCTGACGCAACGCCTTTGGCTACACCGGAGTCGGCAGGGATATAAGACAGGCCTATATTTATTAAGGTATCTCGATCACCCTCTACAAAGGCTGCGCTTTCAATAGCTGCAAAGAATATTTCTGCATATACGCCTTCGCTGCAATGATCGACAATAGCATCCTCATACGCGTATTTAACGGCCACATCTGGATTGCCAGGGGCGAGACAAGCCCATATTTCGGATCGAATATATGCCCCGTTACTATCACCGAAAACATTATTTACATAGCCAGAAAGTGGCGGCACAAGACCTTGTCTTAAATTATTTTTCCCTGCTCCGTATTCGCCCCAGTTAGGAACAATATAGGAGAGCCAATATTCGCCCAAGATTGTCGCTGTGAGATTACGGCCATATTTCTCTGCCACATTCAGCCACACCAGTTGTAAATCGAGATCATCGTTCGGCAGCGGTTCTCCATTCAAATCTTGTGTATAAAAATCAACTTCGAATACGCCACGTTTGCACTCGAAAGGCGCTCCTAAAGTGCCACCTACATTCTTGCCAATCCAACAGCCTAATAATTTGGATCTGTATTCCTGTAAACTTAGTTTTTTGGTATTCATCCTGATAATTCCTCCTATATTGTCATACTTGCTAATTGAAGTATAACAAGCAATGTCATACGGCTAACATGAAGGAAGGATAGTTCTATTTGTTAAAAATCTGTCTTTTGTCCATCATGGAGACAATGTTTACCATGCAAAATGAGATCAAACACATGTCATTGTATGACGACATGCGTTTGATCTCAAATAATGGAACAACTAAGATTTAGCTCATTACCATGAAACGTGAATCGTTCCTGTTATACCTACCAGACGCAACCGATTATCTTCCTGTAAGCCGTTCCAATCCAAGATACTGCCATCTCCACGTTTAATCTCAATGTTTCCCGACTCTAACATGTCTAAGGGTGGATATACCGTCACATCGGCATGCAATAAATTGCTAATGCTGATGGTGCGAATCATGCGTTTCATCTTGGACGGCGTTGGCTGATTCTCGCGGCACGTCACTCGGCTCCGCTCTAGCTGGTTCACGAACACACGGCATTCATCGCGAAACGTTCGGTCAAGCGAATACTGCCCAGCAGCTCCGTTGCCAAGTATGACCGTTTGTCCTGGGAACAAGGGAACCCCATCGGGAAACCGCAATTGGAGTTGTACCGACGAATCCTGCTTGCAACCTGTCACAATGAAACCGTTCTGATGCCGCGATACGAATAGAAGCGCCGATTGCGATTCCTGATCTTGCTTCACTTGGCGCAGGGAGAGGCCAAAGTCCTGCAACATGTATCGCAGAATCATGGACGTATCCATCCATTCGATATCCTGTCGCACCGGTAGATGCGTAATGCCAGCCTGAACGAAAGGCAGCGAACCGCGTACCCAGCCAATGCGCCCGCCGTTCCATTCTAGCAGCGAACGGGACAAGGCGAAGATCCGTTCTTCCCCCTCCTGTACAGCGACTGCACCGACCCGTGTACCGGCATCTTCCTTGTTGCGCAGCGTTACCCCCAGCGTACCATCTCCGAGGTCAGAACGATGCCGCAGCTTGCGCTCGCCGCTGTCGCTGTATACTTCGTCTTCCTCGAAGGAAAGCGCTAGGGTCAAATCTCCCTCTAGCCCGCCGCCGTCGGCAGCTTGAAGATTCAACAGCTCCAGCAGTTGGGGCTGCCGCACATCGCCGTAAAGCAACACCTTGCCGCCGTTTTGGACGATAGCTGCCAGCTCGGCAATCCTCGCGTCGTCCAACCACATCGCCGATACGAATAGTATCGTATCTTTGAGCTTACGCCGAGCTTCGGCTGACATTTCACGGAACGTGTCTGTACCGAGTACCGTGTTGACCGGGAAACCATGATTAATCGCGCAGCGCACGAACCAATCATGGAAAAACACGCGGCCGGAAGCTTCATTATCCTCTTGGACTGCCTCATGGAGCTCACGGAACGGATACAGCCAAGTGACAAGCCCCGGTTCATCCGGCGCTTCACGGAAAGCCTTTTGCATATGAGGAATAACCTCCGCAGGCCCGTCACCCCATAGCTCACCTTTCTCCGTATCAATTGTCAGAATTTCCACGATGCCCGGCATTTCTGCTGCACCATCAGCATTAATGCGTGTTACCGAGAGAGGTCCGTAAATATCGTGAGGCTCCCGATCATAGTAATCCCACCACGGATTCTGCCAAAACCATGGATCATTCACGTAAAAACGATACGGAAACGTTTCTCCTGGCAGCTCGGCAATTCTAGACATGTAACCTGTCAGCTCCAGCCCAAAGTCGTAGTTGAGTGCACCCCAAGGCGAGTTTGGCGGAGGAAATTCAAGATACTTTTTCTCATATAGCTCAAGCAGTGGAATGTAATCTTTGGCCAAGTCCATGCCGGTTCCGTAATTGGTCCCTCTCACCTCTGTCCTTACTCCTGGGCATTCCTTCTTGAACAGATCCCAGAACGACATGACTTTAGAGGAAAGCTCGCTATAATCGGCTAACGGCATATCCGTCCCGTTATAATTAGCACCGAGATATGTCCAAGGGAAATAAGATAGGGCAAAGCCGTTCGAGAACCAGATATAGTCGAAACCGATCGCAGGTAGGAAACTTGCGCATTGGCGACCGAGAAACTCTCCAAACGGCGTGCCTTCTGGAATTCCACCAGGATAAGCAGCATATGCAGTTCCATCAGCATTTAACTTGGACCAGGAACAGACAACGGTATAATCGGCTTTCAGCGATACATACGTACCGCCAAGCTCCGCACGATTAATCTCTGGATGGTCTTTATATTTAAAATCAGAATAAGCAAACTCCGGACCCGCATCGAAAGGAATACCTATCTCCAGTCGAACACCGAATTGGTCTGCTGCAATCCGTTTGAATGAATCGACTACTCGGCGCAAATCACCGTATGTAAATCGAACCGGATTGTCGGTATATAGGCGGGCAACGTGAGGATCGCTCTTGTCCTTGATATGACTGAACATCTCTTCGTTGGCAAAACCGATATAGCGAGCCCACTCGAATTCGTCTTCGTGCTGACCGTTCCATGTTAGAATCTCACTGCCATCCGAAACCCACAGCAGCACCGAAGCTGAATCTGCCATGCCGATGAGCGGTTGCCATTGTCGCAGTGCTTCCGTACAAACTTCATCAATCGCAGCCTGTTCAAGACTCCTGAACGGCTTCAGACTCATTTCCAGCGTAGCGCGCTTCAACTGCTTAGCACCGCTGTTAGCTTCCTGCGTCACCTTATTCAAGCCAGTTCACTCTCCCTTATACGATTTCCAGTTCAATGCCCAGCACTTTGGCAACATTGCGGATTTTCGGAGCGACATGCCCAACGCCTAGCGCGAAATGGTGAGTTGGACCGGCCGAGCACCACTTCTCAACGAATTCGGCAACGGAGCAGCCGAAACTACAGCGCGTGTTCGTGTTGCCTGTCTGTGGAATTTCTCCTTTGATCGACTCGCCTTCCGTGGCGATCATCTTGAACTTGCCGTCTACCGTCTGTGAAATCCCCAGCAAAGTGACTGGGCCTGACTTGATGCTGAACTCAACGCCGATGCCGGAACCGCGCTTGCCGTGGAACAAGTCCAGCCCGCGAATAATCGGACTGCCATCGCTGATTTTAATGTTATGCGGTCCGTCATGGCCCACTAACACGATGTCATCTACGAAATCGCAAGGGTGCAGCTCCGCGAATGAGCCTCCTGCATCGAGCCTGTCCATGATCAGCATCGCTGCGCATGTTTTGAGATCCGCTTCGCCCGCAAGCGGGATGCCTTTACCTGTCAGCAGGGAATTCCCAAGCACCATATTGGAACCGATTCGTTCGTATTCATTGCCATCCAATCCTCGGTAATAATACGCGAGTCCCGTTAAACCATTCTCCGCTACAAGCTTATCGAGCCCGACAGCAACCTTGGCTGACCAATCCAAATCTTCCGGCTTAATTGGTCTTGTCACAGGATCGATGAACGGATCGGAGATCGTAAATATGCTCTTAATCTCGTCGAGCTTATTTGCTGTTTCAGCGGCGGTTACCCCGTTCACCAGCTTAGCCAAATCGCACATTTCCAGCATCTGCACATGGGAGCCAAATGCGGCTGTAAATGCTGTCGGGTCCGAATTCATATCATACATACCCTCGTAGGTATGACCCAAGTAACCAATTCGTGCATGCTTGAAAGCACGACGCGCATTCGCGACCTGGCACCATGACTTCAGCTCATTCGCAGCTCGTGGATCATCATGCAGCGTACCAACGATCATGCCTGCTGCAGGTTTTCCTGCGCGGATGAGTACTCCGCCGATTTCAGGAAGCGAACATATATTATCGTTGGCTAGCTGCATGTACGTTGTTGTGTTTCTATAATCAAGCCGTTTTCTCGGCTGAAGCGCTACCAGAACCGTTGGCACGCCGACATTCAGAATGGCCGTTGCTGCCGAGGATGAGGTTACATAAGTGCTCAAAAAGACAAACAGGAAATCGATATCTTGACGCTTTAAATGCGAAGCTGCCGCGAATGATTTATCAACATTATCTACAAAGCCAGCCGAAACGACTTCAACCTCATGAACGCCTAGCATCGCTTCGAACTCTTTACCGTAACCGATCAATTCTTCCCGAAGTCCAGGAAATTGCTCCCAATAGGGCTCATGCCCTACGTTCATGACGCCTACGCGCGCTGTTGCACGTTTGAATGATACACTCATTTTCAGTTCCCCTTTGATTGGTAATGACTACACTTATAGAGTATTAAATCAGCGCTTTTTTAACAATGAACAGAACAATTATTATTAGAGTAATTCTACGAATTGATATCTATAAAAAAAAAACAATCAGCTCTTGTTTCTGCTGATTGTTTATCGCTTATTCTTCGGAGAATACCAGCACCGTTGCAAGTAATAGACTTCTTCCCCTACTCCTTCACACTGCCCAGAACAATCCCTTTCGTAAAATACCGTTGTAGAAATGGATATACAATTAAGATTGGCAACGCACCAAGAAAGATTTGAGCTGCACGTGCGGTTCTGTCAGAAACGAGCGCGATAACCTCTAGATCGATATTACTCTTAACCAGCGAATCGAGGCCGACCACGACCGTGTACAAGTAGCTTTGAAGCGGATAATGCGTTGGCGAATTCATGAAGAGGATACCGTCAAACCAAGAATTCCAATGTGAAACAATAGCAAATAGCGTCAATGTCGCTAAGGATGGCGTAGATAACGGCACAAAAATGCGCCACAGAATGCGCCAATGTCCGGCGCCGTCCATCAGAGCAGCTTCCTCCAATTCCTTGGGTAAACTGCGGAAGAAGTTAAGCAGGATTACGACGTTGAATACGGGAACGGCGTTATGGAGTACGAGTGCCCAGATCGAATCAAGCAGCCCAAGCGAGCGTATCGTCATATAGAGCGGAATAATCCCCCCGCTAAACAGCATCGTAAATACGAATAGCCAGACGTAAATTGTCCGTCCTTTGAGCGCATTTCCCTCCTTAGAAAGTGGATACGCGACCAAGATTGTCAATACCATATTCAGTGTCACGCCCAGTGCAACCCTCTTGAGGGTAACGAACAGCGATGTCAGAAATGCTGGTTTACTCAAAATAAAATCATACGATTTCCAAGTGAAATCAATAGGCCAAAATCTTACTTCGCCTGCTGCCACAGCATTGTTAGAGCTGAGCGACATCGACAGCAAGTGGATGAGCGGCATGATACATAATATGGATAAACCCAAAAGAACCGTGTAGTTCGAGATAACGAACACTTTTCGCGGCCAGGATGTAGATTCGAGCATCACGAGTCCTCCTTTTAAAAGATTCGGTAGTTGGCAAATCGGTAGGCTAAGAAATAAGAAGTCGATATGAGGATAAGCGACACGAGTGATTTAAATAACCCAACCGCTGTTGCAACCCCATACTGTGCATCAACCATCCCAATTCGATATACAAATGTATCGATAATGTCCCCACTCTGGTAAACGATGGGACTGTATAGATTGAATACCTGATCAAAGCCGGCATTGAGCACGTTACCAATGCTGAGCGTAGCCAACAACACGATAATAGGTGCCATGCCGGGCAGTGTGATATGGAGTGTCTGTTTCCAACGACCCGCCCCGTCTACTCTTGCGGCTTCGTACAAAGCAGGATTAATGCCTAGAATGGCTGCTAGATAGACAATCGTGCTAAACCCAAATTCTTTCCACTCATTGGAGATAACCAATGTAAATGGGAACCAACGATTGTCGCCAAGGAAAAATATGGGTTCGATGCCAAGACTCTGGAGTCCAGCGTTCACGATCCCTGTTTTCGGTGAGAGCACGTCGATCAGAATGCCACTCAAGATGACCCAGGATAAGAAGTGCGGCAAATAAATGAGCGTTTGCATAAATCGTTTCATCGCTTCTTTACGAACTTCATTTAGCAGTAATGCTACAACAATGGGTATAATGAGCCCAGCAATAATTTTCATAATGGCAATGTAAACCGTATTCCACAGCACTTGATAAAAATCCGGGAGCTCCATGACGTAGCGGAAATTATCTAAACCAATCCATTTGGAATGAAATAACCCTTTCGTCGGTATATACTTCTGAAACGCAATGGCCGCACCTGCCATCGGATAGTAACTGAATATGATAATTGCTGCCAAACCCGGAATCAACATCAAATGCAGTGGGAGCTGGATTCTCCAGTTTCTGCCCTTCATTCTGTCTTCCCTCCACTCCATCATTCGTAATAAAAGCATAGAGGGCAGAGCTTAAGCTCCGCCCCTGATAGCACTATTTATTTTTGCTATACCAATCATTTACTTCTTTCTCGATGGAATCGCCGCCAAGCTTCTTAAATTCGTCAGCGAATTTATCAAAGTCGTCGATGGATGCGTCACCCATAATAATTTTCGTATACGTCTCGTATATTTTCTTTTTGAGGGTTGGCAGTTTCTCCGACATCGCAGGTGTTGCAGGACCCAGGAACAGGTTATACTGACCAAGTTTAGCCTGTTCGTACTTATCGATTACACTGAAAGTACCATCGGCACCAAATACCATATTCGAAAACCACATCGTATCGTCGCCTGCTTTAAACTTCGACAAGCGGTCGAAATGAATGGTCGCTGGGAATTCGAGCTTGCTGCCGTCACCTTTCTTAAGCGCTTCTTGTACTTTGCGGAACGCTTCAAGATTGGTATTCAACGGATCGATAATGACAGGCGCATACTTGCCTGGGAATATCCCTGTCTTGCTGTCCGTAATAAAAGGATTAGGATTAGGGGCATAAGAAGTTTCGTAATAACGATTGATATAAATATTAGCCAACTGAATGACAGCCTCTGGGTGTTTCGAGCCTTTCTTCACTACATAGAATGTGCTGGCCGTATCATTAAGTTGCGGAATAGCGGGCTGTGCGTCAGTGGAAATGAGCGGATACGCCTTCCATTGCGCCTTCGGATCCTTCGTATGGTTCTCTTTTTGAATAAAGCCGCCATCTGCTACAGTCCCATAAGCCAAGCCAACACGTCCGGCTGCCACATCCTCTTGAATTTTCGTTGCCGGTTTAACACCGAACTCCTTATCAATTACGCCATCCTTATACAACTGCTGCAGCTTTTTGAGAGGCTCCTTCAGCTCTTTCTGTACCGAGCTGTATACAAGCTTGCCTCCTGCATCCTTAATGAATAGATCGACATAGGCATGATAGCTGTTGAAAAATCCGTTTAGCGATCCATGTCCACCATCCATGAAGTCCTTGTTCAACGCAAGACCGATCGTATCTGCTTTACCGTTGCCATCTGGATCCTGCTTAGCAAATGCTGTAGCAGTTTTGAACACGTCGTCCATCGTTTTTGGCTCTGGCAAATTAAGCTTTTGCAGCCAATCCGTTCGTACATAAAGCATCGAGGCTGTGCTAGTACCACCGTTGGAATATGTTCTAGGGATACCGAGCAGTTTGCCGCCTACTGTTGCAGCTTTGAACCCTACACTACCGTCCTGATTGAGGACGTTTTTCAAGTAAGGGGAAGCATATTGTGCCCACACTTTCGTAAGATCTTCCAACATGTCTGCATCAATAAGCCGTTTCATTTCTTCCTTATTGACTTCCAGGAAGTCAGGAAGATCGCCCGATGCTACCGAAACGTTGAGCTTCTGATGATACTGAGAAGCATCGACAGACCATACATTTTTAACTTTAATGCCATAGTCATTCTCGAAGATCTTTGTCCAAATGTTACTGTCAATGGAGTCCCCTTCGGCGTATTTCATCGTTGCATCAACAGAGCGAACCGTAGAAACCTCGATTGGCGGATTGTACTTGGCTAATGGTTGAGCACTTGTCGCTGCCGATGGCGACGGACTTACTGCTGTACTGCTAGTTGCAGCCGGTTGATCTTCTGTCTTCCCACAGGCACTTGCGAGAACTGATAAGGCAAGAACCGCACCCAGTGAAGCAGCTCCCAACTTTTTATTTCCCATGTTCATTTCCGTTTCCCCCTATTTGGCAATTCGTTCCTGATTGGTACTCCTTTATTATAAAATCAAGTGATCCGTGTTCGAAACGGGACATTTTTGTGTCAGTTGACTTTTTTTAACTAGTTTTCGTAATGCTATTTATGACAAATAATTCAAAAAAAGAGGCCAAGGTATGGTCGCTAAAACGGACTATTTCATAACGGATTCTCGGTATTCCTGTGGAGTTAACCCTGTCTCCTTCTTGAATAGTCTAGTAAAATAGGCTGCCGAATCTAGGCCGACTAGTGCGGCAATCTCTTGGATTTTATGATCGCTTGTTCGAAGCAGCTGCTTACTTCTGGTTATCCGAACTTCCGTTACATACTCAAGTAAGCCTTGACCCGTTGTCTGCTTGTACATCCGAGACAAATAGGGAGAACTCAGATGAACGAGTTCAGAAATCTTCGTTAAGGACAATTCCTCATTCAGGAATTCGTTGACATATTGCTTGATCCGCCCGATCAAGTCGGTCGTCCGCTGCGCCTGCTTTCGTCCGTTATACTCGGCTAATGAATCGGCAATTGCCGCCAAGTGCTGTACGGTGGAATGGAGATCGACTCCCACAGGCAGTTGAACCAACGACTCTAAGCTAAATGCCGCACCAATCAGTGAAGCTAAACGACGCTTATTGATGTACGTAATGAAAAAGGCTGACATATTGGCAATCAGCTCCAATTTAAGCAGCTCCCCGTCTTGACCATCCGGTAGAACAGATGCCTTAACCGCGAGTTCCGCGAACAACTTACGGCAAGCCTCTCTCTCACCGTTATCGAGATACGTTTCCAGTAAGTCGAGATTACGCGTATAAGCTCGCATGTCATTCTCAGCGAAGAAATCTCGGCTTGCCCTTTGCCCTTCACCGGGGGCATCAGGGAGCTCTCTCATTAGAACCTCGAGATCGTTATACGCACCGCCTGCTAGCTGGATCTTGAGCATATCGACGCGTGTGGATAAGTCCTCCCACTTAGATGGTGTAGAAGCAAGTATGAGCGAAATAGGGACCTTAAGTGAGCTCTTTGTAGCATTCTGAATGAGCTCAGCATTTCCCGCTAGCTGATTGTATGCCTGCTCTTCCGCAGGTGTCCCATCTTCACTTGCACGGAACTGCACGAGCCATACGAACCTGCCACGGTCATAGGGAAAAGCCGCGAATTTCAGCGTGTCCTTCAAATATTCTTCCGCAATATTTTGAATGGAATAATACAGCAGCGCTTTATCACCAGGTAAGATGAAGGAGCCCCATTCGTCGATACGCCCCAAGGCAATTAGCACTGGCCGCCCGGCATCCAGTCCAATATCCAGCTCTGTAAATCGCCGAATCCGCGCATCAAGGGAATCCACCTCTCCTTGTGCAAGCTGCAACAAATAATCGCGCTGCAGAGAGGGTACAGCTACATGCAGTTGTTCGCGAGATCTCTTCAATATTGCTTCACGGTCAACTTCTCTTGCGATATCGTCAAGTGCCTTTCGAATCGCACTTATAATAGCTTCGTCCCCCTCCGTCTTGAGGACATAATCGATACCTCCCTTACGAATCGCTGACTGGGCATAACCAAAATCATCGTATCCCGTCAGGAAAATCACACGACAGCGAGGCCATTTACCACGTGCAAGGTCCGCCAGTTCCATTCCGCTCATACCGGGCATCCGAATATCGGTGAGCAGGATATCCATTTTTCCTTCTCCGAACTTTTGAAGAGCCTCCCTTCCCGAATAGGCCTTCACGATCTCGGCTTCCAGCCATTCCAGCTCCATGAGGGCATCCGCCAAATATTTGACAGCTAACGGTTCATCATCGACAATCATTACCTTAATCATCGCTTAAGCCTCTCTTTCTTCAATGGCTGCGGGGAGCGGAAGAACAAGCGACACACGGAGTCCTCCGCTTGGTAGGGTCGCTATGCGTATACCCGCCATATCGCCGTATTTTAGCCGGAGCCTGCGATGAACATTCAGTACGCCTGTAATTTCAGTTGGTTGGTCCCTGCCATTCAGCAAGCCGTGCCAACGTTCAAGCTCATCTGCCGTCATCCCTTTTCCGTTATCCTCGACATCAATGAGCAGCAGTTCGCCACCACTTTCTGACGAGGAGACATTGAAACCTATTCTTACATGCCTATTCTCATGCTCCAGTTCGAAGCCATGTTGGTAGGCATTCTCGACAATTGGCTGTAAAATAAGGCGAGGAATCATGATATTCTTAGGCGCGTCCTCCACTTGTTCGATCGAGAATGTAATGTGCCCGGAGAACCGAATCGTTTGAATTTCACAAAGCGCACGAACATGCTGCAATTCCTGCTCTATCGGGACCTCTTCCACACCGTTTCGCGTGATATATTGAAAATAATCACCCAAATATTTGGAGAACCGAGTAGAATTGTCAAAATCATGCGCCTTGGTCATGCGGTACAGCAAATAGAAGCTGTTATATAAAAAATGCGGATTAATCTGAGACTGGAGCTGCTTTAACTCCGACTGCTGTACGCGAATTTGTTGCTCATAGACTTCAAATACAAGCTTATTGAGATGGGTAACCATGAAGTTGAATTGCTCATATAAATCGTGAAACTCATCACTGCTTTTGTAAGCTAGTGCGACCTGCAGATCACCGGACTCCACCTTCCGAAACGCACGGATCAGCTTTTGGAGCGGTCTGTGAATCAACCGATACATATACAGCGAAAAGAGCACAACAACTACGATAGCGACGAGCGTGATCAGCCACATATATAATCGATATCGGTCAAGCGCACCCATAACAGCGTTTTCAGGGACAAAGGCAAGCAGCGTAATCCCGAGCGCAGGCGAATACGCCGAGACCGTTAGAAACGGCTGCCGATCGATGGAAATGGTCCGCATTTCTGCTGGAGCCTCCATCTTTCCGGATTTCTCCAATTGTAAAGCTTGTTCTCGAAGCAGAACGCTAATCGAATCATACGCTGATTCGTTACTTGTACTCACGATGGCCCAATCCGGGTGAATTACGGCCGCGCCCCCCAGTTTACTATCCGTCATTTGGGACAAATATTGTTTGATTTTCGGAATGGACAACTCTAACTCCAAAACGAACATCGGGTCTCGACCTTCCACGACTTGCGTTGTTGGGTAGTATTCTCGCAGCAGCACTTTTTCCTCATCATGGTAGAAGAGTCCGCGGTGCGCGATGGCAGCGTCTTTCTTCAACTTCAGCAACTTATCCTGAAGTAAGTTACCGGACAGCTCGTCCGACGAAATGGTCTTCCCGATTGGCGGAATATAAGCGCTAGCTCTGGCAACGTAAAGGCTTGACTGTTTCATCACATTCAATCTGGCCTGGAATCGCTTGATGGCAGCAAGCTTCTGGTAATCCGTTAAACTTTCACTCGTAATGCTGAGCGATTCCAAATCTTCGTCGTTCACATATTCCCGCTGCAGGCGCTGCAATCGATCGATCTCATTTTCAAGCGATGTTCGATAGAAGAGAAGTTGGAACTGGAGCGATTTAAAAATCTCTTTGCGAACAAGTGTGGAGCCCCAATCGTTAATCCGCGTGCCGACAACATACATCGGTGAGATGACGATCAAGAACGTTACAATCAGTTTACTCAAAATTGAAAACCTTCTAATTCCCCATCCGTTTCGCACAGATTCACCCGCATCTTTCTTTTCTTTTTATTATATAGGAGACAACGTCTACCGAATACTGTTGGATTTCTTTCAGCATAATCAACACCGCTTTAATTTAGCTATGAAGATGACAATCATTATTGGAGGAATGCTACGATTTTGATATAATCAGCTAGACATCTGAGGATTGAGAATGTAAGGAGGATTGCACGATGATTCACCCAATCGCTATTTACTTCGAGCACTGCGAGCCGGAATGGCATGTCCCCCGCGCAGCAGCGAATAATCATATTCTGATTCTGATGACTGGCGGTGAAATCACGTATACCGTCGGCAACCAAACATTTATCCTCAAAAAAGGAGATCTGCTATTCGTGCCGGAAGGCCATATTCGAAGCGCGCTGAACGTTTCCAAGCGAGACCACGATATGTATGTTGCCCACTTTCGTTATGAGGGGACTGGAGACGAGTTACCGCTGCTTGCCGAACCCGCTTGTCAACTCACCAGGCCGCACAACTTTGAATATATTAAGCAGCGATTCTCTTCGCTCACCCAGTACTGGCTTCAAAAATCCACGTATACACGAACGCTTTGCCATAGTGTACTTCTGGAAATCATCGCCATTATTAATGAAGAAGCCCATACAGGAACGATTTCACATCCTAAAGCTCATGGCATTTCCATGCAGCTGAAAGACTATATTTTGCATCATTACCGCGAACAACTCGACATGGAGGAAATGGCCAAACATATCGGACGAACACCGAACTATATCAGCACTGTTTTCCGGGAAACCACTGGACAGACGATTACAGCTTATATCCAGCAAATTCGAATCGCTGCCGCATGCGATCTCTTGACCGGCTCCCAGATGAGCATCGGAGAAATCTCTGATTATCTCGGATTTTGTGAGCAATCTTATTTTAATAAAGTGTTCAAAAAAGTAACGGGTACGATGCCCTCCGCCTATGTAAAAGAGCGTTTGAAGGTGTGGCAGTAAGCCACCATGCTATGAATCTACATGTAGACAATCGTAGAATTACTCCAAAAACCATCCCGGTGTTCATTGTTTCCATGATGTTTTTTTCCTACAATGAAAGGTAATCAAATTATCAATCTACCCATTGACTGGAGGAATCACTGATGGACACATCCGCTAATGCCACACATCAGCTTGACGCGAACTTGCAGCCCGACGAACCTCGTACGGATCAGTGGGAATGGCATTCGCCGCTCGCATCCCCATTCCAGTTAACTAGTCTTCCTTGGCTAGCTCAGGATGGACTTTATCGAAGATTGCCGCTGCATCCGAGCCACCCCATTCGCTCTGAAGTAGATCGTCTTGCCAATTATACAACCGGTGTGCAGGTACGCTTTGCAACGAACTCCCCGAAGCTTGCCGTTAGAGTCGTACTGGCGGACAAAGCCACGATGTACCAGATGCCCGCTACTGCGCAATGCGGCATCGATTGTTATATCGGCCCGTCAGGCGCTCAGCAGTATATCAACACCACGCGCTTTGACCTTGCGCAAGCAGAATATGAGAGCGTTCTCTTCGAATCCTTCCCCAAGGAGATGCGGGAGATTACGTTAAACCTCCCCTTATACCAAGGGGTCAAGGAGCTATGGGTTGGCACTTCTCCTACTTCTTCAGTAGCTGAATTTCATGGATTCGCCTCTGATAAAAAAGTACTGATCTATGGCACCTCCATCACCCATGGTGCTTGCGCCTCGCGACCTGGCATGGCTTATCCGAATCAGTTAAGCCGCATGTTTCCCCTCGAATTCGTAAGTCTCGGGTTCTCAGGCAACGCGCAGGGTGAACCCGAATTGGCTCATCTCATTAGTCAAATCCAGGATCCTGCCCTGCTTGTCCTCGATTATGAAGGGAATACGCCAAGCAAAGAGCATCTGGCACAATCACTGCCAACTTTTATTCACATCTATCGCGATGTTCATCCAGACGTCCCTATCCTTGTAATCTCCAAAATTCCTTACGCCAAAGAAGCCTTCGACGAGGAACTGCGTCAACGTCAAGAAGGCCTCAAAATACTTCAGCGCGAAACGGTAGAACGCATAAATCAAGAGGGGGATGCGAATGTTCACTTCTGTGACGGCTCGGAGCTGTTGGGGGCAGACTATCAAGAAGCCACGACGGATGGGATTCATCCTTCTGACTTAGGCTATAAGCACATGGCCGAAAACCTTAAACCGGTTATAGCGAAACTTTTAAGGATTTGATGCCCTTAGAAAAGGCTTATACGAATAAGGAGCTAAGCGATTTATTTGCGCTTAGCTCCTTTGCTTTTGGCATTCACTGTAGTCTGTGGGAACTACTCTTTGATTTCACAATCAACCATGACATGAATCGTATCGCCTTTGTGTTCATTCCGCAATTGAAAGGCACGTTCCACCTCACTGAGCGGCACAATATGCGTTATCATTTCTTCTGTATTCACCAGTCCATCCAGGACCAGCCGGAGTCCTTCCTCGAAATAACGCCGGTTGTCGATATCACGTTTCGGCTCCGTCGATAGAATGTCCAATCTTTTCTTGTGGATCTTGAAAAAATCAACAGGTTTATGGCAGGTGCCGATGCAACCATACATAACAATTCGCCCATTTTGGGCTGCTGCCTGGATCGCGTCTACCATGCCTTCGCCTTCTAGAAGACAAGGAATGACAACATCAAAACCATCTGGAAAATCATGCTTGAGAATTTCCATGGTATCCGCATGTTCATGAGGAATCTTGTACGTATGCGTTGCGCCGTATTTGCGAGCAAGTGCAAGCTTTTCGTCGAATAAGTCTGTCACAACTAGATTTCGCGGACTGAACAAGCTAACCACTTGCGTCATAATAAGCCCACTAACCCCTTGTCCAGTTATGAGCACGTTCTTATTCGGTGAGATTTCAGCTAACTCGGCAGCGTGGATGATACCTGGCAACACTTCGATTAAGGAGCCTTCGATGAGTGGCAAATCTTTAGGAAGCACTTTAACTGAGAACGGCTCGCAGCAGACATACTCCGCAAATGCTCCCCACACATATTCTTGCCGACTTTATCTATAACACCTGCTACCTCATGACCAAGGCGTGTCGGATACGAAATAAATTCGGGTTCGCGAGCCCCCCGGAACACCTCGACATCACTACCGCAAATCCCCACCCATTTCACTTTGACACGTACTTCACCTTCGTTCGGTTCAGGGATCAAAGCCCTGCGATTACTAACCTTTCCAATTCCGTCCATGACAGCACATACTTGTGTATGTGGTCCTTTATCATCAACTAGTTCCATAGGAGGAACAGACATTTTTCTAACCATACATCCACACCTCTCTTAGATAATTCAGTGTTACGATCTAGCAGCAAGAAACCATTATGTCATCAGTGCTAAGCGAACCTTGCTCACGCCGTGCTGGACAGATTCTCCATGCCAATAACGATATATATCCTCGACTAACGATCTTCCGATTCGCTTCCGGGAAGACGGGTTCACACCAGCAATATGCGGCCTGACTAGCACATTAGGCAATCGACGCAACTCACTGTTCAGCGGCAACGGCTCCTGTTCAAATACATCCAACGCAGCAAAAATACGATTCGTTCGCAGTTCCTCAATTAGTGCTTGCTCATCAATGACGCTTCCCCGAGAAGTATTAATGAGGAGGCAGCCATCTTGAATCAAGCGAAGCTCATCTCGTCCGATCATGTGGTCCGTTTCGGGAATCATAGGCAAATGTAGGGAAATTACCTGTGCACGCTTCAGTACATCATGCAAGGGAAGCAATTCTACACCGAGCTCTGCGGCTTTCTCCCGTTTCATATAAGGATCATAAGCGATGAATCGCACGTGGAACGGCCTCATTAAGCGGATGACTTCCTGAGCCACCATGCCAAGCGCGACAAAACCTACGGTTTTCCCTCGCAGCTCATCCGCCTCCATCGCGATAGATTTCCAGCTGACGCCCGATCTCATCGACTCATCCACCAGCTTAACCCGATGACCCACAGCAAGGATTAGTGCGATGATGGATTCCGCAACCGATTCGGCAATGGCGTGACCTCCTGATAATACCGTTATGCCTCTATCAAAAGCTTCAGCTGCTACGATATGTTTCACCGAACCTGCCATATGAGCTACTAACTCAAGCTTAGGAGCTGAGTCAAGCATATCCCTTGTAATGGGTAAACTCCCCCACGTGGAAATACAAGCGGATGCATTCCCAAGATGACTCATCAGTTCAGTCGGAGTGAATGGACGATCATATGGATTTAATACAAGCTCTCCTACCTGTTTTAACTTCTCTACTACGTCCGGTTCCAAAAAAGCAGACAGCTCATTTTGTTGTATTTGCACAACAATTTTCCTAGTCACAGTCTTTTTTCCCTTCTCTCATGTACGTCATCATCTAGACGAATCACCGAATTCGTCGATATGGACGCAAATATGGCATCCATTACCCGCATAACTCCCAGCACTTCATCTCCAGCCGCCAAGGGTTTACGTTCCTCTAATAGTGAATCAACAAATTCCTCTAACTGCCATGTAAAGTTGGAAGCATGCTTGCCCCAGCATTCTACTTTCTCCCCATTGTCCCAAAGTTCATGCTCATCCTTCAGATGCAGAACGCCTTTCGTCCCTGTCATGTAGCGGAGGTATACGCTGTCTTGCGTGCTCCAGATCCGTTCGCCGCCAAGTCCTTCCTCATCACCCGGAACTCTTCCAGCATTAAAGGACATCATCACGTTAGCCATCCGATTGCGGGAGAATTTCAATGAAATTGCAACCTCATCCTCCCCTTCCCAATGGGGATTATGAGAGTATCCTTGCGCATAGACAGTCTCTGGCAATTCACCGTATGCCCAAACGATATAATCCAAGATATGACTGCCCCAAAGAGGAATGATAAAGCCTCCGATGTGCTTAACATCCTTCCACCAATCCGCTGCCGGCTTATTAATATAAGCTAATAGCATGGCATGAATCGTAAACAATTCACCAATCTCACCGCTATGGATTTTGTCAATCGATGTCATGACAGGAGCGAAGAATCTTCGACTCTGTCCGACCATTAAGGTTACACCGTTCTGTTCAGCAGCTTCAACCATCCCCTTGCCTTCGGAATAGTTGAGAGCCATCGGCTTCTCAATGAGAACATGCTTGCCTGCCTCCATCGCTTTAATGGCGTAAGGCGCATGCAAATCATGCGGCAGCAGGAGCAAAAAGGCATCAATTGCTGGATCCCCAAGGGCATCGTCAAAGGACGTGTATAGGCTTACGCCATCCCAACCTGCCGCAGCCCTAGCTGCTTTATCCGGATCACGGGAAACAACTGCCTGAAGCGTGACTTTATCTCCAAGCTCTTTAATCGCTGGCAAATGCGAGCTTGATACTCGCCCCAAGCCAACGACACCTAAGCGTATTTTATTCGCCATATACTTGCCATCCTTCCTTGCTCACTAGTTAGATTGAAAGAGTGTTCTGGCATAACGGATATCATCCCGAATCAATCGATCTACTTCCGACTCCGCCGTATACTCTGCTGTCAAACAGATAACCCCTTCATATTTCCGTTTCGTTAGGTATGCCGCAACACGCTCCCAAGAAGCCATGCCTTGACGTCCGGATGTAAAATGACGCTCCCATTGTGCTTGCTCCGCTTCCGGTCCGTTGCTGCGCGTATAGAAAACATTTTTGAGATTGACCATATGGAGGTGGGACCAGACAATGTCCAAGCCAAATTCAGGCTGCTGTCCAGCCAAGGCATCATGCGAGCAATCCCAGACGGCTCCTATATGATTAGGATTGAGACCTTGCAGTAAGTCCATTAGACCCGAAGAATCCGGAATAAAGTCACCGTAATGCTGCTGAACGCTAACCTTAACCCCGTATTGCTCACAAAGATGAGAAACCTCTTCTAAGTGCTTACGCAGCTTTGCGACCGATTGAAGATAGCCTTCTTCAAGTGAAACGGCCGGCATAATTCGAATGCGGGGAATCCCTGCCTCAGCGCAAGCCGAAAAAATACGTTCATCCGTTTGACTAGCTACGCTAAATATCCGCAATCCATGATCCGCCATAAACGCAGCAAGCTTGTGCAAGCCTTTTTCCGCATCAGCCGGCTCCAATTGAAACCCTTCTCGCAAAGGGAACTCTATGCCATCAAAGCCGCTCTCTTTCACAAACTTGACTAATTCTTGCACAGGAGTCGTTCTCCACGGTTTGGTAAAAACAGAAAATTGAACAGGTGACTGCGTCATTTGTAACACTCCTTTTTTGAGTTAAACATCTGCTTTCCTTTTGGCATGCTGAACGTTCTCAGACCTCATGTGGTATTCCTTATAGGTTTCAAGCTTGAATACTTCTTGTATCCTAGCTAGGGGCCACTCTTGATCATTGGACTCCATGGTGAATATATTTTCTTGAGAAAAGCTTTCGATGGTCACTTTGCTTCCTAGTCTGCCTTGAATTTCTAGAAGCTTGTCATACTGATTGTCAATGTGGAAAATTTGCTTATCGAGATCGATTGTTTTCGTTATCCACCCTCCCCACTTGGAAGTCGACGCAAGAATTTTGCCTGTCTTATCAATAATCTTCGAATGATTCGTTCTTACCGAGGAGACGACATAGTAGGAATTTAACCAGGCATGGGCCTCGAGCGGAAAGCCGCCATCATAAGCGGAAGGCCATACAACAAGTTCAGCGCCCTTTAATTTCAGTGAATGCCATAGATTCGGATAACCGATATCATAACAAATGGCAATCCCGACTTTGCCGAAATCCGTCTCGAACACAGGTATTTCTGCACCAGGTGTAACTCCATCCTGCTTCATTTCACCATCGGTCGGATGATGCTTAAGATATCTCCCAGCTAACTTTCCTTCTCGGTCAAATAACCAAGCGACCACATACTTTTTGCCCTCTATCCTTTCATGGACACTAGCGATGATGTAACTATTGAGTCGCTCTGCTTGTTTGGAGAGCACATGGTACGTTTGCTGCGTCAATTCATCTGAAGTTTCATGGTGATGGTCGCCCCCGGTTACAAGAAACACTTCAGGAAAACAGATAAGATCGGGCTTCAGCTCCGTGAAAGCATCCAGCATGTTCATAGCTCTATGCAAATTGTCTTCTTGTGTGGCGCCTTGAATGAGTTCTTCGTTAAAGCAGGTGCTAATGACATTTACTTTTCTTGGCATACTGTGTCCTCCTTTATGTAGGGCCGTTATAGGACGGCCCCACCATTCTCTTTCGTTATCACACTAGGAATTCGTAAGCTCTCCCGTAATGCCTAGCAATGCAATAATCGCTTTGGACTGACCGCTCAAATCAATTGTAGTAATTGTTTTCTCTGGATTCGGGTTCGTAAACAACGTGTTAAATACAGCGCGTTCTCCTCCATTCGTCATAGTATACTTCTTGGCAATGACGACTGCTGGATTAATGGAAGGCACATACCAATCATCAATATTTTGTTGAAACACAATAGGCTGATCCACTTGTGTGCCGTCTGAGTAATGAATGATATAGTTCCCAATCGTTGTACTGCTAGGTGCGGTTGGATACATTAACGTGTGTAGAAATCCTATTTTACTAAACTTTTGATTCACAGGTATCCCTGTCAAACTTACAGGCAAGTTCGGCCTGATCGTCGATCCGCCAGCAATCATCATCACGGTGGGGTCGCTCATGCTCGCGGGCAATTGATAAGGAATACCGCCGATCACTTGCTCCCCTGTCTGAAAATTCGAGTTGGCAATGTTCTCTGGACCAAAGTCCGCCCAGCCTCCCTGCCCGTCTCCTGCAGGCGATTCGTCACTATACGATTGATTGGCCAAAGACGATAAGGAGATATACGATTTTTTAGACGTGTCCAACTGCATCGTCACCTCTTGCGGTATATCAGCGACATTGACGAAGTCGAGTGATTCGACGACAAAGGAGCCGCTGCTGTTTGCTGTAATGCCAATCCCTACAGAAACCGCACTCGTTGGCACTGGATCTATCACAATATCTTTGGTAATCGTCACGTAATCCGTCCCTAAATCCGTTATTTGCTTAGCAGCATAAGCCGTACCTTGATACCACAAGTAGACATTCGGATTTTCAGTTATTTTTTTGATTTTCGCAGATAATCTATACGTGCCGGGCTCTGGAGGCATGATCCCTGTCTGTCTGATCGTAACCCGCTCTTGTCCCGTCGCACTCATTTGCACCGCATAGTTGCCTTCCTGCTGACCTTGAACTGTACAGATGCTGCCACCTTTGGAAGGTAGATAATCCCATTCTTGCGGAATTGCCGTACACAAGTTCATATTCGCATCGCCGGTTAAATTAATAAAATCAGCGTTTCTGAGCAGCGGTCTCGATTCTAAAGCCACTGCACTTACCACTTGAATCTGGCCCGTGCTTTCGATATAAGCGATATTTGAACTCTGAATCACTTTATTGCCATTAGGTTTCGTAGTCACTGTAATCGGATGATCATAGAGATCAACAACAGAGGCTATATTTCCGCTCAATTCATATTCATAAGCACCTGCCGTTGTATTGTTCGCTCCAAGGATCGAAAGCCTTTTCCCATTGGTTAATTCAAAGGACTGTCTGACTCTGAAGGTGGTCGTTGAGATTCCCGGCCACGTTAACGTCTCTTGAATGGAACTCGCTTTACGAATTTTGTTATTGAACACGCCTAACACATAGTAATCGGGTTCCGGTGAAAGGGTATAGCGATTAAAGAATACTTCGAACGTGCCCATATTAATAAATTTGCTGTAACCCATTTTTAAATAATCGACTAACCATTCTACGGTCATGTATAAGCGAGTATCTCGATCTGGGGTTGTAAAATGCATCTGCTCACTCATCCAATACTCGGTTCCTGGACGTGCCAGCTTTAATTTATTTACCCACGGTGTCGTTTTCGAGTTCGCTTTGGCGCCATCATAACCATGCACATTATAAATATCAAAATAATTGACCCCATTCTGATACTGAGCCGCATTATCGAAGAAAACCGTCGGCAGTTTCACATTATCGGCATGATCTGAATACCCGCTCGTCAAAATTTGTGCATTGGGATCTGCTCGTTTGGCCTCCCGGTAAGCAATTTCGAGCAATTCCATGTATTGGGCATCTGTTCCCGTTAATGTCGCAGCAACGCTGGACTCCGCATTGAAATTGACTTCATTATAAATTTCCCAATATTTCACTTCGCCCTTATAGCGACTTACCGTTTGATAAATATAATTGGCCCACTCGCCTTCAAAATCTTTCGGGACCCAACGCTCAGGACGCTGTGCCAAGTTGCTCGTTTCCATGATTGCATCTGTCGGTTTCGTCGCTGCCCAACGGGACGGGTAGCCTAACACGCCTAGAACTTCAAGCCCCGCTGCTTTGCTTTTGGAAACGTATTGATCTGTTTTCTCCCATTTGAAGGTGCCTTTTGTAGGCTCAACAACATTCCAAAGGAATACTTTCGCTTCGGCCCACGTGCGCGTTATTCGAGCATTCACATCCGTCCAAATTTTCGGATCCCAATCATATTTGGAATGAAAGCCATAGAAATCCGCGTAGACCCCATCAGTGACAGACGTATCATTCGCAGGAAGTACAGCAATGGCACTATAATAATTGGCGATGGGGCTGCTGCCTGCGGATACAGTCGTTTTCAACTTGTAATAGCCCTCAGCATTCAACTCCGGTAAAGCCAAGTCGTGAATCGCATATTTCCCATCATTGTCGGATTGTACAGTGAAATTTTTGCTCACGATCGGCTCACTGTTTGTGTTTGCAACATCGAAGTTAACGGCCGTGGCCTCGATGTTAACTGTATAATTCTGGTCTTCCCCGCTATAGTTCAAAGAAAGCATTGGAAAACTAATGTTCTCGCCCACTACAAATTGCTGTGTTTCCGCGCGCCACGCAGGTGCCAGAACGTGATAATTTGTTAAACGATGCCAGTTCGTTCTATAGCGCTCTACTGTTTTCATCTCATTTTTGACTAAAAGACTTGTATCGCTGTCCGCTTTAAATTTACTGTCTGGCACACTTAGCAGCTCCGACGAAGATAACTCTCTCGTTGAAATTTTGAGTTGTTCAACATTGAACGGCTCCGCCTTTTCGACCTGAAGCACATTGGCATATAGATCTTCACTCAAGGAACCAGTCATGGACACTTCACTGACCATTCCACTCGGTATCGAGAGCTGCTGCTGCATCCCATTGATGTATAAACGGATCCGGCTAATGTTGGTCGACGGGGAGTAATTCCAGGTCAATGCCACGTTTACACGCTCTCCCGGGGTGTATGAAAATGAAGTAAGTGCGCCACTAAATGAAGTCGTGGCATCTTTACGAATAACAAATTTTAACTGAGCGTTCTCTTCAACTGGCGGTATATAAATTCCTAACAAGGTATTACGACCTGCACCTAAATCCCTTGAAGGTGTGACAGCAAACGCGAATTCATAGTCATTCCCTGATTCTACTGCAGGCTTCGTAGGATGCATCGTCATTTCAATGGTTCCTTGATCAGGACGAAGAATGCCTCGTGTGTAATGCTTAAATTGCGTATCATTCTGGTAATAATAGGTATTCTGTGCATTCGTAGTGGCCGCGTTCCCAACAGTGGGCATCAACGGTAGTGCGGAAAGTGCTAGAACTGAAATCATCAACCATATCAGGACTGTCATCCCTCTGCGCCTGTTACTCATGTTCATCCCTTTTACCTCCCTGTCTAATTGTACAAAATGGTGTTTCTTCCCAACAACTGGATAGAAGTAAGATATTTCTGACAATCCGATGAAGTAATTGCCTATGTTCATTCATTATTCATCCTCGACACAATAAACGTCATATCACTCATGCCAACTACGCCATCATGATCAATATCAGCCATTTGAGCTTCTGACCAATCGGAGCTTGAAGACGTACTGCCATAGTAATAAGCGACAATGCCTAGATCTCCGACCGTAATACCTGGTTGGTTATTGAGATTACCCGTTTCGGTCAGAATTCTTCCTAATTCAAAATGGCTTATCGCTGTCTCTACTGCTTGACGAGCAGTATCCACTTCAGCTTGTGTAACTGTATCTGATTGCACAACCGACTTCGCAGCAAGAATCGCTGCCGCAAGTGCTGGACCGCGAAGCGCAATAGAACCAGGGAAGTAATTGCCGATGGCATTACCCTCGACAGCCCCTTGCATGAGAGCTTCTCCCTCAGCGATCTTAGAAATCAGCAGCTCTTTATTTACATTACCGAGAATTTGAATTGTATAACTGCCATCTGCCACGTTCGTTTCGACACCTAGCCCGTTGGCAATCTTCACTTGCCTAACTACCAAACTTGAAGCTTGCGGAGTAACCGTTTCTTTGGCTGCGAAATTCATTTCAACTACACTCGCTGCGCCTGTTATCACATTGCTGCTGCCCAAACTAGCCAGAATGAAATGAACCTTACCCTGTTCGGCATCATGCTGCTCCTGAACAATGCCAATACCGCTTCGCAAGCTGTGGGAACTTACGTAGATGAAGCGTTCCGGATCATACACAACTGTAAATTGAATGGCAGATGCGTTCACCGCATTCTTAAGTCCTACCGTTACAGCCATTTCCGCACCTGAGTGGACATTCGTAGGCCCCGTTACGACTACGCTCGGATTTGTCTCTGGTTCAGGTTCTGGTTCTGTCACGGGATGATTCTGAATTTGAAAAGAAACCTGCGCAACGTTATAAACAGCATCCGTCACGGTTAAACGATAAGAACCTGGTTCGTGGATCACTGTCCCTGACAAGAAGTTCGGGTTCACCAAGATTTCGGTCTGTAACATGACATTGGATAGAACATAATCTTTCACCCATTCACTTATTTCTTTATCTAGAATGCCATCTAAGGCTTCGATCTGAGAAACGATTTCATACGTGCCTATCTCACTTTGTTGTTCTCCTTCTGACGTTGACATCAGATAAAGCTTCGCTTTACCTTCCATAAATACGGGAGAAACGTCTTCCGAATAGATTTGGCCATTTACGACGCCCGTTATAACGGGTGCGGTCGTGTCGATTGTGAAACGAATCACTGTCACATGTCCATTTAAGTCAAGCAGGGAGAAAATATAGGCGCCTTCCTGCTCAATCCATTTACCAGAAGTGTAGGACTGATAATCTCCTCCGTTGCGAGACAACGTCCCTTGTCCCGAACTGTACGCGATCTTGACTGGTTGATTGTAGGAGGCACCGTCTTGAACGCCTTCGAAGAGTGCGCTAGGGAATGCAATGGAGAAATTAACCGTTGTCGTCTGAGTCTGATAGGTCACACGAAGAACATAATTGCCAGGTTGCGTTATGGGAGATCCTGAGAGGTATACAACTGGCGCTTCACTATTTCGAGTGAGCCAAGCTTCCCCTCGATCATAGGTGGCCGAAACCACACTTGGATAGATCTGTCCAGTCGTCACTCCTGAGACAACGGGAGCTGCGACAATGGGATGCTGTTCCTCATAAGCACCGATATCCGTCCCATCCCCTACCGGCCTAGGATTCCCTAGGTAATCAACTGTGAGGCCGACATTTGCCCCCGCATCAATAGCCGGCGAACTAGGTTGCAAGGCATAGTTCGCTTGATTCGCATTTAGGAAGAGTGGGTCCCCCACTATCGCATGCGAATCCTGATTTTTTTCAACTGAATAACTGCTTGGAGATCCAAACATTTGATTCGCTTTGTAGATTTTCTCCGTACCGCCCTGATTCCAGTACACACCGCCAGCAGTGGCATCCGAACGTGTGTATAAATTATGATCGATGGCAAGCCCGCTTATTGCAGCGTCATTATCCGCATGAAAGGACAGCATATAGTTCCCTTCATTGCCAGCAATCAGATTGTTCATGATACTTACGTCATTCATCGTACCTTTAGCTCCTGCAACCGATGACCCCTGAACACGAATGAACACCGCCGCTTCCCTGTTAACTGTATCCGCTTTGAAACGTGAATTGGCAATCGTGTTGTTATACACGGTTGTGCCATCAATGTAACCCGATCTCGTATTTAAATAAATAGCCGAATTGAAAAAGTCGACAGACGTAACCTTGCCCACATGGTCAATGACATTATTGCGGATAGCTGTATGCGTGGCATCCCCTGTAGCCGTAAAAATGAGAACTCCCGTACGATACAGATCATGAATGTGGTTTTGCTTAATCGACGTATCGGTGGAAGAATCTACTAGAATACCCGCGTGATATAAGTTCCCCTTAGCAGATGTCCCTCCTTTGCCTTTGTAAATATCTCTGCCAATCTGCTCTATCTCATTCTTTTCAATCACATTCTGTTTTGAATTTAATCCAGCCGCTCCTCCAACGATTTGGATTCCGACCGTATCACCATCATCCGTATCAAGTAGTCCGATGCTGTGTACACGATTGCCACTTATGACATTATTGGAAGCCCCTCCTTCTAGGGCAATCCCGAAGTAATTCATATCGTAGATTTGGTTATTCAGAAGTTGATTATAGCTGGCTCCGCTGATGCGCACTCCCGCTCTGTCGACACCATGAATATTGGAATTTTGAACCGTGACATGATGACTCCCTGTACCAATAAATACGACAAAGTCATATCCGCCACGGAAATCTATTCCATCCAGGAGAATATAATTCTTACCATTTGACGAAAAAGCAAAGGTGCCGTTTTTATTTGCTATTTCGATGACATGATCGTTGGCAACACCCGTGGACGGTTTGTAGTAAACGCTTCCCGTGACGGAATCTGCAACAAAGGAGCCAGGCGTCAACGAACCGATTGTCGGTCCCGGCAATCTAGCATCGATATGATTGCCTTTCAGCCTTTTTCCATCCTCAAGCACGGTGACCCTTAGTCCATCCCCGGTCAGCCCCGTTTTCTTGTATTCACCATTCGCATCTGGGCCGATCCACGTATCCATGCGTGACCCGCCACTGATGATCGGCTTGCCCAACGTTGGATCTCCATAAGAGCCATATTGAATTGGATTTCCGTCTACGCCAGAGCTTGATGGCCGAAGCGTAACGCCTTGCCACACTTCCCCCCGCTTAAACAAGACTTGGTCTCCAGGCTGCAACGTTACGCTATTTAACTTCGTGATCGTCTTCCAGGCATGTTCAGACGAAATTCCGTCATTGCCGTCATTCCCTATCGAGGCATCCACATAATAAGTTGCTCCGGCAGCATAAGTCACATGAGACAGTGACAGCACACTGAGTAATCCAACACACAGAAACAAGAAGAGAACGATCTCTTTGCGAATCTGTTTGATTAACAAATCATTTGCCTCCTTTTGGCTACTTCATTTGGTTACTTCTTTCTATTTAAACGCTATTTCTAGCATCAGGAAATAAAGCTGTCCGTAACAACAAATAATTTAATCTGAATATTCAGTAAATTAATGTTAGTAGTAGACAGCCCTGTTCCCTCCCGGCCATATGCTGAACTTAGGCCGGGATTACATAAGGATAATCATTATTTTTTCGTATACCATTCATTCATCGCGTCAATAGCAGCCGTGCCTCCACGGGAGTTAAACTCCTTAACAAATGCGTCCCATTCATTTAAATTCCGAGCACCCATAATAAATTTGACAACATTCTCATTCTTGAACGTAGTCAGATCAGTAAGCTTTTTATCATAAGCATCAATAGAAGGGGCATAGAAAGTCTCTTCTTTTACCTGTGCGTTCTTGGTTAACGGTTCATAGTAAGGAACGAAGCCTTTTGCCGCTAGTCGATTCTGGAAATTCTCTTTCGTATCCATAATTTGATACAGAATTCTCCAGCCAATAGCTGTGCTTTGTTCAACCGTTTGATTCACTTTGCCATTCTCCACTTTATAATCCGTGCCTTCAATACCGTAATCCTGGAGTTTCAGCGCTTCAGGTGACGAGAAGTAATTGAGGAATTCCGCCATGCCTTCCGGATTTTTGGCTCCTTTCGGAATCGTTGAGAAACGATTGGTTACCGGTTCTTGGATGATGCCCGATTTGCCAGTTGCCCCTACAGGAAGCGTTGTATAGGCCGTTTTGGCTGTCGGTATTTTAACTGCTAATGTGTCCGCAATCGTTTTCGCTTCCCACCAGAAGATATCTGCTGCAGCCGCTTGCCCGCTAATAATCTTATCTTTGACGTTAGAAATTTTGGTTACTGCAAACTCCCGATCGACGAGCCCTTCATCATAGAGTTTCTTCATAAAAGTAAGAAATTCTTTGAATTCTGGCTGTGTATACGCAAATTCCAGTTTGCCGTTCTTCACAACGGTTCTGGAACTGACTCCGAAGGCACCTGCAATGGATCCTAACGAAGTATCAATGTCTTCTGGGCCTCCAGCGGCAAAGGTGAAGGGAATCATGCCTTTTTTCTCTTTAATCGTTTTGAAAACTTGATAGTATTCGTCTAGCGTGGTTGGTTGTTTTAAGTTCAGCTCAGCCAGTAAATCAGTTCGAAGTAATAACCCTTTCGCCAACGATGTCGTATTCGGGTAAGGGAACGCGTACAATTTACCATCAACTCGGCCTACGTCTAACTCTTCCTTCGTGAGCAGCTTTTGGTAATTTGGCGCTTTCTTAATCAGATCGTCCAAAGGTAGGAATGCCCCTTGACGAGCGAGCTTGTAGAAATCTTCCTTACTACCGATCGGCAGCAAATCCGGCACATCACCAGAAGCTAAGATGAGAGAAATCTTCTGTTTCGAATCATCTTTGGGCAGTAATTCAAATGTTGGATTGTAACCCGACTTTTGTTGATGTAAAGCAAAAATCGGATTATTGTTAATCTCCATTCCGCTCTTAAATGTTTCCGCCGCCGTATTATAGACATTTACGATTTTAACATTTTTATTCTTCGGCGAGGCTGATGCTGTTGTAGAACTTGTCGGTCCCGTTGAAGATGATGATTGCGCATTATCCCCCCCATTGGACGAACAACCTACAGCTAACATGGATAGGGCAATTAATGAAACGAATACTTTCCTTCTTTCTCTCTTCATCTTGCAACCTCCTTATTTATAAGTAGATCCTTGGTTCTATATGAAGGGCGTCCCCTTGAACCCACAACTGCGTCCTTACTCCTTAACAGCTCCTACCAATGCACCCTTTACGAAATACTTCTGCAGGAAAGGATAGATCAGCAGAATAGGCACAACCGCTGCGATGATCGTCGCTGCTCGGATGGATTCTGGTGCGGAATTCATCAGTGCCTCTACATTACTCATACTGACATTGTTCTCATCTTGAATGATGGACATCAAATAGACTTGCAATGGCATGAGATTGCGGTCTGTGATGTACAGCATGGCGCTAAAGAAGTTGTTCCAATAGCCAACTGCATAGAACATCGAGATCGTGGCGATCGAAGACATCGACAAAGGCACATAAATCGAAAATAAGATACGCGTATTCGAAGCACCATCTATTTTGGCAGACTCATCTAAAGCATCTGGAATACCCATAAAGAAACTTCGCATTAAGATCAGGTTAAAAGGCGCAACGAGTGTCGGAATGATCATGGACCAGATCGTATTCGTCATGCCGATTCCTTTCACAACGAGATACGTCGGAATGATGCCGCCACTAAAGAACATTGTAAGTACATATAGGAATAAGATGAACCTACGGCCAGGGAAACCAGCCTTGGATAAGGGATACGCTGCTAGCATCGTAATGAGCAGACTAAGTAATGTACCTACGAGCGTAATAAAGACGGAATTGCCAAATGTTTTGATAAATTGTTGGTTATTCAATACATAGGCAAAAGAATCAAAGTGCATTCCCTTTGGCCAAAATGTGATTTCATGAGCTAGTACATAAGATTCATCACTTAGGGCTTTGGCCAATAAATGGATAAATGGCAGCAACATAGATAGGCCAAGCAGCGATAGGCACATATAATTCAGCCACCCGAAAGCTTTCTCACCTTTTGAATAAATCATTGGAGCGATCTCCCTTCCTTCATCTGATTAATAGACACCTTCTTCACCCATTCTCCTAGCAAACCAGTTGGCACAAACCAGAAGGATACAACCGATCACAGATTTAAAAAGGCCGGCTGCCGACGTAAGGCCAAATTCCATTTTGCCAAAAGCTTCTCGGAAGACGTAAGTGTCAATAATATCAGATACATCGTAGACCGCAGGATTGTACATAATCAGCACCTGCTCGAGACCAGCGTCCAAGAGATGGCCGATTCTAAGCAATAGGATCACAATGATTGTAGAACGCATGCCAGGGATCATAATGTGCCAAATTTGTTTAAAGCGATTGGCACCATCCATGATGGAGGCTTGATAGAGCTCCGTATTAATCCCGAGTATAGCAGCCAAGTAGATGATTGCCGCCCATCCGGTTTCCTTCCAAATTTCGGACAGTACCAATATCCATCGGAATTTACCAGGATCCGCCATAAAAAAGATCGGTTCACCGCCGAGCGCTTTAATGAACGAATTGACGATACCTGAACCCGGCGATAGCAGATCGATGAAAATCCCTCCGACAACGACCCAAGAGATGAAATGAGGGATGTACGTGATCGTTTGGATTGTCCTTTTAAGAAAAACATGGCTCATCTCATTAATTAATATCGCTAAGATGATAGGAGCAGGAAATCCGAAAACCAACTTCATTAAACTAATCACTAATGTATTTCGAATGATCCTGGGAAACTCGTCATAAGCGAATAGTGTTCGAAAGTGCTCCAAGCCAATCCATGGACTATCCATCACACCCTGAATAATATTGTAGTCCTTAAAAGCAATGACAACGCCATACATCGGTGTGTACCGGAATATGATCAGAAAGACGAGTCCCGGAATGGACATCAAGTATAGATCCCAATGTTTGGTCATGGTTTTCCATAGTTTAGTTGGGATGCTTGTTTGCTGCATGGTTCGCGTTGATGAAATGTTCGTGTTCATGTTCATGGTGCCCCTCCTCTGCTAGATAAGTGATCGTGCTGCTTTCGATACTCTTATCTTACAGAGGGCTGAATACGTTTCCAATGCTACTGGCATGACATCGTATGCAACTTTCATGACTTCCATCTCTTAATCCTTTGATAGAATGACCTACTTGTTCAGGTCCCCTGGCTTCATTCCCCAGTACTTATGAAACGCCTTGGAGAAATAGTTAACATGTCGGAAACCGACCTGTTCAGCTGCTTCATACACCTTTGCACCTTGAACAAGCAAGGCTTTGGCCCGCTCCATTCTGCGTTCCAGCACATAATCGGTGAACGACATCCCCATCTCTTCTTTGAACAATCGACTCAAATAAGATGAATTCATATATAGGATTTCCGATATTCGGTATAAGCTAATATCTTCATGCAATCTCGTATCAATGAGTTTCAGAATATCGGTAACGGATTGTTTGGTGCTGTTTTTTCGGCTTTCGTTCACAAACAGACAGATGCGTCCAATGACGCGAATCATCCATTCCTGGATTTGTTCTCTCGTAAGCAGTTGATTCAGACTCTCGAAATACGTATAATCATCCCCCGTTACTTCCGTGAGCAGCCACTGTCTGGCATGAATGAACCTACTGAGCATGCCGCTGATATGAATCAGAAATTCTCGTACCTCCGGCACGCTGCCCGTCGAGAAGGCAGAACGAATCAACTGTCCGGCCACCTCCTTGGCCTGCTGCTCATCCCCTAGCTCAAACGAAGTTTCCAGTTGTTTCTCCATATCCCCGAGCGACGTCCATTTATTCGCAGCAGAAGGATTCTCATGAAACGTAATTGCAATGTTATGTCCGTAGACGATTCGCGTCTGCAGGGCCATCTTGGCTTTTAAATAAGCGTCAGGAAGCAGTTCTTTGGCATCAACAATGGGACCGATTCCTGCACTTGCTGTAATTTTCAAGCTATCCTTGGTCATCGTCAATACATCGGTAACCGCATGATTTACGCGCTGGTAGAAATCCATCCTGTTTTCATCCAGAACTCCCATAAATAAAACAATCGTGGTCCCATCCGTTTCCTGTACGATGAAGGCTGACGTTTCAGCTAAACGTTCCTTCGCTACGCCGTTTAACGAGAATAACAGCAGCGATCTGTCAGATGGAAGAAATCGCGTATCATCCTCATTAAGCGGATCGATATCCAAAATAACGGGAATATACAGCTGGTCCGGCAGCTTCAGGTGCACCTCTTCTCCCCTCTTATCCAACTCCCAGCTCGCATAGTTGCCTGTTAGCCAATTCCTGTAAAAAGATTCATGCAGACGAGGGAGATGCGTCCTCCATCTTTCCTTCAGCAGATCATACTGATGTTTCTCTTCCAGTTCCAACCTCCTCTTGCTGGCTGCATCGAGAACGCTCTCCAAGATACGATCGTTGCTTGCTGGCTTAAGGACATATTTGCTTACCCCATATTCAATGCTTTCTCTTGCGTAATCGAATTCATCATGCCCCGTCAGCATGATCATTTTGATATGTCGGTGGTGCTGCTGCAACAAACGAGCCAGCTCCAATCCGCTCATCACGGGCATTTGGATATCTGTCAGAACAATGTCTGCTCCTATCTTCTCAACCAATCGCAGGGCTTCTTCACCCGTTCCAACGGCTCCGATTAGTTCTATACCATGCTCTTCCCAAGCAATGCCTTCGGCAATTCGATCCCTCAATCTGACTTCGTCTTCCACAATAAGCAGCTTCATTCCCATGCCTCGCTTTCATCTATTTGGTTATGTTGCCTCTTAACGGAACTGACGCCGACAGGAATAATCACCATTACTTTCGTTCCTTGGCCTGCGACACTCTCGATATGTAGATCAGCTTGTTCTCCATAGAACATCTTTAATCGGGATTTGACATTCTTGAGCGCAAAAAATTGCACCGAAGTCGATTCCTCTTCTCGTACGAGCAAGCGTGCTTGTCTGTCACTAATTTTTTCCAATTCTTCCTGTAATGTGTGCAGCGCATCTAGCTTCAATCCTATGCCCGTATCTTGAATAACAATCTGAAGGCATTGGTGCTCAACCGTAATCGTGAGTGTAAGGTTCCCTTGACCCGCAACTTTCTCCAAGCCATGTACGATGGCATTCTCAATTAATGGCTGAAGCAACAGTCGGAGCAGCGGAATCTTCCTCGCTTCAGGCTGCACCGTTACGTTAACCGTAAAGCGACCCAGCAGTCGGATTTGTTGAATACGAATATAATACATCAAGTGTTCAAGCGTTTCCTCGACCGTAAAAGTCTCACGACCTTTGCCAAGACTGACTCTGAAAAAGTTGGCTAAATTCATCACCATCTCGCTAACCTCATGCACGTCATGCTCTTCCGAAACGGTGTAAATACAATCTAGTGTGTTATACAGAAAATGGGGGTTAATTTGGGACTGAAGAAGCCTAAACTGAGATTTCGCTAGATGCAACTCTTTTTCGTAGCCTTCTTCAATTAACTCCTTTTGCTTACTGACCATCGTATTAAAAGAATTCATGACATACCCAAGCTCGTCTTGTCGTTGGTGCTGCACGAAGGCATTAAGATTTCCTATGCTGACTTGCTTCATCTGGGAAGACAAACGGAACAAGGGCCTGGAGATACCACTGTATACGAACACGGAAATGGAAAAAGCTAGGAGAATGCTCACGAACATAATCACGTAAGTAAAATTACGAATTTGATAATTCGATTGAAGTATTTCTTGTTCTTGCTGCTTAATCGTAAGTTCCCAACCTGAAGCCATTACGCCCGAGGAGTGGGCAAACAGCTTCGATTCATCTTGCCGCTCGCTTGCAGCTTGGACAATCACTGGCTTTCCTTTGTAAGACAAACTCATATCTGTTCTAGTGGATGGAATCAGCGGTTCGACGATATCCTTTAGTGCCGATGTTGCAATCGCCGTGATGACAAGATCCTTCTCTTGCGATTCCAAGTTATAGGGATCCATGATGCGAATGAAATAGATGCGATCCTCTTTCCAATAAGGTTGTAGGCTTCTTGTTTCCTGATCTGGCACATAAACGACCATCGCGCCATTGGCTTGAACGGCTTCTTGATACCACGGCTGATCGTACACATGATCAAAATGCACAATGCCCGTTTCATAGGAAAGTGCATTCCCCGTGCTGCCATGTATAACGGACATCTCCTGCACCATATGATTCACATTAATAATCGCTGATAATTGTTGCTGAACTTTCCGAAGCTCATATAAGCTCTCATTGGATATTTCTTTCGTCATTTTACTGAGAACCTCATTGACATTCTTATCTGAACTAATCAGGAAAGACATCTGTCCTACATTTTGCACGATTAAATCCAAGTAACCAACAGAGGTTAAAATGGACGCATGAACCCGATCACCGATCTGTCGTTTCAGGATGGACTGCGACATCTGATTACCGAACAGACTAACCGACACTAGGGGAAGCAGGATAAGGAGAAATAGCGTTGTTAATTTAAATTGAATGGATTTCTGAAATTTCTGACGAAGAAGCACATTGGCCTACCTCCTTTTAACCCTCATTCTAATCCGAAACCGTGCTAGATTAAAGGGAAATTATTACACCAACGAAATAGAGCCCCTTTCCCAGATTGGGAAAGCAGGCTCTATGGTTTGTGCTTATTTCATACCGTGTGCCCGCGATGTCGACATACTGGACAAGCCTCTATTAACGCGCGCTCGTATTACTTAAGAAATTTCCAAAAGCGTAAAAGCATGACGGCAGCTTCCGCTCTTGTTGCAACGCCATTTGGCACGAATTGATTCCCTACCCGTCCAACCAGAATCCCTCGTTCACGGATTGATTCAACATATGCCTTAGCCCAAGCTGGAATGCTTGCCTCATCAGCGAAAGCTAGGCTTTTCTCACTAGTAGCGTTCCAACTCATCACTTTAGCGACCATTGCAGCCATCTCTATCCGATTAACTGTCTGATTCGGCCTTATTGTCCCGTCTGAATAACCATCTAGAATTCCTTTGTCGACTGCTGTCCAGATCGTCGTGCGCGCCCATTCCGGAATGCTATTCTTATCGCTGAAAGGAAGCTCGCCCTCGTCGTTACTCTTGTCAATTCGAAGAGTTCTAAGCAGCATGGCGGCAAATTCAGTCCGCGTTACATAACCATCCGGTACGAAAGTGTCAGCAGTCATGCCAACTACAATTCCCAGCCCTGCTGCCTCACAAATCTCCACCTTAGCCCAATGCTTCCCAATATCCGTAAATGGACACCCTGAGACCGATGGCGTCGATGGAACTAATGGAGCAATACGATTAATTGTTAGCGTATAGTTGGTCACAGTTCCATCCTCAGCTTGAACCGCAATCTTCAGAACATTGGATCCCATTGCCAGTGGAACGGTACTTGTCTCACCTACACGTTCACCAAGCAATTTAATAATTGCAGAGGAGTCAGATGAAGCTAAGTGCAGCTCGACCTGTTCAGCATCTGTCTCTGCTGTATACATGGTAGTCCCTGGTGTGAATGCAGGCGATAGGCCCAGTG
This sequence comes from Paenibacillus oryzisoli, assembly GCF_001653565.1. Classification (GTDB taxonomy): domain Bacteria; phylum Bacillota; class Bacilli; order Paenibacillales; family NBRC-103111; genus Paenibacillus_E; species Paenibacillus_E oryzisoli. Next base: position 159,867 of record NZ_LYPB01000069.1, read on the forward strand.
GCTTGCCTGAGATATACACGGTTAATTCAGCCAACTCAGCATTGCTTGATAGCGTTGTTTCCTGAGGCGGCGCTGCACTTACTGTAACAATAACTGCTTTGCCTGTAACTTCTACGCCGTTCAGATAAACGGTTACACTATGATTTCTAACAGACTGAGTCCCATTGTACGGAAGAGAAATGCTTCCTTCCGCGCTCGTATTACTACTGACAATTGCTGTCGCTGCTTCCACGCCGTCAATATAGACCTTGACTGTCTGTCCAGTTAGGTTGATGCCTGTCACTGTAACCGTTGTACTGCCTCCGGCACTCGGTAAGTTTACCGTGTTGGCAGATATATTCATAACGATAGGCACAGCAACGATAAAGCTGGCATTGGCTGCGTCAAGCGTATTGTGAATGACGTTCTTAACCACATTCCCAGCAACAATAACCTCGTATACACCATCATCCAGCATGCCATTAAAGCTTAGGGTAAATGTTCGAGAAGGCTCGTCATAGCTTGGCGTAAAAGTGGAGAAGCTGCCCCCGTCCTTCTTCATACTGATCAACGGAAGCGCATTTGCCGCTGTGAGCTGGGCTCCTCCAGCAATCCAATATACGGCCTCGCTGACTGAAACGGATACTTCCGCTGGGGGTGAAGCAAATTGTTGTTGATCTGTGAAACCTCCAAAAGAAACAACAGGCTGCGTCGTATCGTATAGTAAGCTCAACGTATTGGACGCCGTATTGTCATTCCCTACAACATCGGCTGCTGCCCCAGCGCCAACCGCTACTGTCACAACCTGACCACTCGTCATTGGCGTAATAGTCGCTGTGTAAGTAACCGCGCTTACGGAAACCAAATCTGATGCTGTGCCATTCACGACGACAAGCTCATTCTCAGCCAAACCATTAACGCCTTCACTAAAGGTAATCGTTACCGGGAAGGCTGCGTTTACAGTACCGCTTGCTGAACTGGATAGTGTTGCTGTTGGTGCGGTATTATCCAACACAAATGGGCTTGAAACAGCATCCTTCACATTGCCCACGTTGTCTGTTGCACGAATGTGCAAGTACCAGTTGCCATCCCCGCTTGTCTGGCTAAGCATATCCAAGTTGCTAAAGGTCGACCAGCCGCTTGTCGGAACGGCTGTTCCTTGCGTCCAGGCATATGTTAGTACAGCAGTATCCACGCCACTTTGCGTATCGCTGACCGTTACCTCAGTTGCTGCCGTTTTCGCCGCCGTTGTACGTCCATTCGTACCAAACTGCACACTCGGAGGCGTTGCATCAATCTCTAGTGTAATTGTATACGTTTGACTGGGTAGCAAATAGGGCTCGACACGCACAGGGATAACTGTGTTCGTGGTTGCTCCTGCTATGTTAATCGTCTTCGTGGCGCCACTTGGCAACAGCTCGTTGTTCACGTACATGACTGTTTGACCCGTGTTCGCAAGTGTCGGTGTTACATGGACACTAGGCTGCGAGTGCCCGTCATAATAATACGTGTAAGCCGTGACGGTGGGATTAAAGGCTTCAGTAAAGTTCCCTTCCTGCAAAGATAAGCCACTCAGCTTGGCATCGCCTGGTGCGGTCCGTTGACTATAATTATCACGCCCCCATCCGACGATCGTACCATCTGATTTCAGTGCAATTGAATGGTACGCTCCTGCAGCAATCGCAACCACTTCGTTCAGTCCGTTAGGAATACTGTTTAGGCCAGAAGCAGTGTTTCCCCAAGCAACAACGGTACCATCTGACTTCAGTGCAAGCGAATGGGCTGCACCCGCAGCGATCGCCACCACGCCGTTCAGCCCGCTAGGCACTGTTATTTGACCAATTTGATTGTGCCCCCATGCGACAACAGTACCGTCTGACTTCAGCGCTAGCGAATGGGAATCTCCTGCAGCGATTGCCACCACTCCGCTCAGACCGACTGGCACGGTACTTTGGTTACCAGGACTGTTGCTTCCCCATGCGACGACGGTGCCATCCGATTTCAAAGCCAACGAATGGCTTACCTCATTAGTGCCTGGCGTTCCTCCCGCGGCAATCGCCACCACATCTTTCAAACCAACCGGCACGGTGCTTTGACCATCCGAATTCCCCCCCCAAGCGACAACGGTACCGTCTGATTTCAACGCTAGCGAATGTCTCGCTCCCGCGGAGATTGCCACAACGCCGCTCAGTCCGCTAGGTACGCTTACTTGACCATCAGTATTAATTCCCCAGGCAACGACGGTTCCATCCGATTTCAGCGCCAGTGAATGGTAGGCACCTGCGGCAATGGCTACCACATTATTCAGCCCATTTGGCACGGTTGCTTGGCCACCAATATTGTTCCCCCAACCAGTGACGGTGCCATCTGATTTCAGCGCTAGCGAATGATATAACCCTGCGGAGATGCGATTTCCTTTGATTGGCGAAGATATCCCCGCCGGAATAGTCGTCTTACTGTCACTACCGTCTCCCCAAGCAACGACCGTGCCGTCCGATTTGAACGCGAGTGAATGTTTCACCCCTGTGGAGATTGCTATTACGTCGCTCAGGCCAACCGGCACGGTTAATTGGCCTTCCGTATTATCCCCCCATCCGATGACGGTACCATCGGATTTCAGTGCGAGCGAATGTTTTTCACCTGCCGTTACTGACACTACATCGTCCAAGCCTGCTGGCACACTCGATTGATTATCATTATTTAATCCCCACGCAACGACCGTGCCGTTCGATTTCAGTGCGAGTGAATGATGCGCACCCGCAGCAATCGCCACCACATTGTTCAGCCCCATCAACACGTTGGCTTGACCATCATCATTATTTCCCCATGCAACGACGGTGCCGTCTGATTTCAACGCGAGCGAATGGAGTCGGCCTGCGGATATCGCTACCACATTGGTCAGACCACTCGGCACGCTGGCTTGACCATCATCGTTATTTCCCCATGCAACGACCGTACCGTCTGATTTCAACGCGAGCGAATGTTGCCACCCTGCGGCAATCGCTATCACACTGCTCAGGCCACCCGGCACAGTTCTTTGGCCTTCTGTATTGTGTCCCCATCCGACGACCGTGCCGTCCGATTTCAACGCCAGCGAATATCGCCACCCTGCGGCAATCGACATCACACCACTCAGGCCCGCTGGCACGGTTGTTTGGCCTTCCGTGTTGTTCCCCCACGCGACTACCGTGCCATCTGCTTTTAATGCAAGAGAGTGCTTTTCCCCTGCTGAGACCTGAATACCTGCCAAACTTCTCATCCCATCTTGTGAAGCGTAGACCGATTGTAGACCGAATGGAACAATAGTGCTGAACAACACTACCAAGCTCAAAACAAGATAAACGATTCTTCTCCAGTTTAAATTCAACGATAACACTATGTACTCTCTCCTTCATCCGACATTATTGAACAATTATCTTTAATTAGTTTCAATTCATATTAACAGCATGCTCTGAAAGAATTATGAAAGAAACGAAGAGGAATAGCACCTGGCAAGTAGTCAGCCAACTATTTAGCCATTCAAAGCCTTATGGAAACTACCTTCATGGTCGATATATAGAGAGAGGGCGCTGGTGCGATGGTAGATGAATCTCTTTAAGTCAAACATAAGGAACTATTCAATGACTACAACTATGCAACATATTTTTATGATTGCTTCCGTGATTATGATGTGTATCATCTTTTACTTTTTATATGGGTTTAGAAAAGAGCGCGGTATCAACTATCTGATCGGTGTAATCGGGTGCCGAATTATTTATGCAAGTGGTGTGATTTGCGAGGGTAACAGTTATAGCTTAATGGGGAAACTTTTCTTCCGCAATATTCATCAAACAGCGTTAAATTTAATGGTCCCGTTCTTTGTCTTATTCGTACTTGAATTAGTCGCTTATGATAAGTTATTACGCACACGAGGGAAGATTGTGATGTTCGCGTTATTCGCGACTTGGTCCATGCTGATGTGGCTAGATGCAGACCTTCATATCATCTATCGTAAAATCGAACTCTTTAATGGTCATTTATTAACAACGAAAACCATCTATTCTATCACGTACGCTATGATTTGTTATAGTATCTTGGCTGTATGTTTTTATTTTCTGTTTCAGTATATAAGGAATACCCGTAAAGATTTGCGCAGCCCAGGGATGTGGGTTCTGTTTCTGATCTCATTCACGTTCATCATTGAGATTGTGAAATTATTCAAATCGGAATGGTCTTCATGGTTGCTTCCAATGTCGGTCTACTGTGGTTTCTTAGGCATGCTAGTACTAGTAATTATACTGCGGTACAAATTCTTTTCTCTTACTCCTTTTGCTAGAAATATTGTGCTCGATACCCTGCAGGAGAGTATTCTAATTGCGAATGCTTCAGGTAAAATTATTGATAGCAATAAACAGGCTTCCCATTGGTTTTCAGAGATGGGTTATGCAACAATTTCCGGGCGCAATATCTCGGAGCTATTGTCATCTTGGCCCAATTGGGCTATGTTATGCCAATCTATGCAACAAGGCAATATAGAGATTGATGCTTGGCTAGGCGGAGAAAGAAAATTCTACAGTGTGAACGTATATCCACTGCATACACTACGCAGACAGGGAGAAGGCAGTATTTCGCTTATCTTTGATATTACGGAGAAGCAGCGCCATCTGGAGCAGATTGCCCAACTCAACCAATTGAAGGATCAATTATTTACGATCGTGTCGCACGATATTCGTGGTCCGCTTGCCTTGCAATTTCAACTTGTTGAATTGCTGGAAGATGATCGAGACAGTTTCGGTACTGAACACCGGGCGATCGTTGAGATGCTGGGTGACCAGATTCGTAATACTCTCGGTATGACTGCTAATTTATTAGAATGGTTTCGCAGCCAGCGGGAAGACATGGCTCTTCGTCCACAGTCCTTGGAATTATCTGAAGTCGTCAAGGAAGGCTGCCATGTCCTGCATATTAGAAGTGGTGCCAAACAGATTATGGTTCATAATAACATTGCCTTAGGCACTCGAGTGTATGCCGATCGGGAAGCACTTGGATTAATTATTCGTAATTTATTATCCAACGCGATTAAATTTACGGGTTTAGGCGGTTCTATCCATATACAAGATGAGGTATCGGAAAATATGGTAATCATTTCTGTCCGCGATAATGGGATTGGTATGAAAGAGGAGCAGACTCGTCAGCTATTTAGCGACAAGCAGATTCATTCAATTCCCGGCACAATGGGAGAAAAAGGTGCAGGACTTGGTCTTCTCGTAAGTCGACAGTTTGTTGAGCGAAGTGGTGGAACTATGTGGGTGGAAAGTCAATTCGGGCAAGGAAGTGTCATTTACTTCACCATGAGAGGGGTACAGCGTAATGAAAGTTCTCATAATTGACGATGAGCCTGCCATGTTGTTCGTAATGAAGCGGATGCTAACAACAATAGAAGGCGTCGAGCTCGTAGGCAGCTTCCAGCATGCAGAGGAAGTACTGGACTTCGTGCGGAACGGAGTTGTGGATCTAGCATTTCTAGACATCAAGATTGCTGAGGATAACGGATTAGAGCTGGCCCGCCGCTTGCGTTCGCTTCGCTCCGAACTTGACATCGTATTTATCACCTCACACTCAGAGTTTGCGCTTCATGCCTACGATGTCTATCCATTAGACTATATGGTTAAGCCTATATCTAGGAACCGGCTGGCACAGACAATTGCGAAAGCATCTAGCAGACAAAGTGTTTCTTCTGATGAGGTTATCGACCTCATGCTTCCTCGGCTGACAGTTCGGGGGATAGGTTGCCTTGAGGCCAGTACGAAACAAATGGGCGCTGTGAAATGGATTTCCAAAAAAAGCATGGAATTATTCGCCTATTTACTCCTTAACCGAGGGCGAAGCGTAAGCAAAATTCGTATTTTGGAGGATATTTTTCCCGAGAGGCCTCTTAAGAACGCAGAAACCTATCTCAATACGATCGTTTATCAACTAAGGAAAGCATTGTCTCCACACGGGTTCAAGGAAATGATCATTTCAGCACAAGAACAGTATCGTATAGACTTGGATCAAGCAGATGTTGATTTCATTCAATTTGAGCAAGGTCTGAAAGAATTATCCGAAATTAATGAAGCCAATATTGAGGCGGCAATCGATCTAGAGAAACAGTTTACAGGGGAACTGTTCGAGAATAATTCGTTCGTATGGGCAACCGTGGAACATGAGCGGTTGGCTATCCTCTATAATTCCTTTGCCAAACGTCTTGCCAATTGGCTACTAACCCAGCAGCAATTTAGAGAAGCTGCGCAAATTGTTAGAAGACTGGTATCTCGTAATGAATTTGAGGAAGAGTCCAATCTACTCCTATTGCATATCTACGGAGCGACAGGAGATCAACAATCCCTGCATAGCCATTACGAGCACTACAAGCAATTGCTGCTTCAAGAGCTTGACCTGCAGCCTTCTACAATTGTGCAACAGCTTTATGAACAATATTCTTGATTGACGTCTGGTGTTAGGACATGAAGGTGTAGGCTACTACTATGCACCATGCCATGCGTTCGATGAAAATAAAGAAATAGACTGGAATCGTTGATATAACAAAATAGAACAAGCACTAATGCTTAAAGTAGAATGTGTAACACGTTAATCAATAATTTATCTATTCGGAAAATATTTCCAACACCCTTCAGAAATAACTTCGACTTCTCCGTCGATTACTTTGATAGCGGTCTTATCATCAATCGCATATGCCGGCCCTTGCATCCCAGCGGCCCATCTCTCTGCAGCAGCCATGGTGTTTCCAGGCAACATCTCGTGGTCCAAATGAGGAAACATTACAAAATCAACTAGACTCAGCGTTTCATCACCACCAGTGGGTGGAGTCCAGCCGACAAAGAATTCCCCAATGTTAGGTGCCATCACCATACTCCCCGCGCTCATTCCCACATAAACTGCCTGCAGTGACGGCAAGAGGTCTGCCAGTCCGGACTGCCGCATCCAGTGGTACAGGTAGAGGGCATCGCCGCCCCCCACCAGCAGGACGTCCGTCTCCCTAACCAGCGGCACCCAGTGCTCTTTGTTAATGCTTGGCAGCGCGGTGAGCTCCAGCACGCCGATGGACTTCCAGCCTAGGTCGACCATAGGATTCTCGGAATTCCCGCTGATGAACTGCCAGGCTTTGACGCCGGGGCCGACCCAGGGGTGTCCGTACATCGCGGTGGGAATGCACAGAGCGTTGGAGTCAGAGATCGGCTTACCTTGTCGTTGTGTAGTTGCCGTTTATTCCTTAGCTTTTTCACAGTAGGGTATCGTAGCTTTCCCGATTGCTTAGGTGTTCGATAAAAGGGAGTTGATGCCCGCTCGTAGCAATCTACTCCATTGATTTTCAATAAGTATATCCTGTTATTAACTTCTTAACGATTTGTAAATTGTAAAAGAATCGGTACATTGTAACCTGCTGCCAACTCATAGATTTGTGGGAAATTCCCATCATTGGGATGATTCGCTTAAAAAGCCTGATTCCTCAGACTTTAGCATTTAAAATTATATAGGCACATTTGTGTCATAAACCATAAAGCTTTATGGTTTCTTTGTCATGCTATCCCCCATCTTTTTTACATCGACTTTCTCACGCACCAAGTACTCATACAACGTTGCCCGGCCACATTGACCGTTTTAATAGGCTCAAATAGTGTCCCCTTCAACTCTTCCGTAGTCTTCTGTAATCTTTCCTCATCCACAAGAAAACGGATGCTCCCGTCTGGAAGTTTATAACGTTCATCCCCGAGTGGCTTTATCTTCGTTTCAATTCCAATTGATGATGCAAGTCGTACAAACATCAGCCCGCCAGGCTTAAGTACACGCCATAATTCATGCACGATTTGCTGGAAATTAGCCTCATTCTCAGCAAAGTGAAGAACAGCGCTACTAATAATAAAATCAAAATGGTGATTATCAAAACTCATCTTCTCAACAGATTCCACCCGAGCGCGCTCGTTCGACCAGTCAGGTGCTAGCTTCATGGCAAGCCTCTGAACAGCGCCAATCGCTTCCTCAGATCGGTCCACTGCATACACCTCATACCCGTTACGCAGCAAATAGATAAGATTGCGACCAGAGCCGCATCCGGCATCAAGGATTCGCATTCCCGGCGTAATACGACCTTTTAATAACTGATCAAATAAATAGATATCAATATCGCCAAACTGCTCTATTAGATTCATATGCTTCACCTGTTTACCTTCAAAATATTAACCTAAGGGACGTTATTCTATCTAGAAATAATCCCAATATCCTCAGTAATTATACCATCAATTGTTTTCTTAGAGCATGGCATTTTTCTTAATTGTAAAGCCAAAAAACGATCACTCCCCGGCATCTAAACTGCCAGAGAGCGATCGTTTTGTACCTTCATTCAAACAAGCATTTCTTAATTCTTCTTTTCCATTGCCTTGAGCAACGTCGCTAGCATCTTAGCTGCTTCAGCTCTAGTTGCGCTCTTAGCAGGTGCAAATTGGTTGTTCGGCAATCCGTTAATAATCCCGGCTTGTTGCGCGAATTTCACCGCTTCAACAGCGTAAGGGGAAATACTCGCTTCGTCCCCGAACTGATTCGGTGTTACGTTGCTTTCCAACTTATATCCAACTAGATTCGTTAATCGGATAAGGATGACAGCCATTTGTTCCCTGGAGATTTTCGCATTTGGCGCAAAAGATACTGTGTCGATCCCATTGACTACTTTATTTTTCTCTGCCCATGCAACGTACGGCGCATACCAATCGGTAGACTTAACATCCTCGAATGTGCTGTTCGTATAGACGGATACATCCACACCTGCAGCACCTGCGATAAGTTTTACGAATTCGCCACGCGTAATTTCATTGTTCGGAGAGAACTGATTATCGCTTACTCCGCTGATAATGTCTTTGCCAGTCAGATAATAAATATCCGATTTTGCCCAGTGCTCATCAGCATCTTTGAAATCAAGGATTTTTTGCGACGTCAACATGTACTCGACTGCTGTTGACGTTGTGAATGGAATCGCAACTTCTCCATTGTCATCCGCGGTAACTTCAGACATGAGGACAGGAGATGCATCGGCCACATTCACGGCATAGAAGAACAGCTTTTTGCCCGCTTGTTCTTTGCTCGTCGGGATTTCAAGCGTCATCTTCCCTGGAAGAGCTCCGTTTTGATTGAGAGACAAGCCCATAACGACTTTCTTTATATTGACTTGAACAGGGGTCGAGACTTTCCCCGCAGGAGCTTGATTTGTGACGTTAACACCCAAGTCTATGTTAGTGTTAGGATTCGTGATGTCCGAGCCATTGACTTTCCATTTGTAGCCGTTGCCCACGAACGTCATCGTCGCGTTCTTGTCTTTCGCGAGCTCCGCAAAGACATCCGATTTCACGATGCTGTCCTTGGTAAGATCGACGTCCGTTTTAGTCGGAGGTGCGATCACGATTGGACCCGAATTACCCGGGTTGCCATTGTCTGAATCTGGAGGCGTGGTCGGCTTAGCAACGATTTTCGCGATGGCTGTCGCCTTCAAACCTTTAAACGTAACCGTAATTTCTTCGTCGCCTTCGGCATCTGCGATGATCACTCCAACACCTTGCATATGTGCCTTTCCGTTCTTAAAGCTGAAGGAAATATCCTTGTCCTTCGTGTCAAGGGCGTAAACCACGCCGTAAGCGTTAGTCGCTTTAATCGTCGGGATGAACGTTGCGCCGACTTCAGTTTCCGCAGGAACGGACAAATCGAGTTTGACCGGTTCGACGTCTGCCGGCTTAACTGTATCGACCGAAATAGAATGGCTCTTTCCTCCAGATGTAGCCGTAATGATTGTTGTACCGGAAGACTTTGAAGTTACAACTCCCTTTGCATCCACGGAAGCTACGTCTTCGTCGCTGGATTTCCAGTCAATCCCAACTAAATTACGGTTATTGATTTGAGCCATGTAATTAGCAGGATACTCTCTGAAGTCCCCGAACAAATCCAATTGGACTTGGGATCCGATTACAGTGTTCATTTTGCCCGAGATAATCGCGCTGTTATGAATGTATACCTTCGTTAAGAGAGGGTCGAAGGTGTACGCCATTTTGCCGCCCGAAACCGTCATCTTACCTGTGCCAAGTAAATCTCCATCGCTATGCGGGAGGTACGTCTTGTCGGCGCCGTTACCCGTAATGATGTATTTGACACCGCCGACTTCCCAATTTTGAAGAGAATGCAAATGTCCGAAAATGCTGTAGATATCCGTGTCCGGATGCTTAAGCTTATAATCGCTTAGAATAGACTCATATTTCGCAGCGTCCTTCGGATCCATTTCATGCTTGGTGCCGAATGCGTCGCGTGTAATTACGTGGTCAAGAACGATAACGTTTTTCTTCGTATTCTTCTTCAATACTTCTTCCAACCAATGGAACTGAGTGGAATCCGACAAGGTAAGACTTTGGATGTAGGCCGAGTTCAACATGATGACTAGCGTATCCCCATAGTCGAAATGCATCGTCGGAGAACCGAATTTCTTATAGTAGATATCCAAGCTGTTCTGGAACGCTTCATGATTACCTGCTAATACGAAGATCGGTTTAGAACCTGGGTCCCCGAAATACTGGTTGACGAAGCCCGATGCTTGATCGTATTGCAGTTGGGAACCGTCATCCACGATATCGCCCATGTGCATGACTAACGAAGAATCATCCGCTGCAACCTTAGCGAACAATTTATCGGTAAACGCGTTGCCTTGCGTATCTGGAATAAGCGAGATTTTGAAATTATCTCCATCTTGAGGTTGCGGGATTGAGACCAGAGACAACTGATCCTTATAAGTCGGCATGGCGTTCCCGGCTTTATCTCGAGCATTAATCCTTAAGGCATACTCGCCATTCGCCAAGTCGCTTGTCGGTTCAGCATAGCCCCAACCCGTGTCGGCGTCGTAATAAGCAGGCAACTCGATATTATTCATCCGAACGGAAATGCTCGCTGGATCTACTTGCGATTTGCTATCCAATAGCTTGAACGTGACCCTCGGCGTCGGAATTTTGACCTTGACGTCATGCGTCGGCGTAACGTCTGTCATCGTCGGAGCTTCCTCGTCCGGAGTCAAATCCACATGATACATTTTGTCGATATAGGGAACTGATTCGTTCGGCGTTAACGCTTTGTCGTAGGCGTCCACGAATACTCTGTAATCCCCTTGAGTTAGATTTTCCAACTTGAAACTAAGACGTCCCGTGACTTTATCGTAAGTGTAATCCTTATACTCCACGTCATTGATTTTAACCGTTATTCTGTTCTCGTCTACCCCGGAGAAACTGTCGGTAATCGTAGTCGAGAAATCAAGGGTATTGCTGAATAAGCCATCTGACGAGGGACTTGTCTCGGTAAACTCCGGACCGCTAGTATCCGTAACCTCGTCCGTATAAATAAATTTCATATCATCGAAATAGACCGTTCCGGAATATGCCGGCTTCGCTTTTGTTGTCTCAACCATATACACATAGTTAAGGCGAATCGGCAGCGTCCAGCCATCAGGGATAGGTACCTCTATATACTTCCATCCAACCCAGTTTATATCATCCGTCTCCGTTGTCAGGTCGAGCGTCTTATTTGAGGAATTGCCATCTCTAAAAATTGCCCTCAACCAAGGAGCTTTGCCGTCCCCGTATACCCACATGCCGAATCTCTTCGGGTATACTTCGGTCTTGTACGTTGCGTCCATTTGCGCCACACTAGACCAATGCGGCATCCAATTCATTGTTCCGTTCAAGCTTCTATTCGTCCATTTGGATGTGTCATAGCTCATTTTGAAACTTTTGTCGCCCGAATGCTTGACCGTCGTGGATAGACTTAAGAAAGGGCTCGTTCCAGCGCTTCCTGCGTATTGATCTACATTGCCATATGCGTAGCCGCCTAGATGGTAACCTTCGATCGGGTACGTCTCGAAATTGTCGATGACCTGCTCTTTGATACCGACGGTAACTCGTGTTGTTAACGTCTTACCCGCAACCGTTACCGTAAGCGTTGCCGTACCGTTGCTATCATTGGAAGTGACCAAACCGCTCTCGTTCACCGTACCGATACTGCCGGAAAGACTCCACGTTGCCACGGAAGGGTCGATGTAAACCTGTCCCCCTGTTGCATCAGTTGCGACAAATCCGAACTGCTTTGTCGCATTATTATTCATAACTACGTTGGTGCTAGTCAAGGCAAGGGTAGCCACGGCATCCACGACCGACACTCTCGCGCTTCCCTTCACGTTGTCGACTGTCGCGGAGACTTCTCCTGCACCGATTCCGGTATTCGCGACATAACGGCCGTTCGGGTCGATGGTTCCAATGGTCGATGCCCATGTTGCGGGGCCGTTGCCGGTGGAGATCGGATTGCCGAATTCATCCGCCAAACGATAGGAGAACTCATATTTCGAACCGTTGTAGAGCGTCACGTTCTTATCGACGACCACGTTGCCGACTGTCGTTCCTTTCGTTGCCGTGCTGACGAATAACAAGGAGCTGGAAACGAGTCGCGAGCCATTGACATCGCCAGGATGGCTTATGGTTACTGGGCGATCGCTGCCTGCTTGGCGTACGATCATCTCCGTTGAACCGCCGCCGTCCAGATTAAGCGCATTGACGGCTCCCGCTTCTAATAAATATTTCCCAAGATCGGGAAGACCTGTTCCAATGCTCCCCGTATAATTAGTGCTTGGTTTGTCTACGGTTACCACGACAAGGCTTCCATCTGCCTTCATGCCTAATGCCGTACGCGCGTTAGCGACCGGATCGCCGGTCGTCACCGCTTCACCGTTACGTACAAGCCAAGCATTAGAGGTGATCGAGGTCACGATATTGTTGTTCAAAGTATCTTGGTTCATGGCGTCATTGCCTGTGTATAAATCGTAATGAAAGCTAACCTCGGCATTAGTCTGCAACGCCTGGACAATAGATTTCGACGTGCCTACGCCTTCCAGAACAACGTAGTCGTCGGGAATATCGAAGCCTTCCGTCGTCGTTACGTTAACGACGGTACCCGTGTAAGTTTGTCCCGGATGAACGCCGTCGAACTTGTTGCCCACGCGAATCAACGCGAACACGGACTTGCCTTTGTCAGCAGTGTAATTATGCGTCATTTTACGCGTTTTCGTAATTTTGCTCGTATGGATAACTAAAGCGTTATTGACGGCCTGATTTCGGTTAAGCAGATTTACATCGTAGACGGTCCCTGTAACCGTTAATTTTCCTTCAGCATGAATTTCGTTAATTGCGGGCTTATTTGTGTTATCTACATAAAAACTGGTGCGATCGTTATCGCCTGGCGCCTGGCTTACAATCAACTCGCCGTCCTTCATCATTAACCCTAGCGGATTTCCGGATGCGGGATCGATATCGTAAAAATCGCCGTCGACTCCGGCGATGACTTGATTGCCTTTCAGAATTTCCCGGTTTGCCTGACCGCCGATTGTTTCCACGGCACTGATGGTATCGTACGCTTTGGCAGTGATAATCCTCGTGTTCGGATCGGCCGGATTAATATCCAGACGGTTAACAACTACTCGATTGTTTGGTTTATAGTAGTTATTGTATTCCTCAGAGGTAAAATGGACACCGGAGGAAATTTTCTCGCTTTTCAGTACGTTAACGTCGCCCGGCGGAGCTGCATTGGCAGTCAAAGCGCCAATACTTGATATATTCAGTACCGTCGTGATGGCCAACAACATCGCTGGCAATTTTTTGTTTCTTATAAACCTTCTCATTATGTCTCTCCTTTTGTTCTGAATTCTACAATCGTCCTTAACTCAACCATTATTTTATCTATGAAGTATTAACTGAAATCGAGATTTGATGTCGTTTTGTATTAAAATTTAATTTCATTTAATATTTAATTGTCGAAATTATTATTCATTATGTAAAAATTGCTTATATGCTGAACCTAAAAATAGCTAAAAAAAGGAGCAGTTGCCGGCTAGGCAAATCTGCTCCCTGATTGATATTTCAATAACTGTCTCCTTGCTTTTGTCTATACCCTATATCGGAATCATTCTCTACTTACAATTTGAATTTTTCAACCCATGTTTGCAGTTCACCAGCCATATGCGTCAGGGCCTCTGATGATGCTGTGATTTCTTCCATTGAAGCTAATTGTTCCTCCGCTGCTGAGGAGATATTTTGGGTTTCTGCAGACGTTGACTCTGCTATGTCATCGATTTCTTGAATGGATTGAACAACCATTGAGGTACCGGCTGAAATCTGCTGAGCCGCCGCTGCAACCTCACGAACCTGAGTTCCTACCTCATTGACAAACGTTTCAATTTCATGGAATAAATCTCCTGCAGTTTGAACAACCTCAATCCCTACCCTTACTTCCTTGGTGGCAGTCAACATCGAGTACTGGGCTTGATCAATCTCATTACGAATAGTGTTGATCAACATTGCAATCTGCTCAGCCGATTTTGATGATTGCTCCGCAAGCTTCTTCACTTCATTAGCAACGACGCCGAAACCTCGTCCATGTTCGCCTGCTCTTGCAGCCTCGATAGAAGCATTAAGAGACAATAGATTAGTTTGCTGGGCAATGTCGGTAATCGCACCTGTAATCTGATCAATCTCCTGAGAGGTTCTTGCGAGTCCGCAGACTACAACAGCTAGTCCATCAACAGAACTGCTAATTGAACTCATTTGTCCGACAGCCTTCTTAATTGCTTGTCCACCCTCGAAGGACTTCTCTGCTGCATTAGTCGCCTTTTCAGCAACCGACTCGGTACTTCTTGCGATCTGCTCGACACTTGCAGATACTTCATTAATAATTTTTGAGCTTTCTTCTACCCTCTGTACCTGCTGGGTCGCTCCATTTGCTGTCTTCTCAATGGCACCTGCAATATGCTCGGTTGCCTGAGAAGTCTGTTCTGCACTCGCCGTTAACTGTTCGGAGGAAGCTGCCAGTTGACTGGACGACTGACTAACTTCAAATAGTACGGCTCTTAAAGAATCGATCATGTAGTTAAAACTTTTGCCTAACTGTCCAAACTCATCTTTGGATTTAACGTTGAAACGCTGGCTCAGATCACCCTGTGCAACACTTACCGAGGTATCGCTCAATAATTTAAGCGGTCTTGTAATCGAAGGAATCATGAAGAATATCAACACACTACCTGCAAGGAGGGCGATTACAATTACTAGTATCGTCTTATTCAGGATTGGCGCCGCTTCCTTGGTAACCTCGCTTTGAAACCAGGTACCTGATAACTTCCAGCCCGTTAAAGCATTGGTTACGAATACCGCCTTTTTTAGCTTTTTCTCAGGCAACATTGTATATTCTAAGGAACCTGAATCCGAAGCAAATTGTTTCTTTACATAATCTTCTGTCGCTACTTCCCCAATTTTTGCCGTTGGATGAACTAAATATTTCTGACTTCTATCATAAATGACTACATAACCTTGTTGACCGATCTTCACATCTTTTGTAATTTGACTTAACTTGGTCAGGTTCAAGTTCATTCCGACTACTCCATGCCCATCCTGTGTTGCTTTTGCTATTGAGACAGCAACGTTTTGTGTTGTTAGAGAGATAAGCGGGTCTGAGACAACCGCCTCCCCCTTGTTTGCTGTTGCTCTAATGTACCAGTCTCTCTCTCTTGCATCATAATCTGAAGCGAAGTCAATGATTGGAGAAGCAATCGCTCTCCCCGTCTCGGCATTCCCGACATAAACATTCTCTATTTCCGGGTGAGCCGCTTTAAATCTGTCTAATACACCCTTTAACTTTTGGTTTCCTTGATTTGTTCCAAGCTCGCCTGCGTTAAGCTCTTGAGCAAGTATATCAACATCTTTCATTCTAGCTTCGATCATTTGATTAATGGTTTGGTTCAGTAAAATAATACTTGCCGAAGCTGACTGTTCCATCTGGTGATCGATTTTTGTTTTGGCTGTTTTAAAGGACGTCCAACCAACAAATAGACTTGGGAGGAGTAAAATGATAGAGAAATACAAAACTAATTTACTTTTGACAGAATGTACATTATTTGAGGTGAACCATGACTTTAGCTTCACAGGCAAACTCCTTTTCGTATCAAGCTTTATTGGTACAGCAGATATTCCAACTAGAATTTTTCGTCAGGTTGTACATTATTCCCCCTACATAATGTCGTCTCTATATTTGAAAATAATACAGGCTCAATTTCGTCTACCGCTTTGGGGTGGCTGATTAAATACCCTTGACCTTCATCGCAATGCTCTTCAATTAAATATTGAAGTTCTTTGTCATTTTCAATACCTTCAGCCAGCACTTTCATATTCAGACTATGCGCAAGTGAAATAATCGCTGAAGTAATCTGCTTGCCATTTAAATTTTGACTGATATCACCAATGAAGGAACGATCAATCTTTAACTTGTCAAACGGGTATTGACGTAAGTAACTTAAAGAGGTGTACCCCGTACCAAAATCATCAATAGCAATGGACAGGCCTATTTCCTTCAATCGGTCTAGGGTATTTTTGATCTTTGTTACATCATCTGAGAAACTGCTTTCCGTGATCTCCAGTTCTAACAAACAGGGACTCACATTCGTTCGGCTGAGAATATCGAAGACAGTTTGCGCAAATTCCGGATGTTGAAGCTGTCTATAAGATACGTTCACCGCCACTTTAAATGCCGGGAAAGCTTCCATACTCCACTTTTTAATTTGCCTGCAAGCCATCTCAAGAACCCAGTGTCCTATGGGAATAATTTGACCGTTGTTCTCTGCAATGGGAATAAAATCACATGGCGGAATCATGCCGAGCTGAGGATTTCTCCATCGCAACAATGCTTCCACAATTATTACTTTTTTTGTTCTCAAATTAATAATAGGTTGATAGTATAATTCCAGTTCTTGCCCGAAAATTGCATACCTCAAGTGGCGTTCCAGCATGGAGTTGTAGGAAACTCTTTTATCCATATCTTCAGAGTAAATGGTGAGGCCGTCGTCTTTGCTAATGACGACATCACAGCTGTCGGGAAGTCCTGCAGTAGTGGACTGGAACAGCGATTTGTAATACTTCAAGAGGCCAAGACGTTCTTCACGATTGGCATATAAACTGGAGATATAATTTTTAAAGTGATTGATATCGGTCGCACCTCCTGTGCAGGATCTATCATTTCATTTTATTTACTTGAAATCAGCTGATGATGCGGAAAAACAAAAAAATGCCACCACAAACCCTAATGTCTGAACACAGACAAAGGATTCATGATGGCATAGTAATTAAGCAATAGTTTACTTAAGAACCAATCCAACCATATCTTACTTACTAATTAACACCGACCAGGCTCACCTAATCAACATCAATGTATGTTATACTATATCTACATTTGGAAATTTTATCAACTAGTATTTTAGAATCACTTGATAACATAACATATTATAATCAAATTTCAATTTTTTGTCATTTATTATACGTTATAGATGCACACGAAGGGGTATCGGCATGACAAAGGAAACGGGTTTTAACGAACTAATTCGCAAAGTTAGACAGGAGCTTTTTGGAAAAGGCCCCGAACGGATCCATACCACTTTTGCTGATAACATGGCCATTACCATGCTTTATGGAAACTTGACCAAAACCGAACAATTTCTCGTGCTCGAAGACCATGGCAAGCTAGTTGTCGATGATGCTCGAACCAAGATGATTCAGAAGATTTATCCCGATCAGTTTCAGGAACAGATTGAACTATATATGGACAATAAACTTCTCCACCTGTTCTCTGATATTAATATCGAGAAAGATGTAGCGGTATCTGTTTTTATTTTTCAAGATAAAATTAGTGCATAGTCTTCTCCCTCTTCGTCGAGTTCAAACAAGAAAGGACCATGATTACATGAAAAGAGAAGTGGGATTTAATGAAATATTACGTAAAATTCGCAAAGATTTATTCGGCAAAGGTCCCGAACGCATTCATACTAAATTCGTTGACAATATGGCGGTCAGCATACTTTATGGTAATATGACACACTCGGAAAAATTTATGTCTCAGCATGAGAACGGCAGACAAATGATTGATGAAGCGCGTACTAAATGGATTAGAACGATTTGTCTCGGTGATGATTATAAACCTATACTAGAAAGATACATGACCAATAAACTTGTCCATACCTTTCTAGACTTTAAGATTGAAGAAGACATGGCCGTATCCGTATTGGTTTTTGAGAACAAGATTGATCTGGACTAATAATTCTGCACATTAACGGAATAGAGCGCCAACTGATTCATCGACAGCCTAGTTAGTAAAATCTACTGGAACTATTCTATACTATTGGGTAATCAACGACAATGACATTATCCAAAATACCATCCAGCGATTTAACAAATTCCTGATGAGCGGGATGTGGACCATATGAACGCAGCGACTCAAGGTCTTTGAATGTTACCCGCAATCCGAGAGTATAGCCCTTAATATTTTCCGTTTCTTCAGTTACGTTGATGCCTGCACTTATATCACATATCCCGGGGATACGATCCCGAAACGTTAACAATTGATCCAGCAATTCCTGTTGCTTGATTGGCGTGACATTAGCATTGAACTTAAATACAACGAGATGTTCGTACATCGCTAAATTGCTCCTTTTATAAGCTTAATTTTGTGGTGCTATAGTTCTTAGGTTAGCTCAACGAGGAACGAGTGCTCATGGTAAATACCGTCCATACCTACCAGCTTACCTTTCTTTTTATGAAAATCCATTCACGCTTACCATATTGTAGCACATTATTGCGTTAAACTGCCCTGTAATGTACTTTCTATAACCACGCTTGCAAAAAATCAAGCACGCTTTTGCGCATTTCCTTCGTCTCTAGATGTGCAACGTCGAATCTCAATAACTTCCATGATTCAGAATATCCAAGTTTTTGATATACACTTGTTAACTCTTGATCGATCTTGTCTAATCCTTTAACCGGAGTTAAGGGATCCAGATTACCAGCCAAACTCAAATGCGGGCGCGGCGCTATCAATGCATTAATCTGGGCTGTTGTGAAATGATTCAGTAGATCAGGCACATAGTAATATAACCCGTGCCGATCTAGGCCACCCTCCTCCAGCAGAGTCTCAAAATCGGTTAGACAGCAGATGTCAACGGTTACTTGAATCCGTGGATCCAACGCTGCAAGCCACCACGACATTGTACTCCCCATCGACATGCCCAAAGTACCAATTCGATCTGCATCCACATCAGGGCGAGAAACAAGATAGTCGATGGCACGAAGGCTGTCATGAACCATCATGCCCCACATCGTTCTGCCTTGCCAAAGCATCTCTTTGCATAGTGTCGCTTCACTGCGGGTACTCCGCTCTCCAAACGCCCAAGCATCTATACATAGCACAGAGAAGCCCATCTGAGTAAGATTATCCGCGTAGGATTCTTCGTACATATAGGGGGCAGGTGACAACAATTCCTCCTTACCCACCGCGTATCGCCCACCATGCGAGTGGTTGTACAAGATCACCGGTGAGCGGGATCCTGCTAACTTAGATCGCAGAAAATAAGCAGGAACAGGCTCACGGTCATTCAGCTCCAACACTAGCTTCTCCAACATATAGGAGCTATGCTCTTGTTCTTGCAATTTATGTGCCTGAATAGGCTCTGTTCGAGGAGGCAGTTTGCCAAGCAAGCCCAGCAATTCCTCTCTACGACCCTCTACGTTCATGATCCACCGCCTCCATCACTGCTAATGTCAATTAAATCCCCGTAAGTATCTGGTCTTCTTTCCTTTAGATACAAGCTGCGAGGTTCTCCGTTACCTGGACCTACTGACAACCAATATTTGTACAACCTTTTATTCAAATCGAGATCAGCAGCGAAAACACCACTCTCCTCATTCTCTACATGTCCAATAAGTTCGCCACTGGGAGCAATGATCCTGCTGGAGCTAACGCCTCCACCACAACCGGCGACTACGACATGCAGCCCATTATCACGAGCACGCGCTCTTGTTTGCAATAAGCCATTGCCAATTGTAGGAATGCAAATCACTTCTGCTCCTTGAAGGGCCAAGATTCGTGCCGATTCAGGGAATTCCTGGTCATGACAAGTTAAAATCCCTACGCGGCCAAAGTCGGTAGTTAGAACCACATGTTCATCTCCTGGCGTTACACCCATTTCCGCTTCGTACAGCGGGAGATGAATCTTGCGATATTTCCCTGCAATCTCCCCTTCACGGTCTATTAATACAGCCGTATTGTAAATATATGTCCCTTCTCGTTCATACATCGTGTAGAGGACGTAGCTGCGAAGTTCCCTTGCTTTCTCTGAAACGAACTTCGTAAGCGGTCCCGGAATCGCTTGGCATCTTTCCTCCAAAGGAAGCTGTACGAAGCCCTCATAGAAAGTCTCTGTCAGAACAACGAGATCTGGATGATGCTGACCAGCTTTATCTAGCAGATTGAGCATCAAATGGAGATTAGTCGCCCGATCTTCGGTAGGTCTAGCATACGTCGTCACTACACGTACAGCTTTTCGATAGGTTTCTTTGTGCTCCTGAACCGATACGTCCTTCCACACAACGTGCCCTTCTCCACTCCAACGAAAGGAGAGCTCCAACCGCAAATAAGCAGCACGAGAAGGAGATTCCAATTCACGGCGCATTTTCCTCATTGAGACTAGCGCTTCATGTTCATCTACGCGGTCCAAATAATCTCGCTGTATGAGGAGACCTTCTGCATCCATCCAAGTTGCAATCGCATAAATACTTACATGCTCATGCCCAATGTTCCTACAGGTATACGATGCTTGAATCACATAACTGTGATATTCTTTAATACGAATATTCCGGCTATGCCAGCTTCCATAACAACGATGCTTCCCTGCTCCGTGAATCTCCAGACCAAGCCCTTCGGCCGATTCAATGCGTGTATAGGAAGGTGATAGTTCTTCCCTTGGTGTCCAGATTTGCCAATCCCCATCTTCCATTCTCATGATTGAATTCATGGAAGCCCAACCTCCTGTGAAGTCATAATAGTAGGGGAAGCCCAATCAGCTCCCCCTTCAAAGTTGTTACTCTTTCTTGAATTTGATCGCATCGGCAATAACATAGTTACTGTTGGCACTGTCAGTAAGCTCAACGTACCCTGTATTCCCTGCCGCGAATTTGAAGGTTCCGAGTAAAATCCAAGAACCACCTGGAGATACCTGCTCATTAATCAGAAACGTCTGTGACCCACCATTGTAATAGACGGTGAAAGGTGCATTCGTAGCGCGATCGCCATTGCCGTTCGGCAAGTAATAGTACACTTTGTAGTTACCTGCCTCTGGAATCATCGGCTTCCATCGAATGGAGTCCGCTCCGCTCCCTGTTGCATTAAACACATAATCCGAAGCGTAATAATTAGGGAGTGAAGCTGACGAGTTCCAGGTTCCTGTTTTCTCTGCTTGCAGATTATCAACGATAATACTTCCATCAGCAGGAGTGGCTTTCACACTTTTGGAATGTAGACTTGCCAACGTGCTGTTCACAGCTGTTACTACATAATCGTAAGCAGTTCCATTGGATAAACCTGTATCCGAATACGTAGTAGATGTCAAATTGGAGGCAATTGGTGTATAAGCACCCCCAGCGACTGTACGCCGCTTAACCGTATAGCTGGTTGCCCCAGATACACTTCCCCAGCTTAGATTCACTTGTGAATCTCCTGCAACCGCAGTGAAAGCAGATGGCGCAGGCAAGAATTGTGTAGAGGAGTAAGCCAATAAATTATCGAATACAGCGGTGACAGAGTCCCCGTTTTGTCTTGCTTCACCTGTCAGCATGATGCTGAAATCATTACTCCAGGTAACCGGAACACTTGCATATTCCACATCGTCAACAAAGAAATGGACATTGCTTCCGTCATGAACAAGCTTCATTTCATGGTCACCATGATCCGAATTCGTATACACGGTAACATCACTGCCGTCATTTAAGTTATAAGCCCATACTCCTGTATCGCTATTTTGGCTCCAATGAATATTCTCTGTATAGGTACGCCACAGCTTAATGCCACTGCGATAGCCCGTACCAATGCCGTTCGCAGAAACGCGATCTACTTTCACGGTTAGCGGAGAACTTGCCGTCGCCTTGAAAAATGGCATGGATTGTACCCCTTTGCCACCCCAGTAGTTAACACTTGTCGTACCGGAGAATGTCAACGATCCACTGGATTGGTTCGCGCCAATGCCAGTCACGGCTGTCGACCGAAATCCCTTGTCGATGACTCTCCATTTTGTTATATCAATTGCCGTGCCGCTAAAATTATCAATAAAATAATTGCTCGGTGTGACTTCACTTGAATTTCCGTTTTCTCCGTACGCCCCCACGGCAGAGACGACATAGTAATAGAGCGTAACATCCGATATGTCAGAGTCTACATAAGTAGTTGCCGTCACACTTGAAGCAATCACCGTGTAAGGTCCTCCTGGCGTCGTACTTCGTTTAACGTTATAACCCGATGCCCCTTGGGAAGGCCGCCAACTTAAATTCACATTCGGATAATCGCCAACTGCTTTGAGTCCAAGCACTTTGAACTGAATCACAGCTAATCCATATACACTTGGATCGCCGACCCTCGTTGCTTTAACAATGGTTTGGGGCATAGGCGGCATGGCGTTCGGCGCAGTAAATGTCCCGCTGGTCGAGATCGCTCCTTGGGAGCCACCGCCAAGCACAGTCCATGTCGTTCCGTACGTGCTGCCAATGACCGTATCATTGAACGTAGTTGTGCTTCCATAGACAGCAGAGATTTCCCCAGGCGTAATCTCAATCTGCTCAGGTTCCCCAACCGTCGTGTACACGGCTACACTATTCGCAGGTAGATTCGTATCACTAAAAAGGCTTCCAACACTCGTCCAAGAGGCATCACTAGGTATCGTTATAGCTCCTGGTGTAGGCACCAACGTACTGGTATACAAATGCCGGCTTACGGTCTTGTTCAGATTCGAGTCAAACTGAAAGGATACGCTTTTACTATTCGAAGAACTGCTGTTAACAACATACACCGTGTACTCGCCATCCGCTCTTCTCACTGACGTTACATGCAAGTCAGGATCATCCGACGTTGTCGGTAACACCTGCGCATGCGAACCTGTAAAAGTAGAAAACAAGCCAAGCGAATAGTACGAATACCGGGGCATCGTTGATTCCGGCAGCCATGGCCAAGCTCCAAACGAAGTATCGATAAAATTCAGCGGATCGGCCAGCTGTTGATCGGCAAGACGCCAATATAGCATACTGGATACGCCATTTCGCATGCCGGATACCATTAAATCTGCAAGATTAACGCCATACTGATAGGTATTACGATCTTCATTGGTCCCACGAGCAGCAAATTCGGTTAAGATGTGTGGTTTCCCCGTAGGTGTGATATAACTATTGCGAGTTGAAAGCCAAACCGGCAATGTGCTGTAATCCATGTTATAAGCATGACCATCATAAATATCGAGAACATCATTCATATACGTCGTTGCATACGCTGTCCATTCTGAACTCGAACCGGATTCATCAGGCCCGACTAATTGGATCGCCGAGCGCAGGCCATCTGCAATTAACCGATCGTGAATAGCTTGGTACATGTCCTTGTAATAGGCCTTTGGATCAATGCCTGCTGGTGTCTCGAAATCACCGCCACTTGGTTCATTGTAGGACATCACATACTTAATGTTATCATAGCCCTTTACCGTAATCAGTTGGTGCAGCGATGCCGAAACCCATTCGGCCCACTCATCCAGATCGTTCGGGGCGCTATTGACTGGACTCGGTAATCCGCTGAATGCGAGCCAACTCTGAACGGCAGCATCCATCTTCCAACCAGCGACGAGCATGACATCAATTTGTTCGGACTTTAGGAAATCAAGCACTTTGTAAACAGACTGCATTTTAGCGCTATTCGTCTGCATATTCGACCAATTCGTGACGTCAGGGTCGTTGTTATCGTTCGAAGGCTCCATCCAATCGGTCTGATACCACACGCGAAAAAGGCTCGGATGCAACTTGGCTACCCGCTGTTTCTCCACTTCCCACCAGTCATCATTGAAACCATTGGCTACAGCTTCGCTCATGAACTGCGTAGGATCAAACTCGCCACCGAATCCGAGGAAATCATTGTTAACAATTGAAGATGTATCTATGGTTACTGTTGAGCCAGATGCATACGCAGAAGATGCCCCGAACATAGCCGTAATCGCGAAAGCCACCAACATCAAGGTCATTCTCACCCTTTTTACAAGCCATCCATTACATCTCATTATTCATTTCCTCCTTTATAATAAGGGAATGTTGTTTGATTGGAGGACAGAATGTTTCTGCCCTCCTGCAGATTCAATTAGTTGCCTTGATTTTTTTTGTACGCTTCGTTAGCCTCCTGTTCGATCTTACTTCCACCTGACAGTTTCCATTGCTCAACAAACTTATCAAAATCAGAGACCGGTGCTGCATTCATGATAATTTTAGTGAAAACTTCCATCTCCATTTTCGTTAACGTTGAAAGCTTATCGACCATCGTTGGTGTCGGCGAAGAGATAAATTCGTCAAAAACAAATGTTTTCTGCTTATCGTACTGATCAATGACTTTAAAGGCTCCCTCTGGACCAAACGTCCGATCTGAATACCACATCTTGTAATCGCCATTTCTAAACTTGGAAATACGGTCAAAGTGAACAGAGGCAGGGAAATCAAGTTTGCTGCCATCCCCTGTCTTGAGCGCGTCGACAACTTTATACCAAGCTTCTAGATTAAGATTAGGTGATTCTAGTTGCACCGGAGCAAATTTGGCAGGGAAAATCCCGTCTTTCGCAATAAAAGGATTGACTGAACCGGAATAATCGGTTTCTATATATTTTTTCAAATAAGTGTTAAGCAGTTTGACAACAACTTCCGGGTTCTTCACACCTTTCCTGACAACAAAAAACGTTTCTGCCGTTGGATTCGCTTGTACCTTCACCGGGGCGGAGTCTACAGAGACGATTGGATACGTCTGCCAAAGCGGGTAAGCGGCATCCTTGACTTTCAGATAATTAATGTCATACGTTTTGCCGGGTGGATCCCAAAGATGCCCATATATTAAGCCGATTTTCTCCGCATTCACGTCTTCCAGAATCTTGTTCGTATCCTTGACCGAAAACTCTTTGTCTAGAACGCCATTTTTATACAAATCCTGAAGCTTCTGCAACGCGACTTTCATTTCTGGCTGCACCGAACCGAATACGATTTTACCCGATGCGTCTTTTACCCAATAGTCTGGATAAGCATGATATCCGTTAAAAAAGCCCCTGACCGATCCAAAATTCTGCAGCATCTCTTTGTTAATTGCCAGACCGTACGTATCGTTTTTTCCGTTCTCATCCGGATCCATCTTGCTGAATGCTTCTGCAATTTTCATCACATCATCCATTGTCTTAGGTGGTGAGAGATTCACTTTTTTCAGCCAATCGGTTCTAAGCCAGATCATTTCAGTCGAAGCAACGCCTCCGTTTGAGGCTGTGTGTGGGATTGCCATCAATTTACCATTCACGGTCGAGGCTTTGATCGCAGCCCCACCATCTACTGTAAGCGTTTTCTTAGCAAAAGGACTCCCATACTTCTCGTAGACAGCGGTCAAGTCTTCAAGCGCTCCTTCGTCTACGAGTCGCTGCATGGTCACCTTGTCGACTTCAAAGAAGTCAGGCAAAGTGCCCGAAGCAATCGTTACGTTTAATTTTTGGTTGTATTGCGATTTGTCCACAACCCACATATTTTTCACTTTTATGCCAAGTTCATCTTCAAAGATACCGTTCCAAATATTCTTATCCAACGACTCTCCGTCTTTAAATTTAAACCCGGCATCGGTATATCTTACCGTCGATACTTCGATAGCCGGAGTGTACTTACCATTGGTAGGCGTTGAGGACTGCGAATTAGCTTCTTTCGCTGGTTCGGATGGGCTTGGACTCCCTTTTTCATTCGTATCGCCGCTGCATGCAGATAGCGTCATAAGAGCAGAAATCAGAATCATATTCAGCCCGTACACATACTTGCTTTTCATGGACAATCCCCCTGAGAATAATTTAATTGTAGATAAGCCCCTCCGACTTTTAACCTTTTACACTGCCTACAACAATTCCTTTTATAAAGAAACGTTGAAGAAATGGGTACAAGAGCAAAATGGGAAGTGCACCTAAAAAGATTTGTGCTGCTTTGGCTGTCCGGCTTGAAACTTCCTCGTATAACTTGATATTAACAAGATCCAGGTTCCCCATAATGGCATCTACATTATTGACGATGGTGTACAGATAACTCTGAAGCGGATAATTTGCCGGTGAATTCATGAATATGAGCCCATCAAACCAAGCATTCCAATGACCTACAGTAGCAAACAGCGTTAATGTTGCTATGGATGGCATAGATAACGGAACATATACTTTCCATAAGATCTTCATATATCCTGCCCCGTCGATGAAAGCCGCTTCCTCTAACTCTTTAGGTATTCCTCGAAAAAAGTTCAGAAGCAGCACGACATTAAAAACCGGAAGAGCATGAGGAAGAATCAGCGACCAAATGGAGTCCAGCAAGCCCAGCGTCTTAACCGTCATATACAAAGGAATAAGACCGCCCGAGAAAAGCATCGTAAACACCAAGATCCAGACATACACAGTCCGACCTTTAAACTCAGACGTTTCCTTCGACAGTGGGTATGCTGCCAATATCGTAAGCAACATATTGACTGCCACCCCTAGCAGAACCCGCTTCAGTGTAACAAGCAGAGACAATAAAAATTCCGACTTTCTGAGAATAAATTCGTAGGATATGAACGTTAAATCTTTCGGCCAAAGCTTAACCAATCCAGCAGAGACGGCAAGATTCGAGCTAAGCGAGATAGCGAGCACATGAATCAGCGGAAGGATACATAAGACCGCCAGCAGGATCAGAAACGTATAATTGAGGGCAACGAACAACCATCTCGACCAAGAGTAACGATCTACCAAGTTCAACTTCCTTCTCTCTAAAAGATTCTATAGTTCGCAATCCGGTAAGCAAGATAGTAGGACACGGAAATGAGTACAAGCGAAACTACTGACTTCATCATGCCAACTGCCGTTGCCACACCATATTGCGCGTCAATCAAGCCTATCCGGTATACAAAAGTATCAACAATGTCACCACTTTGATAGACAACTGGACTGTAGAGATTAAACACTTGCTCAAAGCCGGCATTCAATATGCTACCGATACTTAACGTAGCCATCAACACGATGATCGGCGCAATACCAGGCAGCGTGATATGAAGCGCACATTTCCAGCGATTGGCTCCATCTATAACGGCTGACTCGTAGAGCGACGGATTGATGCCTGCAATGGCGGCCAGATACACAATCGTACTGAAACCAAATTCCTTCCATTCGTTGGACAACACCAGTGTAAAAGGAAACCACTTATTATCGCCAAGAAAAAATATCGGATCGATACCAATTGCTTGAAGCAACTGGTTCACAACCCCTGCCGATGGGGACAAGATATCGACTAGGATGCCTCCCAAGATGACCCAGGACAGAAAATGCGGTAAATAAACAAGTGTTTGAATGCTTCTCTTGATGAACGTAATACGCATTTCATTTAAGAGCAGTGAAATGGCTATAGGTACCAGAAGCCCCGCTATAATTTTCATAACAGCAATAAGAATGGTATTTAGAATCACTTGAAAAAAGTCGGGCAGATGCATCACATAACGAAAATTATCAAATCCTACCCAATGCGAGCCCAATATTCCCTTCGAGGGCACATACTTTTCAAAAGCCATCACCAAACCGAACAAAGGAATATAACTGAAGATTAGGACTGTAATTATGCCTGGCAAAACCATTAGATGTAAGGACACCTTGGAATTCCATCGATTATTCATTACTTTTCTCTCACCCCCTTCGTAATGCCCTGCTTATCTTTCATATTAAAAGGTATTGGATTGTAAAAATACGAGACATTTCCTACTTCCTTATCTTCTCTCTTGATCTTCATGAAAACTCTATCCCTCCACGTAAAAATACCGCCAAATCAACATCAGCGAGGGGGCTCGCATGTCCGGCGGCAGTTCATTTACGCAGCATTTAATTCATTTCGCGATATTCATTTGGCGTTGAGCCAGTCAGTTTCTTAAATACTCGGGTAAAATAAGGTGCTGATTCAAAGCCAACTTCGAAGGCAATCTCGTGGATTTTCATCGTTGTGTTTTTGAGCAGCTTCTTTGCACGCACCATTCGTTGTTCGGTAACATATTCCGTCAGGTTATTGCCAGTAAGCAGCTTATACAACCGAGACAAATATGGCGGACTGAGATAGACGACTTCGGCCAATCGGGTAAGTGTCAAATCCTCCTTCATAAAGTCATGCACATATTGATGTAAAATACGGATCATTTCATGGGTTCTTTCTAGCTGCAGTCTACCGTTGTAGTCAGCCGCCATCTCCCCTAGCTGTCGAAAATAGGCTAATGCAGCCTCCCAGGAACTGTGGTTATCGAATTGTACATATTTATCCAACTTCATTGGAGCACCAAGCTCGTCAATGAGATTGCGGCGACTGGTATAGGAGAGAAAGAAGGAGGATAGATTAGCGAACATTTCCATGGTTAAATAAGTCAGCTTTATCTCGGACACTTCCATGTTGTTCAGCATCGTAAACTCATGAAAATGTTGAACGAACTGCGCTTTATCCCCGCTATCCAAATGAGCTTCCAACAGGTCTAGTTTCCGCATATGATTGCGCACTGCCATCTCTGCGAAAAAGGTTTTACTGGAACGCTCTAGCCCAGCTGTGTCTGAACTAGGCTCCACTACCAGCTTCTCGACGCTTCGAATCAGTCCACTGCTAAGATTAAGCTTAAGCGAATCGAATTGACCTGCCGTCTTCTCCCATGAACTTGGATTTGAACTTAGCATGAGAGAGATCGGCAATTTTAACAGCTGACTGCACGTCGCTTGTATGGATTCAGATGTTCCTTTAACGAATTGCCGTACACGCTCCCAAGCCACCTCAGCTTCTTCCCCTTGGGAGAGTGGAAATTGCTTGGGTTGAATGTACCAGACGAATCGAAACCGATCGTACAACAGAAATACAAACCGAAACTTGTCAGCCAGAAACTCCTCAGCAATGTTTTGAATGGAGTATGTTAGCAACGTTCTATCTGACGTTGACAGATTCTTTCCCCAGTCGTCGACCCTCCCTACCACTAGGTAAACGTCTTGCTTGGGATCCAAATGAATGCCTAATTCCGTGAATCGTTTCACTCTTGCAGCCTCAGAACCCATCTCGCCGCCTAACATTTCCATGAAGTAATCGCGCCGCATGGCTGGTATGGCTTGCTGCATAAGCTCTTGGGACTTCTTCAGAATGTCCCCCTCATGCAGCTCGGTTTTGATCTCCTCTGCCGCCTTTTCAATCGCTTGAAAGATGAGTTCATCATCTTCAGCCTTCAGAATATAGTCCATCCCCCCCTTCCGAATCGCTTTCTGAATGTACTCGAAATCATTGTATCCGGAGAGGAAGATGATCTTGCACCTCGGCCATAAATCCAGCACATGGTCTGCCAACTCAAGACCGTTCATCCCAGGCATGCGAATATCCGTGAGCAAGATATCTAGTCGGCGTTCTCGAATCCGATCCAATGCTTCATTGCCGGAATAGGCTTTATTAATCGTTAATTCATACTTGCCCCACTCTTCAAGCGCATTAGATAATAAATTAACTGCTACAGATTCGTCGTCCACAATCATTAAGTTTAGCATGGATTTCCCGCCTCCTTCTCAATGCGGATCGTCAAGATGACGCATAACCCTCCGCCTGACCTCGATCTTACTTGAATACCCGATTCATCACCGAATTTTAATTGCAACCGCCGGTGCACATTCATGATCCCGCTGACATCGATATTGCCAGGGGGATTAGTGAACCGATGATTCCATAGCTTGATGTCTTCCTCCGACATGCCAATACCGTTATCTTCGATTAGGATTTTCAAAAATTTTTCTCCAGCTTCTACCGTAATGGTTAACTCTCCGTTTGCCAAAGTATGCTCGAGTCCATAGTTGTAAGCGTTCTCGACCAACGGTTGCAGAATTAATCGCGGCACGAGCAGATTGTGTTTATCTTCGGGCAGCTCGGCAATGGATACTTTTAAGCGATTGGAAAATCTAACATTCTGAATCTCCATATACATGCGCACGTGATGCCATTCTTCGGAGAGCGGTACATCCTCCCCTGCTACCTTCGTAATATAGCGAAAATAATCACCTAAATACTTGGTAAGCCTCAAGCTGTTCTCATAGTCTTCATCTTTCGTGATGCGATACAACAAGTACAGGCTGTTATAGAGGAAATGGGGCTTAATCTGTGACTGCAGCTGATTTAATTCTGCCTGCTGCTTCTGCAGCTGTTTTTCATATACCTCGTATATCAGGGTTCTTAATCTGTCTGTCATCCGATTAAATTGCCTATAGAGATAGTTGAATTCATCCCGACTCTTGTGATGCAGAACAAGGTTCAAATTGCCTGACTCCATATTGCGGAACGCACGTACCATTTTAGAAAGCGGCTTATGAATCACCTGATAGATCCAATAAGAAACAAGCACAATCAGTACAATGGTTGCGATGGACATAAGCAGAATGAACTTTTTATATTTCTCCAGCGGTCCTAGTATATCTGACTCCGGCACGAACACAAGCAGTGTTGTGTTCGAATCTGAGGCGTACTCGAAGGCCGTAATGTAGTTTTGATTGTTCACCCGGATATTTTCGATCCATCTTCCGTTTACTAATTGCTTAGCCACCTGACTTTGAACACGCTCAATTATTGGCGTCATAGCTTCATTGTTCTCATCGCTCGAAATCCGCCATGCATCACTGACGAGAGCCGATCCGCTCTTCTTAAAGCTAGATATTTGCAGGAGGAAATTTCGTAGTTCATTTACAGAAATCTCCGTCTCCAGAACAAATACAGGATCACGTTCAGTCGTTACTGCTTTGGTGGGGTAAAATTCCCGAATAAACAGCTTGTCATCCTTATAATATATAGGCGTACCGTTCGTAAATAGCTCTCGTTCTCTTTTTAATTGTTCAATTTGACCTGAGGGAAGCGCTGTTGTGAGATCATCTGTGCTTATGATTCGTTGAAGTGACGGGATATAAGCTTTCGCTACTGTTGCGTAGATGCCGGAGCTCTTGATAAGATTCAGCTTAAGTTGGAGTTGTCGCATCATCAGTGAACGGTCATAGTCAGGTAGACCTTCTCCAATTACACTGAGGTTTAGCAAATCATCATCAACCACATATTGACGTTGAAGTTGAATCATCCGATCGATTTCTTTGTTAAGGGAATTATGGTAGAAGCTGATTTGTGCTTGAAGCGAGGATGAAATTTCATTGCTGACAAGGTGCGACCCAGACTCGTTACTATGAATGGCCATCGCATACACAGGTAATATCATAATGAAGAATAAGGCCAACAGCTTTGTGAAAATGGAAAACCACCAATTCTGCCAGTTTAAGTGCATCATGTTGGCATACCCCCCATCGTATTCAATAACCTCTACTAATTATTACCAGCATAGTTGACAGAACTATTCGACATTTACCTACACTTTCCTCTTGTATCCAAATAAACGGTTACACAAAAATCCGCTCGAGTTTCGAATAGCTCGAGCAGACAGTTTCGTTCTCTATATGTCGTTTATGCATGAACGACTAAGGAGCTAATTTCCACAATGGTATTCTCAGCTCTTGAGCGTTCTGCCGCAAAGCCGATTTGGTGGCCATACATCGATTTCTCCAAAGATGTTGAAGACAGAGAAGGTTTATTTCCCCGTAAGCTGCGAACAAAATCTGCAACCAGCCGCAAATCGCCCCCACCATGCATGTCAGATGTGACATTCGTCTCGATCCGTTCTTCCTTATACAAATGACCAGGCCTTGTATCAGGTTGCCTAACCAAGAAGTAACCTTCCTCCATCGTACCGAAAATTTCACCTTTCGTCCCCGTGATATGAATCGTTCTACACGACTTGGAGGTGGCTCCTGTTAGATTGTGCGATGCTGTACTTCCGTCTTCGAATTCGATGATGACGGTTTGATGATCAACAACATCATTATCACAGCGCCATACGCAGCGCCCGTATGGATTGGAAGTTCGCAGCGATTGGATTTTTTCTTCGAGGGTTGGATTACTGCTTACATATCTAGTGTCCCACGCATAAACGCCCCATAAATCTCGTTCGATATACATGTTATTCGCGGAATAGATACATGTGGCTTCAATTGGACAATCAACAAGACACCTAGTACCAGCGCCTTCCGGGGCTTTGTCCGCTCGAAACTGGAATAATCCTCCGAAGCTAGTAACTTTCCTCGGTCGTACGCTGCCTTTCATCCAAGTAATCATATCTAAGTCATGGCAGCATTTGGCTAATAGCATGGAGGAGTGACAATTCGCTAAACTATTCCATTTCCCCCGCACGAAAGAAGTCGCCATATGGTGGTAACTTACATTTTCCTCTGTCTGTATGGCTATGATATCCCCGATTACTCCGCTTTCGATTTGCTTACGGATTTCCAAATAAAATGGAGCATGCCGCATTACATGACAAATCATCACGGTCCGTTGATAGAAGTTCGCGGCTTCGTACAGTTCAAGTACTTCCTCTTCACTTACGCCGATCGGCTTCTCCAACAGAACATCGTATCCCGCTTTTAAAAGTGGCAGCGTTGTTTCAAGATGCTGTTGATCCATCGTCCCATTAATAGCTGCATCCGCTAATTGGGGATGAACAACAAGTTCCTCAACGGATGCAAAGCAGTTGTCTGGAGAAATATCGAAGCGTTCCGCCGTTAATTGCCTGCGTTCTTGATTAGGCTCAACAACGCCAACGATTTGCAATTCATCTGAATGCTGCAAGGCATACGAAGCATAAATCAAACTTCGGTTGCCAGCACCAATAATGACAGCCGTAATAGGCCGATCTTTCGACATACGTGATGGACCCCTTTTCATATCCATATTCTTGTACCCTTCTACTTTTAGACGCTTGGGATTATGAACTTCTTAATGATTTCCTGATAGAACAAGGAAGCCAGTACACCCTGCCCTTCATCGCCCGGATGTACGGTATTCTCTGGCTTATTCAAATACGTGTTTCCTAAGGTTGGGCTATACATGTCCACGCACGGAATCCCTTTCACTGCGCATGCCGCTTTCACTTCGTCTACTTTGACGATGTTTTGTGCCGATGTGTAATAAGTATTATATTGAATCGTGGCCACGATGATATCGGCATGGGGGAGGTAAGCTTTCATTTTATCTAAACCAATTTCTAAGGAAGCCTTAGGGTTCGTATTGTTCATGCCTGTTAGCCATAACACCAAGTCCGGATTTCTAGATGCGACAACAGACTCTATCACATTGCTAATCGTACTGACATCCGCTCCGGATAAGCCATGGATACTGACAGGACGAAACAACATTTGCTGCAGCTTTCTACCGTATAAGTTGTCTGGTCTTACAGAGACGTTGGCTCCGAAAGTAATGGAATCACCGATGCAGACGATACTTTTATACTGAGTTTGCTGCGGTTGTACCAATTCGGCATACAAATAATCAATTGAAATGTAGTTGCCTGTTGAGCTGGGATTTCTCGTTTCTTTCTTACGAATTTCTATGGTATGGTAACCTGCAGACAGTTCGATGACCTCATAGATCATAATTCCGTACTGCGCAGTGGGAGCATAATAATCCACTTCACCATGAATGACCCCATCAATATAAATATCCGCCATTCCGAAGGTTGGTGCCTTCAGTGCATAAATTTCTATGCTCGTACAATAAGCCTTCCATATTGCCGACGCATTAGCTGTTGCAGTTCCGTCTGAATCGTGCCTGCTATCCATGCTTCCGCTCGTTGTGCTGACATGTGTCCATGTACCCGAATAGCTCAATGCCATATCCTCGATCTTCATCCTCGCCATCACAGCAACCTCCTTCTCATCACCAAATTGGTACTACCCAGATCGTCCATTTGCCAGTTAGATTCGCACATTTCACCTTTACAAATCGTGACACATTATCTAGGACATACGAAGTTGTTCCGTTAATTCCAGTCTTCACCGCATTGATACTTAATTCATCCGTATACATTCCGCCTTCATTCGGCGCGCCGCTTATAGCAACATCAATTGTGCCTTCAACGTTTGCTTGTACATAGATTCTGCATTTGGAGTACCCTTTTAAATCCATCGGATTGCTGATTAGCGTCGAACCCGTCGGTAAATAAACAAATGACTCCGGGGGGGCTGGGTGTATGCTAGCGTGATCCTCCATCATTTATCACTCTCCTTATAGTTACTTATTTCTCAGTTCGATAACCTTTAAAGCATCTTGCCTCTTCTATTAAGAGTAGAATATGCGGTCATGCATTTCTACGAGATTCTATGAACATCCTTATCTTTTCTTGTCCTTTTTGCGAGCAAATTGACCATTTAAAGATAACCGGGTACGCCGTCCTTCAGCCGCCTACTTCCTCTATCCCTATTAGTCGGAAATGAGAGATTGTCGATTAATGAAAAGGTGCATCGCATGCAAGTTGAAATAAGGTTCTGCCATAACGTTATTTGCTCTATATGCATGTTCAACGAACAAATAGCACTACGAAATAACGCTATTTTGATCAAAACCGATAAAATTCGTCCATTTAGCTCGAAATAACACTGTGTCGTAACGCTATTCTTCGGAATTCTCTACCAAGCGAGCAAATAAGATGATTTCATAATGTTATTTTTACGCATGAGGATCTGTTCCATGGCATGGAAGCGATAAGTTGGTGCTAGGATACTCACAATAATTTGTTAATCGACAGTCTCCAAAATCGGACTACGCTCACTATCAGCGTTTTGCACCCCAATGCAAGAAAAACCGTCAGGAAGTTCATCCTGACGGCCCTTTTTAGGTTGCACATACCAAGCGATTCTCTTACTTCTTTTGCTGTGCCTGATATGCCTTGTTAACTGCTTCCAGAACTTTGTTGCCGCCTTGATCACGCCATTTCTTGGATAGCTCGGCTAATCCAGTGTCAATGTCCTTCTTGCCGGCGATCATGTCGAGATAATATTGACCCAATAGCTCGCCCAAAACGCTGCCCATCTCTACTTCCTCTGCGGTCGTCACATTGACGAGATTAGGGACCAGGTATTTGGTCGCAATATCTACGGATTGCTTCGCACGGTCAGCCTGAGGTTCTGTTTGAGGCAAATAATTTTCTGTAAGCGGCCAAACGACACTGCCCCACGCGAGAGGATGCGACCAGCCGCTAGAGGCAAACCCGTCTTTGGCCCGTTCTTCTTCATTGTACGTAATTTTATCGCCTGCCTTCGTATAATGAACGCCTTCGATGCCAAGCTCCAGCAAGCTTCGACCTTCCTTAGAAAGCATAAATTCGATTAGTTTCGCCGCTTTTTGCGGATCTTTGGCGTTTTTGGTAATGGCTGTGAACAGCCCGCCCTTCGGCGCACTCGCCATGCCTCGCTTGCCTTCCGGTCCAGCCGGCGGTGCCATAAATCCAAGCTTTCCTTGCGGATTCACTTTTTGTAAGCTCGTTTCCAGACGGTTCACGTGACGGAACAGCGGAGTACCCATAAATCCGACTTTACTTTGGAAAAACTTCTGCTCCCGCTGCTGCGTATCGTTCAGCAGAAATTCCGGATCAATCAGCTTTTCGTCCCACAATTTACGCAAATATTGAACACTCTGTTTAAAAGCAGGATGCTCAAATATGGGAACGACCTTACCTGCACTGTCCAGCACCCAATCGCCATAAGGTAAACCATAACCAAACATGACGAAATTGAACGATCCGTTGAATCCAGTGCTTTTGCTGCCTGTCAGTCCGTACGTATCGGCCTTTCCGTTTTTGTCGGGATCTTTCGTCGCGATTTCTTTGAGCACCGTGTAGAAGTCATCCAGCGTCTGGGGTTCCTTCAGACCAAGTGTTTCAAGCCAGTCCGCGCGGTAAGCGACCGTGGTGTTCGAGCGCTCCTCAATGAAGGGGTATCCGTAATACTTACCATTAACGGCAGTCCAGGACAGTTGCTTCTCGAGCTTCTCCTTCACCGTCGGCATGACAGACAAATAGTCATTTAATGGCAAGAGCAAGCCTTCGGTAATCCATTGGTTCAATGATGGAGACGGATAGTTGATGGTCACGATATCAGGCAAGTCTCCCGTTGCCATGGCAACGTTGATTTTCTCAAAGCCGTTCTCCGGCACGAGTTTGACTTCCAGATCGATCCCGAGCTTCTTATTGATTTCGGAAATAATTCGGTCCCCTGCATTAATTGCCTTAGCGGCTCCGTCACCCGGGGTCAGAAATACGATTTTGACCTTTTGGTCTTCCTTATTCGTTCCAGCAGCGCCGGCTACAGACTCATTCTCGGAATTTCCACAACCGGATACACATACCGCGAGCACCCCCGTAAGGGCAATTGCAAGCCATTTATTATTTTTTAGCATCGATTATCCTCCTCTTCTATTACGAACCCTTATTCCTTAACTGCTCCCAGAGTGACCCCTTGCACGAAATATCGCTGAAAGAAAGGGTAGATAAGCATGACTGGTATAGTAGAAATCATGATCGTTGCCATCTTAATCGATTGACCGAGCAGAAAGGGACTGTCCCCTCCAGATTGAAAAGCGGCCTCGTTATCAATGAGCATGGACCTCATAAATAACTGAAGAGGCCATATTTCCTTATCTGTCACATACATAACCGCTGTGAAAAATTCGTTCCACTTCGACACCGCATAAAACAAAGATATGGTGGCGATGGCTGGCATCGACAATGGGACGATGATGCGCAGCAATATGCCAATATCATGGCAGCCGTCAATGCGGGCAGACTCCTCCAAGCTTTCCGGAACGGATGAGAAAAAGCTGCGCATCAGAATCAGATTATATGTCTGAATCGCTGCGGGAATCATCATGGACCACATCGAGTTAATGATTCCAAGCTGTTTGACTACCAAATAGTTCGGGATGATCCCCCCGCTGAACATCATCGTGAATACGATCATGAACATGATGATACGTCCGCCAGGCAATTGCTTCTTGGAGAGTGCGTAAGCAGCCAAAGTGGTTGCTATCATAGAGATGGCTGTCCCAAATATCGTAATGATGAGACTGACTTTGTATGAAACCCACAACTGCTTCAGACCGAGAATATAGCTGTAAGCTTCGAATGTAATCGCTTTCGGATAGAGATGAAGGCTGGATGACATACTCTCTTGCATCGGTGTGATCGAGACGATGAGCGAGTCCCAGAACGGGTACAGTGTCAACAGCGTGATCAACGCCAAAAATATAACATTCGTTGCGTTAAATAATTTTCCGCCGAGACTGTTACGAACCATGCTGCATTCCTCCTTTTCCGTTTTAGTAAATACCTTGCTCACCCATCATGCGCGCCATTCGATTTGCAATAATTAGCAGGACGAAATTAATTGCCGACTTAAATAATCCGAGAGCTGCAGCCAGGCTAAACCGTCCCTCAGTTAGCCCAATCCTATACACATAGGTGTCGATAATATCAGATGTTTGATAAACGCCGGGATGGTACAACACGAATATTTGTTCGAAACCTGCCTCCATCAAGTGGCCAATTCGCAAAATCAATAAAATAATAATTGTGCTGCGAATGCACGGCAGCGTAATATGCCAGATTCTCCTCCATCGGTTGGCCCCATCCACCAATGCGGCCTCATACAACTGTGGATTGACTCCTGCGAGTGCGGCCATATAGATGATTGTGTTCCAACCGAACTCCTTCCAGATCATCGACCAGACGAGCGTGCTGCGAAAATAGCTTTCATCCGTCAGGAAGCCTACCGGATCTCCGCCAAGCGAACGGATCGCGTTGTTCACAACACCGCTGTCGGTAGACAGCAGATTGATTAACAGCCCGCCCAGAATGACCCAGGAAATGAAATGTGGCAAGTAAATAATCGTTTGCACCGTGCGCTTAAATACCATTTTACGTACTTCATTCATTAATACCGCCACCAACAACGGCAGCGGAAAGCCGAAAACAAGCCTGTACAAGCTGATCACAATTGTATTCCAAAACACTTGCCAGAACTTATCGAGCGCGAACAACGCCTCGAAGTGCTTCAATCCTACCCATGGACTTCCGATAATCCCTTTCGTAATGCTAAATTGCTTGAACGCGATCAGGGCGCCATACATCGGGTAATAATGAAAGACACCATAATAAACAATCGCAGGCACAAGCATCAAATAAATAAAGCGGTTGGATACGATGCGTTTCCATAACACCCTTCTCTGAATATTGATTTTTGCCCACGATGTGGTCGCTGGTACTGCCATAGACCAAACTCCCCCTTTCCTTATGCTTGTTATCTGCAGGTTTTGTATGCAGTTCGAGCATAAAGTGAAGGGGGAGGCGTCCTCAAGATTCAATTGTTAGTAACGGTTTCATTTGTCGTTTTTCTTAGGTATCAATTGATCGGATTGGATTCAATCGTTCCTATTCAAGCTCTCCAATCGGTCTAATACGTCCCGATTCCGATACTCGGTCGGCGTCTGACCTATTATTTTTTTGAATGTGCGAATCAAATTCTGCTTCTGTCCGAACCCCGTTGCTTCGGCGATATCATTAATATTGCGGTCCGTCTCCTTTAAGAGCCGGCACGCTTCACGGAAGCGCGTATCCGTCAAATAATCGATAAACGTAGATCCCGTCATTTCCTTAAACAGCTTCGAAACATAGTGGCTATTCATGTAGGCCATATCGGCTAGCATCTGAAGACCGAGTGGCTCACGGTAATGATTATGGATATACGCCACCAACTTGGCGATAACTTCCGCGTTTTTATTATCTCGCCTATGCGCCAGATCATCAGCGATATATGTAATAATACCGTCTAGCCAAAGACTGATTTCTTCTAAATTTTGAAGTTTGGCGAATTCGTAATGCCATCGGTTGACTTGCTCAACTGGTTCTTCACCGTATACAGCAAGCTCCACCCATACCGTCAAGAGTGCGTTCAGCAAGTGAAACAAGATCATATTTTTGTAATTGAGTCCGAAATGACCGTCATGTTCGAGTTGATTAATGATGCTATTTTTTGTGTCTTTGACTTTGTCTAAATGGCCAGACTTCAGATCGCCGACAAGTTTATCTACATGCTGGCGGTACGCGATAAAGTGGTTCCGATTGGCACGATTGACGTTCAAGTCGTGAATGGACAGTATGTTTCCAATCCCCGCGATTCTTTCGTGCAGAAGTGCTTCAGTTGCTTCATTATAGGAAAGCGGTATTTCCGTAATAAGCTCGTAGTTCCCGCCAATTCCGAATGTAACGTTGACACCTTCCAGTTTCGAAGTCACCTCGCTTTTGACGCGAAACGCAAGTTCCTTCGCCTTGTCAGTAGCAGGGGTGGTCAAATCACAATGTCCCGTGTTGAGAATGATGACGTCATGCTTATGAAACCAGCTAATGTAGGCCCCTTTGCCAAATAAAGCGATAGCGTCCTCGCAGATGGTGCGAATCTGGAAGTGGATCAGGTTACGTAACTGTTCGTCAGGAGACCTGAGCATATCTCCGTTCAAATGAACCCGAATTGCCATCACGAGAAAATGGGTTGGCTCTAGATCAAGACGATAATAGTTCAACTGCCTGATCATTTCTGCCTGATCGGCGGTTTTGCCTGAGAGCAGATTCAGCAGGAAATGATCCCTTAATATGAGTTCCTGGCCGCGAAACTTAGTCTTGAACTCCTCATTTTCATGATGCAGCCGATCGATCGATTCGCGGATAAATCCGAACTCATCCCCGTATTTAGCCTTTGGCAGTGGCTTCTCCATGTAAGATACGAGCGCTTGCACCATATTCTGGACAGGCTGATAATGCCTTCTCGAGACAACTACCATTAGGAACACGCCTACTGCCAAGCTGATTACTGAGATGAGAAGTGTAATCCGTATCACTTCATTGGAGCGTTTGAATAGCTCCCCGTGTGGATTTAACGTAATGTATATCCAGTTGTTGAACGATGAGCTCAGAAATGATACGAACACCTTCTTACCACCGATTGTTTCCACGAAATAGCCTTCTTTATCATGGCGAATTCGTTCGATATCCGCCTGCTCGAACGGTTCGAGCAGCATGCTCTTATCTTTGTAAGACAGCACTTCGCCGTTCCCATTCAGAACCGCGACATTGCCAAGTTTCCGGTTGTTCGTATTAACAACAGCATTATAGAGCACATCTTCCTTAAGGTTAATCAGCAAGACGCCTTTCTTATCCACGCTATTGAACGGGACGGTAATTAGAAAACTAATGACGTTTTCTCGAACCCCTTCGGCATTCAACATGCTCGCCGCTACCCAGGCTGATGTGCTCCGCCCTTCTACAAAACGTTCCAATACCTGTCGGTATGAAAAGTCGGTCATGTCGGTAATACCTGAACTCGATATTAACTTCCGATTGACAGAACTGTACAAATAAATGGAGTGCATATAATTGGATGAATTGATTCGTTCATCGAACAGGGCTCCTGTATTTTTCAGAAACCGATATTCTTCTTCTAAATTCCACGGAAACCAAACTGATTTCTGAACATCACTGTTCAATGCTAGCGTCGTAGCGATTTGCTGAACTTCGCCAAGCGATTGATCGACAATCTTGCTCGTCTGCAACAACAATTCGTTATTGGCACCGATAACTTCATCCTTCAGCATAGCTGTCGTGTAGCGATATACGAGCGCCCCCGCCAGACAAGTAATCAGAACGACAGCAACTGTCAAATGAAACAGCAACCGGATATAGATGGATCGTTTCATCGGACCCCCCCCTCATCTGTGGCCGTTTCAGCGACAGCTTATCGTATGGCATGCACCATGTGTGCAGCAGACAGCATTTCAAATCTACGATTTCACTAACGGCTTAAACGCACTACTTTCTATCACCCCTGGCGCGAGCGGCCTCATCTGTCCGAGCCCTGTAACTGGCGCAGAGATACCTTCCTTCCCTGGAATGGCATATTTGCTAAACCAAGTTCCCAAGCGCATTCGGAGTTCTTCTATCACAGCTTGATACTCACTCTCCTCAGCCTGATTCATATTCTCATCCGGGTCATTCACTAGGTCATACAGCTCATGTGGCCCATACGGATAGTGATGTACGTATTTCCACTCTCGGGTGCGAATCATTCGAACGGGCCCATACTCGTCATAGATGACAATGTCCTCTCGACCTTCACCTGTACGCTCTACTAGTAGATCGTAAAAGCTTCGACCTGGCAGCCGCTCTTGTTCGGGATTAGATAACCCAACGTAGTCGAGCAATGTAGGGAACAGGTCATATTGGCTAATCAACTCATGCTGTACTTGCCCCGCAGGAATAACACCAATATGGCTAAAAATAGCAGGTACCTTTACTGATGTATCATACATATTGAAAGGGAATGTACCATTTCCCTTTCCCCATATTCCATGATGGCCCATGTTCATACCATTGTCGCCCGTAAACACGATCAACGTATTATCACGGAGCCCCCGTTCTTCCAACATGTCCATGATCTTGCCAATTCCTTCGTCCATGGCTGTGACGGATGCGTAATATCCACGCAAGAGCTCATTACGTTTATCCCCTTCTCCTGTCGGTGCGGTGCGTGCCTGGTTCGGATGTAACGGCAGCTCAGGCACTGAATTGAACGGGCAATCTTCATAGAGCGCGACAAAAGATTCCGGATGCTCTGACCGATCCCAAGGCGAATGCGGCGCTGTATAATGAACGCTCAAATAAAATGGAGAGCCCAAGTACGACATTTCGTCCAAAAATTGCATTGCGTTGTCCGTAATCATGTCGGTTACGTACCCGTCTACGATTTTTACCTCTCCGTTCTCCACGATATCGGGCCTCATATAGGAGCAGCCGCCTCTGGCGATTGAGAACCAGCGATCGAATCCTTTTCTCGGGACTGTACTGTTGCCCAAATGCCACTTGCCGCTTAATGCACAGGCATATCCGGTTTGAGCCAGCAGCTCCGTATATGTCGGCTGCTCTGCTAAATAATCGACCGCGGTCCGCTCATCGGCAAACACAGGTTCCGTTCGTACCTGTTCGTTTAATTCACTCGTGTTGACATTGCCTGAGCGAATCCAATCATGAACCCCATGCTGGGACGGGATTCTTCCAGTTAATATCGACGCACGTGCTGGCGAGCAGACCGGCGAGGTACAAAAGAAGTTATCAAAACGCATGCCTTCCGCAGCGAGTCGATCTAGATTTGGTGTACGTATTTCACTATTACCGGCACAACCAAGCGCCCAGCTTCCCATATCGTCTGCAAGAATAAACACAATGTTTGGTTTCTGATTGGTTTTTTCCACGAAATCAACGCCTCCATAAGTGTAATGTACAATAATTTCCCCAACTATAACGTACTATTTACAACACGTAGATTCCATGTCACAATCAACGGTATATTTGACAATTCTTACGATGTCTGCGAGTGGGAGGTCCTCTATTGTTTATTCTGTATCCTGATTCACAACGGCTAGAATTTAGTTTTCAACCCACTTGGATTCGACATATGTTAAAACCACATGATTTCAGCTTCGGTCCTGTAAGAAATCCAATCCCCGTCTTCTGGCTCATTCTAGATGGGATTCGTACGATTCAAATCGAGGATGAGATGCATATTGTTCGTAAAGGCGATCTCATTGTATTTCCCCCAGGTGTACCCTACCAGCTTCACGCGGAACAGTCTGGCGATCCTATAAGTTACTTATCACTCAGCTGTATGATTAAGCTTGGACCGTTCAAATTTCATGAATCATATGAATTTCCGTTAATTACCAAATTGACAGACAGTAGTGCTGTTACTCGACTTTCTGAACTATGGATGACATCTGTCGTCTTATTCGAGCAATTTGCCACCATACTGCAAAGACACGTTGACGCGCACATTCAACTAATCACATCACTCGGACTGCT
The DNA here is from genome assembly GCF_001653565.1 of Paenibacillus oryzisoli. Taxonomy (GTDB): domain Bacteria; phylum Bacillota; class Bacilli; order Paenibacillales; family NBRC-103111; genus Paenibacillus_E; species Paenibacillus_E oryzisoli. The sequence goes on from NZ_LYPB01000069.1 coordinate 202,842, forward strand.
TCGGGTTCAAGGAGCTGTCCAGCAATGGTTTGCACTATTAATGGAATTACTTCTACCACAACTGCCGAATCCACTTCCCACCATCGATCCTCGGATTGTCAAAGTATGTGCTTATATCCAGGAGCATGCTTATGAATCACTCCCGCTAGAAAAGTTGGCTGCTCATGTTTATTTAAGTGGAAGTCATTTCAGCTATTTATTCCGGAAAGAGATGGGACAACCACCTTCTCAGTATGTGCGAAACCATCGAATCCAGATTTCCGAGGAGTTGCTCGTTCAGACTGATTTGTCCATTAACGAAATCTCTCGACGTGTTGGTTACAACGAACTTAGCGAATTTAGTCGCGCTTTTCGTAATACTGCTGGGATGAGTCCACAAGCCTATCGGAAACAGATGCGATTAACGGTTTATTGATTTGCGCAAAAGGTAAAGGGCACAACTAGGCTTACCCCATTGTGCCCCTGAATTTATGAGTTCATTTCTTTCTCCCGTTAGAAAGCAATTTTATAAACGATTTTGGTTACTTCAACTTCTCGATGCTCGTGCGCCCCCACCAAATGCGTATCTTCCGGGAAACAAATCAGAAAGTATCCATTTTCTAAGTACCCGGTAAATTTATGTTCTGAGGCTACATCGCCAAAATGGATATCACTCTGGCTATCATATTCCGTTAGATTGGTTAAACAATCCGTATTGGAAACTTCAACATACTCTCTTCCTTCTAAAACCAAGTGAATATCAATGTATTTCTTGTGCGCTTCAAAACGTTTCTCTTCTTTCGGACTTGTTGTAAACGTGATTTGGTTCTTGGTAAAACTTGTTGTTGCAAACGTCATTTCTCGTAGGTTGCTTTGAATATCCTGAACGGCTTCCATAAGTCTCGGGTTGGCAAAGGCATACCGATCCAAATTCGTTATCTTGTCGTAGATCATACGTTTACCTTCCTTTTATCGGTAATTTCCTTCACGCTAACCTTCCTGTCTTCCTTTAGCGATATAGTTAAGGCGTCTGCAGTTGCAATCGCCGCTCTGGCTGCCGTTCCATCCAACAGCGGTTTGAATTCATCTTCCACAGGCGATCCTTGCATAATGCCATGAAAATAAACCATTTCCTTCTGCATAATGCCGCTCAGCCATAACGGAGGTATAGCGCTCGGTTTTCCATACATAATCGCTCCATCCATCTCCAACCCTTTGTAAATACGCGTGCGATCTTCATCCACTTCCTTCGATTCGTGAAGCAGGAATCGTTCTTCACCTTCCGGCGTTTTCAGGACTACTTTGACATCCTGCATATCGATGAGAATGGCTCCTTTGCTTCCTTGAATCTTGACGAAATGATCGCTCCATCTGAATGCGGAACCGTATTGCAGCGTTGCGTATCGATGATTGGCAAATTCTAGAGAAATGAACAGCATATCGTCCTCGTCGCCGAATCGCTCTCCTTGATGAGCAACATTCCCCCCTGTCATACAAACTCTTTCGGCAGGTCCCATGAGAAACTGGATAAAGTCCAGTTCATGTATATGATGATAGAGGTGCCCCCCCGAAATTTCTCTCTTCTTTTTCCAGCTTACCTCGGTCTGCGCTTCCTCCCAGCCGTTGCGCTCAGAATGGCAGAACAGAATGTCGCCGATTCTTCCTTCATTGATTAATTTCTTCGCAGTTCGCACACCGTTCATGAAATTCATAACATGGCCAGCCATGAAAATAAGTCCGTTTTCCTTTGTTATCGTAATCATCTCATTACAGTCCTCGTAGGATAGCGCGATTGGCTTTTCGCAAAATACATGTTTCCCGTGGGCAGCTGCGCATACAACAGGCGCTTTATGGTATCCGTTAGGGGATGCTACAATAACGGCATGTACGTCGGGTCTGCTGCACAAGGATTCAATATCTTTTTCAATATCACAGTTTAACTCGTTGGCAACCGACTCCGCATGCTCCGGATCATACACCGCTACAACCTTGGCACCTTCCAACTGATTAATTAATCTGGCTAACCCTGCACCAAAATAACCTGTACCTATAACGCCATAATTCACTGTGCTCATTGTGCTCATAGATGAAACTCCTCCCGAAAAATCACTTTATATATTTATTTAACAGAACCGTCTGACAGCCCTCCGGCAATCTTCTTTTGAATCAACATGAAAAATACGATAGATGGAACGATAACAATAACCGAAGCTGCCATCATCTCTCCCCAATCCAGAATTTCCGAACCGGTCAGTGAATATAACGCCACGGAAATCGGCATTTTTGCTGAACTGTTGATGAGCAGCAAGGCGAATAGAAATTCATTCCATGTATTAATGAACGTATAGATAGCTGTCGCTACAACGCCTGGTGCGACAATCGGAAGCACAATTCCAACGAAAGTTCTTAGTTTCCCAGCACCATCCACTCTGGCAGCCTCTTCAATTTCAACAGGAACGGTTGGAAGAAACCGGTCAGCATCCATATGGCATACGGAATGGAGAAGGATAAATAGGTGATGACAAGCCCTGTCCATGTATTCATCAATCCGAATTTGACGATTATTATCGAATAGGGCACAGCTAGCAAGATAGGCGGAAACATATACGTTGTAATTAAAAGTTTGGTCATCTTCCTCCCTGCCCTTGGGAAAAAACGAACAATACCATAAGCAGCCAACGAGGATACGACTATCGTGATTAATGTCGCCGATAAGGAAACCAGCAAACTGTTTTTAATATTGGTCGTGAAGTGCATATTGTTCAAAACCCTGTCATAATACGATAACGTAAAAGACTTTGGAAAAAACGCCAATGGATGACTGGCCATTTCGCCGGACGACTTGAAAGAGGATAGGATAATCCAGATCAAAGGAAAGACCGCTATAAGGGCAAGTACCGTGAGTAAAACATATAAGAAGGACATTGCGAGCTTACTTGAGCCTACACGATTCATTAGCGATCCTCCTTTTCCCATTTATTCAGGAATCTGAAATATACCAAACAAACACAAAGCAGAAACAGCAGCAAGATAATCGTTATCGCAGAGGCTACGCCAAGCTGCTTCATCCCCCAACCAGCTTTATACGCGAAAATGGGCAAGGTCGTGGTAATATCCGATGGGCCACCGCCCGTCATTAAATACAGAAGATCAAAGTTGTTGAAAATCCAAATGGTTCTAAGCACTAGCAATAGCCCGATGACGCCCCTAATATGGCGAACCGTAATCGACCAGAACGATTGCCAAGCTGTTGCCCCGTCCATGACAGCAGCTTCATATTGCTCACTTGGAATTGTTTTGAGCGCAGACAAGATATTGACCATAAATAAGGGATAACCGAACCATATATTGATACAAACTACCGCTGCAAAGACATAGTCAGGTTCTGCAAAAAGGTTAATATTGTTCTCTGTAATCCCCATCGTAGTTAACAAATTTGGAATGAAACCATAGACATCGTTTAAAATCCATTTCCATGAAAATGCGATGACTATAGCTGGGAATGCCCAAGGAATGATTAATAAGGTGCGATAAATGCCGGAAAACCTTGGAATTTTATTGAGCGCCAGCGCGCTGGCAAAACCAAGGAACAACTGACCAATGATTGAATATACCGTCCATTTGATGGAGTTCACAAATGCATGGTAAAAATCCGGGTTGGTAAGAACCCATGTAAAGTTATCTAACCATACCCACGTATAATTCACTTTAATCAGATTTTTCGAGGTAAAACTGAAGTAAACGCTTGAAATAATAGGGTAAATCAGCAGTACTACCACAATTAGAACCGCAGGCAAGATGAATAATAAACCCGTCGAATTCAATCTTTTCAACCTTCTAGTGTCCATCCGGTTCACTCCACTCATGAGAAGTTAATAAAGAGGAAGAGGAAGCCCCTCCCCCTCCATTTAACTATTTGGTTGCCGTTTGAAATAAATCATTTAATTTCTTCTCGGCTTTTTTAGCTTCCTCTTCAATACTAGTCTTGTCTTTCTTCAGGATAATATCTTGAAACATCATTTCAATCACATTTTGACTCGTAATTATACCTGATTGGACTGAAGGACCATTTTCCATACCGATCGCAGTTCCACTGTTTATTGCATTACCGATAACTTTCACTGCATTGTTGAATTTCTTGATCGTCGGGTTGTCGAGGAACGCTGGATCTTCGGCAATATCCTTCATAGCTGGCAGCATGCCTGCAGGTACAGAATGTAAGAATTTAATGTACTTGTCTTTCTCATACAAGCTTTCAATAAAAGCTTTGGCAATTTCCGGGTGTTTACTGTTTTTCCATACGACCATTGGAATATTGGAAGTTTCGATGCCACGGTCCGCATCACTAGCATTTAACTTCGGCATTGGAGCTGCATCAATCTGGTCTAATAAAGCAGGGGAGTTCGTTTCAACCCCGCCAATCTGGAAGCCGCTATTAAAGTCGAAAGCCGTCTTGCCTTGATAGAACAACGTAGCTTGATCTAATACCTTGAAGTTAATTGAACCGGTTGGAGATGTCGCTCTATACATATCAACCCAATATTTAATTCCGTCGAGTGCGGCTTTACTTGTCAGATTCGCTTTCCCATCTTTCGTAATCAGCGTCTCTCCAGCCGATTTCACATAGAAGTTCAAGAATCGGGTTGCCATCAAATCACCAGATCCAGTTGGAACGGACAAACCATAAACGTTTGGCGGATTGTTAACTTTTTTAGCCGCTTCAAACAGTTCGTTCCATGTTTTGGGCACTTCCAGGTTTGCGGCTTTTAACAAATCTTTGCGATACCACATAACTTGAGCGTGCGAGTAGATCGGAATGGAGTAATTTTTACCATCCTTCGTGCCTTCTTTCAGAGGAGCTTCGTAGAAACGACTTCTTCCAATCTTATCAATCACATCGTTAATTGGAATAATGGCCTCGGAATTCAACATTTCAACGACATGATTCGGAAGGGCTGTACTCACATCAGGTACTTGCCCTGACAGCAAACCCGTTGTCCATTTCGTGTAAAATTCCCCCCATGAGAATGTCTCAATTTTAATCTTGACTTCCGGATTCTTTTTCATAAAATCTTCAGCTGCTTGTTTCATATAATCGTTTCTTGGCCCTTGCGTAAAAGAATGCCAGAGTACAATTTCCCCTTTTAGTGGCGCTGCCGACGTCGTAGTTGCTCCTTTGTTGACATCGGGCGAAGCATTAGATTCCTCATTCCCATTGCTGCAAGCGGTTGCAAGTACGGTTGAAGCGAGTAGGACGAGCGCTAATTTCTTTTTCATTGTTTGACCCCTCTCCGATACTGGAATATAACAAACCCCTTAAAACTTACGATCAAATAATGCTACCAGAAATGAACATTACAATTGTAACCTTACTAAGAAAGGCCCCGAACACCAATTACCTCCAATAGCGTATACGCTGATAATCGCCTATTAATTGGCATTTCACTTATCAACATTCATTTTCTATCCCTAATACTAACGGAAACAAATCCGCTTTAACACATAGCAAACCAACCAATACTAGCACAATTCGATCATAATAATGAATAATCTGACTATTCTCTTGCCAACTGGCGATATGAGAACGGCGTTACTCCGAAATGCTTTTTAAACACCCTAGAGAAATAATTCGGATCTTCGATTCCGACTTGATACGCAATATCGGAAATCCGCTCGTCCGTTTCCAATATTTTCTTGGCCGCTACAACCATTTTAAGATCAGTAATAAAGTCACTTGGCGATTTACCTGTGTGCTGTTTAAACAATCTGCGAAAAGAAGAGGTGCTGAGACTTACCATCTTGCTCAATTCTTCGATGCTAATCGTGGTTTTATAGTTGTTCAGCATATATTCCAAAACGAGCTCTACCCGGTTATCGATTTTTCTATCCAATTTCAATTTTTTATGTTTATTCGGTTTCACTGAAAATGCTTCAGATGAACTAATAAAATAACCTACAATTAATTCCAGGTAACCCCTAAGTGTATAATGCTTCCCCCTGTTAGTTGAATCCTTCTCTCTGATAATGCTGTGAAAATAATAGTTGATTTGTGGATCTGTACACGTCAATTTCGTATCAAACCCAAAGATTTCAGACCAAACTTCACTATCAATGAGTGGAAAAGTAGCTGTGAAACGTATACTCATGAATGTAAAATCATCCGTCAACGCCTGACACGACAGTGCACTTCCTTGAGGAATGTAAATCATATCATTCTTATCCAGTTGATACGTATTTTCGTCAATCATAAATATAGCCTTACCCTTTTCAATAAATCGGATCATCGAATACGGGATCATCGACTCGTGAAAATTCCACCCTTTAGGGAAACTATATCTCTCTGCATACAAATAATTTAACCGCAGCGCCTGCAAGATATCGTTTTCTGGCATCGTAATCACTCCTGGTTTATTTTTAGTCTCTCCTACAACAATGGATGGTTTAAAATAGTATACCAAAAGTAAGTTTAAATTAAATCTTTCCCTGCTATTTATCTACACCAGCTCGATATCCTCGCTACCGAGGACGTCGAACAGCATAGCACTCGTTACCCCAAAAATAAAACCGAGTTCCCCCAAAGGAAGGAACGCGGTTTTCATCGACATATTTCCGTATCTCTTAATTCCTGAATAGCAATCGACTAAAATTGTAGACACCATGATTCCAAACATGGAAATCATGAACGCCATCCTTAATCAGGATTTGATAAAATTGATTAAGCTGTTGCCCCGATTGAGATTTAAGTTCACCCACTGATTTGGTATAGCTGTCAACAGCAATTCCGTCTGCATCGCCGCAGGTGAGGTATAGCAAATGAAGCTTGTGGACGGATGATGCTAGACTGTCTCCAAGTGTCTTGCCATCGCTTGATGTAGGAGCGTTTGAAAAAGCTCCTACATAAGCGAACAAATCTATCATCCCTGGTGCGAGCACCGTCTTATCCAACCCGTTGTCCCAAGGACTCTTCGTGTGAGTAAATCGTATCGAATCATGCCGGTAACCACCAAGAATCAGATTCAAGGCTTGCATGCCCCCCATCGAAAGCCCCGCAATTGCTCTGTGCATTCGGTTATATATAATGGCTTCATGGGAGGTCGCTGTTATATCTGCGGAGGTTAGGTAATTGGATTCTATAAATGGGATCAGATCATATCTCAACTCATAATCAAAGTAATAGAATCCGAGCATATGGGTTCCTTCCGCATTAAAGGATGTGTCTATCCAGTCATGCGCACTTCTTCCGTTAGGGAATACGACGATTAATGGATCAATTTCACCTTTTGCAATGAGATGGTCCAATAGATTGCAAATGACAAATCGACCGTCCACTGTCACGTTGCTGCTTAACCACTCATACTGATCTCCGCCTACACCATGCAGCAAATACATGACATTGTATCTGACAGAATGGTCATTTGGGTTATAAGCAGCAGGTAAGTAAACGTTGCATTTCTTCATTATGCTTTCTCCTGCAACCGTTTCTCTCCCTGCTTCACTCCTATTGATATTCCGATCTGTTACAAACTGTCGAGAAAAATCAATATAGTTGCCTACCTGATAGGAAACTTCCTGTACCGTCCCCCGAAGCTCCTCCATAACTGACCTCGAATACTCGATAGGCACTGCCGTCGCATTCATATTGTCCATGGATTCTTATTGTCCCTTCAAAATCCTAATGACAATAACCGCCGCTTCCGCACGAGTGCTATAAGCCTTCGGCTTCAACGTACCGTCTTCGTAGCCGTTCAGTATACCCTTCGTTGTCAAAGCCGCAATTGGTCCTTGTGCCCAGGCGGAGACGTCTCCACTATCCTTATAGTCCAAACTGTTGGTGGAAGATGCCAACTGTGCAGCACGTGCAAGGATTACGGCCATTTGTTCCCGGGTGATGTTGTCATTGGGAACGAAAGTCCCGTCTTCATAACCGTCTACGATACCCAGTGCGGATGCTATTGCAATGGCGTCCACCGCCCAATGGCTGCCGGTATCGGAGAATCCAGTTCCTCCTGTTGCCGTCAGGTGAAACGCTCTGACGATCATGGCTACGAACTCGGATCTTGTTACCGTTGCATGAGGCTGGAATGTGCCGTCTTGATAGCCGTCTATCACTCCTGATTTTACAAGTTCTAGGATATCTGCTTCCGCCCAATGTCCTTTAATATCGGTCAAGGTCGGAAGTTGGACAGATGCGGACTTTTCTGTTGCCAATACGGCAAACTTGGTGAAGTGCGTCACACTGCCAGAAACCGTGCCTTTCTCTCGGTCAATCTTACTATCGTCCAGTTTGACCCATTTGCCGGTTTCTTCGTTGTACCAGTACACTGCCAGTTCATGCTTATCGTCCAACAAGCTGGTGTTGAACGGCAGGGTGATCGTAACTGGTTTCTGGAACGGTCCTGCTACGTCTTTGATAATTTCGTACACATCTCCAGCAAGCTTCAAATCTGGGTCGGGCTTCAGCTGTGCAGTGTCGCTCAACTTTTTAATACTAACAAATATGTCACTGCCTAAGGCTCCTGCCGGCAAGCTAACTGCCGCCCCATTATTTGCTACCTTGCCGCCTGTATCTGCCTGCACCTTAACCGCCCCTTCAGGTACGGGTGTAGTGACAGAGGACGTATACGACGTCGACGAATCAGATGCCTGAACTTGTTCAAGCTTCAAAACGCCAAATCGCGAAGTGTTCTGGTAGGATTGCCCTGTCGGATCATTCCAAGAAAATACGCTGTCACGGCTTCCTCCGTCCTGATCATTGTTAACCTGGAGGTCAAATCCAATTACGTTTCCAGCTTGTGGCGTAATCGTATCGAGCGCTATAGCTGCTTCTACAACGTAACCTCCATCCACAATTTTGGTAGCCGATGTATAGTTATTAGAGGTGGCATGGCCGCCAACGGTCTTGCCATTTTTGAAATTGATCCGGTATTGACCATCGTCGCCTTGATAGATGTCGGTTTTTCCGTTGTTCTGGTCAACGAATATTTCCACCGAATCCTGCTCCCATGCATTGGCATTGGCATCGCTCAAATTGCTGTCTAACACAATGGCATAGACATAGAGGTTTTGAACATCCCACATGGCACGCAATTGAGCTTTCGCGACTGCATTGTTATGCTGCTCCACTATCACATCAGTCGTATAAACGGGTGCGTTCGCCCACTTGCTGTCCATTTCACCATCGATTACAGGAGTTCCATAAGAAGCACTGGCCGCTTTTACCGCATCGATATACGTCAGGATTCCATAGCCAAGTACATCGTTATCCTGAATGTTCCGTGGATCACTCCAAGAAACGATGACGCCGTTGCTCCCATGCTCCGTACCGTCATTAAACCCCATATCGGTAACTCTTGCATCGAACTTCACTTTGTTGCCCAAGGCTCCTCCTGCCAATGGAATATCGGCTTGAAGCACATAACCATCGGTTTCTTCCGTAATTCGAGCATCATTTCTTGTGAAGGTATACTTCTTGATTCCATTGTTATCCATGAAGAGTTCTATGTGATCCGTTGCCGTTACGCTCATGTCTTTGACCGCTACGCGGGCGTACATATTTTGTTCATCCCACAAAGTTTTCACTTCAGCTTGCAGGGTGCCTAATTGTTGCGTTTTCAATGCTGGAACCGTGTTCCAAACCGGATCTGAAGCATGAGTGGGTGTACCTTTCGCTGTATGTGCTGTCTGCGCAGTAATCGGAAGATGAGATGGTGTCAGCGCCTTTACCGCCTCAATCATACCCCAATAAGCATATTTGGCTTGATACTGCACATCGAATGGGAAAGGAGCATCTTTGCGGGTTGCACCTTGATTATCAAGCCAAGTATGGTCATCTGCAATCCCCCATATCGTAACATTGCTGATCCATCCGTTAGGATTATAGGCCTGCGTGTTCGAGGCAGCATGTTTCCCCTCATTGTCCAGCCTAACAAGCTCTTGGAACAATTGCTTATAACGGTAGCCTTGTTTCACAAGGCTGGACTCATCATAGCTAGTAGAGTTGCTGTCGGTATAGACCGAAATATCAAGTTCCGTTATTTGATTGTCGAAGCCGGCTTCTCCAAATTTCCGTATGGAATCAGAAATTTGCTCGATGGAGGGGCCGCCAATGCTGATGTGCGTTTGATGACCCACACCGTCGATTGGAACCCCCTCGTCTTTCAGTTTGGTCACCAAATTAAACAAGTAGTCGCGTTTGGCCGGATCCTGCGTACTGTAATCGTTGATATACAGTTTAGCGTCTGGCATCTCTTGACGAGCAACCCTGAAGGCTGTACGAATGAAATCCAAGCCAGTCAGCATATACCACTCGCTCTTGCGCATGCCGTCCGGCTGTCCAGGATCAATCACTTCGTTGACCACATCGACGGCATGGATCGGCACATCCATAGATCTGTAGTGACGCGCCACGGTTTCGATATACGCAGTCAAACGGTCCAGCACCAACTGTTTATTCTCTGGTGTAGCTGCAAGCGGTTGACCTTGCTCATCCTTAAACATCCATTCCGCAGCTTGCGAATGCCAAGCAAGCGTATGCAGTCGGAAATTTAAATTGTGGGCCTTGGCATATGCTGCGATCTTGTCTGCCTCCGTCCAGTTCCATTGCCCTTCCGCCGGTTCTAGAGAACCCGGCTTTGTAGCATTCTCAGCTACGATGGAACTGTAGTGATAATCCAGAAGCGTGTGAACATCGGAAGTAAGCTGATCTCCCGTTACGGCAGCACCGATTACGAAGTTGTCTGCATAGATATCCTTCAGGGGATCAATATCCGTCTGAATCGGCTTTGGTCCTGATACTTGACCCCCATAGGACAAATCAAAATCGTCCGTATAGAAGGACCTAGCATCTTCGTACTTGTTCGCTACTTCCACGTAGGCATTCATTACAGTCGGAGTGGTTGCCACGGTAAAAGTACCCGTTAACTGTGCCCATTGATCAGAAGTTACCGTCACGTTTGATGAAACATTCGTATATGTACTATCCCCGCTCTGAACTGAGAGCCGCAATACTGTTGGAGACTGCCCGGGAGCCATCTTGACCCACGCGGACAAATTGTACTTGTAGCCCTTAGACATCTTGCCAAGGACATTCAGTAAAGGACCGTCATATTGTTCTGATACCGTGGTTAGCAAGCTCTTGGAGCCGCCTGTAGTGTGATTGTCGGAGGTTGATATAGCCATATTTCCGGACCCGTTTCTGCGCACCCAATTTCCTTGTCCATCCTCAAAAGCGGATTGGATTCCAGCTTGGTCAACTGCTCCCGAATCAAATGGTGCAGTCGGCGTGACGTCCGTTACTTGTACTTCATCAATAAAGAGATCCTCCGTAGTGGTGGAAGCTGCATCCGATTCTATCCATATTTTGAAGCCCTTTGTATCCCCCGGCAGCTCGTATCCCTTCACTTCAAATGTGGTCCAATCGGTGGAGCTAACCGATGTATTACCTACCAGCCAAGGATACTTATTGGTAAGTGAAGCAGCATCAATATTGGAAGCGATATGGAAAGAATCGATGCCTCCTCCGACTTTAAGCTTCAGAGATAAATCGTACGTATGGCCAGCTTGCGTATAAGAAGTCAAATCCAGGAGCGGGGAGCTATTGCTCCCAGCCCGGTTCGTCATCGACAAGGATTTGGAGCCATCAGAGGCTGTCGCAGACGTCACGGCAATGGTTCCATCTCCCATCCAAGATACCTTAACCCAACCACCAGATTGGTCGTCTTCAAAGCTTTGGTACAATACGCCCGTATTGCCGGCAGCCGATGCCATAACGGGCACTAGAAGTGGGGGCAAGCTGAACCCGAACAGCAGTACAATTACCATCCATAAATTAAATTGTTTCCTCACAAGCATTCTCATCCTCCTCTTTATTGCAATCGCTTACAAGTCTGATCAACTTCATTCTACAACTTAGTTTATTGGCTTTACATACTCAAAATAAAGCATAATCCCCCTGCAATTATGAGGAGAATGCCTAGTGCAAGCACCATTCTTACCGTCTGAGACCTGTCATCGAAGGTGCCCTTGACCATTTCGCTCAGTTTACCTCCCCAATTACACGCCAAAATGCCTTCTTAGGCTGAAATTCCTTATCGAATAGAAAGGGCCAATTCTTTCGGCCCCGAACAGGGAAGTTGTCCAACCAGGTATAGTTGTCAGCAGCTCCCCAGAACGTTACCGACGTAATGACATCCTGATATTCTTTAAATAGCCTGAAGATATCTACATATCGTTGCTCCTGCAGCTCTACCATTTGTTCAGTAGGTACCACAAGATCAGTCCGACTATCTTCAAAATGAAACATGGATAGATCCAACTCGGTAATGTGAAGCTCTAGATCAAGGGATGCGTAAAGCTCTATGGCTTGACGAATTTCATCCAAGGAAGGACCGTAGATATTCCAATGTCCCTGCATGCCGATTCCATGGATCGGGGTCCCCTTATCCTTCAAGGAACGAACCAGGTTATAAATCTTATCCCGCTTAATCGGTTCTGTCTCGTTGTAGTCGTTATAAAACAGTCGTGCATTCGGATCGGCATCATGTGCGGCCTCGAAGGCAAGGCGAATGTAATCCTCACCAACAATCTCCAACCACTGGGTGTTTCGCATCACGAGGTCTGCTTTGTCTTCTATCGCTTCATTAACGACGTCCCACGCATACACCTTGCCCTTATATCGACCGACGACCGTACGAATATGCTCCCTCATCCGCATAAGCACCATTTCTTTGCTAGCTATACCGCCAGATGGGTCATCAAACACCCAATTAGAAGTTTGATTATGCCAAACCAACGTATGCCCCCGAACGGCAATACCGTTCTGCATTGCGAAATCCATGATCTCATCCGCTGCCTCAAATGTGTACTTCTCTTCCTCTGGATGGATCTCCCCGAACTTCATTTGATTCTCCGCTGTCACGCTGTTATAATGCTGGGCGATGAAGTTTCCATCGGATCGGATGGTCTTCGTGCTAACAGCAGCCCCGATTCTGAATATCCCCTGATATGCCTCGTGTAAACTCGGTACCTTTATGTTCATAGATGGATAAACCTCCTCATCATCTCCTGTTTAAACAGGCTTTCTAAGTTATATGATATAGAATCTGACTACACTTACCATTCACAGATTAAAGAACTCTCCCCCCTTTTCTTAAAAATCGTATAAGAGGGTAAGCGACGTACGCAGTCGCACTCCTAGCAAAAAGACGTATATTTCTTAGAAAAGAAATACACGTCTTTCATTGACATCCATTATGCTTTGCTTAACTGTCTGAACACACCGGGTTTCTCAGACACACGTTTCTCAAACTCTTTGAGGAAATGATGATAGTGAACGTATCCAATCTGCTCCGCAATTAGACGAATCGTTTCATCCGTTTCGCATAGCATACGCTTCGCCGCGGTAATCCGCAGGTCATGAATATACTCGATGATGCCTACACCGTTTCTCTTCATAAACGCTTGGCCTAAGTAAACTGGGTTCATGAAGAACCGTTCACCGATATCTTTAATCGTCAGCGCTTCCCGGTAATGCTCCTGGATATAACGCTCAATAACGCGAAGGGGGTGACCGGAGAACTTCTCTTTATACTGCTTCAACTGGCTCATATACTGCTGTACATACGTCTGCAAGGACTCCTCTACTTCCTGCAGGGAACGATGCTCTCTTCTCAAAAAATCGCGAACACGTGGCAGCCCCTCTGAATCAATACCCATCTCCCGCATGACAGCAGCGCTCTTCATAACAATGCGTATGACCAGCAAATGAACGACTTCCCGAGCAGTTTTGTTAGCAAACAGGATGACAAACATTTGCTTAATCAGATCCTCAACCCGCTTATCCTGAAGCGCCTCAAGGGCACTTTGAATATCATCGACGATAGAAACCGCATGAAGATCATAGCTAATGGGATTGTGATGAATCTTATCGTAATGAAGTGGACCACCGGACATATGAAAGAAATGATGCACGGACGTCTCTAGCGCACCTGCGTATGAATCTGCTATATCTCGGAGGGAGTCCACCTGTGGTCCAATTGAAAGGCAGCATTCAATGCCTTGGTCTCTTAGGTCTTCGAATACGCCTTGGGCCCATTGCTGGATCTCAGGGAATGACGCTATAACAAGCCCGTTTTGGCTCCCGAATAAGTCGATTGCATATGCTTTTCGCGAGGGGAAGTAACGATCATCCAGCTCTTGTTCTGAGCCGCTAAGCCATTCGACATGCATATATCTCCAACCATGTTCTCCTTGTGCCAAGGGATCCAACATCTCCCCTACGTTCACGTCTGTTACCGATATTTCCCCTCGCAGCAACTGAGCAAGGAGAGTCGGTACTAGACGGTCGGCAACGAGATCTTGACGTACTCTTTGCTGTTCTTGGTGTTGCAACTCTTCAATAACTAATTGAATGACAGCCTCCCATTCCCTATCCAAAGCCGGTTTAAGCAGATAATGCTTTACCCCATACCTTAGCGCGGACCGAGCATATTCAAAATCATTGTAGCCGCTTAAAATAATGAATATGGGATCGTAACCCGCCGTTTGCACCCGATCGATTAATTCTAATCCGTCAATTACCGGCATCCGAATATCTGTCACTATGAGATTAGGCTTGCAGGCCTCAATGCAAGCCAAGGCTTCTTCGCCATTCTCGCACATGGCTACGATTTCAAAGCCTAGCTCTTCCCATTCGACCATGAGCTTGATGCCCTCCAAAGCGAAAGGCTCGTCGTCTACCAAAATAACTTTATACATGCGGGGAAATCACCTCCTGTTTCTTTAGGAGACTCAGAGGAATTTGTATGGTTATACTTGTTTTCTCGAAGGGGATGCTTTCCACTTGGAACAGGGAGCGTTCTGCATAAAACAGATTTAAACGGCGATACACATTGCGAAGTCCAATGTTCTTGCCGTTGTCTTCCCCCTTATACAAACTTTGAACAATTTCATCCAGTTTCGCGCTGTTCATGCCGATTCCGTTGTCTTCAACTTTCATGAGCATATTCATCCCTGCTTTCTCTACCGTTATCCGAATTCTTCTATTTCCCTTCACGGATTGAAGGCCATGCTTGCATGAATTCTCAACCAGGGATTGAATACTCATCTTCGGAATCCGATACGACAGAACAGAATCGTCAACGGACAATTCATAGTGAAACCGATCCTGAAATCTGAACTTCTCGATCTGAAGGTACATGTCTGTGAAACTTAACTCTTCTTCTACCGTTACCAGATCCTCTTTCCAGCTTAACAGCCTTCTCAAAATTTGAGACAAATTTTGAATAATCTCTATCACATGCTCATAACGATATTTCTTGCATACGACAAGTATCGCGTTCAACGTATTGAATAAGAAATGAGGGTCAACTTGGCTTTGCAAATAATTCAACTCAGCCTGTACACGTTCTAGCTCCAAGTCTTTTTTCTGAATTTCGAGTTTATACACATCGTTAATTAAATTGCGAATTTTCTCTGTCATCAAATTAAAACTGCGAAGCAGGTGACCGATCTCATCTTTCCCCTCATACATCGTAATGGGTTCAAACCTCTCGTTTTTCACCAACTGCATGTGTTTGGATAGCTTTCTTACCCGGAAATTGAAAGAGTGCATAATAATGTAAATTAATACCGTGGGAATGATCGTACTTATAAGCGTTAACCAGATGAAGAAGTGGATTACCCCTTTTCTCTCCTCCGCGATCCGACTTCCCTCTGGAATTCCAACCAAACGCCAATTAATTACATAACTTGCATTACTTAGCGGGATGACAAAGCTCCTCTCAGGCAAACCAGTCAACTGGAAATCCTTTGTCACAGCCAAGGTAGGCAGCAAGGGGTCACTTCCTTTAAACGCACCTGCCGATTCCAGAACAAGCCGATTTTCCTCATCCACGAGCTTAATTAACAAATAATTATGCTCTTTATCAAACAGCTCCAGCAGCTTATCCATACGAATATCGATACGCAAATATTTGGAGAATTTCATAAGGTCAGGGAAATTGTCCAACTTGCGAATGATGCTGACATAGACCAATTTCTCTTCAGGATTCATGGGATTGGTATCCAAGTAGGAGGTCACTGTCACCTTATCCCTCTTCTCGTTCATCTTCTGATACCATTCACTCCGCAGATCATCGGGCTTCAGCATAAAGTAACTTCCACCGTTAGAGAGCGTTGGATTCGAAGTATATACGCCAATCCAAGAGATGTAAGGATAAATATTCGGATACTGCCCCAATTTGTCCCGCAGGTAGCTGTCATATTCTTCGTAATATGCAACATTATCCGAGTACGAATATTCAAGCATCTCATTGAATGTACGATCCGCGGAAACAGCATTGCCAATGACGACACCTGAGTTTACCATTTGCATAATTTCATTACCGACCCTGTCTAGAGAAATCCTTAAGTTATCCATCTCTCTACGTTCGGTATTTTTGCTATCCTGCAAGAAGAACAAGCTATTTATACATAGTATCGGTAGCAACACACACATGAGGTAAATGATCAGAAACTTGAATTTCAGGGGAATATCATTAACACTATGCAACAGTTTCCATTTCCGGCTCATATTCGCTCTCCTTGTCAGTCATACGTTAACCCTTCTTGTAAGCAGAGGGCAATAGGCCAGTAAGTGCCTTGAACTTGGTTACGAACTGTTCAGCATCCGAATACCCAACGCGATCGGCGACATCGGATATTTTAAGTTCTTCACGCCGAAGTATTTTTTTGGCCTCATCAATACGTACGACATGTAAATATTCATTAAAGGTAAGGCCAACTTGCTTCTTGAACCTTTGCCCAAAGTATGCGGCATTCAGCCTAAAATGCTCGGCAACAACCTGCAACTGCAACTTTTCCCTATAGTGCGATTTAATATATTCACCCGCTGCCGATACGACTTCATCCTGCCCTGCGCCTTTCTTTTGGCCAATCCACTCCGCAGCTAACAGAATTTCGTGTGTTACCTTGCGTTCCAAGAGGCACATATCCATTGGCGTGGCGGGAGTTGACCAATTCGGAGCCCACATAGGATTACCACCGAATT
This sequence comes from Paenibacillus oryzisoli, assembly GCF_001653565.1. GTDB lineage: Bacteria > Bacillota > Bacilli > Paenibacillales > NBRC-103111 > Paenibacillus_E > Paenibacillus_E oryzisoli. The sequence continues at coordinate 219,868 of NZ_LYPB01000069.1, forward strand.
GCGAGAGCGTCTTCTGAATTTCAAGCAGAATATTGCTCAAACATGCACTCACCCAAGACTCAGAAACAGACTGCTTCGTTAAAGCGATGAATAAGTGGTGTACATGGGCTTTCACCGTTGCGGGGCACCCCTTGCCTACGGCACCTAGAATCGATTCCGTCATACCAACAAATGCAGGAAGCGTATCTGCTTGCCACTCCCCTTGATAGATATAGATTCCTTCAATTTCAGTAGGAATCTTACACATCTCAGCCATAAGTCCCTCACGAAATGCTTCTTTTAATGCATGCAGTCCCTTGTGTTCGCCACTAAGCGAAAAGGAGATCGTTCTGCCCCACCTATGTCTAAAAGTGGTCATAACCTCTGGTAACATCAAGGAATACAGAGTGCGATCCTCGGGTCCTGTGACTAGCATGAATCCCTGACGTTCTTTCCCTATTCCGAATGGAAGCATCATCGCTTGAGTACATTTAATCCTATCTGCAATCATTTGCCTCAAATCCAAGAGTTCTTGACCTTGAATGTCAGGTTCAAATAAAACGCAGCGATAACTAGAACGTTCATCCAGATTCAATAAGGTGTTCGCCTGCTCAATCCATTTCTGCTTAATTTCCCCTTGCAATAAATTCGAAACCGTTTCCAACCTTAGGAAATCCAAAGCAGCGCTTTCATATTGGCGATGTGCTTCGCGCTCCCTGATGGTATTCGCGATCTCTTCAACTGCAGCTATAAGCTCATCTTCAAGTAAAGGCTTCATCAAATAATTGGCCACGCCATACCGCATCGCTTTTTTGGCATATTCAAAATCTGCGTATCCACTCAAGATAATAAATTTCATTTCTGGATACAGGCTAGACGCTTGTTTAATCAATTCCAATCCATCTATAACAGGCATTCGAACGTCCGTCAGCACCAAATGAGGTAAGGTTGACGCCATTACAACCAATGCGTCTTCACCATCCGCTGCCTCTCCGCATATTTCAAAGCCAAGTTTGTTCCAATCCATCATCAACCGCAATCCCTCTAGCATGTATGGCTCGTCATCCACAAACATGACCCTTAACATCGGATTCACCTCATTTCAGTAAGTAGATATGAACTATTATAAAGGATAAGATGTACTTACATGAGAAAAACTTCTATCAAAGTCATTCGAAGATGAGCGACCACGGTTTAGCGGAGAGACTTTGGTCTCCGACCAAAGATCCCTATATATGGTGGTTTTTATTGCCAATAAGAATTTGTATTCCCGAGCCTCGGAAACTTATAAATTCTTATGTGGAAAAGCAAAAACCGTCCCAGCACCGAGCTGAAACGGGGAATGTGTATGGATTCACTTACTTAGTCTTACTCTTTGACGCTTCCAAGGTTCATACCGACCACAAAATACCTTTGTAGAAAAGGATACACGAACAGAATTGGAACCGCCGCCACAATGGTAATCGCCGCACGTATGGACGCAGGTGTAACCATGGCCTTGGTTTGATTCGTGTTAGCTCCAGCCAGAAGACCTGGATCATTGTTGCTATTCATCGTAGAGCCAAGCAACTTCATCATTTCGTATTGAAGTGTACTCAACTTCAAATCAGATGAGGCATATAGGAAGGTATCGAACCAGGAATTCCAAGAGCCAACTGCAATAAACAAGGCGATGGTCGCAAGTACAGGTGTACACAGAGGGAGAATGATTCGTAAGAATACGGTGAAATCACCTGCTCCATCCATTTTCGCAGACTCAACCAAGCCAGATGGAAGGGTACGGATATACGTCCGAATGACAATAAGATTAAACGCACTTACCAACCCTGGAAAAACATATACCCAGAAGTTGTTTAACAGTCCTAAACTTTTAATCAGAAAATAATTAGGAATGAGCCCTGCATTGAAATACATTGTCAACACAAATATTAAACCGATTATTTTACGAAAAATATATTGGGGCTGGGCCAGTGTATAAGCAAGCATCGAGGTGAGAAATACACCCAGTACGGTTGTTGTAAGTGTCCGAGCTACCGAAATCCATGCCGCATGATAAATCGTACCGGAAATGAAAATCGCTTTGTAATTTTGCAATGACCAGGATCTCGGCCACAGATAAATGCCCCCACGAAGCGCATCATTACCTTCATTAAATGAAATCGTTAAGGTGTGAAGGAAAGGATAAAGCGTAACTATAGCAAGAAGGAGCATGAAGATACCATTTATCGTATGGAACAAAATAGGCTCAATTCGAGCTCTGCTAACTGTTGTTGTCCCCATCATCGATTCTCCTTTATATCAACCGCTCTTCACCAAGTCGCTTGGCGGTAGAATTTGCAATTAGAATAAGGACTATGCTTACAACCGTTTTGAAAATGCCTGCCGCAGTTGCCAGCGAATAATTACCTAGCGCAATACCGTACTTAAGCACGAAAATATCAATCGTTTGCGACCAGTCGACGACTAACCCGTTGCCGAGCAGGTATTGAATCTCAAAGCCTGCATCCAGAATGTGCCCAACGTTCATAATCAATAGAATAATAAAAGTTGACTTGATCCCTGGAAGTGTGACGTACAGGATCTTCTGATAACGGTTTGCACCGTCGATTCCGGCTGACTCATAAAGGGACGGATCAATTGAAGTGATTGCTGCAAGGTAAATGATGGTATTCCAACCCACTTCTTTCCACACATTAGACAAGCCCACAATTCCCCAGAAATATTTCCCTTCACTAAGCCACATCACTGGTTCCTTGATGATATGCAACTTCATTAACAGTTGGTTAACGATACCATCATCAATCGATAACGAAGTTGCCACGATTCCCGCAGCAATAATCCACGACAGAAAGTGAGGCAGATAGGATATCGTTTGGATAGACCGCTTCCAGAAACGAACTTTGATCTCATTCAGCAATAGAGCTAGTAGAATGGCTGTTGCAAATCCTAAAACCAAATTGATTATACTCATAGCAAGCGTGTTGCGAAGCACCGTCAAGAACGTATCATCTTGAAATAGAAATTTAAAATGCTTCAGTCCCACCCACTGCTGTTTGGAAAATGGCAATGCAGGGCGATAATTTTGGAACGCCATTAACCAGCCCCAGATCGGTACATAATTGAAGATCAGAACATAGATCACGATGGGAAAAGACATCATAATTAACTGCTTCTGATTCCTTACCGTCTTCCAATTTAAACCGACGCCGATTTCCGGATCAATTTTTTGCTTTTTCTTTACTTTTTTGGGCAGTATGGTATCGGCCATCGACATTCCCTCCTAGGAAGTAAAGCGGAGAAGACCTGAGTCTCCCCCACTCCACTGTATGTTCTATCCTTTATTTACTGCTCCAGTTCTTAATACGCCAGTTAATTTGATCATTAATACGATCTTCGTAGGCTTTGTAGTTGCTTTTGGAAATTTGATCGACATAATCCTTCCATACACCTTCAAAATCATCCGGCTTGGCCAAAATGGCTTTCGGCAAATATTTGACGGCAAGGTCGGTCATCTTCGTATTGGCCACTTTCGCAGGTGAACCATCTACCAAATCAATACTCCATGCTGGATAGTATACGGGATTCTCGACTGGTGTTTTGAAAAACTCGGCCCATGTCTTATGGTTATACGCTTTCAATACTTCTTGATCTAGTGGCTTCAAGCTGTCGAAGAATTCTTGTGGCTGTGTGCCTGGATCTGTTGCATTTCCGTCACTATAGGTCCCTTGCATTTTAGGGGAGTTAGCAAAGAATGCTTCCGCTTTATTGGCGAGCTTCCATGTATTATCGTCTGCTTTGGCCCGTTGTTCAGGCGTACGAGCATACTTCCCATCCTTCACTGTATAATCCTCGCCTTGAATCCCCCATTGAAGTGTCTTCTGCCACTCTTCCGTCATTAGTGAATCCAGGAATTTGATAATTTGAACAGGATCCTTAGCTTTTGTTGAAATCCCGTATCCGCGATTGATGTTCAGTACTGGACGGTCGCGATAGTACTCTTTGGCGCCTGGGTACAAGAGAGGGAAACCGACGTAAGTACTGCCAATTTTATTCTGTGAAATCAGTGAACGTTCGCCATCACCGAAATTCCAGTGTTGATCGAACATTCCAATAACACGTCCGCTAGCAATTTTCGCCAGATACTGGTCGTAATTCTGCACCAAAGCTTCTTTATCCATTAAGCCTTGCGCATTGATCTCATTTAGCTTCTTGTAATAGGTCTTGGCAATATCCTTATCTGCAAATATCTGCGCTTTCCCATTGTCGACAATAACCCCGCCGTCATTCGGGTGACCCGCCAAATGCTCTGGCGGATTCAGCAGTGGGAAGTTTCTCCAATCGAAGTTCAGTGTCTCAAACCCAATCATATCGGGGTGTTTTGCTTTGTATTTTGCAATAATATCGAAATACTCATCCAATGTTTTAGGCGTTGGATAGCCCATGTCTTTGAGAACATCCTTTTGCAAATAGAAACCTGGTCCTTCATAAGCAGTTTCGTTAAATTGGCCACTGAACACATTGTAATTGGGAAGGACATATAAATGGCCGCTTGCAGGATCCTTCATCTGATTCCACACGCTTGCATAGTGTTTCTTTAAATTCGGGGCGTACTTTTCAATTAAATCCTCGAGAGGTACAAAAGCACCCGCCGCAATTAATTTGTCGTTTCCTGTCATAATATCTGCATAATCGCCACCAGCTATCATGACACCCAGCTTCTGCTGAAGGTCACCAACCAGAAACTCCATTTTCAAGGTAACACCCGTCTTTTCCTTAATCATCTTGTAGATCTTGTTGTCAGGCGTCGGCTGTTGATAAGGACTGTCTATAAATAAGGACAAGGTGACTGGCTTAATGGCATCGCTTTGCGTTGCCGCAGGTGCCGTCTGGCTTCCGCTTGGCGAAGTAGTGCCGTTTGCCTCATCCTTCGAGTCGCTGCAGCCTGCCAGTGTTAATCCTAAAGCCAAAACAGGTATCATAGTTGCTAAAACAGGACGTTTTATTTTCTTTACCATGTTTCTAATCCTCCCTTATTGTCACCATGAAGATGCAGGTTTGTATAGGTCAGTCATTTATTTGCTTACACTATTTATTATACGCACGAAGAATGCGCTTACAATTCACAGACTAAAGATATTACACCTATGAATTACAGTCGTTATTATTCAGTTATGACACTATTTTACACTAAACAAAGTCAAGAATACGAATACAATCTTTATAGGAGGATTGAATAAAGTTATATATTACCAAAAACCCAATAAGCCAATGTCATCCTAAGAGGGACATATCGCTTATTGGGTTTCAATGTTTCAACTAATCTTTCAACAAAAATAGATTACTGAATCTGCCATTGCTGATTACTGCTTGTGCTGTCGCTCCACTGTCCTACAATTGAACCGTTGCTAGTACGTCCCATACCGTCAAGGTACAAGCCAGTCTGACGGTTTTTAAACCGCACATTGCTACCGGAAGTTTCCATGGTCCATTGTTGATTGCTGCTGCCACTGTAACTCCATTGTCCGCAATTGACGCCATTTCCAGTCCGAGCCATACCATCAAGGTATAGTCCAGTTTGTCTGTTTTTAATCAATACATAACTACCCGAAGTTTCGATTGTCCATTGCTGGGCATTGGAGTTGCTGGCGCTCCATTGTGCAGCGTCGGCGCCATTCGTGGTCGTGCTCATTCCGTCCATGTAAAGTCCGGTAGCTGCATTGCGAATCCTGACATATGAACCAGTGTTCACCCGTACAAGCGAAGCGGATTCCAATGAGCGATTGCCTTGAGCATCGATGACGAACAGTTTGTAATTGCCACCTGTCTGAGGAGCAGCAATGGATGTTGCATTTCCATTCGCTTTCGTCATAGATGCGCCTTCAGTGAAACTCGTCGTTCCCGATGGAGCAAGCCAGATGGATTTGCTCGCATCGCCGGTAGATCGTATGCCGATATTTGTTGATCCGGATACGAACACACTCGCAGGTAAAACATAATCTTGAAGGGGAACGCGTGAAGGTGTAACAAGGGTCTTATATCCATCTTCAACACCCGCATTCACTGCAACATTATAGGCTTGAACAGGCCATACATTATCGGAATATGTGCTAACATCGTTGATAACGCTATTCGGAAGATTATAGTTGGAGATTTTATTGACGTTCGCATAATTCTGAGTGAAGGTCAAGTCGTGCTTGCTGCCAAAATCATCGGAATTCAGCGTCCAAGTTACCCCGGAATTAATATTCAAGACGTTATTCTGGATCGTTATATATGCGGAGCCTTCATCCGGATGCATACCGTATTTATGTCCGGAAGGAACACCTTTAATATAGTTATTTGAGATTACAGTGTTAGGCTGGCTTCCGAGTGTGTAGATCGGAGCTGTATCGTCCAATATCTGCACAGTATCAATAAATTGGTTATAACTAATACTATTGTTTTGAGCTGTCGTAGTTGGTGTCCCAGGTCTAATGGAACCGGAAGTTCCGTTAAAATTCCACCATCCCCAACCGAGAGAGATGCCTGCCCATGGCGTTTTCTCAATGACGTTATGTTGGAAGTTAAGTGTATCTGTGAAATAGCCAGAGACGGCAGCGCTTCCGTTGAACAATACTGCTGAATCATAAATATAATTGTTTTTGATATCGATATTTTTACAAACGCTCTCTAAACTAACCGTAAACTTTTCACGATTTGAAGAGGTGTAGTCCCCAATATAGACATGCTGCGGATGACCCACATTAATCGCAGATCCCCCAATATCGCTAATAAAATTGCCAAGCAATTGAGAGTCTTTGACATCATTAATCAAAGAAATACCGTCCGCTCCAGTGTGCTTAATGGTATTTCTCTCCATGCGTATTCCGTCCGCATTCGCGATTTTCACTATGCCCGGCATCAAGTCCAAATTACGATACGTATAGTCATGAAAATTCTTTTTAGCATAAGCTGTGTTCACTAGATTGCCTTGCTGCGCTTGTTTGAACGAGGATCCATCGACATTGGCTAAGTTCCAATCCGAATTCAAAAGTGTGATGCCGGAAAACGTGATATTGCGAACATGATTACTCGTTGAGGACCCCTTCAAATTAAGGATTGTTTCTACGTTGTTGGGGGCAAAAACCGTTGCCGTCGTCATGTTCTCGGAAGAGTTTTTATAATAGTAGATGGTTTGGCTAGTTTTATCAAAATAAAACTCACCTGGAGTATCCAGAAATTCATATGCGTTCATGAGCTTGTGGCTACCGTTGATCTGGAAGTTGCCATTGAAAGCTCCCTGCGCTATTGCCGCGCCAGGCTGCTGGAAAAGCGCTACACGATTGGAACCATTAACAGTCACTTGGCGAACTCCGACAATAGAAGTCGTCCAGGTCGTCCGCGTTTCGATCTCAATATCATCTTGGTTGGACGCTATCGCTGGGAAGTCACTCAGACTGTATTTAGCCCCATCACATTGTGAGCCCGTTTCCCATGCCCAAGGTGCTTGACCGGAGGTAATGCTATATGTTCCGTAGCATCCTGCGGAACTAACTGTCTTCGTAGCCATCACAGCTCTCTTATCATCCACGTATAGCGCACGCAATTTATTGCTTCGAGCAAGCGACGCCTTCCATATATTCCCACTGTGTTGCGACCAGCCTGTAACTTGGACGCCAGCATTTAGAATCGGAGTTTCGTTAGGATATGCTTGGTAGATAATTCGATTGCCATTCGTACCGGAGTCGCTAGAAGTAAAATCAATAGAACTCGTCACGGGATAGTTCCCGCCACGTAGATTTACGATGATATCGCCCGTCATACTTCCGTTAATTGTCCGTACGACATCCCTAGCTTTCTGTATAGTTTTGAAAGGAGCAGCTAGCGTTCCAGCATTGCTATCACTACCGTTAGGCGAGATATAATATTGGGCTTGTGTAGCTGCAAATGTCGGTGCAGGAACCGTAATGAAGCCAATCAGGATAGCGAAGACAAGAAGCAATGCTTGCAAGGATAACTTTCTTTGTTTTGACCAAATATCTAACAACATACTTTGATCCCTCCTCAGATTTAAATCCTGAAACTGTCTTGCTATGTCCTAATTAAGCGTTCTGTTCGAATCGCCTCCTTTCTTTTTCCGCTTAATTGTAAGCGGTATCATTCCTGAGATCATTGTAAATTCCCGCGACACATGCGTACAGAGACAATACTACGGACAGAAGGAATTTTGTAGGAATATCGACATTGTTGTTTCGTGACATACCCAAAACAAAAAAATCTCCTGATTATCAGGAGACCTAAATAGTAACGTCCAATTCAAATTATTTCTGATCAGCAGCGATAACAAGGATATTCTCTTGTATACATGCATAAGCAGTAAAAGATAGGCTATTCCCTGATGTGAGCTGGTTATCACTTATTAACTTATCCTGCAATTTGGCTAAGAGCCCTTTCGCGTTGCTAGGATCCACTCTGGCTGTTACGGTATATTGATGCTTGTTTATAATATTATCCATGTCCATCATACTATTCCCTCCCATAAAGAATTATATCTTGGATGCCACATACGCAAGATCCATAATATCGATCTTATTATCGTTATTCATATCAGATATCTTGGCAGCTTCCCAATTTGTTTCGGTGGCATTCTTACCATAATAGTAAGCTACCATCGCAAGGTCACCTACATTGATGCTTCCATCCTTGTTAAGGTCTGCAGACTTCATAACCTGCTCCACTGATATGCGCTTACTGCCAAGCTCCGCTTGAATCACGATTCCCTCTGGAGCCACACCAAGCTTGGCCTGTGTAGCCGCAATCGTTCCACTGGTATTCTGAACACCGGGCTTTACCTTGAAGGTCAGATTCAGAAGCAGCGTGTTGGCTCCAGATATCCCTCCTCCCGTATTAGCGGTAATGAACCTCACTCTCCCAGGAATAGCTTTATCCTCGGATACGATCTGGATGTTGTTATTGGCACTTGCCGCACCCACATAGTCAAATACGTTGGAATCATAAGACAGGGTGATGTCCTGGGCATACACACTTTGTGCTGCATTGCTCAGGCTAACGTCTACTGTAAAGCTGCTTCCAGCGTTCACACTGCTGGCTGCTGAAAGTACAGTTGCAGGTACTACTGGCTGCGGTCCTATTGGATCAAAGCTGGATCCAACCAATTTGTCATCTACTTTGAAACTATCGAAGTCGACGTACCCACCTGTTAACCGGGTTGAATAATTGAATAGGGCAAAACGGTAGCCCATGAAATGCGGCAGTGTATATGACATTTGAAGCGTGTTTCCTATGGATGCCCAACGCTCACCGTCAAGACTATAGTAGAAATTTGCTTTATCTGTCCTATTCTTATAATCCAATTCACTCCTTAGATAAATGGTATTCTGAGCGAGTGGGACACTTGCTATTTCCATTGCTGACCCTGAACTTCCATTCACCATAACAACCGATTTGGTAGTGCCGGACATTTTAACACCCACAAACCCGTAGTTCTGTTGGAACGCGGAAATTCCCGCATAATCACCGTCTTTCATATGACTAACATCGATCGCAATGGTTCCTGAACTTTCGGGTCCGAAGGTTCTTTGTGTCAGCGTATTTCTGGCATCAAGAATACTGGTGCTCATTCTTCCAGTAGTGAGTCTTAGATACCCTGGTCTGTCGGTAAGAGACCAGAATCTATTGTCAGGATTATGGTTCCACTGCCAGATGAGAGCAAGATTGGATCCATTGTAGTCATTTTCTCCGCCTGCTACCTCTGTATGATATGCTCCAACTTTCTCTGTTCTCTGATCAAAGGTATCCGATGATACCCAGGACTTTGAAAGTACAGCAGGAATTCCTGTGTCATTGACATCACCGAATACAGGCCACCCATCCTGGCTCCATGTCATCGGTACAATGTAAGGTATACGTCCGACAGATCCATAATCTTGGAACAACATACCGTACCAGTTACCGTCAACGGCTTGAACAATTCCCCCCTGTGCTACCCCGGCACTGTTGGAGGTACTACCCGATCTTACAGCAATCTTTCCTTCATAAGTGCCATCTATGGTATCCGCCCTGTGTACTAATTCAGTACGAATATTCCCTGATGGCCATGAAATATGGAAGATGTAATACTTACCATTTATTTTATAAATGTGCGAGCCTTCAGCTCCAAGACCGCCGGATCCTCCAGGAGCGCTAGCATTTTGAATAATTGTTGTATTCATTCCACCGGCTTTAATCGCTGTGGCTCCTGAAGTAAGCTCAATAATCTTAATGGCTCCGCTGCCATATACCATATATACACGTCCGTCATCATCAAATAGCAACGACATATCATGATACACGCCACCGGCAAGCTCATACTTCTCCCAGGGTCCCTTTTCTATATCGGTGGTTTGAAAAACATACGTTTTCCCTGTATCGTTCGAAGCAAATGCAATATAAAACTTGCCATTATTATACCTAATGCTGCTTGCCCATGAGCCTTTCCCGTAAATGTTCTGCCCATTTGAAAGCGTTTGTTTATCCGAAGACGCAAGAATATCATACACATAATTGACGATTTCCCAATTCACGAGATCCTTGGACATCATGATAGGAACACCTGGATTCATGTGCATGGTAGTACTGGTCATATAATACGTATCCTTGACTCTGATCACATCAACATCTGGCACATCTCCCCATATGATTGGGTTCTTGGCAGTCGGTGTATAAACGTCTGCATAGAAAGTTGTAACACTCTTCCCCTTAAGCGTGGTTGAAAATGAACTTCCATTTACCGTGGTATCACCTACATTTGCAATATTCTCACTAGATGAGGTTCGGTAAGTCGTATATGACTTTACTGCTTTACCATTTACGTTAAACGATAATGCAGTGTCAGTTTCGTTGTCATTGATAGCTGTAATAACTAACTTTCCATTGGCAGGATCTTTATAAGCTGTTGTGTATACACCCGTAGCTGGGCTTACATCCGAATTGACTCTTTGATAACCTGGCCTGATAAATCTGCTGTACTGACCAAGTGTAAATAGTCTTTTATTCAAATCGTAACTTTTGACGGCACCATTATCATCCGTATGAAAGGTAATTAGTGCGCCTTTATCCCCAATGGAATTTACACTGTCTTTGGTATTATTCCAAAGCCACCAATAATTAAAAGCATTCACTTCCGCGACTGTCATATCCTTATGGATCATTTTCGCCCAATAGATGCCATCATGAATGGTTGGATCATTGGGTTCACCTATCGATGCTTCAGTCACCCATAACTTCTTATTATAAAGCTTTGTTTGAGTCAACCACTTCGCGCCAAGATTGGGATCCTGCTGATTTACGGCATATTGGTGGACACCAATAATATCTACGCGATCCCTGCTAGCGGCATCGTTCAATGTTGGAACAGCCAGATCTTCGCTGAAATTTAATCCCTCTGGCATGATAAGCTTAGCAGTCACACCTTTGTGGGCAAAGATAGGTTTGAGATAACCCTTTACAAAACTATAAAATTCATCTCCCGTCCAGCTGCTAGATTCATAGTTTGGTGCCCAGTTTGGTTCATTTTGTATAGATACTGCCGAGATATCAATTCCTTTATTCGTTTTAAATCCATTTACATAGTCTGCTAAGAAATCTGCATAGGCCTGATATTGGTCAGTTCTCAGCTTCCCGCCGATCTCTCCGTATGTCCCTGTGTTGCCTGTCTTCATAAACGGAGGTGGTGTCCATGGTGTAGTGAAGAATCGAGTTACGCTGTAATCGGCTTTTATTTTATTAAATAGCCATGCGGTTCCGTTAATATCCCAATTATTCCAATTCCATGTGCCTGACTCCGATACGATATCATAAGGAAGCCTATTTCTTACCATGCTAAGTCCTGCGCCTTTCGATGTACTGAAAAGTGCATCCAGTACTTCCTTCTGCGCTGGGTTAGCTAGATTCTGTACAATCCCAGTTGACCAAGCGTTGGATGCACCAAAGCCGTCGATTTCCTGCCTTTCATTCATATAATCAATCTGAACTGTAGGTAGGGATGCAGCATCGATACTTGTATTAAAACTAAACATGGATGGTAAAATAAGACTAAGACAAAGAGGAATTGTTACAGCTGCTTTTGATTTCGTTCTTTCTTTATCCATTTTTCTCTCCTTTCACCAGAGCATATAGTAAGGCAACACGCTCACTTCAAACGTTATGGGTCCAGTTGCAATTGCTGGCTAGCATCATGGACCCATGCATTATTTTACTATCATTTCAATGCTTGATAGAGTCTGTAGATGACTGTAGCTCCTTGTGCTCTCGTCGATTTTCCTTTTGGATCAAAATATCCCTCGGCCACACCGTCCATTAAACCGGCTTGTTTAACAGCTAGAATAGCATCCCTAGCATACGCAGAGATCCGATCCTGATCAAGGAAGCCCAAAGTTGCACCATTAGCTTGTACAGTCTTCGAATTACTTATCTTCGAAGCCCGATAAATAAGTAACGCCATATCTTCTCGGCTGATCAGGTCGTTCACACCGAAACTACCGTCATCCTTGCCCTGCACGAGGCCGATCTTCTGCGCTGAAGCAATGGAGCTAGCGTACCACGCCCCCGGATCAACATCTGTAAACGATGCTTTGGCAGAGGAATCTGCCAGATCGAGGAGTTGGATCAACATTTCGACGAATTCAGCTCTTGTTACCTCCCCATCGGGAGTAAACAGACCTTCACTTCTACCGCTCACGACTTCACGAGCTGCTAAGCCAAGAACGGCCTCGTTCGCCCACGCATGACCATCCATATCACTAAAGGATACCTGAACATGGTTAGCTGTGTACTTGCTGAAGTGGGTTGGCTGAAACTCTACTTTGCCAGTTACGGCATTGTATTTGCCATTCCTGACAATTTCCAACTTACCGTCCTCCGTTATATAGTAGATGACTACCTGATAAGGTTTTTCACCCAATTTTAAAGAATACGGCACTTCTATCAAGATACTGTTCTTAGTAAAGGTTGTGATTTTACTTCCATCTAAACTCAAGTTAAAATCGTACACAACCGAACTTCCGACTTCTTTCTTAATCTCCTGCGAAAAATTGTCAGGGTCTACCTTTGCAATACTTAATTGCAATTTGGAAGTTTCCGACAGTGTTCTTTCATCAAGAACATCCCGATTAATAGACACTGTAGCGAGATCCGTCTCTACCCTTACTTTCTTTACATCGCCTGATTCCGACCTAAGCTGTTGGAGCTGCTTCGCCGGTAGATTCAATTGAATTTCCTTAACGTCAGAACCTGAGTTGACTTTAATCGTTACCGATTCATCCTTGGAATTCTTGCCCGCTTCAAGTAGAGCATGTGATCCTACATCTATAGAAGCAACACCATTACTAGCTGGCAAAGTATCGAGTATCAAAACAGATGTACCCGGGGCGCTCGGCGATGCCGGAGTCCCCCCCTGTCCTGAACTGGAATTGGAGCCCGTGTTCGAATTGTTAGTGATCGAGAACGTAATTCCGTTCCCCATCTTTCCAACCGTTTTTTCCAACTGACTATTGACAGGTGTCACAGAACCTAGCGAAACGGATGCTTCTCCTGCTCTGGAAGCTTTAAAAGAGAGCGTAAATAAATCCTTTTGGCCTGTTAGACCCGGCTTGCTTCCTGTTAACGTAAACACCAACACTATTTTGTTACCTTGTACTTTAGGTGCAAGTACGTAAGCCTGATTGCTCAAGTTGCTGGAGTAGCCCGTATATAGCAGTCCCTGTTCATCATATTGTAGTTCCATCTCGGCAGCATACAAGTCTGTAAGTGCCCCACCTGCAATGGTCATGGTAATGGTGTCTCCTACCTTGACGCTAGTGGTCGAAGAACGCAATACAAATTCATCCGTTGCTTGTGCTGCAACTGATAATGGTAATAGCGAGGCAATGAACATCATAGTAAGGACGAAGAATTGAATATTACGCTTCATTTTCACGATCCCTCCTTATATGGAACGAATGGGAGACAGATGTCTCCCCTCGCCCTTTTCTTAGATTTGTGTAGTTCTCTTATTGAAGTATCTTGGATGCCACGTACGCAAGATCAACAATATCGATCTTATTATCGTTGTTCATATCAGCCTTCTTAGCTGTTGTCCAGTCTGTGCTATTGACATTCTTACCGTAATTGTAAGCAACGATTGCAAGATCACCTACATCGATGCTTCCATCCATATTAAGGTCTGCAGATTTAATGACAGCTTCCTTGAAGATCGCAACTGCACTGCTCAGTGCTGCTAAGCTACTATCAACTTGGGATTGTGTCGCACTTGCACTGTCTCTTACAGCTTTTGCAGCAACGAGAGCTGCACCGAATGCATCCTTGGTCGCTTGTGGATATTGACCAGCCGCTGTACCAACGACGGCACCGTCATACAGACTTTGTGCACTTGTAATGGCTGTTGTTAACGCTGTCTTAACCACTGCAATTGCGCCTACTGAAATGCTCTTACTGCCAAGAGCTGCATCAATCACGGTTCCTTCTGGTGCCACACCAAACTTTGCTTGTGTAACTGCGATCGTTCCGCTTGTGTTCTGAACACCGTCCTTCACCTTGAAGGATAGATTCAGCACCGGTGTACTGACGCCAGATATGCCAACTCCGGTATTTGCTGTTATGAGTCTAACCTTTCCAACTGTAGCTTTATCTTCTGTCACGATCTGGATGTTGTTGTTCGCACTTGCCGCACTCACATATTCAAATACAATGGGATCATATGAAATGGTGATGTCCTGTGCATAAACACTTTGTGTCACATTATCCGCACTAAGGGCTACCGTAAAACTGCTTCCAGGCTGCACGCTGCTGTCAGCTGAGATCGAAGCTGTAGGTACTAGTGGCTGAGGCCAGACAGGGTCTGTGGTAGCATTGCTTGTCGTTAGATAAATTCGGTCAATGGCAAGTCCGTCTTCTCTTCCCCAGAAGTTCAATTCATGTACGCCAGCGGTAACATTCAAAGCAGCTCCGCCAAACATACCGCCGCTAGAACCACTGATATTCGCCCATTTATACTGAGTACCAAGAGTGAGACCCTCAATACCGTTAGTGGTGAATTTATACTGATTATCTAATCCAACGTGGATGGAGTCTGAATCGTAGCCAAGCGTCTTGACAAGTACCCAAACATTATAGGCTCCCGAAGTTGGAAAGTTGACTTTATAGCCAAGTCGGGAATTGGCTGCAAGTGAAGTTGCATCTGTACCTGACGCAGTAAACGCCGTATTAGGCCCGAAAAACATTGCTTTCGTGGATTGTCCATCAACAAGTGACCAAGTGTGACCACTTATGGTGCCATAGACATAGGCATTAACTGTGTTTTCGGCTGCTGTTTCGGCCTCAATGGCGACAACAGAAGGCGTATTGACAGTTACAGCAATCTGCGCTGTGGCAGTATCGCCTACTGATCCCTTAAAGCTTACCGTAACATTGGTTGTTCCGCTTGCTTTCGCCGTTATTGTACCGCCCGCAACATCAGCAATTGCAGGACTTGGGTTGCTATATGTTGCAGTTTTGGTTACATCTTCCGTGTGTCCATCGACATATTCTGCTGTTACTTTGAAGCTTGCAGTTTTGCCAGAATCCAACGTAGCTGAAGCATTATCAACGGTAATCTTCTTCACCGTGAGTTCACTATTCAAGTCTTTTACAAGCATAGTAAGTGTGTCTGTTTTTCCGCCATAGCTAACGTCAATGCTTGTAGAACCATAACTTGTTCCGGTTACAACTCCGTTGCTTACGCTTACAATACCGCCTTGTGCCGGTGTTGCAACGGCCTGAGCAGTAACATCTGCACTAGTTCCATCCGCGTATATGGCTGAAACCTTTATGTTTGCCTGATTGGTTCCCGATACAATATCAATCTTTTGTTTATTAATGGATGCATTGATGGCAACTAGATCATGAGCAGCAGTCTTTTGCTCGAATTGCCAAGCATCTACTTTGAAGAGATTACCTGTTGATGCTCCCGTGTATACCATATATACATCATGAACTCCTGCAGCACCTGAAACACTTGTTGTTTTGGACTTCCACACATCGTCCCCACCTGTGTTGGAAACGGGAAGTGTTCCGATTAACGGGCCAGTCGCACTGTCAAGATGAAGTTCAATGTTTCCGCCGCCCGAACTGCTTGCAACATTAGCTTTGAATGTTCCTGCGCCTGTAGCTCCAAAATCAACTTTGGATACTGCAGTCCAGTCCCCGTCATGGATGCTGCTGACAGCCAGGTTAATACCGCTTACCATACTTCCTGGTTGTGTAGTCGTTTCAGTAGATATTCCGCCGTTCCAACCAATCGTTTCGGCTTCGACCCTTGTATAGGGATTGAAATTCTTCAACTGCGGAACTCCTGCGTAATCGCCAGTAATCGGATTAATAACCCCGTTTGCATCAAAACTTACCTTATTGATGTTTGTATTCCGGTATCCATGCGGTTGCCCACCCATTTGAGGATACATACCGCTTTCAGCCATTGCCTTTGCAACGGTCTGTGCGTGGTAGGTAACATACCACTGGTTGTTGAATTCGAAGATCGCATGGTGGTTATTACCTCCAACACCAAAGAACGTAGCAGGGTTTGGCAGGATTGTTTTGACAAAGGTAAATGGTCCCATAGGATTGTCACTTACCATATAGCCAATGGCTCCTGTAGGGATATCCGACGGATGCCCACTAGCGAAGTTCGTGCAATAAGAGTAATAGTATTTCCCGTTGTATTTGTGGATTCCTGAATCTTCAAACAACCACGGCGGGTTAATAGGTTTTACAGAACCGCCACTAGCGCTAAGATCCAAACTGATCATATCCGTACCAAGCTTCGCAACGCGTGCTGTCCCCGGGTCAGCATCTTTCCCCGTAGGAATGCCACCGCCGAAATATAAATACCCACTTCCATCGTCATCGACCAATACCGCTGGGTCAAATAGCCATGTAACATCACTTGCTCCTGGCGTACTTCTACTTACCAATTGCTTTCCAAGCGGATCTACAAATGGACCGATCGGACTATCCGCTGTGAGCACACCAATACCGCTTCCATTATCCGCAAAATAAAGGAAGAACTTCTCCTTGCCATCTATCGTTTTATGTGCAGCAGCCGGCGCCCAGGAATTGTTTGCCCATTTGGCCGCACCTTGTGGCCCTGCTGCAAGGATTTCCCCGTGGTCTGTCCAGTTCACCATATCATCGGACGAAACAACAGTAATCTTATTAATCTTACCGTATCCGTTATCCTTAACTGTCCCGTCAGCATTGTACTCCAACACATCATTGGTCATGTAGACATACACTCTGCCGTTATAGACCATAGCATAGGGATCGGCACCAAATTTTTGCGAAAATAGCGGATTGTTATTTCCCGGGGTTTTGGCAAGCGCTGGCGTAAGCGTCGAAGCAGCTGCCTGCTTATCCATAACTGGACTTAATGTAAATGCTAGAGTTAGAGCCATCGTCATCCCCAACATTTTGTTCAATTTCTTCATAGAACACCCTCCACCTTCATGAATTGAGTAGTAATACCATTTTTGACTCCTATTTCATTTGCAATAATTGTAATATATATACTACAATTAGCATTGGCTACTATCAAAGCTGCCAGTTCGATAACAGCTTCAATACATGCCTATTAAACACGCTTACTGCTTCTTCAAATTCGTTGTAATTACCAAAACTACTAATGCTGTGATAATTACTATGTTCAGTTTAACCTAAACATTAACTTTTCAGAATGGAATTTCTTATTCAGAAAGTAAAGATTTCTATGAATTGATATCGTAGATTTACACCGTTTTCAATAACTACGAGAAGCGATTTCTTTCTCTGCTGTCACTTGCGTAAATACATTTTCAGGCGTAACGATTCGTTTAGGCAGTGTGCTGCCTTTTACAACTTCTTTCACAGCTTGAATCAGATTAGGACCCAGCAATGGATTACACTCGACCACTAAATTAATCTTACCTTCATTCATTTTTTGAAGTGCCTTACGCGTTCCGTCTACAGTAATGACCACAATATCTTTTCCTGGAACTAACCCATACTCTTCAATCGCCTCTAAAGCACCAAAGGTCATATCATCATTGTGCGAGTATAACACACGAATGTCCCTCCCTTTTTCTTGCAAAAATTTCTTCATCACTTCTTTGCCTTTTGCAACAGTGAAATCTGCGTTCTCGCTCTTCAAGAATTGCAAATCGCCACGCGAAGAAATGACGTCACGGAGTCCTTTCCCCCGAGCTATGGATGGCGTTGATCCCTCAGTACCTTTTAATTCGACAATCCCTGTTGATTGATTCGATTTAGGAATTTTATCTAATAAATACTTCCCTGCTTTTCGACCTTCCTCATAAAAATCAGAACCAATATATGTCACATACAGCGACGGGTCAGTGACAACGACCAGCCGATCAATAATAATGACTGGAATTCCTGCTTGTTTAACTTCTTTCAGAATCGGCTCCCATCCCGTTTCTACAACAGGAGCAATGGCGATGACATCCACCTTCTCTTTGACAAACTCTCGGATAGCCTCTATTTGCTTCTCTTGCGATTGCTCTGCATTTTGAAAGTTGAGCTCGACATCAGATTCGGCTGCAGAATTTTTAATCGATGAGGTATTCGCAAGCCGCCATTCACTTTCAGAACCTAACTGCGAGAACCCCAAGATTGGATTTTTAGTTGAAGGCGTTGTTACTGACTCCTCTTGGCTTTCTTGACCAACCTTTCTTGTTGCTTCATCTACTTGAGATTGCTCGCAACCAAAGAAGCACATAAGAATGCTTAGCAATACAACCCCTTTAGTAAGCGCTGCCAATATACGTTTGTACATGTTATTTAAGTCCCCTTTGAAGGTTATTACGTGTGGAATCGCGACATATGTCGTTCTAATTGCCACTCCTGGAATATCGCAGATACTTCGAATATAGCCTGCCCAAGTACGGTTTGTACAGCGTTTAATTTATCTAATGATAAGGTAACATCCGTAGTTCTTGTTAACAACTGCTCCATTTCTTCTTGAATTCGTGTAAATAATTGGAACACCTCGAATACTTCTACATTCATATCTTGAAAGAAAGGCAGTGCATTCGGCATAGCCCCTACTGTAGATTCCACCTCTTGTAAAATAATATCTGTATATTGTCCTACTTGACCAATGGATGCATTGGATCGTTCCGATATAAAAAAGGGCATCTCTCGACAATACATGTCAATGAATGCCCTTCTCTCCACTTTTACCTACGTTGTGCCCAGCGTCGTTGACTTAGCAAACGCTGTAAGATGATAAACATAAACAATAGAATACCGATAACAATTTTTGTCCACCAGGAACTTAATGTTCCTTCGAAACTAATAATCGTTTGAATAACACCTTGTATCATAACACCAAAGAATGTACCTACAATGTATCCAACCCCACCCGTGAGCAGTGTGCCCCCGATGACAACCGCAGCGATGGCATCTAATTCCATTCCCATTGCGTGCAAGCCATAACCTGAAAGCATATAGAAGGTGAAGACGACACCTGCTAATGCCGAGCAGAATCCACTGAATGCATAAATGAGCATTTTGGTGCGTCCAACAGGTAAGCCCATTAATATGGAAGATTGCTCACTTCCGCCTAATGCATACGTATTTCTGCCAAAGCGTGTGTAGTGGGCTATATAGAAACCTAGAAACACTACCAACAACGCAATGATGACACTAATCGAAACAAAGTTACCACCTGGTAAACTAATCTTCGTTTGAGCCATACTTGTGTAGAAACCATTATCAATGGTAATGGTATTAATACTAATGATGTAACACAATCCCCGAGCAAGGAACATCCCGGATAACGTAACGATGAAGGGCTCAATCTTGAAGTAATGGATAATGGCTCCCATCCCCCAACCGAATAGAGCTCCGATTAACAATACCATCGGAATGACCAGGCCTGGCGGCCAACCCGCTTGAACTAAACTTGCCGAAATCATCGTTGTTAAGGCAATGACGGAACCAACTGATAAATCAATTCCACCAGATACAATGACAAATGTCATGCCAACTGCCGTTATTAATAAGAAGGCATTATCAATGAGCAAATTCATCAGAACTTGTAGGGAGAAGAATCCTGTATAACGGAAAGAACCAATTGCGAACATGAGGACAAATAATCCCATGGTCACAATAATCGGAATATGCTGTTTCTTAAGCATGCTGTTTGACCTCCCTCTCAGCCGGATAATGGCGCGTTTTCCAACGGAAGGCAATCGATTTACGGAAAGATTCCGATTGAATTAAACATACAATGAGAACAACGAATGCTTTTACAACAAGCGTTATTTCAGGTGGTACACCAATCATATAGATCGTCGTTGTTAATGTTTGAATAATCAAAGCGCCAACTAATGTGCCCGCTAAGTAAAAACGTCCACCGGTTAGTGCCGTTCCACCAATTACGACAGCTAGGATCGCATCTAGTTCATACCATAACCCAGCATTGTTGCCATCTGCGCTTGAGACATTCGAGCTTAGAATCAGCCCTGCAATAGCAGCACATAAGCTACAGAACATGTATACGAAGAACATAACCGTCTTCGATTTCACTCCGGCAAGATTACTTGCTGTTGGCTTGCAACCCACAGATTCAATAAATAAACCGAGAGCTGTCTTTCTTGTTAAGAGATATGCAATTAAGAATACGATAGCTACGATGAAAATAGAAAAGGGAAGTGTCAACAAGGATCCTGCACCAATGAATTTATAGTGGGGGTTCGAAATCGTAATGATTTGACCGCTTGTTATTAATTGCGATACACCGCGTCCAGAAACCATCAGAATTAGCGTTGCGATAATCGGCTGCATGCCAATATTAGCAACTAGGAAACCATTCCATACACCTAGAACAAGGGCTATCAACAGCGAAGTTCCTACTGAAATGATGACATTAGCTACACTGCCATCTCCATGACTAATCATCAGGCACGCTATCGCTCCTGAAATCGCTACAACCGAACCAACGGAAAGATCGACACCCTTCGTAGCCGCAATAACGAGTGTCATACCAATGGATACGATCATTAATGGAGAGCCAAAGTTTAAGATATCTATTAAACTGCCGTATAGATGCCCGTCCCGCATTTTGATCGCAAAGAAATCAGGAGAGTAAATAAAGTTAAAAACTAATAAGGCACCTAAAAAAATTAGTGGCCAAAATAAATGATGCTTCACCATGTCTATTAACCTCCCGCAATTGCCTTCATGACATTCTTCTGACTTATCTCATCGCCAACCATTTCTTTCACTTTATGTCGATCTCGCAGGACGACGATCTTATGACTGACGCGTAATACTTCCTCGAGTTCAGATGAAATAAATAAAACTGACATCCCTTTTTGGGCTAATGACAACACCAATTTCTGAATTTCAGCCTTGGCACCAATGTCAATACCTCTCGTAGGTTCATCCAAAATTAATAAACTAGGATCCGTAATCAACCAACGAGCAAGCAATACTTTCTGCTGATTCCCGCCACTTAAATTTTTAATAAGATGCTCGGGATTAGGTGGATTAATATTTAATGCACGAATGTATTCATCCGCCATTTCATCCTGACGTTTTCTGGAGATGGTTTTAAACCAACCTTGGGACGCTTGAAGGGCTAATATGATATTCTCACGAATGGTCAAATCATCAATAATCCCTTCTAATTTGCGATTCTCAGAGCAAAAGGCGATGCCTTGATCAATAGCCTGTCTTGGTGAATGAATCGCCTCACTCCTACCTGCAACTGTCATTCCACCAGAATCAGCTTTGTCTGCTGCAAAGAATAATCTAGCTAGTTCCGTTCTACCCGAACCCAACAAACCTGCTAAACCAACAATCTCACCTTTATGAATGGTAAGATCCACAGGTTCAATGGAACCTTTCTTCCCAAAGTTGGTTGTTTGAATAAATACTTCCTGACTCATTTGATCGGCTGCATCACCATTGGGCAACTCTTCCAGCAGCTCAAGGTCCTTGCCAATCATTTTGGAAACCAGCTCTATACGAGGAAGATCTTTGGCTATATATTCCCCAATAAACTCTCCATTGCGGAGTATGGTTATGCGATCTGATATGTCGTAAACTTGATCCAAGAAATGAGTGACGAATAGAATCGCTAATCCTTCATTCTTCAATCGAGTCATGACAGAAAATAGTTGGATAACCTCACCTCGATCTAAACTGGAGGTTGGTTCATCTAGAATTAACACTTTGGCCGAAATACTCAAGGCCCTGGCAATAGCTACGAGTTGTTGAATAGCCACGGAATACACATGTAGGGGTTGTGTAACGTCGATCTCAAGATTCATTCTCTTCTTCAATAATTGCCTAGCATCTTCATTCATTTTTTTCCATAAAATACGACCAAAACGGCGTGGTTCACGCCCAATATAAATATTCTCAGCTACGGATAGGTTTGAACAGAGATTAACCTCCTGATACACCGTACTAATACCTGCGTTTTGCGCATCAAGCGGGCTAAGAATACGAATTGGCTTATTATTCATCTCAACAAGGCCCTGATCGATGGCGTGCACACCCGTAAGAACTTTAATAAGTGTGGACTTTCCTGCCCCGTTTTCACCCATTAACGCATGAACTTCACCAGGGAACATTCTGAAATTAACGTTCGTTAACGCCTTAACACCTGGAAACTGCTTATGAATCCCGGTCATTTGCAATACCGGACCGCCCTGTTTCATTATGCCACTCCTCTCCTATATGAACGAGAGCCACCCCATACTAGCAAGATGGAGCAGCTCTGCCCTTTTTATTTATGGTATATTGGCTCCAGACAATTCCCTAGTACTGACGATTCGGCAACTCACGCTTCGCATCTTCAGAGGTAAATACGCCTTCTTTTGTAACAATACGCTTCGGCAACTCTTTGCCGCTAAGTACATCTTTGGCAGCTTGCATTAATTGGCCGCCGAGTAGTGGGTTACACTCGACGATGAAGTTAATTTTACCTTCACTGGCAGCCACGAAGCCGTCTTTCACCCCATCAACGGAGATAATGATAATATCTTTACCTGGTTTAAGACCCGCTTCCTCAATTGCTTGAATGGCGCCAAGTGCCATATCGTCGTTATGTGCATAGAGAACATTAATGTTCTTATTGGCTTTCAAGAATGCTTGCATGACCTCTTTACCTTTAGCACGTGTAAAATCACCTGTTTGTGAAGCAATGATTTTAAGGTTTGGATTTGATTTAATAATTTCGCCAAATCCAGCTTTACGATCATTCGCAGGAGCAGAACCCGTAGTTCCTTGAAGCTCTACGATATTAACTGTTTCTTTCGCATCTTTATACTTGTCAACTACCCATTTCCCTGCGCTGCGGCCTTCTTCTACGAAATCCGAACCAATGAATGTTTTGTAGAGGGAAGTATCCTTCGAGTCTACAGCTCTATCCGTCAAGATAACTGGAATGCCAGCATCTTTCGCTTCTTTCAATACCGTATCCCAACCGGATTCAACAACCGGCGAGAAAGCGATAACATCAACTTTTTGTTGGATATATGTACGAATGGATTTAATTTGATTTTCTTGTTTTTGCTGTGCATCAGAGAATTTCAATTCAATGCCTGCTTCTTTCGCAGAATCTTGAACGGATTTCGTATTCGCTGATCGCCATCCGCTTTCAGCACCTACTTGAGCAAAGCCCATCGTGATTTTCTTGTCCGCTTTAGCTGTAGCTACTGCTGCTGTGCTTGGGCTTACCGCCGCTGCTGCAGTTGTGCTGCTTGCTGTCTTGCTATCTCCTGAACTACCACAGGCTGCTGTGAACATCATCATTGCTGAAGCTACTAATACTACCCCTAGAGATCTTTTCATTTATATTTCCTCCCTTATTTCACCTGTTTGCTTCGGTGTAACTAAATTATAGGATACGCATTGTGCAAGGGTATACGGAGTTTCGTTGACACTTCTTATAAATTATTATTCACTTTTGGAGCTTCCCGTTTAAAAACAGTACTTTTTTATTCAAAAGGTGTAGTTTTATGCTTATTGATTGCGTTTTCAAAATGATTGATCCATAATTTACTATGAGCTTTCAATACTTCTTAAACTGAAAGGTATTTGTAAGATGGATATATATCGAAAAATTACTTCCAGCCTTCGGGCTAAGCTCCTTACCATGTTTGTCATACTCACATGTCTTCCACTAATTATTGTAGGCCTCATTTCCTATCATAAATCGTACAATACTGTATTCAATAACAGCAAAGCAGCAACGATGATGCTTGCCACCCAATTAGCGACGAATATTGATAATGTATTTACAGATACGAAAAAACTTTTGGAACTCGAGAAAAATCCCAATGTTTTACATTTTCTATTTTCGCAAACAGATTCCAATTTAGATGCACGAGAGATTTTACAAACAATGTCTTCCTACAGACAAACGTATCAATATGATGGCGTGTTGAACATTACGATGATTAATTTATATGGCCGAGGGATCAGCGAGAGGAAAGGCGTCTTTCAACTGAGTAAGAACGTATTGCGTAATCCGCATTTCGAATACCTGATTCAGAATCCTGAGGCCGTGTTGAATATCCCGCCTAATGACCCTTCTTCCATAGACCCCCTAGACGGATTTCAATACAAGAATCGCAATATTATTTCAATTGTTTCTACAGTAAAACAGCGAGTTACCCACGAAGTCATTGGATTCATCATCATTGATGTCGATGACAACATCGTCAAAACGTTTAGTGATAACGTCATTATTGGGAAAAGTGGCTTCTTCTATGTCGCGGACAACAAGGGCAATGCCATTTTATTACCCTCAAAAGCTGCAAATCATACGAAGTGGTTAGAAAACAAAAATATTGCTTCTATTATTGAAAATAAAAACAAAGACTATGTGGATTCATCGGAAGGTAAACCAGAATTTATTGTAACTTCCCCCTCCATGTCCACGGGTTGGAATATCGTTGGGGTGGTACCCTTGCAAGAAATTGTGGAAGAAGCCAATTCCATTCGTCAACTCATTATCATAAGCGTCATGCTTAGCATCATTTTCGCCATAACCTTGCATTTCTTTGTGTCTACTCGCTTGACTCGCCCTGTTCGCATACTCAAAAACAAAATGCAACTTGCCGCATCCGGCTTTCTTGAGGCTAAGGTCGTTCTTACAGGTACAGATGAAATCTCTGATTTGGGCAATAGCTTCAATATTATGATTGGGAAAATCCGCATGTTGCTAGACCAAAGCATTAAAGAGCAGCAAGAAATCAAGAAATCGGAGCTTAGAGCCCTACAGGCTCAAATCAACCCTCATTTCTTGTACAACACATTGGATTCCATACTTTGGCTGGCGCAATCGGAGAAAAAAGATCAGGTCGTCCAGATGGTCATGGCTTTATCCAAACTGTTTCGAATTAGCTTAAGTAAAGGGAAGGATTGGATAACCTTCGAAAAGGAAATTGAACATCTTCAGAGTTATTTAACCATTCAACAGATGCGGTATAGGGATATCTTGGATTATGAAATTGCCATCGATTCAAGCCTGCATTCGTTGCTTATCCTTAAAATGACCTTACAGCCCATTGTTGAAAATGCCCTATATCACGGGCTTAAAAACAAGCGTGGCAAAGGGCTGATACGAATTACGGCAAAGATTGAGGATGGACATAACTTCCTTATTGTGGTTGAAGATAACGGTAAAGGCATTACGGAAGATCGACTTCATCAGCTACGGAAGGATCTAATGGAACCCCATACACCAAAGGAAACTGGAAATGAAGTGTCCGGAGGATTCGGATTGCACAATGTGCATAGACGAATACGCTTATATTATGGAGAAGCGTATGGCGTTCAGGTAGACAGTATAGAAGGTGAAGGAACGATTGTTATCATTCGAATACCGTGTGATTGGGGATGATGTTTCGTGAAAAAAATATTGTTAGTTGACGATGAAATATTAATTAGAGAGATTATTCGCGATTGTATCGATTGGGAGAAAGAAGGATTTATTTACTGTGGAGATGCCTCAGATGGCGAGGTCGCACTTCCGATCATTGAAAGCGTTCAGCCTGATATTTTGATTACGGATATTCTTATGCCTTTCATGAATGGGCTGGAATTAAGCAGTATTATGAGCAAGCAGTTTCCCCATATGAAGATCATAATTATTAGTGGCCATGCCGAATTCGAATATGCAAGAACAGCGATGCAAATTGGTGTGCAAGAATACTGCTTAAAACCAATTAGCCCTACTGATTTATTGAAAGTGCTTCACAAAGTTAGCCAAGACATTGACAAGGAACTTTACATACAAACACAACTTCAATTGCTTAAAGATAAAGAAAATGAACATAGTGTCATTTCCCAAGATAAGTTATTGAATGATCTCTGCAGCGGGTTCATGACCACCTCAGAGGTCATGCATCATAGTGCCGCTATTCGATTGAATATTATTGCTCATTATTATGTCGTTACGGTACTGGATTTACGGGAAATAGAGACCTCTAACCACAATGACATTAATGTTACATGTGAACATGAGCGTTTGCTATTGGATAAGTGCGTCCAACTGAAAGTGAATGTTGAGCATTTGAAATTTCAGCGTAGTCGATCTGAAAGTGTTTGGATTATGAAAAGCGATACCTTGGAGAATTTGAAGCTTGAGTTACAAGCGTTCCAAGATTTACAAAAAGAGATTTCCGAAGGTGTCCATTCTCTCTCGATCTCAATTGGCATAGGCAGTGTGCAAGATCGTCTTCAGAATGTACATCTATCCTTTCTAGATGCCATGGAAGATGCGCACTGGCGGAGACTATCTCGCCAGAACCGAAATGTGTTCCGGGAGATGAAGACAGAAACATTAGATCCGACTCTCTTTTTGGATCGTAGCGCCTTTATGAATTTCCTGAAGATCGGGTCGCATCATAAACTAGGTACTTTTGTCGCTGAATACGCTGCAGCATTCGTTGATATTAATTGGCATTCCTCATCGATTGGCTACTATATTTTAAATGATGTGACCATTGAAGCTTTCAGATCCAATAAAGATATGTACCGACACCTGGCTGAACCCGAGAAATCTCTTCAACAATTCCAACAAATGATCGGTAATATACGAAGTTGGGAGGAAGCTTGTACGTATTTAATTTCCTTGATCGAACAGTTCTGGAATTGGCGCTCGCGCATTTACGATAAATACAGTGATATGATTACAAAAGTTAAAGAGCATATGCAATTGAATTTTGAGAAGGATACCTTTTCCTTACAAGATGCAGCTGAATATGTAAATCTAAGTCCGAATTACTTAAGCAGAGTATTTAGCCAGGAAACGGGTCAAACCTTCATCGAGTTTCTAACCCAAATACGCATTCATAAAGCGATGGATTTGCTAAAAAGCACGTCAGCGAAATCCTATGAGATCGCATTTATGGTAGGCTATAATGACCCCCATTATTTCTCTAATTTATTCAAACGCTTAACTGGCATGACCCCCAAAGAATTTAGAAAGAACGGGACTGCAGGTGAAGCACTCGTTAGTACGAAGGGAGATTCTCTTCATGAGGTTGATTAAATGGATAACGCTTGGAACGATGATGATGCTGGTGTTAACGGGATGCAAAGGTTCAACACCTTCCACGCCCCAAGTTACTTATTCGACATCAAGCTCGCCAGTTTCAACGTTGACTACAACGAAACATGCCGATACACTCACATTTGGGATCCTATATCCGATGACCCATCCTTTCTATGAAATGATTACCGATTCCATCGAGATCGCAAGTAAGCCCCATCCTGTTCAATTAATTGTTAAAGCACCAGATGAAATTAATCTAGAACAGCAAATGCGAATGATGGAAACCCTAATTGCGCAGAAGGTCAGCGGAATCGCTATTGATCCTATTGATCCCAAAGCTTTCGAACCATTGATTAATAAAGCTGTGCAAGCTGGCATTCCTGTCATTTGTTTCGAATCCGATGTGCCTAGCAGCAAGCGCTACTCTTTTATCGGGAGTGATCCGCTTCAGGAAGGTATCCTCATGGGGCAAATAATAGATCGTTTCCTTAAGGGCAGAGGAATGATTATGATCGAGGGAAGTTTGGCAGGCTCTTCTCAAATTCGCCAACGGCTTCAAGGGTTAGAGCACTATTTGAGTCGAAATACGGAAATACAGATTCTCGATAAGAAATATCATAACGGAGATAATGAGAAAGCTATTGCAGATCTGGAATCTATGATTAATGAGCATCCACATTTTGACGCACTTGTTCCTCTGGATATGGTTTCCAGCTCCAATACCATTCTTGTTTGGAAATCCCAAGGATTAAAGCGCTACGCCTTTACATTCGGGATGACACCTGATGTCAAAGAAGCCTTATTAAATGGTCAAATCAACGCTGTGATTTCTGAGAATGAGCATCTGTGGGGGGATAAAATTATCGAACAACTCCTCTCCGCGGCAAAACAAGTTGCTCCAACAGCTTGGATCGATACTGGTTTTCAGGAGATTACACAAGACAAAATAATTAATGAATATTAAAAAAAAAATTATTCTTCAGGAGGCTGGTCAGCCGCCTGAAGAATAACCACCGGTAGATTAGCATTCAGATCCTGTTGTCACCCCATTCAGCCTTCCCCACTTACTTCAGAATAGCCCCGGCCGTCAATGCATTTTCAATCTTTTCATTGCCAATCATATATACGATGATCATAGGTAAACTTGAGAGCACCATGGTTGCACCGATAAGTCCCCAGTCTGAAACACCGACGCTAACGAAGAAGCTTAGCAAGCCGACAGTCAACGGCCGGAACTGATCCTTAGAGGCAATTATGAAGGCAAGCGGGAACTCATTCCAGATGCGCATGAATAACAGTACGCATTGTGTCATAAGTGCTGGCGTGATAATCGGGAATATGATTTTAAAGAAAGTCTGATACACGTTTGTTCCATCTATACAAGCTGCTTCCTCCAATTCCTTGGGGAGGGAACGGAGAAATGCAAATAGCATCAGCACACAGGAAGCGATCGCGAATCCCGAATACGGCAGTATGAGTCCCCAATAACTATCCTTCAGATGCATCCATTTAATTAATTGAAATAATGGAATTAATACAACTTCAATAGGTACGATCAACCCTAAGGACACATAGAATAGTGCCACCGAATTGAATCTCCATTGCATTCTGCTCAGACAATACGCAAGCATACTCCCTGTCATAAGCGTGATGGCAATTGTTCCTACGGTATAAATCAAGCTGTTCTCGAAATAAACAAAGAAATGGTACTTTGACAACGCTTTACTATAGTTCATCCATTCCCATGAATAGGGGATACCGAAAGGATTATTATACGCTTCACTTTTGGACTTGAGAGACATCGAGAACATCCAATATAAGGGAAATAGAAACGTGCAGCCTACGGCTATCCAGAATACACGGCTTAAGTATTTCATGATGATCTCTCCTCCTTAGAACTCCAGTTTTTCTCTAGCGACGAACCGTTGAATGAGAAAGGAGATGAAAAGGCACTCAAGAATAAATACAACCGCAATAGCCGTTCCTTTACCAAATTCAGACGTTTCGAATGCCACATAATACATTTGATAAATAACCGTTCTCGATAAATCGCCCGGTCCACCGGCTGTCATAACGCGAACTTGCGAATAGAATGCCATGGAACCTAACGTAGATAAAATTAGTACATATTTCGTTACATCTTGAAGCAGCGGGATTGTTATTCTCAAGCACACTTGTGCAAAGCTAGCACCATCAATTAAAGCAGCTTCGTAATAATTTTTGGGAATTGTCTTGATTCCCGTATAGAATAGGATGGCGTTCAAACCGATATATTGCCATAGAAAAGTCAGTCCGATACTTGGCATTACCGTGTTCTTTTCAGTAAGCCAGGAATGGGTCCAAGCATCCAGACCCAAGGATCGCAAAATACTGTTAAACAATCCCGACGTTGGTTCGTAGAAGGAAATCCACATTTCTGCGACAACAGTTACTGATAATATGGCTGGAAGCATGGCAGCTGTTTTAAAAAAACGGCGCAACTTTGGTGTTTGTACATCGATAAAAAGAGCAAATATTAAAGAAAGCGGTAAACCCAGCAAGACCGAAATACCTACAATTAGATACGTATTCTTATGAGCAGTCCAGAACGAAGAAGAAGCAAAGATTGCCTTATAATTATCCAAACCGGCGAACCCTAAACTTCGAAAACCATCATGATGATTCAAACTCATCCAAATTTCAGGCAAGAGTGGATACACACAGAAAACACTAAACAGAATCAACGCAGGTGCGGAAAAAATAAATATGGACATTTTGGTGCTGTAGTACTTATTCATGGCTCTCTCCACCGTCTGATTTGATATAGAATCCCCCCGGAATGTAAGTTCCAAGGGGAATTCAGTTTATTGCATCATCGCATGAAATTTATTTCTTAAACCACGTATTTTCACTCCAAATCTTGCCCATTTCCGTTGCGAACTTATCGGCAGGGTATTGCCCTGTCAGTAATTTCGCGCCTAGCGTCGAAAGTTCTGCCGACGTTTTCGCATCCAACGAGTTCAGTGCAAGAGAAGCAATTTTGGTAGGGATAGGATTATACCAGGAAATGAATTTCTTCATTAGCGGCTTAGGTTCTGCTACTGTATTGCCTGTCTTCAGGGCAATTGGGGCACCCGTAGACTCGAAATATTGAGCGTCTGCCATAGCCAGGAATTCTGCCAATTTTACTGCTTCTTCAGGATGCTTGGTTTTTGCGCTAACCGCATATCCATTCAGTGGTGATCCCCAGAACTGAACGTGTTTAGTTGGATCGTATTTATCGCTAGCACTTGGGAACGGGAAGAAATCGACAGTATCATCTTTGGCCAAATTCGGGAGTTCCCATGTGAACATCATGTACATAGCTGCTTTCTTATTGGTAAACATTTCATTGGCTGGACCGTAATCTAGATTAGCAATGCCTTCCGGAAAGACACCTTCCTTGACCATTCTCTCAATACGAGACACCCCTGCTTTGACTGCTGGATTGTTGAAGTCTGTCTTATTGCTCACAAGGTCTGCCATTGCTTGCGGATCGCCAATTTGGATCATCTGCTGAAGTAGGAATAACTTCGGTCCCCATCCATCTTTACCAGGAGTAACTGCAGGCACCATGCCTTTGCCCTTTAGCTTTTTCGATGCTTCGATGAATTCATCGAATGTCTTCGGTACCTGTACGCCTGCTTGCTCGAACATGTCCTTATGGTAGAAAATGACCGGGGTAAAATACGTATCGGCTCCGGAAGATATGCTGTAAATCTTCCCGTCAACATGCTTCAATGCATCCGGAACAGCATATTTATTTAAGAACCCGTCCTTGGTAATTGGTGATGTTAAATCCATAATGCTTCCCGTGCTGTTTAATGGCGTAAAGTAACCTGCATCGTTCCAGAATACATCAGGCATATCACCTGCAGCGTTAAACGTTTTCAGCTTGTTCGCCATATCTTCTCCGCCGCCGCCCGGCTCAAATTCAATTTCAACGTTTGGAAACGCCTTGGCGACATTCGGTTTAATATGTTTTTCCATGATATTATTGCGATTCTCGTCGGTTGTAATCGTTACAACTCTCAGCTTTACCTTCTTATCACTAGCCGGTTTATTTTCTGTCGTAGCCGCCGGAGTTGATGAATTTCCAGGAGTTATGGAAGGCTGAGCTTCATCTTTCGTACTACAACCTGCTGAAACGAGAAGCATACCTGCCATAAGAGATGTGCCGAGTACCTTTACTGTTCTTACCATTTGTTGACCTCCTAAGTTTTAATAAAGTGTATTGTATCTATGGGTTGATCCCCAATGGAAGCGGTATCATCCTTAATTTCATTCTACGGATTCCATACAATTAATTACAGAGACTATTCTCGGACAGAAAGGAAAATTGTTTGCACTTGCAAAAAAAAAGACGCAATGGAACATTATCGATTAATGTCTCATTGTGCCGTTTGCTCAAAACAGCTTTATTGGATATTGTTCACGTATTTACTGGGGGTAATGCCAATAACCTTCTTAAAGCATTTTCCGAAATAATTGGCATCTGCATATCCAACCTGACTTGCCACATGTTGTACGATCTTCTCTCCTTGGTCGAATAGTCCTTTTGCTTTCGAAATGCGTATTTCAGTCAAATAGTCGTTAATTGTAATTGAGGTTTCTTTCTTAAACACATAGCAGAGATGATTATAGTTCATATGGACGCTCATCGCGAGATCTATGATACGTAGTTCTTCATTTCCATAATGACTTTGAATATACGATTTTACCTCGTCTACGACCTTGGCTGCTCTATTTTGCTTTTTGCCATGCACATGGGCAATCACTTTGAGTAGCAGGTTACGAATCCAACTCTCCAGTTCACCAAAAGTGTTCATCTGTTGAATGAACTGAACAATGTCAGTTTGATCCTTATCCTGAAACACATCTTCGAAGCTTTGAGACATTTCATCCAAAAATTCCAAACAAGTGGATACAATTTCAAGTGCCGAGACATATATCATTTCGATTGAAGCATTCTTAGTACGAGCATACTTAAAGTAGGTAACGAGCCATTCCTCTATCTCAGAAATATTTCCAATTCGCATACTCATCAATAAACCGACTCTACTTTCTACGGAGAATACACTAACCTTCATCCCCGATTCGGCTATCATGGAATGATGAATAACCTGATTTCCACCTAAAACAAACCGATGCTTCAATGCATATAACGCTTCTTGGTAGGATACAGATATCGACTCAAAGGAAGGATATCCATTGCCTATGCCAATCGTTAACGTACACCCCAAATTTGTCTGAACTGCTCTTCGAATCGCTTCACTTATCGATTCCATTTGGTCGTTATTATCGGCAGGTAGGCCAATTATCATAACATACCGATCGTTATTATCATGACAACTGGTATAAGGATATGTGCTTTGAATCATTTCTTGGGCAATATTTTGAACAGCCAGCTTGCGAATATACTTGTCTTCTCGGGAAACGACATCATCTTGTGAATCGATGTCGACGACGATGACTACATACAATGGGGCGTGCAAAGTAATCCCCAAATACTGCAACCGTTCTATAGAGGATACAGGATCTAGAGCTCCGCTGCCATGCAGCCATTCATTCAATAACTGCTCCTTTAACATCGGCATATTCGCCTTTGCCTGATTCTTCAAGCGTTCATAATCTTGCCTAACTGATTGCTCCTTATAGATAAGACTCTTAATTTCAAGTAAGGAGTTTCTAAGCTCATCTTCGTCAATTGGCTTTAACACATAATTAAATACGCCAAGCTGTACGGCCATTTTGGCATAGGTAAATTCGCTTTGGCCCGTTAGCATGATAAATTTTGTTTCCTGCTCCGATTGCTTGGCTCTTTGAATAAATTCCATACCGTCCATAATCGGCATATTAATATCGACTAAGACAATATCCGGATTAACTTCCGACATTATAGATAGCGCATCCTGCCCATTCTTCGCCTCACCTGCAATCCGAAACCCCAACTCTTCCCACGGCAACGAAATTTTCAACGCTTGTCTAAAGTAATATTCATCATCGACAATAAGCACTTTTAACATGTCATACCTCCCGCAATGGTCTGAACGGCAAACGGATGGTAACCTTGGTATAACAACCGATTTGGCTCTCGACTTCTAATCCATATTTATCCCCATACAGCATTCTAATCCGATTATGGACACTCCTGACTCCGAAGCCAGCTTTTTCACTCGTGCCCGAGACTTCCCTCAACATCCCCTTTATTTGCGCTTCCTCTATTCCTACCCCATTATCATAAATTTCAATATGTACCTCGTCCCCTACGCGACTTCCAGTAATCCTTAATATGCCTTTTTCCATTTTTCTTTTAAGTCCGTGATAGATGGCATTTTCGACGATTGGCTGCAATGTTAATTTAGAAATGGAGCTCGACATAATTTCCTCGTCGATATCCATTGTATATTCCATATACTCCACATAGCGCAATTGCTGGATTTCCAAATAGCTCTCGGATAGCTGCATTTCTTCTCTTAGTGAGATAATATCGTTTCCTTTACTTAGCGAGATTTTATAAAAATTAGCCATATATTTCGCTGCAGTAATGGCCTCTGTTTTCATATTCAGCTTAATAAGGGATATAATTGTTTCCAGCGTATTATACAAAAAATGGGGTTGCACTTGCGTTTGCAATAATTTGAATTCAATCTCCGCCTTCGTTTTCTGTTCCTCTACATTTTCGGCCAATAGTTCTTCGATACGATCCATCAGATTATTAAAAACATCGTTTAAATATCCGATCTCATCCGACGATTGATACGAGCTTCTGACCGTCAAATGGCCAGTCCGAATATCTCTCATCGTCCTGGAAAGTTGGAAAATCGGTCTTGTGATAGATCGGGACAACAGGTAGGAGACAATGAACGAGAACAACAGACATAATGAGCCTATCCGAATAATTAATTTATTGATCTCCTTACGCTCCACCGTAATTTCATCAATCGGAATCACACTTACAATCGACCATTGCAACGGTTCTAAACGGTGAGTAGATACCAGCACTTTCTCGCTTCCTTTTCCTTGAAAGAAGTTGGTTTCTACTTGCGATGAATGAGGAATCGATATAGAAGTCGCCTCGTTGAAATCGAGGTATAAACGTTCTTTATTCTGGGATGAGATGATTTTCCCGTCTTGATCGAGAATATAGAAATTTCCTCCCTTATAGTTCATTTTCCTTTCATAAATGGAGGCGATGACCGTTTCCCTTACGTATAGAACAACCAATCCTACAGTTTTACCAGTATCTTTATGAATCACTGTTTTGGTAATGGCAAATACGTTGTCATCTCCTTCATAACGGAATTTGAATTTCATTAACCCTGTCAAGACAGGCTGGAAAGAATGATCAATGGCTTCAGGACCGGATCCGAATATGCGGGACGCAAACTCATTGTCGGCGAAGCCTACATCGACCCATTGACGATTAGAGGTGAGAACACTTACCGCTTTAATATTGGTATTAGGCTCAACAATGTTGCTAATGACTTCAGAGAGCGTCTTCTTCATTGATAAATTATCTAACCCTCCCGCATAATGAGCGCTCGATAAGTCATTATTTTTCAAGAAATCGATATAGAGTTCGTTCTGCAATCTGTAATCGGTTGCCAGAATTTTCGAATAATCTTCCACTGTATTGATTAATGTTTGCAGGTTATTGTCAATGAGAACGAGTTCCCTTGACGAATTCTTGACTGCTTTCTCAATAATTGCTTTTTGGGAGACGATGTTGGCGAAAAGCGCAATGATTGAAATTGAAATGATAATAATTAAAATATTCGTGGAGAAAATTTTATTCTTAATCGAGATTCCACTGAAATATTGCTTATACCCCTTCATGTTGAAGCCACCTTTCAACTAAAGCAGACAAACATTAATGTAAGCGCTCACTATTAAACTAACTCATCCCATCCCCATCATTATATAAGGAAGAAATTAACAAAACAATATTCATTCTTGCGCAAATTTTTGCATGAAAAGCCCAATAAGCACATGTCATCCTTAAAGAGACATGCGAGCTTATTGGGCATTAAACACGAGCATTATTGTACCTGTTGAGCATCCATAATTCGAATCATACTTACTACCGCTTCTGCACGCGTGCTGAAAGCCTTCGGTTTCAGCGTACCGTCTTCGTAGCCGTTCAGTACACCCTTAGCGGTCAAAGCCGCAAGAGGCCCTTGTGCCCACTCGGAGACGTCTCCGCGATCCTTATAGTCCAAGTCGATGTTGACAGATGCCAACTGTGCAGCACGTGCAAGGATCACGGCCATTTGCTCCCGGGTGATGTTGTCATCCGGGCCGAAGGTACCATCCTCATAGCCGTCTACGATCCCCATTGCGGATGCTGCCGAGATTGCATCCTTTGCCCAGTGGCTACCGGTATCGGAGAATTCACTTCCACCTGTTGCCGTTAGATGGAACGCTCTAACGATCATGGATACGAACTCGGATCTGGTTACGGTTGAATCAGGCTGGAATGTACCGTCTTGATAGCCGTCGATTGCTCCTGCTTTTACTAGCTTTTGGATACCTGCTTCTGCCCAGTGTCCTTTAATATCGGTCAAGACCGGAGGTTTGACCGATGCTGGCTTTGCTGAAACCAATACGGCAAACTTGGTGAAATGCGTCACGCTCCCAGAAACAGTACCTTTCACAAGGTCGATCTTAATATCGTCCAATTTGACCCATTTGCCGGTTTCTTCGTTGTACCAGTACAGTGCCACCTCATGCTCATCATCCAGCAGGCTGGTGTTGAACGGAAGGGTGATGGTGACTGGTTTCTGGAACGGTCCTGCTACATCCTTGATAATCTCATACACATCTCCAGCCAGCTTCAAATTTGGATCCGGCTTCAGCTGTGAGGTGTCGTTCAACTTTTTAATGCTCACATAAATATCACTTCCTAGTGCTCCTGCCGGCAAGTTAACTGCCGCCCCGTTATTCTCTACCTTGCCGCCTGTGTCTTTATGCACCTTAACCGCGCCTTCCGGTTCAGGGGTCGAGACAGAGGAAGTCTGCCCCGAATTGCCTTGGCCCGAATTGTTCGACGGCGCAACCACACTTAAACTAGCCATGGCGTTCGCGTCGAAATCGACAACGTTCATTGTACTGTCCACGATTTTTATCTTTTTCAGCTCGACCGTTCCGCTTCCCAATGCCGTCGCCTCAAAAACCATTTCCGCCAGTACGACTGTCCCTGTCTCTCCGGATATTGGCCCGACTTTCGTAAACGCCAATGCAACTTGGCTGCCGTTTACGGCAGGCGTAACGGCATAACCGAATCGGGCGCTGGATGCGCTTATGAATCGCAAATGATCGGTGCTGAACGTCGCTTGAAGTTCTGTCGCATATACGTCGGATAGGCCTTGACCGACCACCTGGACTTTGACTTCACGGCCGGTGATCGGCTGATTGTTCGAAACGGAAAGCGTGTACGTCGGAGCGGCGTGAACGACCACAGTCGCCAAGGAAAACACGCTTAACAGAAACGAGCCCGCCAGCAAAAGACGTAAGCAGACGATTCGAATCTTTCTCAGCACGGCGTAGTGACCGTAAGCGTCTCCCGATCGGTGGAAATTAGGCAACAGTGCTGTCACCCTCTTAGTTTGTCTCATTCGTCAACTTCCTCTCCAAATAGATGGGGGAGGAAGACACGAAATCGCCTCCTCCCGACCGTTTAGCCTATCGTTACTTTATGAACCTGGTTCGATTACTGCGAGATTCCTAGAATGCGGTAAGCGACCGACGCCAGATCCTGTATGCCAATTGGACGCGGCGTAGTAATACCTAGTGCTTTGTACAACGTCCAACCGATGTCCGTGTTGCTTTGTCCGTAGTGTCTTCCAATGACCGCCAAATCCCCGATCGTCATTACGCTTGATCCGGACAACGTTTTTAACGATCCGTTGAATACGGATGTCGCTGCTTCCAATTGAGTTGCCGCTTCTTGAATGCCTGCCTGGGACATGGCCGGATCGGCCAGCGCGATGTTGGCGGCAGCCAGTTTGCTTTGCAGCAGCGCTATGGAACCTGGTGCATATTGTCCAAGGAGCGAACCTTCTATCGCGCCGATCAAGCTGCTTTGGGCTAAGGCAATTGCTGCGCTCAGAGCCGTTTTGCTAATACGCTCAATCTTCACATTATGGCTAGCCGAGCTTACCTGCGTTTCAGTGACGCCGTCCGAGATGATGACATGATCGACCGTGATGGCGTTAACCTCGACAGTCGCACCAACGTCTCTGGCCTTGAAGCTCAGTTCCAGCAGATTGTCTGTATTGGAAATGGCCTGGCCTACGCTTGCAGCAAGGAATCGGATGTTAGCCTCACCGCCGCCCGAAGTGCCTTCATGGTCAAGCACAATCGAGAAGCCGTTTACTAGTGAGATGCCTGACAGGTATTCCACCTTCGCAGGGTCGTAGTGAACGGTCAGATCGATTGCATAAACGTTAGAAGTCACGTTGTTCAAACCAAAGTTCAATTTAAATGGTTGCCCGGATAAGATGGAAGCCGCTCCGCTCAGCAGCGCACCTTCTTGACCGCTGATGGTGATCAGCGCGCTGCTGCTCAAACTGGACCCGTTGGCTTTCGCCGTTACTTTCACGACGCCATTCTTTTTGGCCGACAGCAATCCCGTCTCGCTGATGATCGCTGCATTTGTCTCCGAACCGTCTTCTGCGGTAACCGACCATACGACTGGCACTCCCGCTAACATTTGCAGCGTGCCTTCTTTCGTCGTGATGGATGTCGCTCCAGCTGCTCCGGAAACTACCGGCGGCTTGCCGACAAGGGTAACCACACCCCATTGTGAACCGTTCGCATAGGACTGTCCGGTCACGTCATGCCACATGATAACGTCCTGACGGCCACCCGTTGCTTTCGCGTCATTGATCTGCAAATCAAATCCAATTACCCGATCAACCGTTGGCAGGGTTGCTTTAAAGGGGATCTTCGTTTCAATGTAATAACCGCCATCCACAACTTTGGCAAAGGACTCAAATCCCGCGCTGATACTGCCTGGATTGAAGGTTTTCGCATTCAGATAATTAATACGGTATTGTCCCATACCTGTGCCGTAAGAGGTTTGTTTACTATTGTTCTCATCCACAAAGATCTCGACCGAGTCATGCTCATACGCATTGCTGGAGCTATTGTTCAGCTCAGGGGATTTTACACGCACCAGAACATACAAGTTAGTATCGTCCCACAGTACTTTAGCGGAGCCATCCGTCGGACCGTTCGCCATGGTCAAATGCTTAAGGATTGGCAGCGTGGCAGTCGTATCCCAGAGCGGATCGAGCGCAGCCCCGCCGAGAACAGGCGTACCGTATACGGCAGTTGTTACGCCACTCGGTATCAATTGAAGTGCTTTGGTCGCATTACGCAGCGCGTAATAGGAATTATCCACTGCTGCCTGGCCGATATCACCATTGGAGACGGCAGTCTTGGCCTCACTTAATGCGCTAGCAAATACGTTCCATGAATTGTTAGTATAAATGGTAGCTTCCTTGCTATTGACGGACTCAATCAAGGAGGTCAGCAGAGATTTGTCGACTGCTGAAACAATTGGATTCGCGGGTCCACCACGGCCCGCTTTGACATTGTTAAAATATGTTTCTACTTTCGTAATTTCGTCGGTTGTAAGCACTCTGTTGTAAATGAGAACCTGCGAGACCCTGCCCAGGAAGCGGTAAGGGGTTGCAGCCGCCATCGTGTAACCTACGCCCAGATCCGAGCTGTTTCCTAAAAGCGCCTTAGCGTTAGTTCCAGTGCCGATAACATTGTTATTAACATACACGGCTCTATTGGTTCCGTTTAGCTGCGCCCGAACGCTGGCCAGACCGTCAGTCGCTGTTGTTGTAATTTGTTGCCCGCCACCCGATACGCTGCCATCCGTATTACCAAAGCGGATGTTAACTCGGTTTGTTCCAACACCCAGATTAATACCGCTCCAACCGCTGTTGGCAGCCCACGTTTGGTAAGCTTCGTTTAATCCGAAATAAACAAGACCACTTTGATCGCTTGAGTTGTTGGCTGTGGTTGTTGGTCTAGCCAGCGCGTATATCGTCATCTGCGTACTGCCGTTATAATTCTTAAAGCCTGCAGCTTTTAACGGCCTTGACATCGCTGCAAAATCTACATAGTCGTATCCATCGTTCTTTAGCGTAGGATTGCCGGTTGGTGTTCCAAGATTATCACCGCCGCTGCCGGGGACGTTCGCTGGGACAAGCTTCGCTGGGACGCTTCCCATATTTGTCCATCCAGTTACGTTGCCGCTTCCATCTTTTTCCACGCCCTCATCAGCCTTGAGCCATAAGTCAAGACCATCTCTAGGAATATCGGCAGGCGTCATATCGCGCACCACGACACGAGCGTGCGACTGGCTGAGAACATCGCCTTCTTTCGAACGCACATAAATAATGTATGGACCGACCAACTTTGGCGCGGTTATTTCTATCATACTGCCGGAGGCCATTGTTTCTTTGTCGCTTTCAATGAAATTTCCGTCGCTTGATGAAGAAATCCATATCTGTTTAGTAGCGTCGTCCAAATCGTACGCAAACCTGACTTTCCCGCCGGGGGCAACTGACACGTCAGCCGGGAGCAGCCTATTCGCCTCCGATACTGTGGTGGTGAAGTTGAAGGTTATGGCAGGCGTCGAAGTGCTGCCTACCAAAGTCCAGCTTCCTGCAGTGCGGATTTCGTACCCATTCGTCACAGGCTTGCCGTTAAGCGTAAAGGTGTAATCCGTACTCAAAGTCAGTTTAAGCGGCCTTACTGCTGAAACTTCATAGCTCTTTCCATTTTCCACATTAGTTGCCGAACCGCTCGCATCGACGTATACGGTATACTTGGAAGTGGCCGTTGCTCTGCCGTCTCCATATTTGATATACAGTTTGTATTCGCCTGCAGAAGACGGAGCGTTGATTGACTTAACGTCGCCGGCAGCTTTAGTCATGGTAGCGCCTTCATTAAAGACAGTAGTGTTCGCCGGCGCGATCCAAACGGTGTCTTGCGCTTGGAGCAGACCCCTGCGGTTCAGCTTTTCACCTTTACCCATGATGACGTTGGAAGCCAGCTCAAACTCGGTATCGGCAATGAGGCTCCTTGGGATCATATGCGTGTATTCATTAGCAAGACCCGAATTCAAAACGATTTCATTGCCCTTAAGTGGCCAAATACGGCTTGTGCTCTTGTAATTGTCAAAAGTAGTCCTAGGAGCGCCATTCTGGTTATTATCCCCGTCTACGTAACCTTGGACCATAATCATATCGCTTTTGCGCTTCCAGTTGTTAAACTCAATAAGACGGCTTTGCCCCGCAGCATAGGAGAGCTTAGCCTGCACGACGTTGCCTATCATCTTAATGAACGTGCTGCCTTCGTCGGGATGGAACCCGTTCATCCAGTTGTTGGAGCTCGTTGGTTTATCCGTAGGATTTGGGTTAAGGAAGTTGTAGTTCATCTCGGTGAAATTCGTCCAGTTGTCAGGATTCCAGTTACTATTCTTGTTAGTGACAGGATCATTTGTCAAAGGGTAGACGGTGTTGATCGTGTCCCATGTCCCTCCGCCCGGTAAATTACCCGGATCCCCCTGCCGGCCCAGTGAATAAATAGCTCCGGAGTCGTTAACTACCGTGCAAATTTCCTCTACCCGGTTATAGTTTATTTTGTTATTCCTGGAAGTCGTAGATATTGCTGGAGACCTTGCGAGACTTGTTTCATTCGTACCATTGTAAGGGCCCCCGGTCTTGTTGGTCCCTTGGGAGGTAAATCCGAACCCATCATACTCATCCCAACCCCAGCCGATGCTCATGGCGCCGTAAGTGGTGTCATAAATGTAGTTATGCAGCACCTGCATATTCGTTGTGTAGAATGAAGCCAATGCGTTGGCGCCCGGGAATCCGTAGCAGGTCCTGTACAAAAAGTTGTTTGTAATGTAAATATTCTCCGGAACGGCTTCCGTGCCCGCCTTAAATTTTTCCTTATCAACGCCAGCCCAGTTCCTTATTGGCGTGCCAGAGGCCGAAACACTGGATTCATGCGTAATCGCCACATCGTTTTCATAGATATGCTGCGGATGTCCGATTACAATGCCGGAAGCGAGCGTATCTACGATATAGTTGCCCGAGATTTCGATATCCTTGGCATCGTTTTCTACATGGATGCCATTAAATCCGGTAAGCCCAATCTCCCCGTTCAGCACCTTGATGTTCCTCGCCGCGTTGATCATTACCGCTGCCGGCGGTATGTCATACCCTCGGTAGAAAGTTTCATGCCAGTTGATGCTGCTGGGGAAGTAAACTTTGTTCACAATAGAGCCCTGAACAGATGCATAGCCTCGGGAACTGGTCGTTACCGGACCGGATCCGTCGCTATATGTATAGGTGCCTGTCAGTTCAGTCAGTTTGTAGTCGGTATGGGCAAACTTCAACCCGTTGAAGGTTATGTGCTTGACACGTCCATCATCCGAGCCCGCAACAGGGTTCAACCGATCTCCTACAGGGATCCCTCTTATATCGAGGACCGTTTCAAGCCTTGGAATGACCACGTCGGCGGTATTGATATCTTCGCCTGCAAGCGGGATGTAATAAAGCGTGCTTGCCGCCTGATCGAAATAGAAATCTCCGCGTTTGTTAAAGAACTCGAAAGCGTTGCGGATTACTTGGTTATTACCAGCGTTATATTGCGTGTTATTACCCAAAGACTGCGAAATGAACCCATACGGCATCTGGAACCGGAACATGATACCGCCAGGCTTGTTGCTGGCTGCCGGCGCCTCTTCGATCGACGCGAAGGTGATAAAAGGCCTCGCCCATCTGGCGGTGGACCCGCCCGTGCTTTCGGCTTCGATGTTTTGGGGGTTTTTCGTTGCTGTAGTCAGACCCACGCTGGCGTCGAATACGATACCCGCCCGGATGTTGGTGCCATTCTGCCACGCCCAAGGGTTATTGGCAGCGGTAAAGCTGGCTGTGGGGGTGCCCGTGACGGTTCTGTTGGCCGAAGCTATCTCCGAGCTCTTCGTCATGGTGGCAGCCTTATCATTTACATAGAGCGCACGCAGCTTATCGCTCCGGTTAAGGGTCGTTTTATATGCCTTTAAGCCGCCTGTCTGAGTAAGGCCAACCGCTTCTGTCCATACGCCTTTTTGCAGCATTTCGCCAGCGCTGATTACCGGCTTTGCACCCGGCGCCGCCTCATAGCGAATTGTGCTGCTTTCACTTCCTGAATCATTCTTGTCAAAAACGAGAGTTTCATCAAGCGGATAAAAGCCATCGGCAATTTGAACGACGATATCACCACCAGTCTTAGGCAGTGTCCTTACTACTGTTTTTGCCTTAGCAATCGATTTATACGGCTTCGCTTGTGTTCCGTCACCTGTGTTATCATTACCATTTGCAGCAACATAAATCGTTGCACTTGGCGCACTGGCAGCCGCTTCTACCGCTCCTGCATATGGTATCATGGATAAGATCATTACCAGAGTCATAAGCCAAATGAATGCTCTCCTTCTCACTTTCATAAAACCTCCTTGGATTTGCAATTTATAAACTGTTCTGGTTAGCAAGACAGTAGGAGTTTTGTTCAAATCACCCCCTTCCATTCCAAACTTAACAGCGTTATGTAAGCGATATCATTTCTGAGTCCATTGTAGTTTTTCACGACTCTTTCGTACAGAGACAATCATACGGCCAGAAGGAATTTTGTAGGAACATTGATGGGTTTTAGGGGAAAGGGGAATCCTACAAGTCTTCTAGCTTGATTTCGATGTAGTTTCCTGTGTAGTGAATTTGCGTTGTCTTCTCTGCCTCTTTGAGCGATCCACCACCATCTTTAACACCCAGAAATGTTAGGTTAAATGACTGATTTGCCCTCATCCCGGGATAAGTTCCTTGCCGCTCTTTGATAATGAATGTTCGGTTCCCCTCATCCCACACCATAGGAATTAGAGCAAAAACACCCCTTTCATAATTGTAATTGTCTCCTTCGTCTTCATAGTAAACGAAAGAACTATTTTGCCCGGAATAGATACAGATGTGTATGTTATTATTCGGACGTTCTTCAGCAAACTGAATACTCCCGCCCCGAGGCACAATAGATCCTGCCTTTACATAGAGAGGGATACGGTCCAATGGTGCCTCGGCTTCTATCGTTTGCCCACCTGCATAGATGCGATTCGTCCAGAAATCGTACCACTCATTTCCTTGGGGTAAGTAAACATTTCTGGTTTTCTTCACACCTTCAAGCAATTCTGAACCCGCATTGTAATACATAGGCTCGGTGACTGGATTTACTAAGAATGCTGGGCCAAACATGAACTGATCTCCAATGTTATATGTATTCGGATCGTGCCTGAAGTCAAATGATAACGCTCGCATTAAAGTATAATCGTGTTGATATACTTGAGCAGATAGGGCATATATGTATGGCATTAATTCGTATCGAAGACGGAGGAATTTAACAATGGCATCGTAGACAGGCTGGCCTGGCTCACCAAATTGCCATACCTCCCTGGGGGTATCCGTGCCATGAGAACGAAACATCGGAAGAAACGAACCGTACTGGAACCAACGGGCATATAATTCCCGATATCCCATATCTTGGGTGCCTGCGTCGTAGTCCCCATTCCAAAACCACAGATCCGGCTTATTCTGAACAAAGAATGCTCCAATATCCACTGTCCAATATGGGGAGCCCGTTGCACAGAAATTCAATCCAGCTGGAATTTGCTTTCGCAGCGTCTCCCAATTTGCCGCAATGTCACCCGACCATGTTACCGTCCCATAACGATGCTGCCCTGCATAAGCTGAACGTGTCAGGTTAACGACCCGTTTGCTCTCTGTAGTTCGGCGTTGTCCTTCATAAATGCCTCTGGAATGCTGCAAGGAATACGCATTAATGAACTCCGGATCAAGATAAAGCTTGGCTTCTTCTGTATTTATCAGCATCCGTTGTTCTGGCTCAAGCTTAACAGCTCCACTCCAGTCGGCTTCGAAAGGTTCTGTGCAATCACACCACCAAGCATCAATGCCGTGTGCAAAGAGTCCCTCGTTCGCCTGTTTCCAGTACAATTGTCTGCCTTTCTCCTGAAAAGCGTCATACGTTGCCTGATTTCCAAGCAAGCACCCATTCTCATTCATTTCCTTATTGTTATCGCTCTGCGGATTCATAATGGGCCAGATAGAAACCATCAATCGCGTATTCATCCCGTGAAGCTCTTCCACCATAGCTTTCGGATCTGGAAACCGCTGAGGATCAAGCGTTTTCTGACCCCAAAGTTCCCCTGTCCAGGACTTCCAATCCAGTACGATACAATCAAGCGGCAGTTCTCGCTCACGATACTCGCGAACAACGGCTACCAATTCTTCTTGTGACGTATAACGCTCCTTG
Organism: Paenibacillus oryzisoli; assembly: GCF_001653565.1. Taxonomy (GTDB): domain Bacteria; phylum Bacillota; class Bacilli; order Paenibacillales; family NBRC-103111; genus Paenibacillus_E; species Paenibacillus_E oryzisoli. The sequence continues at coordinate 264,839 of NZ_LYPB01000069.1, forward strand.
GACTGGATATAACCGAATGACCACTTGGGCAGCATCGGGGCTTTTCCAGTTAATTCACGGATCCCATGAACAATACTGTCCATCTCCGGACCAAGAATGAAATAATAATCCATTTCATCGTCTACTTCTGTCCATATATAGGAACCGAAAGCATCATCTCGAAACGTCATCATGGAATAGCTGTCTACTATAATGCCATATCCACGCGTAGATGCCAGGACAGGAACAACCGCCTTCATATTTTGTTGATACAAGTATTGATGCGTTCCCCGCAAATTCATTACGCCTTCTTCGTGTGAACCCAAGCCGTATAATGCCTCATCTTCCATCCACTCAAACTCAAGCTTTGTATGAAATGCCTTTCGATCCCTCACTTTGGTCACGTTGTCAGCTCGGACACGCAGGCCATCGGCTCCCTGTCCAGCTTCAATATTGGCGGATTCATCGAATACGGATTTCATAACATCCAGGGGAACCAGCGTTTTTCCTCTGCGATCCGGTTCTTTCGTCAGTAAGGCTCCTGATGCATCCAGATAAGTAAAAGCTCCCGTCTTCTTGAGGATCCGGATTGTCAGTTCTGCCGTTGAAAATACTAGATAACTTTGGAGATCTTCTACGGTGAAGGAAATCTTCGAATCAGGCAAACCTGTTATCATTAGACTTTCTTGTGTACTAAATTCAGTTTCCAATGTATATCGAATCCTAATGATCTTGTTGGAATATGGGGCAAGCATGATTCGCCCGTTAGTCGTTTCTAGCAACAGACGATCCTTCTCCACGCTATGTCGAATGATTTGCATCATGATTCTCCTTGTCAAAGAAATTTGAAATCACTACCCTTTTACAGAGCCAGATGTCATACCGGAAATAATGTATCGCTGACCTAATAAATACAAAATAACAGCAGGCAGACAAGTCATTACAATATCAGCACTTACTAAATTCCAGTCCATTTGATATTGGCCGAAGAAATTATAAACAGATAACGTCATAGGCCACTGTTTGGCATTATTGAGGAAGTACAGCGGAAGCAAGAATTCATTCCATGAATTAATGAAAGCTAGAATAAATGTGGTCACTACAGCAGGCATTAATAAGGGAAATATGATGGAGAAGAATAGCCTTAGTGGGCCGCAACCATCAATAATACCGGATTCGTCGAGTTCTTTGGGAACAGTTCCTACAAATCCATATAAAATAAATACACTAAATGGAATTTGCACGACTGCGTACAGAATAATAATTCCGATTTGCGTATTCATCAAATGAGTCATTTGCATCATCTTGGTTAATGTAAAATAATTGATGGGCAAGGCAATGCCTAGAATTAAGAAAAAATAAAAGAAACGATTTAATCTTGAACGATTTCTAGCATAGATGTAGGCTGCCATAGCCGATAATAAAATACACAAAATTGTAGAAGCTCCCGTATAAAATAAACTGTTCCAAAGTGAACGAAGTAATTTCCCTTTTTCAATGACGACCAGAAAGTTTTCGAAATGCAGTTGTTTAGGCAAATCAAAACCCATTGAGCTGGCCTGCGTTTTATCCTTTAACGAATTAATCACAATTAACAGGAGTGGCGCTAGCGTGATGATGCTCACGATCCAAGCAGTCGTATTTCTCAAAACATTCTTTACCATGTTCAGCTTCATTTGCCCACCTCATCTTCGTTGCTCATCCATTTGACTGCCCAAAAGCCAATCACGATCATAACGAGAAACATAACTGTAGATAAGGCAGTACCTACGCCGTAACGACCGAGGGAGAATTCCTTAAACACGCCCGTATACAGTACTTCTGTTTCGTAGCCTGGCCCACCATTCGTAAGCGCGTACACAATATCAAACACTTTGAATCCATAGATAAAATTAAGAACTGTTGTAACTGTAAGCGCCGGCATCAATAGTGGAACAATGATATGCTTGAATTTATTCCAAAAATTAGCGCCATCCATTTCCGCAGCCTCGTAGTACATATCCGGTATGGCCTGTAGACCTGCCAGTAGAATGACCATAATATAGCCGACCCCTTTCCAGGTATCGACAGCAATAATGGATTTAAAGGCCAAATGGATATCCGTCAGCCAACTTTTAGCCAAAACTTCCAGTCCGATGGATCTTAGGAACTCATTGACCAATCCAACTTCAGGATGCAATACGGACTTGAAAATTAATCCTACAATTAATGTAGGAACGATAACCGGCATAAAGATAACCACACGATGAAAATTCTTACCTTTAATCCCCTGATTTAAGATTAGAGCGAGGAACAGCCCAATTCCCGTTTTCAGTATGGCTGTTGTTATCGTGAACGTAACTGTATGATTCAAATAGGATAGGTATTTCTCATTTCCTGAGAAGATCGTTCGAAAATTATCAAGTCCTATGAATTCAATTCCTTCGCTATAACTATTCCAATCTGTAAATGAAAAGTAAATTCCCATAAATCCCGGAATTACAAAGAAGAGCAGATACAGTACCAATGCGCCAATTGAAAAATAAAAGGGATATATGCTTTTGTTCATTGTAGGACGCTCCACTCCACATTATCTTCAGTAACAACCCAGCAAGCTTCATTATCCTATCCGCTGGGTTGTTCTGATTTATACTTCCATCAAATTATTGTGCCCAAGCAGGGTCTTTGGCTGCTTTTGCGGCATCGCTTCTTCTTTTGTCAATGCTCTTCAAAATTTCCTTAGGCTGCATTTTCCCTGTAAACATCGCTGAAATGTCTTTCCCGATATCCATCCATTGCGGATTCAGGTAACTAATGGATGTTTGATACACGGTGCCTTGTTTTTTGCCATACGTATCGAAGAATGCCTTTTGATCGGGTGTGTAACGGTTCTTAATATCTTTGAAATTCAAAGCTAAGAACTTCGGTTCGTTATCCAAAAAGAATTGCAAGTTTTCTGGTTTCGTCAGATACTGGAAATATTTCTTTGCCAAATCAATATGTTTGGATCCTGAATAAATAAATTTACTTGGCGCAGCAGGATTAACATTTAATATCTGATTGTCAGCAAGCGGCATCAAGAAATAGCCAAATGTATCCGCTTTAACCTCTGGGAACGCTTTTTCGATTTGCGCCGGCAACCCAAGATTATACACCGTCATCGCATATTTGCCGCTTGCCATGTTCTTTTCTGTATCGGCGTATGTATTTGAAAAGTAGTTATCTCCCATGTAACCAGACTTCGCTAGTTCATTGAGCTGCGTAAGTGCCTGCTCCATAATCGGTACGTTCGCGAATTGCTCCATATTACTATTTAGCTTATCCGTTAATCCAGGATTGACTTCTTCGAATTTAGGACCAAGCTCTGGAAACCAAAGCACATGATGCCAGCCATCGGACACGGGTTCATAAATAGGCGTAATACCTGCAGACTTGATCTTCTCAGACGCCGCTTTAAAATCAGCATACGTAGTCGGTACTTTAAGGTTTAACTTTTCATATATTTTTTTGTTATACACGACAACCCAGTCATAACTTGGATCCCAGATGGTTAGTGCATACAGCTTTTTATTATAAGAACCTTGTTCTACAAAGAGCGGGTCTTCTCGTTTTACCCATTCTTCACCGCTTAAATCAACCGCATTTTTTTCGACACCGTATAAATTGTTCAAATCAAGCTGTCCATCCTGTCCGCCGAAAATATCCGGTGCTTCCTTCGCATTGAGTTTGGTCTTCAGAATATTCTGGTACTGATCTGATGGAACGATTTGGTAATCAATATGAATACCAGTCTCCGCCTCAAACTTCTTTGCGAGCTGCATTTCAGAATCCTTTATCCAGTCTTGGCTAGCCATGTATGTCAGTGTAACTTTTTCTTTTGGCGTTTCTGTTGATTTCGCACTATTGGTAGCACCGCTTGAAGCAGTTGGTGTTACGGTCTCCGCTGTACTTCCACATCCCGCTAACACAGATGCCATAATCCCAATCGACACAATCACCGTAAATGTTTTTTTCATTGGTTTCGGTTCCCCTTTTCACTTGTGGTTGGTATTGTTTACGCTTTCATTATAACTGCAATTCATTTCTATCTTCCATGGATTTACAATGCTTTATAACTGGACATTCTTTACCTCCGCCAAATTTCTTTTGACAATTTCCTATAAACACCGCAAACTAAGCATACAAAATCTTATTCATGTATTCAGTAGGAGACTATGGTCATTCAAAAACGTACCATTCGATTCGTTCTTTTCCAGACCTATTCCTTAATCATCATCGTGGTATTATCGTTAGTGGTTGTACCTTTTTATATCTGGTCATCCGATTTACTTAAGAAAAAGGCCGTTGAATCTCTTGATAATCTCTCACAATCCATGCAGGACAAATTAGACCTAGAAATACGAAGAATTGACGCTGTATCCCTCAATATTTTGTATTCCAATCTAGTGAAGGACAAATTCCTCAAATTTACGGGGGGATCTGGCGACACAATCAATAACAATAAAGATCTAGCAGACATTTTAGTTGCAGCCAATGGACCTGCTCTCCCGGTTAATCAAATCAATTTATATGATTTAGGGGGAAACATGTTCGGATCCGGCATTGACAACCGGAGAACAAAAGTAAACTTGCCTAATAAACTCTGGTATGAAGAGGTGCTCGCAAATACCAAGGGCAAATACATCACAATTCCGGAGAAGGATGATGAGCTTTCACTATTTCTTTCCTCCAAGGATGCGTATTCCATCTCACTAGTTCGCTTGTTTTTTGACGCTAATAATACCCCTGAAGGTATTGTAGAAGTCAAGCAAGATGCAGACAAATTATTCACCAACATTAATGATTACATGAAGCACAACTACGGGCAAAAGGTTATTGTATATACGGATACTGGGGACATTATTTATCCAACTAACCCCAAAGCGAAGGAACTAATTTCTTACTTTACCCTTCTGCAAACCAATTCTCATTCAGCTATGAGTAACATCCGTAACCCTATTACAAATGAGAACGAAATTTATAGTATCGCTCATTCCGAGTACACAGGTTGGAACATTGCTCTCCTAGTCTCCGAACAGCAATTATTAGGCCCTTTAAATGATTTTACCAAGAAAATCGCTATGGTTAGTATCGCCATTCTATTGCTTGCTATTTCACTTTCTTACCTTGCAGCTAAACGAATCACGAAACCCATAGCAAGAATGCATGCCACCATGAAATCCACCAATTTAGTAGGTATCACCTCTCAGACACATTTGGAACTAAACAGCGGTTTCAACGAGCTTGATCGCTTGCAGTTCGCTTTTAACAAGATGAGCGAACGACTGAAGGAATCTATGGATCAATTGTTACTGTCTCAGTTACAGGAACTTCAAGCCAAAATGTTAGCGCTTCAATCACAGATGAATCCTCATTTTTTATACAATACGTTAACTACGATTTCCATCATGGCTGAAGAAAATATGAATGAGCAAATTGTCATTATGATTGAGAATTTATCTATGATGTTACGATACATATCTGCTGATAATTCATCACTTGTCCCTTTAGAAACTGAACTAGCCTATACCGAAAAGTATTTGGAATGCATTAAAATTAGACATAAGCAAAACATTCTGTATACATTTGAAATGGCAGATAATATGAAAAATATTCCAGTTCCGAAATTAATCATTCAACCTCTTGTTGAAAATTCACTGAAATACTCATCCAAACTGTTGCCTCCATGGATAATTAAGGTGAGAGGGTACCTGGAGAATGACCACTGGTTCGTAGAAGTTAGCGATAACGGACCTGGATTTGATCAGAGGGCACTCATGGAATTTACGAATAGGATTCAGGAAATCGAACAAACCGGGATCATTCCTGGCTTGCAGCTTGATGGGATGGGACTACTGAATATTTATCTCAGGCTGAAAATTTCTTACAGGACAGATTTGTGCATGCAAACCGTTAACCTACCAGATGGCGGGGCGATGGTACGAGTTGGAGGGAAAATTGAAGGGGTGAGGTAATCTGGAGCATACAACACAAATTCGTGTGGTTGTTGTTGAAGATGAAGAATTAATATTGCATAATATCGTCAAGAAAATTCAATCCTTAGATGCTTCCTATGTCGTCATTGGTACTGCTCAAGATGGCTTGTCTGCGCTAAAAGTTCTTGAAAGTAATGCTGTCGATGTTTTATTTACAGATATCCAAATGCCTGCCATTGATGGATTAGAGTTGTTAAAGCAAGTGTCGCTTCAATTTCCGCACATAGAAAAGGTAATCATCAGTGGGTATAACAATTTCGATTATGCTCGTCAAGCAATCAAATTCAACGTGAACGAATACTTATTAAAGCCAATCATTACTAGTGAACTAGAACAAGTCCTAATCAAGATTAAGATGTCAATTGAAAACAAAAGGCAGTTACCGAAGTCACTGCCTTCTTCCGAGAAAACGATGCATACACCTGAAGAAATCGTGCAGATGGTTCAACTATATTTAAAAGAAAACTTTTCTGAAGAAATTACACTGGAGTCGATCTCCAGACACTTTAATTTCCATCCATCTTATCTTAGTAAAATTTTCATCAAACATTCGGGGGGACCGCCTTCCAAATACTTAACAACAGTGCGGATCAATCACGCCAAATATTTGCTTACAAAGGAAAAGAATCTCTCTATTAGAGAAATCTCTCAGCGTGTAGGCTATCCCGATCCTTATTATTTCAGTAGAATTTTCAAACAAGTTGCAGAAAGAACCCCTACGGAATATCGAAACTTGTATGAGTGATGTACGGCACGTATACTCCTATTATCTCAAAATTTTGATATCACGTAACGTTTATCGATTTCAACAAGGAACCAGATACAATTGATCCCCTGTCCGCAGCATAGGTATAATTGGCTTGCTTAAACCACATTCGAAACGTACCGTTCGGCAGACGATACACAGGAATCAATCACATTCTCCTCACTAATGCCAAGCGTGGACTGGAAATTCCAGCGAATAAGATCGGGGCTTGTATAATGCCGAATGCGAGCCTTGCCAGTCCAATCTTGCGGTACGCCGTGGACATACGTGACGTACATATGATAAAGCCCATCATGCCAAATGACTTCAGGCGCCCAGAACGTATTTCGACCCCAGCCTGTTTCGAGGCCTTCCAGGGTTCCCCAGTATAACCAGGTAAATCCGCCATCCGCTGAAGAAGCAACATGCACCCATCCATATTTCGGACCTTCCTGCGTTGCCCGACGGTTCGTGTAAATCATCCACCATTCCCTGGCGTGCCGATTCCAAATGACCACGGGATCTGCCGCTCCATCATAGATAGGATCCCTAAACAATGGCGATTTCATCATTCTACACTCCCAATATAAAGCATGTTTTAATATTATCTGCACTTAACTTGCAAGGATCCTGCTGCCTCATAATAAAATCGATCTACATCCATATAACCTTCTTCACTCTCGCTGTTACAGCAGTATATTCCGATCCTATCTCCCCGATAATGCCCCCAGCTGAGCTGATAAGCGTCTCCGAAGCTTGTGAAATGATCCCCATCCACGCTATATTCGAACCGGTTGATTCCATCGATGTTCCACACAGACCTTAACCAAAGGGTGTTGCCTGTTAATTCCGGCCCCCACACAATTGCCCCCAAATGGTTAAACTTCAGAATTCTTGTCCCGTTCTGTTGTCGTACGCCAATCGTACAGTAAGTTTGCGCAAAATGGCAAATCCCCGCTTCTTGCCCGTCAGCCATGCCACCGATCTCTATTTTTGCAGTAACCTCATTGTAAATAGTTCTAAATGCTCGTTGTGAAAGTATATTGCAGACCGTAAAAAAATTATCCTTCTCGATGGGTTGGCATGCGTATAGACGCAAATAGCCAGGTCTTTCCACTAATGACCATTTGTCGGCTCTCGGCTGATGGTTCCACTCCCAATACGGCTCAAGCACCTCATGGTCAAAATCGTCATTGCTGGCAAGAACCTTCACGGGATATCCGTTAATAGGTGTATTGCCACCCCATACCATCTCTCCAATTCCATCGCCATCCGTATCGTCTCCAATAATTGGCCATCCGTGGGTCCAGGTTACAGGCAGCAAGTGAAGCGTTCTCCCTTCCCATCCCCCTATTCCTTGATGACTAATGAAATACCAATCCCCGTCAACGGTTTGGACAAGACCGCCTTGGTTCGGTTCCCTGTCTACCTCCTTGCCGTGTGTATGGATAAGCTCCTTTTCCTCGTAAGGCCCATAAATATGCGTTGCTCTTAACATCATGACGACTCTGACGTCAACGCCTTCTTCATGGCGAACCTCGCTGTGAAAAAAATAGTAAACCCCATTTATTTTGTAGAGCTTATTGGCTTCGCTTCCCTTGTACTGATGAATAATCGTATCCGTGTTATGCAACAGCTCTCTGCCATCTTCACTGAGTTTAAATAAGTGGATATGATAATTATTAGCAAAATTCGTGGCCACAAAGTAGCCTTGTCCGTCATCATCCCAAAACGGGCAGCCATCATCCCAGCCGCTAATCGCCCAAACATGATGCAGCGGCTCCCAAGGTCCAACCGGGTCGACGGCCGTACTCATAAACAATCCTTCATCGGGCGTGAAGAAATAGACCCAATATTTATTCTGGTGGAAGCGGATCGCGCCTGCCCAGACTCCTCTGCCATAACGATTCATGCGATCATACTTATATTCCGGGCCGATGTTTGTCAAATCTTTCACTACGTGGCCGATCATTCTCCAATTCACAAGATCTTTCGAATGCAATACCGCCATCCCCGGTGAGCAATGCAGCGTAGAGGAGATAGCGTAGTAATCTTCCCCGACCCGAATGACATCCGGGTCGCTATAATCCCCTGGCAAGACTGGATTAACATAGGTTCCGTCACCTTGGTCACCCCAAACTCCTTTTCTAGATAAAGAATTGTAGGTTGCTTCCATTGCAAAGTCATCCTTTCTATTGTAAATAGCTTGCAATCAAGCTTGATGGTCAAACTCATTTTGGACTTATGAATGCGGGCCGGTCATCAGAATTCGGTGTGATGCTCCCGTTCCCGATTACCGGCCCTGTTGCAGTCGCCAAACCTTACATCACTTCAAAACATTGATAATCATCGTATCACTGGATGTAGCACCCGCATAGTTGACGAGTTCAGCTTGATACGAATACGTACCTTTTCCCTTATTGGTTACAACGGTCACATCAGATTGGGCTGAAGGCGTATGATTCGTCAGCTCTTGTGTATAGATTAGAACGCCATTTTCATACAAATGATATCTCGCTCCATTAATACCCCACCACAAGTTCATGTTGACATTGAAGTTTCCGTCACCGTCCCAGTTATCGTTCGACAAAACAGGTTTGGATGGCTTTGCTTGCGTTACGTTTACAAGCAAAGTATTGCTTGTCGTAGTACCGTATGCATTCGTAAGCTCTGCATAATAACGATAGGTACCATTCGGTTTATAAGTAATCGATGTTACGGAAGATTGGGCATTCGGTGTGTCATCCGTAAGGGTCTTCGTTTCAATTAGCACATCGTTCTCATAGAGTTTATAAATCCTGCCATTTTCTCCGTACCACAGATTCATTAGAATATTAAAATTACCATCCTGGAGACCCGTATCCTGCCCATTGTCTTCGGTAAGGACGGCGACACCCGGCTTAGCCTTGCTTTTCGAAACGATGTTGTTCACCACGTAGCTGCTGACATGCGATTCATTACCAACGAAGTCCTTGCTTCGAGCGTAGACAGTAACATTGTCGGAAACGGTAATAGGTGAGACATACGTTGTCCATGTGCCGCTATTCCCGATTTTGTATTCCTTAACCACGACGTTGTCCGGGAAGCTGATCGTCACGGTAACATTGCCACTAGTCGGACCTGTGAGGTCAGCTGTGAAGACCGCGTCCCCAAGGACTGTCTTGTAGATATTACTGACTGTATAACTCGACTCATCCGAGATGTTTCCATCAGCATCCGCACTTCTGGCATACACCGTTGCGTTTTCGAAGAGTGTTACAGGCCCCGTGTACGCTGTCCATACGCCGGTATCCCCCACTTTGTATTCTCTCACAGCCGCCTCAAGCGGATAGGTGATGGTCACATGAACATCTTGGTTGGTCGGATCTGTCCTATCTGCATACAAACTGGCAGCAGCTGGCGGAGTCGTAGCGGCGATGTTGACAGTGACCGTGTGCTCCTGCTCTACATTGCCTGCCCAGTCCACACTCCAGTATACAATTGTGTGGATTCCGTAGGTAGTCAACATAACCGTGTTTCCGGTTTGCTGCGCGCCTCCATCCACCGTATAATAAGTTGCTGCAACGCCAGAGATGTCATCATAGACACTAAGGGTTACAGTCGTATTTTTCTTAGCAGATCCCTGCGGTACATTATCGGTTGTTACCGGAGGCGTCATGTCTGCCGGTTTCATTGCCCCGTGGAATCTCACTTCATTCATGTTTCCAAACCAAGCGTTCGGGTTGATAATTTTGATGAAACGATACGGCACTTTACCGTTCACCTTCAAGGTTTGCCAATCCCGAGTGGATACCGCCGCTTTGGTGAGCGTCGTCCATGTTGTATTATCGTTAGAGCCTTGGATCACTGTGCCATTGATTCTCCCATAATTTTGATCTTGTCTTGCTAGCAACTCTACACTCGTAAGTGCAGCTTGATTGCCAGCCTTAAAGTCTAAGATCATGTAGCTTCCCGTTCCGGAGTTGTTGCTTCCAATACGGAAATCGGAACCCGTGCTTGCGTTGCTGTCAAACAAATAATTCACCTGCTGCAAGGTTTGTGTTGCAGTTCTTCCTGAAGTTGAATCTATTAAATTCGCGTTGCTAGTGATATTTGTAATCACATCCGTCTCATCAACCAGGTAAAGAGAAGTGTTGTCTGTTGTTTGAGTAGCTGGATACCCTGCCGTTCCGTCTTGTTTATTGTAAAGAATATTGTATGTCAGCGGACCAGCTGCCACACCTTGATTCAAAGTAGCCGTAGCCGTCCAATTAATATTGTCTGTGGAAGATACGGTTGCCTCTTGGCCTTGAATAGCGACTTTGACATCTTTAATGGCCTCTTTGGCGACAATTGCTAGTTTTACTGTGTTGCCCGGTACGATCCTGCTCGCGATGCTTTGAGCCGAACTGATCGAAGCTGATTGAATTTTACTCAAATTTTCAACTTTTCCATGGAATCTTACCTCGGCCATATTGCCATACCACGCATTACCATTATAAATACGGATATAACGATATGGGACATTGCCGCTGACCGGCAAGACTTGCCAATTCGGTGTAGATACCGCTGCTGTAGTGAGAGTCGTCCACGTCGTATTATCGTTGGAGCCTTGAACGACTGCTCCGCGAATTCTGTCATACAAAGCTCTTCCGAGCAATTCCACACTCGAAAGCGTAACTAGATTGCCTCCCTTAAAGTCAAATGTGATATAGCTACCGGAGCCGGAGCCGTTCAACCGGAAGTCGGAACCCGTACCTGCATTGTTGTCAAACAAATAATTCACTTGTGTTAATGTATCTGGAGCTGTTCTTCCTGAAGTGGAATCAATTAAATTTGTGAGGCTGGTGATATTATTAATTAAATCCGACTCGTCTACAAGGAACAGTGTGGTGTTATCTGTCGTCGTGTGAATAGGAAATCCGACCGCTCCATCTTGCTGGTTGTACGTAATGGCGAAATTCACTGTGCCTGTTGCCACGCCTTGATTCAAGGTTGCCTCAGCAATCCAGTTAATATTGTCTGTAGACGTAGCCGGCGCAGACTGGCCTTGAATCATGACATTAACATTATTGATCGCTTCTTTGGCTGTGAAGGCCAATTTGACCGTGCTGCCTGGAATAATTCTGTTGCTGAGGCTCTGTGCCGAACTAATCGAAGACGACGCGATCTTGCTCAAGGACTTCACATCACCATGGAGTCTCACTTCCGCCATATTGCCGTACCACGTATTCGCATTGTAAATTCGGATATAACGGTATCCTTGCGTATCGCTAACCTTCAATATTTGCCAATCCGCGGTGGATGCCGCTGCCTTGGTGAGAGTCGTCCACGTGCTATTATCGTTGGAGCCCTGAACCACTGCACCGCTTATCCGAGTAAATAAACCTGAATCTTGTCTTGCAAGCAGTTCTACATTCGAAAGCGTCACTTGATTGCCTTCCTTGAAGTCAAAGGTCATGTAGCTTCCCGCTCCAGAACCGTCCAACCGGAACTCAGAACTCGTACTAGCATTGTTGTCAAATAGATAATTTGCTTGTTTTAACGTATCTGTCGCGCTAAAACCAATCAAACTGGCGAGGCTGGCAGCATTCGTAATCAAATCTGAATCATCGGCAGCGAACAGCTTCGAACCATCGGTTGTGCCATACAGGGTATCTCCGTTCGTTCCGTCCTGCTTGGTATAATCAACACTAACATTCACGTCGCCGCTTTGCTCTTGCCCAGTCAAAATTGTCGTAGCTGTCCAGGTAATATTGTCCGTCGTACTGACTGAGGCAACCTGGCCTTGAATGTTAACCTTTACGTTACTAATCGCTTCTTTGGCCGTGATGGTTGCTTGGATTGACTTTCCAAGTGCAACCCTGCCGTTAAGAGCTTGATCAGAACTTAAGGAAACCGATTGAATCTTGTTGCCAATTTCGTAACGTGTTCCATAGACATTAAAATCTGTCATTTCCATAATATTGCTTACTGTACCATACAGAACTGCTGGCAGCGGTTGGATCATTTCCAATTTGATATAACGGTATTTCTCATTTTGGTAAACAGGATCCACATCAAGGGTATGATAAGCTTGTGTATACTGCGTGACTCCCGGCGTTATACGTGTCCAGTTCACCTTATCATTCGATCCATATACCGTGGAGTTGGCGAGACGATCTACGAAGATATTGGACAGGAATCCAAACTTGGTAGCTGACACCTTATAATCGGTACCGAAATCCAGCAAATAGTACAAATGCGGGGCTGCCCCCTGCGCAAGACCAAACCCAGCGCCGGTTAAATTCGTACCATCATCCATATTAGAGGCCACTGAACCCCAGGAAGACCAAGCGACAACCTTGGACCAACGCATACCGAAATCAGTTACAGGCGTCACTAATGACAATCCTTCGGTTGCAGCTCTTAGCGCTTGCAATTGTTTATCGAAATCCTCCTCGGACGCAGTGTTAATCAGACTCAACGTGTCGTTATACACCGTTTGGAAATTCTTGAGCGTTGCTTCCACATATGCTTGGTTGGGATCATAGGAAGCAATGATGGCTTGTACTGCGGCAGCACGGTCGCTGCTTACGATAATGCTGACATTTTTGACCGAAACGGTAGTGCCATCCGTAGCCGCAAGAACAACGGAATAGTTTCCAGCCTCTGAAGGCTGCCAAGAAAATGCGCCTGTATGGGCATCAAGCGGAAGCCCTTTGGAATTATTCTGAAGCTCATACGTAATCACATCTGTGCCGCTTGCATCCGTGGCAGACAAATCAACATTCACGGAAGCTCCTACATAGGTATAGATCTTTAAATCCGAGCTTCCGGCTTTGAATACCGGCGGTGTCAGATTCGTAGCTGCCGCTGCATCAACGGAGTCCATATCAACGGTAACACCAGGCGCTCCTTTTACCGTCATATAGACAATATTTTCAAAAGTACCAGCTACGGATATATATCTCCACTCCCCTTTCGTATCCGGAAGAGTGAAGGTCGAACCTAGCGCATCCAATGTGGTTACGCCACTCGTTCGAATCTTGAATCCAAAGGGTCCCGAACCGGCAGCGCCTGCAAAACTGAGAGCAGCTATTTTACTTCCTTCTTGCGTTGCATGGAATCGAATAAATCGGGTATCTCCCTCTTGCATAGTGGCTGTATGGTTGTCAAGATTCGTGTACCGGTCTTCCAGATGCAGTGTTTTACCACTGGTTACATCCTGTGGAATAAACTTTGCTGCATCAGCCTCCGCCTCCGCTGGCAAATAGAGCCAGAAGTCATTGCCTGCATCCTTGTTCCCCCACATACCGGGAGTTGCCGGTTGTTTTTTGGTGAAAGCTTCATAATAATAGGGAGCAAGCTCGGATACATCTTCCTGTTTGACATACGTATAGTAGGAATAAAAATCCCAAAAATTCGCAGTGTCGAACCTTCCCCTGTAACCCGGTGAAAGAAAATTATAAGTGTCTCTTATATATCCACCCATACCAACGTTATCAGGGTCACCGCCGGTAATGGCGTATGCCTGTGGTGTCCATGGCGTGTCATAACCGAGCATGAACTGCCAGAAAAAGTTGGCTGCCCCTAAAAGTCGATGGTTCAGAAACTCCATAATATCTATGGCATTGTCCGCTGTAGACGGGGTTCCGGTTACTGGATCAATTTTGGTTCCCTGGGCATGGATCAAACGGGTTAAGATAGCCGCGTTGGTTAAGTCTCCACCGCCGTGCGCTTGGTCTCGGCCCATCTCCATATGTTGAACATGAGGTTCTACCGGCGTTCCTTCACCGACTATCGTTCCCGGTTTTTCTTCCTCCGTTACCCACCGGAACAGCGCCTTAATCGATCCGTTGAAGCCTTGGTCATTCGCTGTACGGTTAACAGTAAACCATTCAACAGCCTCGTTGTATCTATCGCGGTTACCGGTAAAGATATAACCGGATATAGCCCCTATCAAAGGATAATTATGTTGGTTCATAAAATGATTTTGATCGTGGAGCAATGTTTCTGTTACCGGAATAATAAGATGATTCGTAAAATCTGCTGTATCTTGTTCTGTCCAAGCCAATGATGCTGTTTGTGTGCTTGAATATCTTAATATCTCCGCCGCCATGACCATTCGGTTAAGCGGTACTCCTGCGTGAATATGCGCATCTCTATAGAACGCATATTTCGCAGGATCCATCTGCTCCCAAATACGGATAATCATCATGGCATTGGCACGATATACTTCGTCACCGGTTATATAATACATCATCGCCTGTGCATATGCCTTTATGCCGTCTGCAATAAACCTACCTTCAATACCCTGACTGTCAAAATTATCGTTGAGTACTGTCACACCGTCTCTACTGTTGCTTGAACCAACTGTTCTTGAAGCTTCTGGAGCCGTGAGCAGCATGTTATTCCAATAGTATGTCCACGGTTGTGCTCCCGTTCTAATCTTCGATCTCAGGTTTTCAAGAAGCTCTTTAGTAAGTCCTACACCGGGATGTGTAAATCCTTCCTCATCGGTTACCTGTGTAATCGTCGGTAAATAATCTGTAAACACCGAAGGAGATTCAGCCTTAACGGTAACTGGCATAGTGGATAAACAAATCTGTGCTATCATGATGATTGCTGATAGAATTGATAATAACTTCCCTTTATTCTTCATTCGCAATCTTCCTCTCATCTGAAATGTGGATGTGTTTCCTTTAAAATATGATAGCGGTTTCACAGGTCGTTATACTTCCTCCCTTTCTTACGTTTCTACAAGCCGGGTATCGATTCAGCCCTTATGAGGGAGGGGCAGAGCCCTTCCACTCGAAAGTCTGATTATCACTCGACGTTTTTATGCTTCATGGCGAAACTGAATGTCATGCGCATGTTCGTTGATGTCAAATTTCCCCTCTTCGGCATTCAAAATCAACTCGCCATTGATACGAAGATTAATGAAGGTGATCCCGCCTACGAATCGTTCTTGATCAAATCCGTATATGCGATTTTTATTTTCATTTTTTCCATTATAGGACACGTTTCGGAAGGTGACATTTTCAACTCGCTTACCGGGTACAGGATTATATTTCTCGTTCCATACCACCCGAATGTCTACCAATTGGCCCAATTCGAAATCCTCAACGCGGATATCCTCATAACTAACATTGCTTACCGTGTTATTATCGCCGACGTTAATATTCATCGCCCCCCAATAATTAGGTTGAGGTTCATGATGTTCCAGAATATCGATATTGGAGATTTGAATATTCTGAATCAGATCGCCCCGCTGATAATCTCCATGTCCCCCAACATTAAGCGCATGGGCTACGTCTGCCCAAAGGACGGAGTCTCTAACGCTGATGAAACCCGCATCTCCTCTGTAGTCCCAACGACTTCCGTAGATGGCAATACAATCATCCGATGTTCGAAGGAACACATCTTCGATTTCAATATGTGAGCTGGCCATCATGTCAATGCCGTCGGACCAGCCACGCGTGCTGAAGGATTTGAAGTTGCGGATCTGGATGTGCTCGGACTTACCAATGTAAATGCTGTAGTGTGGCGGGTCGAGCAGCACGATTCCTTCCACCGTAATATGGTGTGAAAAGGTGATCCGGACACCTCGGAAAGCCGAGAATCGGTGGAAGTCGGATAAATAGAGTATCCCTCTCCCGCAAATCGTGACATCGTGTACACGATCGCAAACGAGTGAACCGACAACGATGGCACCACCGGCGATATAAACAGTTTTCCCGGACGGAATGCGAAAGATCGTCTCCTCCAAATAATGCATGCCTGGTCCAAAATAAATCACGTTTGGCTCCACGCCACCAGGCTGCAATGGACTGTTCGCCAAACGGTCAATATCCGGCATTCGATGGATAGCAGGCTTCAAGAACAGCACGTTCGGCGCGTCTGGTTCAGGAGGTTCTTTCTCCAGTGGATTCGCAAAGAGATGAAGATTGCCGAACCGATCTCCGTTCACTTCTATCGACAGTTTGCACGGTTCATTCAGACGAAACGTAACAGCCGCTCCATCCACTTCGAATGGAATTTGCTTCGAGAGCGGTCTAATAACCGCCTGATGCACTAATCCCTTCCGGCTCACGACCCGAACTTCCACCGTTCCTTCCATGTCAAAATAAGTCATTGATGCCTGTCTGACATTGTGCATGTCCACTTTCGCTTCATACACAAAGAGCGGCTGCCAGTCCTCTCCATGAATTCTGGCGCTGACTTCAAAATCGTCCTGTCCCACCGCCCCTTCGGGAGCCTGCCAAATCTGTAAGAGGCTCATTGTTATACTCCTCCTTGGAATCATGATAAGGAGGAAGACCTTGTGGCCTTCCTCCCCATGTACCTTAAATTTCCGGCGACCACGCCGATATCACTACTATCACAAAACAGTGAGATATTGGATAGTTTAAAAAACTGCAAATTCATCAATCTGAAGCTTCTTAACGACTTTAAAAGCCTTCAAAATGTTTAATTTGGCTACTTCCCACCAGCATCCAGATAAGCTTGCACCTGTTTAACGACCTCTTGCCGTATCGTGTCCAGACCTTGGGTACGCCACTTCTTGTTTTGTTCCCTCGCATAATCCTTCCATTCCTTGACCATGCCAGTCATAAGCAAATCGGATGCTTGCAGCATAACGGGTTTGACCTTGGCAATTTCTGTGGCGACGGATGCTGAATTAAAGATAAACCCCGATAACGGCAGCTGATAATAGCTTTCATTGTTTCTAGCCCATTTCAGGTAAGCCAGTGTCTTCACATCGTTATCCGTAAAAATGCGGGACATCGTTGAATGATTGGTTAGCTCATAGCCCGGAAAGCGGTATTGGGGTGATTCAGCCGTCAACTTATAGCCGCCCACTCCGTCCTTAACCCAATGTTTGCCTTCAATCCCAAGTTCGAACAAGTCGTGATGGTCTTGGCTGCTGAACAGCCAATCCAGAAATTTCATCGTACGATCCGTATTCTTAGATGTGACCGGAATGACCAGGCTATTATTAGCCCAGAACGTAGTTCCAATCGATGCAGGCTGCATATCCCGTTGTGCTTGGCTCCCTAGAAGGAACGGCTCATAATCTGCCTCAGGATTAACGCGTTGCAAGTCTTGCCTAAGTCTGGCAATCCCGGATAAGGTCGTGTCCGCCTGTGAAGCAGCTTTGCTTACATCTAGCGCAGTTTCAGCTTCTGAAGATAGTGGATTTGCATTGTTGTATTTCCGAAATTGAACCCGGGTCCCGAAATGTTCGTAAATGGCATCATGGGAATTAAAAGGAGCTGGAAAGTCGGCAAATTCCGAGTCGGGATCACCGATGGTCGCAGCGCCAATTACTTTCTTTCCATCCTTGGACAACGCCACACTAAATGGGATGCCACCCGTAAACGAATCCGACATCATCGGAGCCAATCGGATATCGCTGTGCCCTTTTGCGTCAGGTATTCCCAATCGAAAAATGCCCCTGCTGCCGATCACAGCCGGAATTTTATCGGGAAACTGCTTGAGTACTTTATCAAAATAAGTAGTTAGGTCATTCATCGTCTCGAGGGGTTTCATGCCTAACGACTCCCGAATATCCTTCCGGATTGCAATGGCCGGCGGATCATAATAGGAATCTAACAATGGAATGGTATAGATGTGGCCGTTGATTTTATTGGAATCCATCATTGCCTTGGGGAACGCTTTCTTCAGACCCGGATAATCATCATTATGAAAGTACTTGTCCAACTGTTGATAATAACCCATGCTTACATTATTAAATAAGTGTTTTGTCCAAGGTGCATCGAACATGAGATCGACAGGCTCTCCGGTGGACATTCTTAACATCATTTTTTTTTCATTCTCCAAATAGGGACTAAACTCAAATTGAAGCGCGGTGTTTAGTGTAGCCTGCGTCATTTGTTCAAACTTTTGGAGTATCATGTCCATATCGATAGGTCTATCTCCGAACAGCATTACTTTTAATTTGACGGGATCCAGAGTCTCCGCAGTCACTGATTGGTTTCTTGGCGTACTTGACCCACGATTTGGGCTATCCATATTTCCCTGACAAGCCGATAAGAGCATGTTCAAGCTAAAGACGATAAGAAGCCATGGAACAAACCTAATTCTTTGATACTTCATGTATCTCCCCCCTGTAATTAGCAGCCTATTCGCGGATTGATTGAGTCTTTACTCCATCAATAAGGTTTCGAGCTTATGTTCCCTACGATAATGGTCAGGCGTCATACCGACATGTTTTTTGAATAACACATAGAAATAGTTGGTATTCTCAAAACCCACGTTTTCGCCAATCTTCCTTGCAGGGTAATCTGTTTTCACTAATAGCTCCTTGGCTTTCTCCAAGCGGAGTGCCGTGAGATATTCAGAAACAGAATGATTCATTTCCTCTTTGAATAGTCGTCTCATGTAATTGGTGGACAGACCCACGAATTGAGACATCTGATCAACTGAGAGATTATAATCCAAATAGTTTTCTTTCATGTACTCCACCATAGCGGCAACGGTTTTACTATTTTTCGATTTGGATTCCTGATCACGAAGTCTTATGATAATTTGGCATAGATTCATGTACCATGCTTCCATTTGTTCCAATGTATCCAGGTTCAATACTTCCTGCTGGCAGGTATGAATCTCCAAGCGATGATCCGACTGTTCTAGGTTTGACATACTCTTGGCTACGCGGATTGTCATAATCAGCAGCTGGATCAGGGAATGAATAATGACATCATAAGTGAAAGCCATCATTTCAGCAAAAAATTCAGACGTATATTCCTTAAGGGCTTCCGTATCTCCTGCTTTAAGACTGGTCATGATTTGCTTCTCCAGCGCATCGGGATATTCGTACTCTCTGAATTCCGTCCCTATCCGATCATCGAACGACAGGATGCTGTTCGTTCCAAAGATTAAACGGTAAAGAACGGTCTGGTAAGCGCTATCCCTGGATTCACGCAGCTGTTCCATAATATGGGCAACGGGCCCAATCCCTAGCGTAACGCTAAATTTCAATAAGCTTCTGATGTTTGCTTGTATGTCGGCAAATAGACTTCTTAACACACTTATATGCGCTTCTGCATCCCCATTGCCAATATTGAATACGAAATCTAAAGAATCATAGCCATTCTCAATAACTTCCAATTTAAAGGTATTGCCGACAATCTCTTGAGAGATATTCTGAATAGCAAATTTGAATAAGGATAAATCAACCATATCATATTTTAGCGAGATATCATGGAACCCGTCGATCTTGAGCACACAAACCACAAAATTATCCCCTGCCGAACCGATCTGCAACTTCTCCATCGCTACCTTGACTTCCCGATTATTATTCACAGTGCCATTAAGAACCGATCTAAGAAGACTTTGCCTGCGCACAGGTACCGATTGATTGAAGTCCGTTTGCAAGGTCTCGACTTTATCCTCCAATAACGAGAAGGACTTGTTTATCAAATCATATTCGTTCAGACTGACCTTTTCTTTCGTCTCTGTTGTTGTTTTTATCCTAATCAGAAGATGAGAGATCGGGAAATATATAATTCTTGTAAAGAAGACCGATGTAATCGTTATCAAGAGAATACAAACTAAAGTTAATGCAAGTATGAAATTCTGCAGCGTGTGAACTTTCCCTAACAGCTCATTTTTTTCCGAGAATACAACGAAATTCCAACCTAGATTATCAGACTTCACATATGAAATGCGAAATGATTTCCCTTGGATCGCTTCATCCATCTCACCTCGCATAGAGTTAGAACGAACAATCGTGGAAAGGATCTCTTGCGTTGACACATCATCATACGACCACCCCCTGGGTTCAGAAATAATATGTCCTTGATAGTTAATGATCATCATTTTATTCGGTCTTTCATCGTTTCCTTTCAGAATTAGCGATTGAAGTACCTTTTGATCCAAGTTCAGAACCATGCTGTTCTGTTCCTTGCTTGAATTAATTCTTGTATATACGATCGAAATATAGTCCTGTTTGGCAATCTTATTGGAGTCTGATGAAAAGGAAAGGGTCGCCGTTCGTGGAATAAACAATCCGTTCCTCGTCATATCCCCTTCTTTCAGAAAATCCGTCATGCCTTTATCAAAAAAATCATCAATCGTGCTAAATGCCTTGGCCGAATTGAAAACAATGCCAGCATGATAATTGTATACATAGATCGAAGACACTAATGGATTGGTGTTTTTAAATCCTCCTAATTGGCTGTTGATGTCGTAGATATCATTGGTACTAAATGATGTCCCATTCAACGCTTTTGAGATATATTCATTATTCAGATACAGCTGAGAATAATAGTTGTAGGTAAAAGTAAGTAAAATATCCGCCGTATTATAGGTTTGATTCATCATTCTTGATGAGGTTTCCACAATGTCCTCTGTCATATTGGATGAAACCCTTTTAAGCACTACATAGGAAAAGCAGCTAATAAATAAGAATCCAATCAACACATACGAAAGTATGATTTTAAACAACATATTTTTTTTTCGAAAAACAGTCATAACATTCTTCATGCTCACGCCACCTAACAGATGAATAGTTTTGTAATGTTATTATATCCTTAAACAACACCTTAGTGGAGTGAGCTCGTTGTTTGAATATCAACAAACTGTTTAAATTCTGTTAAATAGCAATGAAAATGCCTGCACAGACCCCAGTCTGCACAGGCATTTCCTTTGTTTTACTTCTTTTGAGCGAGGAAGGTGTTGATTTGATTCTTCAATTCTTCCTTAATTTTATCTACACCTGAAGCCTTCAGATCCGCATTCATCTTTGACAAGTGTTCATTAACTTCGCCGAAGCCGGACAATAGAAACGGTAGATACTTCTGTATCACAGTGTTACATTTAGCAATCTCATTTTTCACAGGCTCTTGATCGAATGTAAATCCTGCCAAAACATTTTTCTTGTACGATTCCGGCTTGAATTGATAATCATAATATTTTTGGAGTTGATCAGGTAATCCCGCAGGGATTCTGTTTAACGTCGGATTCCATGTCAATTGGTAACCAGGGAACATGTAATTTTTGGCTGGATCGACGCCATCCGGAAGCTTCCATTGATTCGTACCTGCGGACTGCCAGTTTGTACCTTCAATCCCGTACGTAAATAAATCATTGTTCTCTTGTTTGGAGAAAATCCAATCCAGGAATTCCATCGTTCTGTCAATTTTTTTGGAAGTAGCAGGTATAGCAAGGAAATTCCACGCTTTGCCATCTGTCGATTGCTTTCCAGGTGCCAATTCTTGATTATTTTTAAAGATTGGCCAGAAACCAAGTTCTGCATTGGGTACTTTCGCTTTAATTCCAGCTTCCGTACCCTTGAAATTACTCAATGTTACGAATCCAGCAGCGTTTTGCTTTCCTGTGCCAGTTGTAGCTGTCAGTGTATCTGCCGGAATAAATTTGTTAAACCGCTTCGCTTGATTAAACTGGTTCATCAGATAATCCAGACCGTATTTGGGATTAATTTTAGCCCATTCCGATGCCGGATCTCCATAAGCCGTTATACCCGCTACAGATTTGCCATCTTCTGCGATTTGGGTATAAATATAATTCGCTTTAGGATTTCCACCGCCAGTAAATGGGAATACCTTTCCTTCCAACTGTTGAGCATTGATATCGGTAAATAATTTAAAGAAAGCCATATTTCCATAATTCGCAAAAGGTACCATATCTTTTTCGCTTTGACTTACTTTGTCAAGATAGTTATATAAATCATCATAACTGCTGATTTCCTTCATGCCATACTTCGTTAACAAATCCTTTCTGTAAAATACACCTTCCATATCCATAAACGCGTTTGTAATTGGAATGACAAAGGTTTTGCCAAAGATCTTGTTGTCATTGATATACTCAGGTGAGAATGCCTTTTGAAGTCCTGGATATTGAGGATTGTTAAAGTACTTGCTCAAATCTGCCAACGCCCCGTCTTTCGCGTTTTTATCCTTATCCCATGGAACAAAGAGGTCGAAGTCTTCTGCAGCTGTTAGCCATAATTGTTGCTTTGTGCCATAGTCCGCAGGCGGTGTCCATGTCAGATTCAACGTCGTATTCAATGTGTCCTTCGTACGTTTCTCAAACTCTTTAATGACGGGATCGACAGCGCGATAGTGCGAGTTTTCAGCCCCGAACAGACGAACATTCAGCGTAACCGGCTCTTTACTTTTTA
This sequence comes from Paenibacillus oryzisoli, assembly GCF_001653565.1. GTDB lineage: Bacteria > Bacillota > Bacilli > Paenibacillales > NBRC-103111 > Paenibacillus_E > Paenibacillus_E oryzisoli. Next base: position 287,706 of record NZ_LYPB01000069.1, read on the forward strand.
CTGGTGCAGCACTGCCAGCAGTCGACTCGATTTCAGTTGGCTTACTATCTTCCTTGCTGCATCCAACGATTGAAGCAGCAAGGAGTGTTACAGCAAGCGGTATTACAAATAACTTTTTTCTCATGTTTTTTTCCTCCCTAGTGATCATATATCTATACTAAACCGCTAAAGCGGGTCTAGCCCTTAACTGCGCCAACCACTAATCCTTTAACAAAGTACTTTTGTAGAAAAGGATATATGAAAATGATTGGACCTACAGTGACAACTGCTGTAGCCATTTTTGCCGTATTGGTTGGTACGACATAATTAAGCGAAACGCCAGGCAATTCATTCACTTGATTCGCAAAGTCCACTTCTCTCAATACCTTCATGATCAGATATTGCAGAGAGAATAGTTCTTTATCGTTAATGAAAAGAGTGGCTGTAAACCATTCGTTCCAGAAACCGAGTCCATAAAACAACCCGATCGTTGCCAGTGCAGGCTTAGATAATGGAAGGATGATCTTAAATAAAATATAGATATCATTAGCTCCATCCATTTTGGCTGATTCAGCCAGTGAGTCAGGGATTTGTTTGAAGAAATTTCTTAACAGAAACATATTAAATGGGTTAACCAGCACCGGCAGGATATACACTAAAATATTGTCTGTTAAGTTTAAATACTTTGTGATTAAGAGATAGGTTGGTATTAAACCTCCATTGAACAACATCGTAAAATACACGAAAAAAGCAATCTTGTTCCTATGAGTAAAGGTTTTTACAGAAAGGGCATAGGCCATAGCACTTGTAAGGATAAGACAGAGAACCGTACCCACAACAGTGAAAATGATTGTTGTCTTGTAAGCATGAAAAATGGCATTATCCTGAAATATGACCTTGTAGGCAAATAAGGATATTTCTTTTGGAATTAGAACGAAGCCGGTCATCTGTACCGCTTTTTCGTCAGATATGGAGCTTGATAGAATGAGAATAAAAGGTAAAATACAAAATAAAGAAAATATCGTCATAAACAGATAAGAAACAATATCTATCCCTTTCCCATCAAGGCGTTTAATCATCTTTAACAATCCCTTCCTAGAAAATGGCAGAATCCTGATCATATTTCTTTGCGAGCCAATTCGTTATAAATACAATGACTAAGCCGACCAACGATTGATAGAGTCCAATCGCGGTGGACATGCTGATATCATTCATCTGCCTAAGCATTCTGAATACATAAGTGTCAATAACATCGGTCGTGTCATATAAGTTCGGGTTATCGCCTACAATGGCATAAATCATCCCTAAATCTCCGTGGAATATTCCGCCTATGCCGAATAAGGTCAAAAGCACCGCAGTTGATCTGAGCTGCGGCAGCGTAATCTTGGTTATACACTGCAGGCGGCTGGCTCCATCCATTTTGGCGGCTTCATAAATTTCCTGATCAATCCCCGCTATAGCCGCCAAATATACGACGGAGCCGAAACCTGCCCCTTTCCAAATTTTCAATATGATCAGTATCCCCGTCCATAATGTCGGATTGGAATAAAAATTGATAGCTTGCCCTTCTTTCAAATAACCAACTGCTTTTAAAACGGTATTCACTAATCCTACATCCGTAGATAGCAGGCCAAAGACAAACATCGAAACCAATGTCCAAGATATAAAATTAGGCAGAATGACAATAGATTGTGTCACTTTCTTGAAATACTTCGAGCTGATTTCAGATAGCACAAGGGCAATAAAGATGGAAAAAAACAAACCAGTTACTAGGAATAAAACATTAAGATATACCGTGTTCCACGTAACGATCAGCCAGTCTTTTGAAGTGAAGAAATACTCGAAATTTTTCAACCCAACAAATTTACTTTTGAAAATACCTTTTACAACGTTAAAATTTTGAAAAGCTACAATGATACCTACCATCGGCAGGTACTTAAAAATCACAAAATACAAAATACCCGGGAGTACTAATAAGTACAAATAAAAATTTTGACTGATATCTGATAGGAATCTCTTTTTTTTCTTTTTTATTACGCTGCTGTCCGATTTGCTAGTACTCAAAGCTGTTTGCATGATGATCCTCCTTATTCTGACTTCTTTGATGAGTTAACCGAAATTTCGATATGCTGCGTTCGAACCGGCCTCTCAGTTAAGTTGATAGGACTACTATCGCAAAATTTCGGATCAAGGAATAGTTTAAGAAGCTGCAAAATCAACGAATTCCAACCATTACTACACTTCAAAAAACTTCAAATTCATTAATTTTTGTGAAACGATCCCTAAATGAACATAAAAAAAGACCGCAGTTTAAGCGGTCTTCATCAACTATCTCCTATTCTTTGTTATTGAAGAATTGCAATTAACTACAAATCAATTTTTACTTTGCGATACTCGCCCGGCGGAACACCGGTGTGCTTTTTAAACTTACGAATAAACGCATTAACACTGTAATAACCCACCATGGAAGCAATATCAAGTACTTTCAGATCGGTCGTCGCTAATAACTCCTGTGCTTTTCGCATACGAACGTTGTTGATGTAATCACTGAAGTTAACGCCTTTCTTATTCTTAAAATAGGTTGATAAATAAGTCCCTGTAATCCCTAGCTTATCAGCTATTAATTCCAGGGTAATATCATCCCCAAGATGTGTATTGATATAGTCCGTTGCATAATCGATGATCGGATCGGATTCCTCCACTTTTCTGCGAATTACTGCCAGTTCCATCTGGAGGAACCATTCGAAGTATCGTTCCAATTGCTCCAAAGTAAAGCATTCCCGTACATTCTCGTAAGGAGCAGTCCGAGGCAAGGAACGTTCTGCGAAAACCGAAATCCCCGGCTCTCTCCCGGAAGCTTTGTTCACTTTACGCATCACTTCTGTTGCATAATCATGCAGCTGTCGCATCGTCGCCCCTTTTCGATCGAGGTAGTGAAGGCGTCTTTTTACGATTTGAATTAATTCGATCGCATTGCCCTTTTCTAAGTTAGCATAGAACACTCGCTCTTCTTCATGATCCGAATGAACAGCATCCTTGGGCCCAGCCTCCGTAACAATTTGCGTATCGTCGCCCATTCGCCGTCCCTTCAATAGCAGCAGTATCTGATTATACGCATCGGAAAATTTGGAGGAGTCCTCGTACCTGTCACTAACCGAGATCGATACAAGACAGTACTCCCGGTCCAGATCGAAGACCTGCTTCCAACGCTGCAGAAATACCTCGATTCGCGACCGTTGATCTTCCTCCATGAATATCAGAGATAAGATAATGTCGTTTTCAATCTGAAACGTAACCGACTCCTCAAAAGCTTCCGTCAAATCGGCATTGACAAACTCCTTGAATAAATTAGCCGCTTTATCCTGGGCAATATCCATATCTGTCTTTAGCCGGGATTTAAATAAGAGTTGAAAACCAATCAAAATAAAGGGTTTATCAATGTTTGGAGGGATATTAGCCTCCTTCGCGTAGCCCCGAATATTTTTAAACTTATTCGTGTACGCGTAATATTTAAGCAGTGAATTCTGACGGTCCAGATCTTGATGAATGACAAGATTCGTTCGAATCAGATCATTGATTTTCTCACTAATGACATTGAACTCTTTAATTTGACTTTGCGGCGGGTTGGAGACATTGAGCTGACGAATGGATTCTAAGATTTTACGAATTGGATTGTTGAGCCGCATACTGAAAAAGATAGAGGCGGCAACACTTAACAATAGTGAAATGATGAGAATGGTAGCCAGTATAAGATTCAATTTTGAAATTTGCGAGTCGATCGAAGCTGTAGGAATCACATTGACATAGGTAAACCCGCTTAGCGTCCCTTTTTGATAGAAGAGATACGATGCTCCCACTTTCATATGCCCTTGCAGTTCATCCATCGGCGGAAAGGTCATTGTGGCGGCATGATCTGAAGCATACAACATGTTTTTCTTTTCATTTAAAATAAAGAGCTTATTCTCTGGTGAAGCCGACTTATAAAATTCCGCAGCCATTTTTTCATTATCCAGCAGCGCGATGATTGCAATGCTTTTATTGTCGCTGCTAAATAAGAGCGGCATTAGGCTGCCGCTGTACTTTTGAATATCCATCGTTTTCTGTGCAAAATTCGAGGACGGATACATGGTAATCCCATTGTTGCCCCTTATTTCTCCTTGCCAAAAATCGTAAGTATACGTGTCATTGGAATAAAATTTATCGAACATATCATGTAAAGAAGCTGATCCATCTTTATCAAACGCCAGATCAAGCCGATTCAACACAAAAATCATGTTGTATAAATACAGTGACGGATTCGTTAAATACCCTTGCAATTCATTGCGAAGTTGGGTTACCGCCACATAATCGATTCCGCGCACTTTGTTCCAATTCACGATGCTGGCGTTGACTTTTAAATACTGGGTAAACGTAAAATTTTTAATCGTTCGGATCTGATCTTCATAATGTTTGACGGTCGTGTCGGTTAGCACGCTGTTGTTCTCTATTAATTTCTCCTCCAGATTTGTCCGAAAAAAGGCATACGAAACAAAGTTAAAGGAAACCGGCAATAGCGTAATGACGATAAAACTGATCAGTAATTTAAAAAATAGTGAACCCGCCTTCTTAGGAAAAGGTCGTATATTGGCCATACCTAGCGCCCCCCTCTAGTTGCCAAAATTATATCATGTTTATCTATCAGTGTAGAACAAGCGGCACTTAGAAGGAAATGTGCTGTTCTATTCATAGTTAGCCCATCTTCACATCTTAAGTCGGTAAAAAGCCATGTTCTCGCTAACACCTCGAGAAACATGGCTATTCTACACATGGATGCTACTGTTTAATTGACGGTTGGCTTATAGACATTCACATCTTTGATACTCGTGTAGACACTTTGATTGGTACCATGTCCAAGTATCCGTATATACTTTGCACTGACACTTGAGAACGTATAGCTTTCATACTCCGCCGTTGTTCCGCTGCTTGTGCCCGAATAGACATTCGTCCAAACAGTGCCGTTAGTCGATACTTCAATATCAAAAGTCGCTTGCCGTTGATGACCCAAATACCAAGCAATATCCACTTGATTCACATTCATGACATTACCGAGATTGACTTGAAGCCACGGATAGCCTTGCGGATTGTCGGATGTCACAAGCGAGGAATCCGCTTTGGCCGACCATATGGTCGCCATGTTGTCATCGATTCCATTGGCTGCGCCAAAATCGGCACTCACAACATTGCTTGCTGCTCCAGCTACCGTAAGCAAGGAAGAATCCTCCACCGTGAGCGTGTACGTGTTGGTGACCGTACCGTTCGCAGATGTCACTTGAATTGTTGCTGTTCCTATCGCGTTGCCACTCCAAGTCGTTTGCACCGTCGCATTCTTATCATGCTTGATAGCGGAAACCGTTGCCTGCGGCAATTTCGAAGACTTCGGCACGGTATAGTTGAATACGCCGGAAGTAAACCCTTGAATGAACTTACCGTTTAGAACAATCGCATCCAATGTCGCATCGTTGCCTGTTTGGCCTCCCCCTGATCCTTGCACCCCTTGAACCGTATCTGTGGATAGGTTCAGGGCAACTGCGGATCCTTCTGCTTCAAAGGTCCATGTATCCCCTTGTTTCGTCAATGAGACGCTTTTCGGGATACTTTCCGAATCGGACCAAGAGAATGCTGCAGCATTGGCCCAATGGGTTTGCGTGGTATTGATCAACCGAAATGCCTGTCTGTCCATGTTGCTTTCATCTGTCACATAAGGCACATAGTCCACGCTGGAAGTAATATTACTTCCTGTCAGTTCCTTATATCTTAAATTCGCCGTCCCACCGGTGGTCAGATAGCTGCCATCTCCTAACGATTGAATGTTTTGGCTTTCCGGGAAAAACCGGAGCTCCAGATTTTTCGGCTCATTGACTTCGATATCGTCCACGACCACAAGAATATCCGGCTTCATATAGATGAGATGACGTTTATACTTCTGAAGACCCAGCGTACTGTCATAAGCTTGAGCCGCTTCACCAAGCATGTAATCGTACACAGCCGTGGATACGGTTTTTACAATAGTCGGCTCTGACTTTACACTTTGCAGAGGAAGGTTATTCAGGAATTGTCCTCCTTCACCCAATTGGCCCATCCCGTTGATCAATAGCGTATTATGATTGGACGTCCGCTTATTCGCATACCCATCGTCCCTTATTAACCACTCCCCATTGCCAAAAATCATAAAATGATTAGCATCAGGATGCGCATGATCCACGCCCCAGTTATCGAACGTTTCGGACTTATTCATATGGAGTGCTTTGTGGCCAATCGACGGGCCACTTTTGAACGCGACAACCGATTCGTCTCCGGACCAGTCAGATCTCGCCGAAACGATGCCTAGATCATCAAACAGATGCAGGGTAGGCAGGCTGCTCGTCGAACCTTCCGCCACCGTCGGGTCATACCACAACAGATTGCCATATTTCACATTGTCAGATTCAATATTGGCACGATCGATCTCGCCTGCAAGACCTTGTGCAAGTTCATCCCCATATTTACCTGCTAGAAGTCTTAACGACATATCAGGACCATACCAGTTCACATTGGCATCATCCCCAAAATTAAGATGATTGACGTCGGATTTCCAACTGTTCTTAGGCAACTGCATATAAGCTGCATACGTTGAAGCCTGCTCAAGCCACTGATTGCCCGTGTAAATATCGATGCCTAAGAATTTCTGAGCAAGCTCGCCATACTTCAATAAGTATTCAAGCCCGTATTGCCAATACGGATACCCCTCTTGGCTAGCTCCATCCTCCGATAAGGCTTGCAGTACTTTATCAAATTTACCTATCGAGTACGTCAGCCAAGGAAGCGTATTCTCTCCAGTTTCATAGAGTACAATGCCTGCCGCTGTAAGTCCACCTAGACTCACCCACATATGGTTCTGTAAATAGCTTTCCGTCCAGTAGATGTTATATGTTTGACCTTCAAAAGGCTGACCGCTCGCTTTCAGATACATTTCGTTTCCGCGCGATGTCAACTTTTGCTTAATGGCATTGCGCGTTGTCACATCCAGGTCGTTATACAGCCAATCATAGACGATCGCAAGACTTAATAATTGATGTCCCGCAGCAAGATCGGTATTCTGAAGAGCACCTCTTCCCCACGTTGGGTAATTGACAGAAGCAAGCGCATAGGTTTTCGCAGCATTGAAATATTTGATATCTCCGTCGATTAGATAGGCTAAGGCCAGATAGATCGTATGATCCGCCGTGTCTCTTTGCCATGATTCGCCATCATAGGTATCCACGTAGTAGGCTGTAGGCGTGATTACCGCGTAAGCATCCGCCTTCGCTTTAATTTCCTGCCAAATATCCGCATGGGTTCCGCCTGATAGAACAGCCGTTTTCAGCTGATTCACTTTCGTTCCATCAAGGAAAAGACTCGGATGCACGTTCGCGTAAGGCGCTAGTGGGGTCGACAAGGGCTGTATGCTGATAGTCACAGTCGCATAGGTAGAACTACCGTTGCCGTCGATTACCCCGACGTAAAAGCGATCGGACGTCTGGCTTCCCGGATTCGCTTTATACGTCCAAGTACCATCATTATTGACATGGACCGTACCGTGATTCGGCTCTGCCAGCTTTGTATATGAGAGGGGATGGTTGTTCGCATCAATGCCAATCACCTGCCCACCAACCGAACCGCCAAATGTTGTTGTTGCCGTGTAGTCGGGTACGGTGATGTCGGTATTTCCTCCGACCTGTACAATACTTGCGGCACGGAATCCACCATCCTGGGAAGTCGCGGTTATCCCTGCAATCCCTTGACGGATAGCGGTCACGGTACCATTGCTTACGCTTACAACACTCCCATCCGATGTTGTCCATGTCACTGTCTGGTTGGTTGCACTTACCGGAGCAATCGACGCGCTCATCACGCTGCTCTCGCCAACCTGCATAGTCAACTCATCCGGGGTGACGCTGACGCCCTCGGCATACACCCATGGAATGACACTTTCTCCGTCATACCAGGAAGTGCCCGTGCCTGTATCCGGCATGTTTTCAATCCTCATCTTCACAGCGCCTGCCGGCGCTTGGATAATCTTCTCAACAAGCTTCCAGTCTTGACTGCCTTTAATCCCACCTACGAACACCGTTGAACCAATAGGCGCGTTCGCGTTGTTATAGAAAACGATTCTGACCCGTGCTCCTTCAACGGATTGCACTTGGTTCGTCTTAATCCACGCTGAGAATTTATAATGATTCCCAGCTGTAATGGAGGTAATCTCTCTAGCGACACTAATTCTACCGGCACTGGAAGCGTCAATTTTGAGAGATTTTCCACCGTCCTTGACTGTTGAGCTGTCCAAGCTCGCTACAGGGCCAGATGTGTAATTCGTCAGCGACCAGCCATCGGGAAGCACATTCCCAGACGAAACCATTTCAAAGCTTCCGTTTCGAAGCAGGCTGTTACCATTAATTGTTGTTGATGCAGTTAGATTACCATCTACGGTTGTTACTGTTATCGTTGCGGTTCCTTGCCCAACGACTACAACGCGGCCGCTGTTATCTACTGTCGCAACGGCAGTATTGGAAGACGTCCATGCCACCCGCTGGTCATAAGCATTTGACGGCGACACGACAGCCGACAGTCTCATCGTATCTGTAACGGCAGCGGTGACTCGATTCGTATTCACAGTAATGTGACCCACACTGACTCCTGTATCCCCGACGGATACATAACATTGCGCGCTAAATCCCCCCTCGCTTGTAGCTGTAATCATGGCTGTTCCATAACCGATTGCTGTTACTGTCCCCCCGCTGTTCACTATGGCAACACTCTCACTGGAAGAGGTCCACGTTATTTGTTGATTTGTCGCATTCACTGGTGTAAGTGAAGCATGCAAAGCTGTAGTTTGCCCAATCGAAAGATGAGCTGACGTTAGGTCCAACGTTATTCCTTGCACGGGATAAACAGGTACTACTTTGACATCGTCGTACCAAGTTACGCCTGTGCCTACATCTGGCATCAGTTCAATCGCCAGTTTGACAGTTCCGACGGGTGCCTGCACCGTTTTATTCACAAGTTGCCAATTGTTGCTGCCTTTGAGACCAGATGTATACACTTGTGTGCCCGTGAGGACATTCACCGCATCATAAAAACCAATTCGTATTCGTGCTCCCTCTTGAGAAACTACATTTTCCGTTTTGATCCATGAAGAAACATTGTAAAATTGCCCTGCTGTGATCGAGGAAATATTTTGAGCTGCACTCTTTCTCCCTCCCGCAGCTGCATCGATCTTAATTGCACGGGTTCCCTCATGATAAACAGCACTATCCACCGTTACAATAGGCCCTGCGGTATATTCCTTAATCGTCCAATCGGTTGGACTTCCATTCGTCAGTTGCGTTTCAAAGCCTGCGTTCGCCACCATGTTACTCGTTTCCGCTTGTACGCTAGGATTAGCCGGAAGAAAGAGCCCCACTAGAATTGCTACTAATAAACAGTGCACAGTAAATTGAACTAACCTTTGCTTTCCTCGTTTAACTCCCACGCATTCATCTCTCCTCACTTAGATAAAAGAGTAAAACCCGCACCCGCGTTAAGCATAAACCAAGCCCTTTCGCAAAATGGCAGATGCGGGGAATGATATCCAACCCCTATATGACGGGATTCGATTTATTTCTGAACCCGGTCGAACGCAGCTTGATAGACATCAAGCGTCTTTTGAAGTCCCTGCTTTTTAAGCTCTTCCACATATTGATCCCATTCATCCAAGCTTCGTTGACCTACGATAAACTTGGAAATGCTTTCGGAATAGGCATCTGTTACCGCCTTCCCAGTAATCGATAACGTATCGAGCTCCGGTTGCGTATTTTTCGGTAACGGACTGTACACATCCATATACTTGTCAGCCTCATCGTAAGCGGATTGCAGGCTTGGAGAAATAATCGATTTGTACGCATCGAAATCAAACCAAGTGTACGTGCCCAGCGTCGTTAAGCCAAATTTATTGGCAAGCTCCGTTGCATTGGTGAACAAGCCCGGCTTATACTGTTTTTTCCCGTTTTCCACGGTAAAAGTTTCGCCTTCTTTGCCCCAGCTTGCCATCGTTTTGCCTTCTTCACTGTAGAAGAAATCCATCATTTTCATAATTTCTTTGATTTTCTTCGACTTGGCCGAAACCATCAACCCACCATCAACAGATTGGGTGTTCAAGAGCAAAGGTTTCGCACCAGCAAAACCTGCCGCAGGCGGCATGAAGGCTAGCGTAGAATCCGGATTTTCCTTCCGCATTGGCGTGTTGAAGAAATCAATTCGCACGATGTAATCATTCGTCACAAAGCTCTTATTCGTCGAAATCATATCTTGCCAACGTTTCGTATCTACGGTTAGGAAATCTTTTGGAATCAGGCCATCAACGTAAAACTTGTGCAGGTACTCTACCATTTTCTTATAGTTAGGTTCAATAGGACCGAACTTTACTTTATTCGTTTTCTTATCGAGATAATAACCGCCATTCGTATCAAACGAAGGGGCCATATTGCTAAGAATATTCAAGCCGTTTCGGAAAACAAAAGGGGTAGATTCGGGATAAATTTGCTTGAGCTGCTTTAAGGTTTGATAAAATTCATCATACGTAGTTGGCGTCTTCACATTATATTTCTGGAAAATATCTTGACGATACAACCAGCTCATCCCATTGGCCTTTCCATAACCTTCATTTGGAAACACGTACATTTTCCCATCTGACGCCAAGGAAGCTTTTACATAAGTCGGATATTTCTCCATCCATTTTTTAAAATTAGGCATGATATCCGTGTAGTCAAGAATATTGGCAAACACCCCTTGAATGCCATAGGTATTGGCCATCGGTGTGTACCCGAACGTCAGGTCCGGCACGGATCCGGAAGCGACATTGAGCGTCGTCGTATCTTGCAAATTTCCTGAGGGAAGCTGCACATTCCAAGTTGCTCCTGTCTTCTCCTCAATGTATTTCCAGATCGGCCAATCCTTGTTGTAAGGCCAGCTTGCATTGGTTTCGAGCAGCGCAGTGAACGTATTCTTCGTCACAGCTGGACTTGCGGCTGCCGTACTTCCCGGACCTCCGCTGCTGTTCGGAGACGGACTCTGTGTGGCTGTTTTTGTTGTACAACCTGCTAGAACTGTAAGAACCACGGCCATATGAAGTGCTACTAACCCAACTTTTCTCATTCACAACTTCCCCTTTATAAATAATTGTTCTGTAACTAGCGTGTTGATGTTCCTTATCCTTTAATAGAACCCACCAAAACCCCTTTATCGAAATACTTCTGCAAAAAGGGATACAGTAACAAAATCGGCAGCGTAGCTACCATAAGAACCGCGTATTTCAGCGACTCCGTGACAATGGCATCACCCTGAGCGCTGGTTGCTTCCGTGGCCATCTGCCCAGCAAGCATAATATTGCGTAATACAACAGATAACGGAAATAATTGAACGTCCCTGAGGTATAGCAGCGGAGTAAAGAAATCGTTCCACAAGCCTACAGCCGTGAATAATCCGATCGCCGTAAACACAGCTTTTGACATTGGGAATACGATACGCACGGCGATCGCTATGTCATTTAGGCCATCCATTTTACCCGACTCTTCGATTTCCTTCGGTATGCCTCGGAAGAATGAGGTCATCACCAAGAGATTCCATGAGTTCACCGCATTCGGGAGCACCATCGCCCAGATGCTATCCATAAGCCCATACGATTTGACGACAAGAAATGTCGGAATCATGCCACCACTAAAGAATAGCGTAATGACAACCATGAGTGTAAAACCTTTTGCAAACATCATCTCTTTTTTGGTGATGGCATATGCCCCGAAGGCTGTTATGGTTAAGGAGATGAGTGTTCCCACTGCCGTGTACACAAACGTATTGAGGAATCCCTTCATAATGCGTGGGTCCTTCAAAACCAGCTCGTACATAGCCAAATTAAACCCTTTGGGATACCAAGTAACGGTTCCTTTCATCACATGCGTACTATCGCTTAAGGAAACCGCTAGCATGTAAAGAAAGGGATAGAGGGTTACCAGAACCACACCAAGCATGAGCAAAAGGTTGAAAATGGAAAATACCGTGATTCTTTGCTTCATAACGATGTCCCTTCTACCATAGGCTAGTTTGCGTAATTTTGCGACTCATGTAATTCGTACCTATGAGAAAAACTAAACTAATGATGGAAGCAAACAATCCAACCGCAGATGCGTAGCTGTATTGCCCTCCGATAAGCCCCATTTTATACACGTTGGTACTTAGAATGTCCGCCGTTTTCAGGTTGATCGGGTTCGTAAGCAGGAACACCTTCTCGAAACCAACTTGCGTAATATTGCCCACACTCAGAATAAGTAACGTGACAATGGCAGGCGCTATGCCTGGCAACGTAACGTGCCACATCTTCCTCCATCGGGTAGCCCCATCCATCTCTGCCGCTTCGTATAACGTTGGGTCGATTGCCGACAAGGCCGCAAGATAAATAATGGACCCCCAGCCAAAGCTTTGCCATACACCGGAAGTAACATAAATGGTACGAAACAATCCAGGCTCCATCATAAAATTGATCGGTTGAAAGCCTAGCGATTGGATGATATCGTTGATCAATCCGCCTGAAGGCGAGAGAAACGTCACAATCATCCCTACGACTACGACATTGGATATAAAATGCGGCAAATAGCTGACGGTTTGGACAAACCGTTTGAACAACGCATTCTTCACCTCATTGAGCAGCAATGCGAGCAGGATCGGCGGCGCAAAACCAAAAAGCAAGGAGTAAAACCCTAGTAAGAAGGTATTCTTAATTAGATTTAACGAGCCTGGGTCTTGGAGAAACATGATGTAATATTTCAGTCCTACCCAGTCACTCGACCAAATCCCTTTCACTAAGTTGTAGTTCTTGAAGCTTATGACGATTCCAAGCATCGGGGCGTATTGAAACAATATATAATACACCAAACAAGGCAAAAACATCAGAAGTACATACTTCCCTTTATCGATTCGTTTGAAAAAACTTAACCTCCGGTTGCCATCATTGAGTTCGTTGACCATCCTCATTTCCCCTCCTTTCTTTGACCGACGTGAGCCCCTGACTTCACGTTTTGATCATAGCAAGCTCTCGCAGCGCTGAATATGACTCATTTTTCTTAAAGTTAACCTTGTTCTAGCCCATCGCTAGATCTGCTAATTAGTTAAAACACTGCATATCGCATATCTCTTTCTCTATAAACAAAGACGAAACCGCCCTAAATCAGGACGGTTTCGTCTTTGTTACTCTTCCATTAACTCACATTCAACTAGGGTTCTCATTTTCAGATCTAGCTTACATGTCTTTACTTCAAAACCATGGAAATCAAGGCGGATTTTCATGTCCATGTGGGGAATGCTAAGCACCGTTGATCTTGCTTGTCCTGTTGGCTCAAATAATCGCAAGATAAACTTGTCATCACTTTGTTCGGCCTGCTTGAAGGTCGTCATCTGGATGACATCATCATCTAGTTGCACAGCGGCAGCAGGGATTTGCCCTTCGCCATGAGGGAAGAACGAAAGTGCATACGGCTTCTCATTCCATTGAAGCGCCTCTCGGTCAATACTTGCGAGTCGTTCCGATTTATGACCAGCGTTCAACCAGAACCGGAACATTCGCTCCCCTTGGTCGATTCGCGGTGAAAAGCGATCATTGGGCATCAATGGTCGATCAAGAATGGGATGAGCGGTGTAAGCCGCCCCTCGTAGAAGGGAAGGTCTCATTACGCCATTTGAACTATCCGATCCGTAGATCCCATCATTGATCAGTGTAACAGTTCTTAGATCCGTTCCGGACACAAGAGCTGTCCATTTTTGTGCAACAACTTCCGTTCCATCTGTTTCAAGAGACTGCACGCCATATATCGTCTGCCCTACATAACTACCGTCATCAAGTACGGTTGGAATGGCGAGTTTCAGCATGGTGTCCTTCTCTTGCCAAAATACGCGCACATGGATCTCGATCTCCGTCCCATGTCTGGGTAGTTTATACGTGAGGACGACCGCAGAATGTCCATACGTCAAGAGCGATTCAATCACGGTACGAACTTCACCGTCTTCAATTACCCTGACTGAAGGGAGAGTGTGTGCACTCTCGGAGATACCTGAGAAAGCTGTCCCCTCTTCAGGGGACATAAGACGGAAAGACCCCTTCACTCCCTCGAACCTATCGGTATCCATCCGCCAAGGATCCCCGTTATCAATAATGACCAAGGGTTCGAAAGCTCCCGCTTTTAGATAAGGAATCCCCTCAACAACGTACTGATCCAGTAACCCGGTTTGCGTATTAATGACTACGTGTAGTGACGGTGTTCGGAAATGAATATCACCGTCTTCGAGCACCGCCTGTGGTTTAGGCTTCGAAGGCAGTAAGTCGATCTTGCAATCGAATCGGTTCATGGCAGAAGGCGATAATTGCGCCTCGAACACGACTCTTTTGCGCCAGTCCAAACTTAGATTGCTGTGTTCCTTCTCCGCTTGAGAAGGAATACGTACGCCATCTTGATAGACGACAGGCATTGAGAATTGATCCTGCCAGTTCTGATCCGCAAGCATGAATTCACATTCAAACACACCACGAACGGGATAAGGATGCGGGTTATAGACGAGTATCGGATACTCCCCTTCTCCTGCTTCTCGTTGACCGCTCGATAAGGCAAAGAATGCACGTGCTTTCAGCCTTGATGCGATTTCCAAACCATGATCCATCAGTCGAAGGGAAGCTTCTTCTGCTGGCTGGATAGAGGTTCCTGGCAAAATGTCATGGAATTCAGCCACCATCAGATCATGAAACGCATCGTTAAGCTCCTCTTTCGGATAGCGAAGATATCCTTGGAGTGCGGCAGATGATAGCATTTTTTCCGTTTGGTACAACTCATTCTCCAGGAGACGGTGCTTTTGTTTGATTCGAATCATCGAGGTGTAGCATCCAACGAAGCGTGGATTGAGATCGCGTTCATGGCGAGGCAGCGCATCCGCACCCTTGGCAAGATCCGCAAAGTAGGCTTCCGGTGTTGAATGCAACACCTCAACCGTTCCTTTCGTTGACGCAATCAAGTCGCTGATATGATTGAGATCTAGACGCGAAGGCCCACCGCCATGATTGCCTACCCCCCATAGTACAAGCTCTACTTCTTGACTCGATTGCTTATTGACTCTCTCTTTCACCTTGATATGCGCTTGACCTAGCAGCGTGTTATATCCGTCTTGTATCTGATGGGCAAGCACTTCAGAGCCATCAAACCCGATCCAGATGAACTCTTGTGCTGGGCCTGCAACGCGATCATCGGGACGCATGAACAGATAAGAATCAAATCCTGCTTTTCGCATCAGCTGAACAAGACCTCTCGAATGCCCAAAAGAATCAAAATTGATAGCCGTAGTTGGTTTTACGCCAAATTTATCTTGAAAATAGGTCCGTCCAAGCAAAATTTGCCTCACGATAGACTCCCCAGAAGGCATATTGCAATCTGGTTGTAAATACCACCCTCCCATGATGTGCCACTTGCCTGCTTGTACCAAACCCTGAATTTTACGAAATAAAGAAGGCTCGTACTCCTCAATCCATTTATATAGCAGTGCTTCATTGTGGTTGAATATATATCCCTCATATTCTTCACAAAATGCGGCCGCTGCCCGAAAGGTTGATACCGCTGCAGCTGCCCCTTCTTCCCACTCCCATTGCCATACAGGGTCTAAATGTGCATTGCTTAATAAGTGAATTTTTCGCATCGTAACTCTCTCCTCCTTGTTCATGAAATGATGCTATGTACTTACCATTTTCTCAAAATCTCCCCCTTCCGTATATTCACTGGAATCACACCTTTTTGAACAAAAATAACATGACGAAAAGGTGTGCTATACTAAGTACAAACATCCTAACTCCTCGTAAAGGTGAACTTAATGAGTCTATTGCATCCACGTCATCCGCATGAAATATCCTTTTTAGGCGTCCAACCTTATCAAACAATGCTTAGTGGAAACCTAACGCTTAATGATGCTGCCCTTGAAATTATTGATCTTCTCCTAGAAATACCTGCGGGATTCGCTCAGTGCCCACCGCACCTCCACACGTGGTATGAGCTCAATTATGTGTTTGAGGGGCATATGCAAACGAGCTTCGGGGGATCGTTGTTGGATATTCACGCTGGTGAGTTTTTCCTCATCCCTCCGGGTACGGAACATGCTCATACCTATGAACCCCATGATCCACATAAGGGGGTATGCTTAAGATGGAAGGTGGATCGTAAGTCGGAGGATACCCCTGCGAATACTTTCTCAACATACGAACAGCTCCATGTATTATCGAATTGGAAGCCGGGCGTTTACGCTGATGAGTTTGGACTAGGTCAACTTCTGATGACATGCTTTGAAAAAGCTAAGGGGAGCGGCTCTTCCATTGCTGCTTTGCTGCAAATTGTGCAAGTCATTCTCGCAATAACGGAGCTGTCTCCAGAAAGAAAGCGGTGGATTGAAACCGAAACCAATTCTGATCACGCTCTGCTCCGTAAGGTTGAAATCTATTTAAATGATGATCAAAGTTATGAGGTGGACGTCCATCGACTGGCTGCATCCCTACATATGAGCTATGGTCATTTGGCCCGAAAATACAAAAAATTAAGCGGTCATACCATCATGGATCGTATGAGTCAAATTCGTTTGGAACGCTCGCTAGAATTGCTACGATGCACGGATCAGCCCATACAAGAAATTGCCTATATAACAGGGCTATCAAGTTTATCGTATTACAGTCGTTTATTTAAAAAGAAATACGGGATGAGTCCGAAAGAATATCGAGACAGCGGTAAAGAAAAAGGGGCTGTCCCACTGCCGCATCGCATTTAAATGTAAAAACTACAGTTAAATCGTGAAGACGTTTTATTATATATGGGTCAATAACGAAAAGAGGCAGTCTCAATAAGTCTACATCGACTTTTGAAACTGCCTCTTACTTATAATGGGAAATGACTACCGCTGAATCCCGATCGTCACGATTTCACAAGGACCCACCGGCAACGTCAAGCTGCCGTCTGCCGCCACGGCCAAGTGCTCGCCTTGTATTTCCAAGATCGTGCTCTTATAGAATTTCCGCTGCGGAAGTTGCGTGCTGACCTTAACCTCCGCTTGCTGGGACTTCATGTTATACCAACGAAGCAGCACATCACCTGATGCTTCGTTCATTTTCATCGAGGATAGAGCCAGACCAGACCCTTCCCATTGGAAAGGAGCATAGGTCGAAGTAATTCGGCCGTAATGGATACCGGTTTGTGCCACTGTCCAAGGAATTTGGAATTGGTAGGCAGCCGTATAGGCTTCAAATTGTGCATGGTCACCCGTGTGCGGGAAGATCGCCAATCGAACCGTTTGTTCACCCAGACACTGCGCCTCAGGCGTCGGGAACAAGCCCCAATCGCCGAGTTCACCAACTGCGCGCAGAAGCGTTACCGCAATCGTATTCCGCCCGTCGCGCAGAACCTCGTATTCATTCAATCCAAGATTGGCAACAACCAAGCCTGCTCCTGCTTCGCTAACATCAACGAATGCCTGTTGATGCTGGGTATTGCTTGGGTTTTCCCACTCCGCGGCTGGTGTATTGTCGCGCTGCACAACTTCAAACATTGAATCGACATGATGCGTTTGCGCGGACAGGTCAGTTGGGAATAACATCCGTAGACGATGATCCTTCGCCTGATTATTGAACGATGACTCGATCTCTACCCCTTGCCCGCTCCGGCTCAAGCTAACCACCGTGCGAATGCGCATCGGAATCATGCGTGTAGAACGTTGTGCTTGGCGATGCGGATAGTAGACTAAGTCACGTTGTTCAATGTCCAGCATGTCGTCGCCCGACGCAGGAATCTCCCACTCATGGACGATTTCAACGGAAGCTAGGAAAGCTGTATCTTGGAGCACACGGATTTGCGCTTGTAATCCGCTCGTTGTCAGCGGCTTTTCGCCATCGGGTTGACGGAACATGTACTCGTTGCCGATATCTCCGGTATTCTCATATACACCCAAATCACGGTACGTGCGACCATTCTTCTTATCCGTCAGCGTGAAGGAGCCGTTATCCGCGATTTCAATCATGATTGCAGCATTTTCCATGATCCGCTCATTAGTAAACAACGAAGAATCAGCCAATTGTACTTCCTTCTTCACCCAAGCGTAAGTTTTCAAGCCTAGTGCTGGCACTTTGTCAGCTTCGAAAGTCAATCTTACTTTTCGGCACATATACGGCTGACGGAACTTATCCTCCGGCAAATCGTATCCGAATTGCAAGCCGAGATCCTGGGTTGTGCATGGGAGAGGCTGCGAAGACGCATCTACGAGTACTCGCCCTGTGATATCCGCCGCTTTGGCAAAAGCGCTCGCTTCTTCCAGTGTATAGCCATCTCGGAAATACAGGCGTAAAGCATCGATCTCGATGCTGACAACACCCGAGCGTTCCCAACCCGACGTATTAAATACGACTACGGGCAGAGCACTTTCGCCCGCTAGCGTAAAGTCGGACGTATCAATTGCGTCCGCAATAGCTTGCTTGCTGTCATCGATAATGGCTTCGGCAACATGTCGACTCTTATCAAAGCGAGTGACCATTTCACGGTGCACTTCGTCCACCGAGCAGCCGCAAATGCTGTCATGCGGGTGGTTTTGCATTAAGGTTTTCCAAGCATACGTGAACAGATGGTGGGGGTACTTCTCCCCGACTTTGAGGACATGGGCGAATGCGGCAAGAGGCTCAGCCACTTTCTCCAACATCGCTTGTCCGAGTTGATTCATCTGTTTCAAGTACACGCGCGCCGAAGCCGTATTGACGAGCGTTGACCAGCCGTCCGTCCGTTGACTGCGCAGTTCGCCTTTGACCGTCGAAAGCTCCTGCTTCCCTGAACGCTGAACGGCCGCCAAGTAATCGTTAAAATTCGAATGGACAAAAGTTGTATCCGGAAAAAGCTCGCTCGCAGCCTGAATTGCTTCCGGCAGATCCTGCTGAACAGGCTGATGATCGCAGCCATTCATGAAGAGCAATTCGCCAGTCGAGGCATATTTCTCCGCGTCCGCCAATTTGCGTTCCCAATAAGCCTTGGCTTCTTCCTTATCCACTGGGATCTCATTGCCGTTCGAATACCAGTTGGCAAAGAGAATACCTAACACCTGGGAACCATCTGGCCCCTCCCAAATCAACTCCGAGAAGGAGGATTCAAAATCACCATCGGATACGGTGTTGTTGAATCCTGTCGGTTTCACGCCTCGACCGAATAGAGCATTCGTAATACCAGACTGCTGCATCAATTGCGGTGTCTGCCCGACTAGGCCGAACGTATCGGGAAAATAACCGATTTTGGAAACATCGCCATACGCTTTTGCATCCTGATGCCCAATCTGCATATTGCGCACATTGGCTTCGCCGCTCGTCAGGAAGGCATCCTGCAAAATATACCAAGGCCCGATAAGAATGCGGCCATCCTTAATGAATTGAGTTAAGCGATCTTTCTGCTCGGGTCTAACCTGCAAATAATCTTCCAGAATAATCGTCTGACCATCGAGAAAGAAACTGCGATAGCTCTCATCTTCATCCATTTTATCTAATAACGTATCTACTAGTTTAACTAGACGCACGTGGTGCTTCTCATAAGGTAGGTACCACTCCCGATCCCAATGGGTATGGGAAATGATATGAGCCGTTCGCTTCGTACTCATGGGTTAGCTCCTTTCAATATGGACTTCATCTGGGCGGTAAATGGAAATCACTTGCCCCTGTTTATCTGCAGCAAAGAGCACGGAACGCTCTTTCTCCAATGTAAAGGCATACGTAGCATCACTATCGGTGTCCCGAACTTTGACAGCCACATCCCAGGCAAATTCTGAGACAAAGACATACAAGAAACCGTCCTTGAAGCTCAGTTTTCTTCCGTAAATACCCGGGATATCGCCTTCAAGCCACTCCAATCCGCTGCTGCACTCGGCAGCATTCACGGCATAACGGTAAAGTGTCGCTACGGTGTCCATCCGATCGTTTATTTCGACTGGCAGCGGGCTCCAAATCAATCGGCCATTGCCCAAAGGAAGATCGACAACACGATCCCCATGAACGCCTGTCTTCGTTTCCGAACTTCCAACACGTACTTCTTTTAACGTTTCGGCAATTCGGCGCCGACTATAGGAGACATGCAGTGAAGTGCCTTCCAGGTCAAGCATTTCTTCTCGACGTACATTGTGAAGTTCTGCTTCACCAAGCTCATCGACGAGACGCGGCTTGTGCTTCCAGTACGCGTCAAGGGAGATTGGGCCTGTTGCCAATAATGTCGCACCTGTGCGCTTCACATTATCAATCAACTTCACCCAAGCTCCTTCATCCAAATTATGTGCGCTTGGGAGTATAATCAGCTTCGCAGGTTGCCCCTCCAGATGATATTCCGAAGCTGCGCGGAACGGCAGCTTCATCTCGTATGACAGCACACGCGTCATGGCCGTCGTGGCATCGAATGCCAGTTTCCGATTGGAAAAATCGTTGGAGTAAGGGAATACAGCTACAATGTCTTCCAGCTCCCGCTCCTGGAATAGGTCTCTGATCTCGCCCATGAAGCGGCCGAAATCATAGGAAACATCCGCTTCCGGTTTCTCTGTGCCATCAGCACGAAGCGCTCCAATGTGAGACTCGTTCGCATTGTCCATATAGAAATTGGTGTTCCAAATCCAATGAATGGCTCCTGCGCCCCCCGTTGCAAAGGCGTAAGCATATTTGCGCTCCAGCATACTGCGCAGCTCGTTCTCCGAACGTTTCGCACGTCCATCCGGGGTCTCGACATACATAATGCCCGTCTCTTGAATCACATTCGGTTTATGGGCTGTTTTGGCAAAGATGCCATCCCAAACAAGGTTATCGTTCAGCCACCACGAATGGACGGTGGTGTAATCTACCGCTTCTTCGTAGAAAAGCGGTGAAGGCCGCTGCGCGCCAAGAGCTTCATCTTGACCAACTACAACAAGATGCCCAGGAACGATGTCTTTGATAGTATCGTATAGTTGTTTGGCCCACTGGTTGTGCATCTCCATCGAGAATAAGCAGTAATCCAGCCAACGTGTCCCTTTTTTCGCCCGGTGCATGTCTTGCACATCGAAATTGATATCAGACGCTTCGGGAATTACGGCTGCTTCATACGTCGGAAGCTGCGCAGGCGTCATATTCCAGCGTTCTTGCAGTTCTTCGATGCGCTCATGCCGCTGCTTAAGCCACGTAATGAAAGCTTTCCTCTCATACTTATCCCGACTGGAACGAGGTCCATCCGAGAATATTTGAGCGGGATCGAACATCGATGGCTCGTTAATCAGGTCCCAATCCACATGAGTCGTCGCCACATGTCGGGAAACGATGGAGCGGATAAACCGCTTCTGCGCTTCCACACTTTGCGGATCGAGATAGGGATTCTCCCCTTCCCAAGTTTCAGGTGTGAAGGAGAAGAAGGTAAACGTTACCTGTAGATCATGTTTTTTGGCTGTCAGGAGGAAGGCATCGATTGCTCTCAATACTTCTTCCGAAGCATGGCCATCAACCTGCATGATATTACGATAAGCGGTCCAAATCCCCGTACGAATCCAGTTAATGCCTGCTTTGGCCATTTGGGCCATATCCCGATCCCAGACATCGCTATTCGGCAGGAATAGGAATTTGCGAGCCACATCGGACGTCATGTACGTCATGCCAACTACGGGAAGCGGACGACCATCCTTGATGAAATAATCGCGTCCGCAAGTAATGGGCTGACCTTCTGCAAGAAGCCCCGCGTCGTGCCCCCAGAATCCTTGGCGAAGTATGCGCTGTTCGCCATCCTCGGAGATTGCCGTACACGTTACGCGATACAAACCACGCTGTATTTCAAGCGGTACAGGAATGCGCAACACGTTGAATTCTTTGTTAACTTGAGCGGTGAGACGATGCGTCCAAGCATCTTGCATACCCTTCTCATGCTCGACACGAAGATCCAGTGTCCACGCTTTAGTGCCATCGTTATCTCCGATTAGCTGCGTTTGAATTGTAAGCATCGCGTGCTCACCAGGTTCATAGCTGGCATAATTCGGCTTGATCCACAGCTCTGTCACACCGCTCGCACAGAATCTCGCCCATTGGACCAATTTCTGCGCGCCGCCTTCGCTCCAAAATGAGGGACTCAGCGGCACATTAACGAACATCCAGCGCGAACCGATAAACGCACCGCGCGAATTTTCCCATAGGACGACAGGAGCCGCTATTTCGCGTCCTCTCTTGCCAATGCTTTTCAGAAGCGGATAAATCTGTGTGCTCATCGTACCCGAAGCACCCATCTGATGAGGCAAATCACTGTCTCGCGTCGTATGCGGCACCATATTCCAAGTATCGGCAAGCGCGAATAAGGATTCTTGCCCTTCCAGCAGCGGTAAAGTTTCCGACGTGGAATAAGAGCGGAATTGCTTATCTTCAACCCGCAGTATCTCATGAATATGCAGCTGCTGGTGATAGCCCGTCTGCTCCGACTCCACATGCCAATTCTCATTTTCCCAGCGAACAGGATGCTTGAAGGCTGCGCCGCCAATACTCAGCAGGCCGCCACCGCGCTGCAAGAACGCCAGAATGTCTGTCCACGCCTCTTTCGGAAAATACGGCGCATGCAAATTGACGAAACATCCGTGGGGAGCTGATCGCAGTGCCTCTCCAAGCTCATGGACACCAACGACAATTGCTCCTTGCGCCGTCAACTGCTCGATGGGCACATCGCTCCACGTACTGCTCGGGAATCCGGGTTCATGGAATATAAGGACCGGACGACTCATAGAAGACCATCCTTCATAGCTTGATAAACCAATTGAGAGAACAGGCTGTTCGACCATGCAAACCATTTGCGTGTAAAAATGGTTGGATCATCAACGTGAAAACCTTCATGCATGAATCCCGTATCCGCATCTGTCGCCTCCAGCATCGCGATCATCTCTAGCTTCTCTTCCGCCGTCGATGCCGTAATCCCTTGCATGGATAGAGCCATATGCCAAATGTAATCATCTGGTGTATGCGGACTTCCAATACCTCTAGCTACCTTGCCTTCAAAATAAAATGGATTCTCTTTGCTGAGCGCAAAGCGTCTTGTATTTTGATAAATAGGGTCGTCCGCGGCCACGTAGCCTAGATAAGGAATCGACATAAGTCCTGGCGTCCCGGCATCATCCATCAGGCAGTGATTGCCGAAGCCGTCCGTTTCATACGCATAAATGGGACCAAATGTCGGATGACGATAAATCCCATACAATTGAATGCCATGATCAATGTCTGCTTCAAGTGCTTTGAGTTGTGCCAGGAAATCCATGTCACGGAACACCCATTCCGCGAATTCTTGCATGTGGCGAAGAGCGACTACCGCGAACATATTCGCTGGAATGTTGTAGTGAAAGTCACACGCATCGTCGCTGGAGCGGAAGCCGGACCATACCATTCCCGTATAATTCACAGGCATGCCTAAGCCATTATTGCGCAGCGAGTCGGTCGGTATCCCATTATTACGTGTAAATCGGTAAGGCGATTTCTCGAAGTGATGCTGCTCGGTTAGGAACAACTCGTAAATCTTCACCATCGCTGCTTTGAAGCCAGCATCAAAGATATCCGTCAATTCGGTTTCCTTCCAATACGCATACGCCAGACGCATCGAGAAACATAAGGAATCGAGCTCAAATTTACGCTCCCATACCCATGGAGACATCTCTGTCTGGTCTGCTTTGTTCCAATGCCAGTCATTGGCCGACTCATTAAACGCATTCGCATAAGGATCAATATGAATGTATTGAACATGACGTTTAATTAAACCGCTTATGATGCGTTGAAGATCCGTATCTTCTTTGGCAAAGGGCACGTAATGCATAACCTGTTCGACAGAATCACGCAGCCAGGATGCTGGGATATCTCCCGTGATGACAAACGTAGTGCCGTCTGGCATCAGCTTCGTTGTTGTTTCTAATGTATTTGGAAAACAATTTTTAAATAATTGCAAGAGTTTAGGACGATGTGCCAGCTTTTCTTCGGCTTCCAACAAGACATCTTGAATGGCTTGGGGCAGTTCCAGCTTAGGCATCGGAATTTTGGGCAGTCTGAATTGTTCCACGGTAAATCCTCCACATTCTATATTCTACGAAGTTGGTTTAAGGCACTACTCTTTTACAGCACCGATCGTCAAGCCTTGAATGAAGTAACGCTGGAAGAACGGATATGCGAAAATAATCGGTCCAGTCGCAAGCACGACCATCGCCATCCGTGAAGTATCCTGCGGCAGTGATTGCAGCAAGCCGATGCCAACTGAAGGGTTGCTCGTATTCTGAAGCAGGAACTGCATGCTGTTCTCAATCCGCATCAACATTGATTGCAGCGGCACCAAGTTCGGCGTGTCGATGTACAGCAGCGCATTGAACCAATCATTCCAGTACCCCAGGGTACTGAACAAGCCGATCGTCGCGAGTCCTGGCAGGGATAAGGGCAGCACGAGCCTAATGAAGATGCCGAATTCGCCGGCTCCATCGATTTTACCCGATTCAATAATCGCGTCTGGTACAGATGTACTAAAGAACGTACGCATAATCATGATGTAGAAGGCATTGCCTGCTAATGGCAACACCAAAGCCCACAAGGAATCCTTAAGCCCGAGCAATTGCGTCATTACAATATAAGTCGGCACAAGTCCGCCGTTGAAGAGCATTGTAAAAAAAGCGAAAAAGCCGAAGAAATTTCGGAATGGAAAACTTTTCCGCGAAATTGCATAAGCGAACGTAGAGGTCAGAATTAAGCTGACAAGCGTACCTACAACCGTCACAAGTATGGTGACCCCATAGGACATCAGCAATTGATCGCCTGCTTTGAAGAGATAACGGTATGCTTCTAGGCTCCATTTCTCCGGAAAGATGCTATATCCGTTCGTATTCAGCGATTTCTCATCCGTGAACGAAATAATCGTCACAAACAGAAACGGGAACACACAGGCAAGGGTAAACAGACCTGCGGCCCCATGAGCGAACATATTCAAAAGTGGCGGTAATTTATGAAAGTCTTGTTTTTTCATCGGTTTGACAGCATTCATAGCCAGTTCCTCCTTTCCGAAATCCTAGGTTAAAAGAGTGCATTGTCTCTATCGAATTTTCTAACGACATAGTTCGAAGTCATCACGAGAATGAAGCCGATCACAGACTGATACAAGCCAGCCGCTGTACTCATGCCGATTTCTCCCGTAGATTTAAGGCCCCGGTATACGTACGTATCAATAACGTTAGTTACGGAGTATAACGTTCCGGAATCCCTAGGCACTTGCAGGAACAGTCCGAAGTCTGCATAGAAAATTCGTCCGATCGCCAGCAGCGTCAGAATCGTCATTAATGGTTTTAACATCGGGAAGGTAATGTGGCGGATTTGCTGCCATTTGCTCGCACCGTCAATCATCGCTGCTTCGTATAGCGATTTATCGATCCCCATGATGGCAGCCAAATACACAACAGAGCTGTAACCAACTGATTTCCAGAGGTACACGAGAATAATGATCAGTGGCCAATACGTCTTGTCGTTATACCAACGAATCGGATCCACGCCAAACCAAGGGAGTATATGATTAAGCATTCCTTTATCCACACTTAGGAAACTGAATACGAAATAGCCAACGATGACCCATGATAAGAAATAGGGCATGAACATACCTGTTTGATAAAGCTTAGCAAGCTTTTTATTCGTAATTTCGGATAACACAATGGCGAGTCCAACGGACAGCACCAGACCTGCAATAATGAACACAATGTTGTATAGCAGCGTATTGCGCGTAATGATATAAGCGTCGTTCGTACTAAAAAGGAATTTGAAATTCTGTAAGCCAACCCACTTGCTCTCCACAATACTTGCCCAAAATCCATCACGGCTGTAACGGTACTGCTTGAAAGCAATCACCATGCCTGCCATCGGTAAATACGAGAAGAACAGGAACCAAAGCGTTGCCGGTAATGCCATGAGCAGCAGCACTCTGCTTTGTTTAACATCTTTGAAAAAAGTTCCTATTCTGTTCATACAATCACCCCTTCCTTTGATAACAAGACAAAGATCAGGTGAATGCAGAACATTCACCTCATCCTCGGGCTTGCCTCTATTTTTTGTTAGCTGTTTTCCAAGCGTCAATTTGACTTTGTGCTTCTGTCATAATTTTATCCAATCCAGCTGCTTTGAATTTCTCGTTTGCAAGCGGAATGTATTTATCCGGATCAACAGTACCCGTCATCAGTGTTGCCCAGAACTCTTCTTTCACGTTCTGTACAGCGGCGATTTCGTTGATGACTTTAGTTGGATCGAAGTTAAAGCCAAGAAGCGGAGCAGGTACGCCTGTATCGTTAAATTTCTTGAACTCTTCCCATTTGTTCTCAGGGTCTTTCACATCTTTGTATGTCAAAAGTACATTACCAAGGGAGAACGTAGGCATATCGTAGTTTTTGGATGCCGGTTGGTTTTCCATTTTGTCATTGCCGACTTTTTTGTAGTGCTCGCCTTCAATTCCGGAATCAACCATGTTGCGAAGCACTGGATCTGTGTTAAGCAGGTTCAGGAATTCCATTGCTTTCTCCGGATATTTGGAGTTAGCCGAGATTGCTTGCATGGAGCCCATAACAGACCAGTTATAAATAAGAGCAGGGCTAGCTGGTTTGGATACGACCGGGTATCCATAGCTTGCTGACCAAAGGTTGTCCGCGAAAGGTTGATTCGTCGCTTTATCTGCGAACCACTTGCCCGTCACTTGAACATCATTCAAGGAAGTCAGCGTGGATGCTTCCGTTGGAATGTAGCCTGCTTTGTAATATTTATTCATTGTTTTCAAAGCTTGTTTCATTTCTGGCGTGTCGAGAATGTTAACGACTTTCAAATCTTTATTGTCTACGCTAACAGCCATAGGCATTTTCTCAATGATGTAGTCATAAGGCACATACGGCATATAGTTTTTATCAACAGCCAATCCGTAAATGTTCGGCTCTTTCGCTTTAATCGCTGAAAGGAGCGGCTCTAAGCTTTCCAATGATTTCACGTTATCTAAGCTAAGGCTATATTTATCCGCCAGCGTTTTGTTGAAACGCCATACGTCTTGTGCCGGCAGCTCTTTATTCGCAGGAACACCGTAATTGTGACCATCTACTTTGGAGCCGTTAAGGAAAGCAGGATCCAATGCTTTGACGATGCCTTGTCCATTTTTTTGCAGCAACTCGTCGATCGACTTGAATGCACCTTTACGTGCATTTTGCACATAATCAAATGCCCATGAAGACGTGAACATTATGTCCATAGGTGTGCCGGAAGCCGTCATAACTTGCATTTTTTGAGCATAATCGCCCCAATCCGTCATATTCATCTTCACCGTAACACCGATTTTCTCTGCGGTGTATTTGCTGACTTCAGCCATTACGCGATCCACATCTTTCTGTGGCGTTCCGATTGTATACCAAATTAATTCAACGGGTTTATTCGCTGTCGCATTCCCTTTCGCATTATCGGCCTCTTTGCTGCCGCAAGCGCTAAGCGTCATAGAAACAGCTAATGTCAATCCAAGTGTTGTGACCAAACTTTTTTTCATTTTTTGAGTCCTCCCTAGTGAATACTCGTCTGTTTGTCTACGCCCGTTGGGGCTATATTTACAGTACTGCATGAAAGCAATTACAAATAGACGATAAACTAAATAAACCCTGTCTAAACTAAAGAAAAAAAACGCTACCATCTTCTATTAGATGAGAAAAACTTCTATCGAAGCACTTCGAGGATGAGCGACCGCGTTTTAAAGGTAGTTTTTATCGCCAATTATCAAGACGTTTTCGGGAACCGAAAACTTATACTTTCTAATGTGGTAAAAAAAAAGACTGCTTCTAAGTATTCCTAGAGCAATCCACGATAATCCGTTGGCGAGATCCCTACATATTTTTTGAATTGTTTATAAAAGTAACCCAATTCGGAGTAACCTACCTCTTTGGCGATCTGATGTACCTTCTCATGCGTTGTCTTGAGTAGTTCTTTCGCCTTCTCTACTCGGAAACGGTTCATATACTCCGTGAATGTTTCATTAATCTCTTTCTGAAACAGCTGCCCTAAGTAAACGGGATGGATGTGGTAGTGAGCACCCAGCATTTTGAGCGAAAGCTCCTCTGCGTAGGACTGCTGCACATATCTCAACACCTGCTGCACAATCGGACTTCGAACATCCGAAACCAAGAAGCCAATTGTCGTCTCGGCAATCTTCAGGATGGCAGCTTCCAATTCTTCCAGCGCGACCGCCTTGCGAATCTGGTCAAAAGCAAGATGATACGCCTCCAGTTCTTCTGTATGACGGATTGCTTTGATTTCCAACTTGAAATGAATGACCATTTCAAAAGCAATATTCTGAAAATCGTGCGGTGTAATTCCTGGCAAAGCTTGAATTCGCTTAAAGTCGTTATGAATGCAGGCACGCAGGTTTTCTAGATCTTTGGTAATAATAAGCTTGGCATAGGATGGCCAATCAATGATTGAGAAATCTACCTTAGGATCCTCCTGATGCATAGCCAACTCCTGATAATCGATTAGTGACAGCTCCGGATATATCCAGAAATACTCCTGCGCTTTTTTGGCGGTTTCATAGCTTTGCGTAACCCCATCCGGCAGATGACCGACAGTCCCCACAGAGATACGTACCGATTGGTCTTGAAACTCGGTATGAAGGAGCTGGAGCAACGCCATCAGTTCTTTTTTCCCCTCGTCAATTTGATCCATGGATGCAAGCAGCAGAATATCACCGTCCATATCAAGGAAAACGGTCACCCATTCGTAGGTATTCAGCCGCGACGTAATACATTCTAAGCCCTTGTCTGCATGGACAGGCATTCGCAGAACCGCTGCGACCATGTAGGGGTATGCTAAGTTGATGCCTAGAAGCTCTGCACGTTCATAGAACTCGAGCGGCGCAATCTGCTGCGTCAGCCAGCGATGCAGCGTGTTGTCTTTCAAAATTTGCTTGCTGTATGCCTGAACCAACTGCGTCTCGTTCATGGTATTCAGCTTCTCTACGGTATTTAGTAGCGAAGCCTTGAGTTCTTGGATGTTAATCGGTTTGAGCAAATAATTTTCGATGCCTAGCTGCATGCCTTCTTTCAAATATGTAAACTCATCAAATCCACTCAGCACGATCACTTTCAGTTCTGGGTGAACCGTTCTTGCATGCCGAATCAAGTCTAGTCCATTCATAATCGGCATGGAAATGTCCGTCACCAAAATATCGACCGAGGTTTCTCGTAAAGCGTCCAAAGCCTTCTGTCCATTGCTGGCATGCCCCACAATCTCCAAGCCAACTTCCGCCCAATCAATAATGTCATACAACCCTTCTATAATGAAAGGTTCATCGTCCGCAAGAAAAACCCTAAACATCGTCCACCTCCGTTCCACCGTCCATCGGCAACCAGATTTCAACAATCGTTCCTTGGCCTGGATGGCTATGTAGTTTCACACCGTATTCATTGCCATACAACAGTTTAAGCCGTTGATTGATGCTTCTGAGCCCAAATGACTCTCCTTCCAATTCCTCATCTTCCAGGAATAACGTCAATTCATGGAGCCGCTGTGGCGTAATGCCGTTGCCATTGTCTTCAATCTCCACATGTAGAAAGGCTCCTACCTGCTTCACTCGGATCTGCAGCTGATTATCCGAGCTTTCGCTTCGCAAACCATGTACAATGTAATTCTCAATGACCGGTTGCAGCGACATTTTCATCACACGCACAGACCCGAGCCGCCTGTCCCACTCCATCGTATACGTGAATTTATCCTTATACCGAATTTGAAAAAGTTCCAGATACAGACGACAGGCTTCCAACTCATTCTGAAGCGTATAAACCTTCTTCTGTTGGACAAAACTTCGGAACAGCGCCGATAAGCTGTAAATCATTTCCCCAACATCATGTGCACCTTGCGAGATAGCCCGCATCCGAATCACTTCCAGTGTATTATAGAGGAAATGAGGGTTAACCCTAGCTTGCAGCGCCGTCAGTTCCGTCTGCTTTTGCTTAATGTTCGCTTTATAGACTCGATCAATATAGAGGTTCAATTCCTCAATCATCTCATTAAAACTCCGTGAGATTTGCCCAATCTCATCCTCCCGCACATCGGGTATTCGCACACTGAGGTCACCTTGCTTCACCTTTCGTGTAAATCGGATGATTTGATTGGTCCGCTTGGCGACACTCATCACAACCAGGAACGGAATCAGGATGGCGAAAAAGATACATATGGCACTAATGAGTACAATCGTACTGCGGATTTTCTTCGAGGTAGCCTCCAGTTCCTTGCGGGGAATGATGCTGACCGTGCTGAAATTCCCTTTGCTTTGCGTAAGCTTTGTCACATAGTCGCCTTGGCTCGAACCACTATTCTCATACATGGCATTAATCGTATCCATATATGGATACGGCTTGCCAACGTATTGATTCGAAGAATCAAAGAGCACACCGCCGTCCGGCGCCAAGACAAGAAGCGTCCCTTTCAGCTCGTCCTTATCGTTCTGCAATATCTTCCAGATCGCATCCGTACTATAATAAACGACCTGCTGGCCAATCGTCTTCAGCGTTAACTTGTCCGTAATCGGCGTTCGAATCGCATATAGGTTGGGATCCCATTGCCCGATCGCTTCACGCAGCCAAACATTAGGCAATTCTACACTTTTGCTTTCGAGAGCCATCACATCTGGAATATAAGAGCGTGCGCGATTCGTGGGAACGAATTTCATCTGCCCATTGCGACCCAGCGCATATAAAGTCTGCTGATCCTCGCTATATAACAGCAAATTACTAATATTTTTGTTATCTTCCACCTGATTTTTAAAATATTGCAGCCCATCACTCCACATGCTGTTGCCGCCTAAATTATACTGCTCCAGACTATGCTGCACATATTCTTGAAAAGGATGCTGCAGCATAAACGATACACCCGAAGCCAGCGAACTATCCCGATAGAGGCCAAAAAGGATCGACTGGGCTACATCATAAGTTCCACCCAAATAGTTATTAACGTTCGTCAGTGCTTTTTTCTGTATATCCAGCTCTCTATTAATCGCCGCTTGAGACATCGAATAGTACATAAAATAAGAAAACGAAATAATCGTTAGTACAGTAATCAATGAAAAGAGGAGCAACAGCCTCATGAACAAGTTATTTTGCAAATAATTCCGATAGATCTTGCGCAGCACCATTCTAGTTATCATCTCCTGGCCTTAATCGGGTTCATTATAGCACAAAATTCTCAGGGGATGAATTTCGTGCTACTTGCAGAGAAACCTAGATAATGTGCCTACATGCATGGAAGGGGATGTCCCACTCCGCATGACATTTAGATGTAAAAACTGCAGTTAATGTGCTCGAATATGAGGTATTTTCGTGATTAGATGGAGAAAATACAGGTAAATTACGGGAAGTCGTTTTATAATCTATAAGTCAATAACCCCCCGCTGATTGTTTCAAATGCTTTAAATAACGGGCACGTATCAATAGGAAGTACAGGATTTGCGCGGCAAGGAAGACGATACAGACCGTAATGGCCGATTGAACAACCGGTGCATGAAGCAGGCTATGCAGAGCGTAGAGCGCAACCGAGCTGTGAATGAACGCGATCGCGAGCGGTACGAAAAACAACAGAGCCATCTGTAGAGTGGCCACCTTCTCGAGCTCCTTGTCGGTTAATCCGATCTTCGTGATGGAACGGTACTTCATCTTGTCATCGTTGAGATCGGTAAACAGCCGGAAATAGAGAAAGCTTCCCGATGCAACAAAAAATATGCAGCTGACAAACCCCCCGACGAAAAGTGTCAGCTTATAAGTCCGCTTCATCTGTTCTTCCGAATAGGCAGGGGATGCAAACCAATAATTAGAGGTTTGAGCATTTCCGAGCTTCTCAGCGATGGCCTCCCCCGTGTCCGCCGTTGAATTGGCGCTGTCCGTATCGTAAGCAGTTATAAGCTGATCATTTCTCGGATTGCCTAAGGAGTCAAGTATCCCATCCTGGACGATTAACAGCGGTTCATCGACAATCATTGGCGTGACCGCCTTGCCGACGGTTTGTTTCACATCCAGTATGATCGATGCCCCCTTAACTGACCACTCGTGTTCCGGAAACGGCCGGTTCTTCATCGTCCAGATAGCCGCCGCTTCATTTCCCTGAAGCGACAAGACTGGATAATCCAAGGCTTTCGCAAGCTTGGCATACTCGGACAAGCGGATGAAGTTCAGCGATTGTCCATCTATTAATTCGAAGTTCGCTATTTGAACGGTCAATTTATCATAACGAATCCCCCGTTCTAGAAGCGCTTGTTCGATTATTTTCGTTTGATGGGCTGCTTGCTCGGCATCCCCGTTAGTTTGACTATAGGTATAGGCGAACGGATAAGCATCCGAAATTTGCTTGTGGATGGTTTCCAGAAATCCCATCAAACCGCCCATAGCGCAAATCGCTACTGTCGAAACGATCGTCACGAGAAAGAACATGCGAGCGTTGTCCTTCAGGCGATACGTCATGTCGGACAAAACCAGCACATTCGTTTTGCGCAAAAAGACAGAGCGATTGTTTCTTAACGTACGAATCACAAACACGCTCAACTGTGCGTACATCAAATACGTACCGATGATGACCAATACTGCGACCGGCAAAAGAGCGAAAACGACCGAAGCTCCTTGCACCAGGAACGAGATGATGTATCCCGCAAGAAGCAGGCAGAACGCCGTGATTGAAAGAAAAACGGAAGCTTTAGGCTCAGACTTCGGTTTGGCACTGCCATTCAGCAGATCGATGGGCTTGCTGGCTCGTACGAATGCGGCAGTGAACGCGGAGATGACGACAAACAACAGCACGAATGCAGACAGCGTGAGCAGAATTGCTTGGCTAGGCATGTAGGATGGCAACGGGCTCATCTGCATCAGATCGGCTCCGATCATCATGAATAGTTTGGCGAACAGCAGTCCCGCGGCAAGCCCCCCCACTATGGAAGCGAATCCGATCACCATGCTTTCGATAAAGACGATCCAACGCAGCTGATTGTAGGTCATGCCGAGCATGATAAGCACGCCGAATTCCCGTTTGCGGGATTTCAGGAAGGCGCTGACAGAGTAGAATACGAAAAAGATGGAGAACACATAGACAATATATTCCGCAACCGTCATTTCCTGAAGGGCCGACCAATTGAAACCAGAATTTTTAATTGCAGGGTGAAAAATAAAAACGGCATAAATGAAAAAAATCATCACCGAAAATGTGCTGCTCAGAAAAAAAGCGGCATATGTCCGTTTGTTCCGGCTAACATTGCGGAAGGCGAATTGTCGCAACGTCATTTATTTAACCCTCCCATTAGCGAAAGCATATCGATAATCTGTTGGAAGAAGGCCTGCCGGTTGTTCCCCCGATAAAATTCATTATAGAGCCGACCATCCTTGATGAATACGACCCGGTGGCAGTAGCTCGCCGCGAGAGCGTCATGGGTAACCAGCAGCATGGTCGTATGATCGGCTTGGTTGATGGCTTCCATCGTTTCCATGACATCACGTGAAGATTTGGAATCGAGATTTCCTGTCGGCTCATCGGCCAGCAGCAGCGAAGGGGTATGGATGATCGCCCTTGCAATGGACGCCCTCTGCCTCTGCCCTCCCGATACTTCATAGGTTCGTTTATGCAGAATTGGGGTGATGCCCAGTTTTTCGGCCACTAGATGAAGTTTGGCGTCCATCTCTTTCACACTTTTCCCATCCAACGTAAGCGGGAGGATGATATTTTCCCCGATCGTCAGCGTATCTAGCAAATTAAAATCCTGGAAGACAAAGCCCAATTTCCGTCTGCGAAACAGGGCCAGATCGTGTTTGGATAATAAATGGGGATTCTCCCCTTGAATCAACACTTCTCCAGAAGTAGGCGTATCGATTGTGGATACTACATTCAGCAGGGTTGTTTTGCCGCTGCCTGATGGACCCATAATGCCAACAAACTCGCCTTTTTCGACAACCAGGTTCATGTCACTCATCGCCCTATACGCAATGCCGCTGCCATCATAAACTTTTCCTAGATTGCGCACGATTAGCATATCCATATCCATTATTCTTCCTTTCACGAAGTCGGAATTTCCAGTTTCTATGACTCTCGCATCATCATAACCGATCCCATGTCACGATCCCATCGATTATGCTTAAACGAATCTTACAATATTGTAATGAAAAAGCATGTTCATAGCGTTTGAACATGCGCGATTCCCATCCATATACGTACTGCTGTTCCTTGTCCCTGCTCAGATTCAAGCTCGACGCGATGATCAAGTCGCAAGGCGATCTCCCGAACCAGATAGAGCCCCATGCCGGTAGATTCGCCGAACCGTCTTCCGTTTTCCCCTGTAAAATACGCGTCAAACACCCGCTTGATATCCTGTTTCGGGATGCCGACACCATGATCCCGAATCTCAAGAACCGCCTGCTGTCCGCGCACTTCGGAAGTAATCCTGATATGACTGCTTATGCCGGCCGAATACCGTACGGCATTGGTAATTAATTGGCCGAGCGCGAATGCGAGCCACTTGTCATCGGACATGACCATCAGTCCGTCATCCACTTGGATTTCCGGGAAAACCTTATTGCGGACCCACACATTTTTGTGTTCAGCTGCCACTTTTCCGACCAACTGACGAAGATCCACCGGCTCCGCCACGAAATCCTGCTCGAACGCATCCAACCGCGATGTATAGAGCACCGTGTCAAGCCCCTTCTTCAACTTATCTATTTCCTCTCGCATGCTGTCAAAAAAGGGATCGGTTTCTTGCTGAACCGCAAGGTGCATAACGGATAGCGGGGTTTTCATCTGGTGAACCCACTGATTGATAAAGGTGATATGGTCTGTTAGCTTCTTCCGGTACCTTTCTATATCGTTCTGATAGAGACGATACTTCTCCTGGAGCAGACGCCCAACTGCATCCGCGAGCGGTGCGTTCCCGATAGATCCAGTCGATTCGTCAATTGACGAAAGAGGACGAGTCAGCCTCTGATACATTTTAAAATGACGGAAATAACGGTATATCAAGTAAAAAGCGAACAAGGCCGTATTTACCAGGCAAATGTACGCAAGATCGAAGGTATTTCGGAAACCGGATAATCGGCACATATAAACCGTCAGCAGAAGCTGTCCGGCATACATAAACACTAACGGAACATGCTCTTTCCAAAACAGCCTCATGGCTCCTCCCTCCAGATAGGCCGCAGTTTATACCCGGTTCCCCGCACGGTCTCCAACGCTTCTTCAATGCCGAGATCGGATAATTTTTTGCGGATGCGTGTGATATTGACATTAAGCGTGTTGTCGTCAACGAATTGTTGACCATCCCACAGCTTCTCCAGAAGCCAATTGCGGCTGACCACCTTGGAACTGCTTTCCATTAGTAGTTCCATCAGCATAGATTCTTTATGACTGAGATCTACGGTTTTGCCAGATAAGGTTAGTTCAAATCTTTCTGGATACAAAACGAGTCCTGTGCATTCCACAGTCCGTTCCCTTTTGTTAGAAGCATATGAGCCATAAGCGCGACGAAGCTGGCTCTTAATCTTAGCCATTACGACTTCATAATCAAATGGCTTCGCGATATAATCGTCCGCCCCATTCTCCAGTGCCATAACCTGCTCCATCTTTCCGTCACGGGCAGAGATAAATAAAATCGGGCAGATGGATACCGTTCGGATTTGTCTGCACCAGTAATAGCCGTCGTAATGGGGCAGATTAACGTCGAGCAGCACGAGATCCGGACCAATGCGCCGGAACACATCCAGAACTTGGTCGAACTCATGGACCGCTTCCGCTCGGTACCCGTATTTCTCCATATATGATTGAAGCAGCTGCGCCAGCTTAAGATCATCTTCTACTATCAAGATACTAAACATAAGACTTGGCCCCTTCCGATTAAAAATACTAGATTAGATGAAGTACCATTGTAAGCTATTATAACCTTAAGCGGCACTCTTTCAAGCTGAAAAGAAACCGTTTTACAAGTCTTCTATTCCCGTAAGATCGAATTACAACATTGTAAGGTAGATGTAAGTCAAATCGATAGCTTAGGCCACTCTGGCAGGATAAGATTGGATCAAAATAATAGGATTTTTATAAAAGGAGAATCAAGATGAGGTTGTTTGAATTGTTGCTTTTGTTGTCGAACATCGGCTTGTTTGCATTAACAGTCTTATTAAAAAAAGGACAGCGTAGAATGCCAGTTTTCGTTGCAAGCGGGATCGCCGCACTTTTTTTGGTCATTCATTGGACGGTGGAAGGATTTAGAGTTCAGCTATTTTTCTTGTATGGCTTAACGATCATTTTTTTAGCCGTTTCAAGCTATCGTTATTTGAAAAAATCCAGCCCAACACAAATCCCGCGGTTCCTATTGTGTTTTGCTTATGCCGCTGTAGCGATCATGCTGGTCGCAACAGCGGGTCTTATGTATGCTTTTCCTGTGTTTCAATTATCTGAACCGACAGGCGAATTTAAGGTAGGTGTGCAATCGTTTCATTTCGTGGACACCAATAGGGAAGAGATGTATGGCGGAGCCGGAGGTGGCAAGAGAGAATTGATGGTTCAGGTCTGGTATCCGGCTCAAGCTGGGACCGACAAACATGCTCCTTTAATTCCCGATACCCGGATATTACGTTATATGGCCGCTAACTATGGCCTTCCCGGGTTTACTTTGCAGCACCTGAAGTACGTATCCAGTCATACGTATTCGGGGGGCGAAGTCTCTTCGGCACAGACTACCTACCCGCTGATCCTTGCGAATCCCGGCTTCGGCTCCTCCAGGTTCCTCCACACGTCGCAAGCCGAAAATCTCGCAAGTCATGGATATATCGTGGCCGTGATCGACCACACCTACAATACATTTGCAACGGAGTTTCCTGACGGTCGAATCACGACCAGCTCAACCAACGACTTATTCTCCCCCGACCATGATTACCGAACGGAAAGCGGGAATCGCGACAAGTTGGGGAAAATGTTAACCGATGATGTAACGTTTGTGCTGGACCAATTCGGACTCATCCAATCGGGACAGATGCCAAGTCCTCTAAAAGGGAGGATAGATTTAGGTCACGTCGGGGTTTTCGGTCATTCCATCGGCGGAGCAACGGCTTATGACGCTTCTTACGATCGGCGAATCACGGCTGGCATCGACTTGGATGGCGCGCTTTATCGACTGCGTGACCGAGAGAGTCTACGAAAGCCGTTTTTGTTCATGAACTCGGAAAGCGAATTCGAAAGTTTAAAGCTCGTGATGGATCACCACGTTTACACGGAGGAAGAACTTAAACGCATGGGTAACACGAGAGCGTGGATGGATCAAGTAACGGAAGACAAAAAGTTAGAACTTGAACGCATGCGCGAATCGGTCGCTTCAGGAGGGCAATTCCTCTATCTCGAAAACTCGGAGCATTTGAACTTTACCGACGTACAATTCATTTCTCCGATATTCAAATTGCTAGGTATCACTGGTAAGATTGCGCCACAAAGAGCGAACGCCATTATCAATGCCTACATGCTCGATTTCTTCGATATGTATCTGAAAAATCAAGGAGGAATCTTATTGAAAGGACCGGATAGCCGCTTTCCGGAGGTGAAGTTCGGCACATCCCCTCTACATGCGAAGTGACTGATGCAATATACCTATGCAGTAAGCCTAATACGATACTTAAGCATGGCCTGAAAGTCGCATATTCGACACTTGTTTACAATACATATAAACAAATAGTATTTACATAAATGTATCGTTAACTTATAATAGTCATAATTTGTAATAGTCATAATTTGTAAGGAAGTAGTAACTGTAAAGGGCAAACTTATCGAAAGGTAAGGGCGCAAAGTTATGGGCCTAAAGCTTCGAAGCTATGGCTGCCAAACCGCCAGTTTGTGATAGTAAGCCTATCCCGAACACTTTGGGATAGGTTTTTTTTATGCCTCTATCCCTACTGAGTTTCAAAAATATGTCGAAAAATGGGGGATATTCACAGATTATAGCGTTTTATATCAAAACAAATAGCATCTAAGGAGTGCAATTAATTTGAAGACCAAGAACTATTTCGGCAAAAATCTTTTATTCTCGATGTTGAATTTGCTAGTCATCGGAGTAGTGCTTATTTCCATCAGCGCTTATTTCCAGAATCAAATTTTAACAGATACGTTGAGAACGCAGACCCATAATATGACATCCGTATGGGCACAAAGCATAACTAATAAAGATGTCCAGGGAGCACTAAGCGATAAAAACTATGAAGCAAACGAACAGCAACGATTAACCAAGCAATTTGATAGTTATACTGCCTTCAATGCCAATGTAGCGCAAGCTTACATATTTGGGGTTGAGCTAGCGGATGGGAATAAAACGTCGTTGATCTCGTTCCCGAGTCACGTTGTTACAGCTTTTAAAGAAGCAGGTTTGAAAATCGGAGATATGTATGAGCAACCGAAAGAAATCGCCAACGGTTTAAAAAGCATGTTGAAAACCAAAACCGAGACCTTCACTTCCTACTATAAAGATGATTACGGTACATGGGTCAGCGTTCTTTATCCAATTATTGACGATAGTGGCAATGTTACAGCTTACTTTGGTGTAGATGTAGACGCAAAAGTGATTCCCGATGCTCAAAAATCGTTCCTCCTGAGTTCGATCATTTTACTCTTAATCGCCTTGGTGATTTGTGGCGGAGCGCAATATTGGGTGGCAAGAAGAACGCTTATGCCGATCAACCAATTAATGCGTGGAATAGAACAAGCCTCTAACGGAAAGTTCAATTTCACATTGGAGGAAAACGGCGGCTTCGGCGAATTAAATCAAAAATTCAATATGATGCTTTCTAACATTCGCGAAGTATTAACAAGCATTAAACAAACAGCTTCAAGTGTATCCAACGCTTCCAACGAACTGTTCAGCATTACGGAAGACAATCGTCACAGCATTGAGCTGATCACAACAGAAATTAGAGATATGAATACGCAT
The DNA here is from genome assembly GCF_001653565.1 of Paenibacillus oryzisoli. Classification (GTDB taxonomy): domain Bacteria; phylum Bacillota; class Bacilli; order Paenibacillales; family NBRC-103111; genus Paenibacillus_E; species Paenibacillus_E oryzisoli. The sequence continues at coordinate 326,741 of NZ_LYPB01000069.1, forward strand.
GTCGACCAGCAAAAAAATTCTACAGAAGAATGCGGACGATCCGTTGAAGAAATCGCAGCTTCTTTGCAAGTCATTGCTCAAAACGCGACCGAAGTTGCCACTGCTTCTCATGCTATGAAAAATCTATCCGAAGAAGGCAATATGGCTGCTCAAACGATCTCGGATCAAATGGGTCGAATCAATACGAACTCGATTTCTACCGCAGGTACAATCAAGCTCCTTGAATCGAAATCAGAAGAGATTGGTAGCATTCTCAACCTCATTAAGGACTTAACTGCTCAAACCAATCTACTTGCATTGAACGCAAGTATTGAAGCTGCTCGGGCAGGCGAACATGGCAGAGGGTTCGCAGTTGTAGCTGCTGAGGTTCGCAAGCTTGCCGATCAATCAAAGAATTCGACAAGTCAGATTGAAACACTTGTTGCCGACATTCAATCAGAGACTCACAATACAGCTACATTCGTGGCACAAGGTACCAATGAGACCCAAAAAGGATTGGAAATTGCCAAAAGCACTGGAGAATCCTTTACTAATATTTTGGATGCATCGCAGGTCGTGTCGAATCAAGTTATCGATATTTCATCCGCTACACAAGAAATGTCTGCAAGTACAGAGCAAGTAACTGCCATGATGGGTGAATTGGGTGGAATTTCAAGGAAAACAGCGCAAAGTACTAACAAAATTATGGAATCGGTTCTGACACAGGAGTCATCTTTACAAAGCATTTCAACTTTCGCCAGCAATCTCTCAACGGTTGCAGTGGAATTGAGTGATATCGTAGGCAAATTTGATATCGAGATGAAGTGAATAAACGAATAGGAATTCCGGATTACATGGCGGTTATCGCCCTGTAATCCGTTCCAATATAATCGTTCACATATTGAGGAGAGTGACCATGCTGAATCTCGTCAAAGAAAAACCATCCATCTACAGTGAAATCAACCGCACGGACGAAGCCTACCCAGCAACAGAAACGATATCCTCCATCTTTCGGCACGTAGCAGCAAGGTACGCAAATAAAGTTGCAATCTCCCATGGTGACATTGACATTCTTTACGCTGATTTGTTCACAAAAAGCTCGCAGATTGCTAACGAATTAACCAATGCCGGCTGTCGTAAAGGCGATTTTGTTGGTATTTATATGGAGCGCAGCCCCGAAACCGTTATCTCCATTCTTGGCGTATTACGTATGGGCGGTGTCTATGTCCCCATTGACCCGGAGCATCCGATTGAACGCAATCGATACATCGTACAGAACGCCAGTTGCAAACAATTGATCATCAAGCAGCGCCATATTGAAACTGCTGCAGAGTTATGTCTTGCTTTAGGTATCGACACCCCGATTTCAATAGAAAGCTGTTTTGCGAATGGCGAAACCAGCTTCGAGGATGCGAACATCACGCCGGATGATTTGGCTTATGTGATTTACACCTCCGGCTCCACAGGCAATCCGAAAGGTACGCTGATCGCTCACAGAGGCGTTGTAAATCTTTCAAATACGTTCGCCAACAAATTGGAGATTTCAAGCGTAGACGTGCTTACTCAATTTTCTACTTTTAGTTTTGACGCCTCAATTTTAGATACGTTCAACTGCTTACTGAACGGTGCAACGCTTGCTATTTTAACTAAAGATGAGCAATTAACTCCTGACCTTTTTTTGTCACTTCTTGAAAGCAAAAAAATAACTATCATTGGTTGTATTCCCACATCTGTTTTTAATCGCCTAACCGAGACAACAATCCCCAATCCAAAATCAATGTGGCAAACGGTAAGAAATATTACCGTAGGCGGAGAAGCACTCCTCACCGATCATGTACGCAAGTTCCAAGACAAGTTTGGTATGGATACCGTCATTTTTAACGCTTATGGACCAACAGAGTGCACAGTCGTTACAACGACCTTTAAAATAACTGAATATTGGAATAGTAATTCCATAACTGTCCCTATCGGTTCCCCTATTGGCAATTACAAAATTTATGTAGTTAAATCTGACGGGACGCTGGCCGAAGTCGGGGAAGAAGGAGAGCTTTTCATTGAATCTTTTGCCCTCGCCAAAGGATATTTGAATCTCCCTGACAAAACGAACGAAGTTTTCGTTACTAACCCATTCAGCAGCGCTCCCAATTCCAAAATTTATAAATCGGGTGATATCGTCAAGGTTCTATCCGATGGCAATCTCGAATTTCAATACCGAAAAGACGGGCAATTAAAACTGCGCGGCTTCCGCATTGAAATTGGTGAAATTGAGAACGCTTTGTCCAAGCATCCTTCCATTCTCGATGCCAGCGTAGTCGCTATCCAAGAAAACAATACAGTGAAGCATCTTTCTTGCTTTTACTCAATCAAATCCGTGGTTTCCAGCGCAGAGCTGCGCGCGCATTTAAAATCGTACGTCCCCTATTATATGATTCCTAGCTTTTTTTATTGCCTAGAGGAAATACCGCTCTCACCAACTGGCAAAGTAGACAGGAAAAAGCTACTCGCCATGGATAATATCGATCTCGCAGAGACGAATACGCCATTTGAAGAACCCATTGGCGAATTAGAGTTTGACATTGCATCGGTTTGGGCTAAAACGCTAGGACTTACGCGAGTTGGCCGCAATGAAAGTTTCTTCGAGATTGGCGGAGACTCTCTAGGTGTTATGGCTGTTCTATCTTCTTTGAAACAGGATTACCTCAACTTGAGAATGAATGATTTGTATGAACATCCAACCGTGAAAGATTTGGCTGCCTACATATCTATCTTATCCCGTGACGCTGATGAAATTGAAGAAACGCCTTTCACCGAGTACAAGCTACTTAGGGAGCTGCCCATACTTCCGAAGGTGCAGTTTCATGGTCAAGACGGTTTAGGTTCAAACATTTTGCTAACTGGCGCAACCGGATATTTGGGATCACATTTGATATATGAGCTGTTGACAACCACTGATGCTAATCTCCACTTGCTTGTTCGCCCCAAATTGGGTCATAACGGGATAGCTCGGGTTTGGGAAATTTTAGACGCCTATTGGGGGCAAACGTTTTTTGCCAAGTATACGAATAGGATTTTCGTACTCGAGGGTGATTTGGCTAATGCTGACTTAGGCTTGGCGGCCGAAGACCGTAAGTTTGTTTCTACTAAAATCACTTCAATTATCCATGCTGGTGCGGATGTAAGACATTTTGGCAATATGGATGATTTTCATGCAACCAATGTGATTGGCACTCAAAACCTATTGCGATTGGTACACGATAGGCCGACTGTTTCCTTCCACTTCATTTCCACATTAGGCATACCCGAAGATATGGCCTCATCCGGGCATTGGGAAACCGTTTCGCAAAGTTCTCAGGACTTTTATAGCTTTCAACTGGAAAATGTATATACAAACAGTAAGCTTCTAGCAGAAAAAAGCGTTATGAATGCCATTATGGCTGGGTTACCATGTTCGATATATCGAGCAGGCAATTTGTCCTGCCACAGTGTATCTGGTCGCTTCCAACAAAATATGCATGAAAACTATTTCTACCGTATGATCAAGGCATTCCTGCTTCTAGGTAAAGCGCCTATCGTAGACGCCTATTTGGATATCTCCCCCATAGACTTTGCAAGCAACTTTATGGCTTCCTTAATGAAGCAGCGAACTTTCGGTGAAATCTACCACATTTGCAATCCGATTCAAGAACATTATGATGCTTTGATTGGATCGCTGAGAGAACTAGGCTATGCGATTGACCTCTTACCGCAAAAAGAGTTTGAAAGATGGGTCATCACCGAAGGCAACAACATCAGTAAGGAAGCCGTTCAATTAGCAATTCCATTATTGGAAGGCGACGGGGTTCGCACCTCACCGTACCTTTATAGCTGCGAGAGCACCATTCAGAAGGCTAGTCTTTTAACCCAATTGCCAAGCTTGAGAGCGTTGGTAACGGCAATGGTCGAACATGCAGTCGATCGCGGATATTTCCCCAAACCGTAGTAGCAAGTCATCATACCGAATAACTAATCGAAAAAGTGAACGTTAAAAGGGGCAGACAAATTTTTAATTTGACCTGCCCCTTTTAACTAAACACTCTCTACAATTAAAACCCCGGCGCCACAATTTTACCTGTGCGATGGCGGCATTATCTGTAAAGAACGCTATGGAGGTCGTCTCCGGATTGAAATTATAATCTGTTCCGTCTGACAATACTCCCTTAACAGAGAGCTGAAGCTGGTCTCCTACCTTGTTGGAGGAAGGGGCGAAATATTCATCCCATTTGGAAGCATCCAAATTGGCCTGCTCCTGGTTGGTATAGAAGCGAACCTCCGAGAACCCATTCCAGCCATCCTTCGTTGGACCATAACCATACGACTGAAGCCTGATATAGCGGGTTTGAACATTTCCTAGATAACCTGACACGGACATCGAATGCACATTTACTTTATTCCCTAGATCGTAGCGGATCCATTTCACCTCACCTTGACTTGTCGCCGACCATCTAGTGTTCAGATCATTATCAATTGTCCGATCTGGCGTGTTCACGTTAGCATAACCATCATTAGCATCCACATAAGTTACAGGAATCCATGTAGGCACGAATTCCACTTCCGCCTCGCCTTCAATGGATACTTTGAGTCCAGCCAGCTGCTGTAAGGCGTTGTCCGAGTTCTGGTCTTCCACAAACGTAAACGTGTAAATACCAACTCCATCAATGTTCAGAACAGTCGCTTCTGTTCTCGAGCCTGTGTAACCGTAAAGCTTGTTCCGTCCCCAAGCTCGAGATCAATAACCGGAATATGCCCGTCCTCTGGCAGTAAAAGTCGGTAGTCCTTCTGCTTCGGATTGAAAAATGCGGCATATTCTCCGTCCACCTTCAAACGGAGGTTCAGCAGATTGAACAGCTCTTCCTTTAGTGCTGCATCATCATTGCCTGAGAAATGAAAAGGGAAATCACTATAAACTAGCAGTCCTGACGAGTCCCGAAGCACATGTACCCCGAGTGCCTCAGCCAGTTTATCCTCTGCAAGTGTAGTAACACCGTTAACCAATGCGCATTCGCTTTACTATCAAGACGTGTAATATGGACGGTGTACACCATCACCCGTTGCTCCTTGGAAATCACGGCAATGGTAACCGGATTGTCCCCCACCACCAAGGAAGCCATATAGGTCGTACCCGTTACATGGGGGCTACCATTGATCGTCATATGATCGTAGAAACTGGAGGATGAGGCAGCACAACACTCATTCCAGAATCATCTGCAGCCAGTGCAGGTGCTACCGTTCCAAGAAACAAACTGAAAAACATACAAAATGCCAAAATACCTGAAACTCTTTTTTTCCAAAATTTCACTAACATTAGGAGTACCTCCAAATTACTCTATTCGAATGCATGATGTAAGCGGTTGCAGTTCTTCCTAATTTTCGTTCCTTTCTAACATTGCGATGATTTGTGTTTCTGCTTAACGAAAGAATAACATACATAGGCATGAACTTTTCGGACAGGGCGATCTTATATTAATTGCTCCAATGTGCGAATAATTCTAATTTTGCATAGAAGTCCTCTAATAGAAACCGCGAATCCACATTCCGGTATACCCGTATTTTACGATTTTCTGGTTTGGGTCTATAACCCATCTCTGAATAAAAAATGCCAGTACACAGGTACTCCTGTGTCTGGCATCTTTTTATTGTTCTTACATTTCACATTTTTTTACGAGAATGACTCAAACAAGCTGCCCTGCGTTCATTTCCTGAACGAACTACGTTCGCTGCACGAGTCAGCAAGCTTTACTCTTTCGAAGAAGTGCTCCCCGCCCACTTGACCTCCCTTGAGTACAACCTCAAGTCCATCAAACTGCGAGTCCGAAGAATACGCGCGGCATAGCGGACCGCCCGGCTCCAGAGCAGCCTTGCAGGAGAGGGCATATATGCCCAGCTCGCGCGTAATGTAGCCCGACGTATCGCCGCCAGCAATCAGTATCCGGGACAAACCCATGTCCGCCACGATTTGGCGAGTCAACGTGCCAAGCACTTTGCCGAGGAGAGGACCGCTATCCTCCGCTCGCAGTCCTTGCTCGGCCAACGTCTCACGGATCAGAGCGATCGTCCCATCCTGCGGGCCCGATGCGGAGTACACCACAACACTCCGTCCACTCTCCAGCGCAGCCTGCACGTCAACCAGCAAGCTTGCGTATGCCTCTGCAGCTAATGCAGGCCGCAGCAGAGCATCAACAGGGACGCGAATCCCCATGAAGCCAGCTTCAATAGCACGCTGGATTTGTTTTTCTGTGATTGGCGAGCAGCTGCCTGAAACAACAAACAGGCGGTCTACTGCCTTGACGTCTTCCTGCGCCTTCCCTTGGAAGGCGGAAGCCAGCAATTCATCCGCCCTCCAGGCAGCGGTAAGCGCATATTCAATTCCGGATGAGCCGACCACGAATAGTCCTTCACCAGACTCGGCTTCCTCCCAGATCAGCCTGCCTGTCGTTTGGAGCCTCTGCTCATCGAGCACGTCGAACACCACGATGTCCGGCTGCTCCGCTTGGATCTGATGGGCAAGTCTTCCCTTTACCTCCTCATAAGCGCCTTCGAGCGCAAGGAGATCAAAAGAAGTCGAACGCAGCAGCGTCTGCTCGTGCAAATGCTTCCGCAAGTCTGCCTCTGCCATCGGCGTCACCGGATGTCTAGCCATCGTCGGATGGCGGTCCAACCGATGAATCTCTGCTCCCGTTCCTACCCCAGTTCCGGCAAAATGTTGACCAAAGACGGTGTACCTCCGCAGATAGGGAACACCGACTACTAGCGGTATATACCGTCCGCCGAATACTTCCCGACCGATCTCCATCGCTTTCCCAATGCTGCCAATACCAGGTGATGAATCAAAGGTCGAGCAAATTTTGTAATGGATGACAGCGGCTCCCGCTGTTTGTAAAGTGGCAAAAATCGGCCGTAGTTCCCGCTCCATCTCCTCGGGAGACAAGGATCTTCCAACACCCGCGACACCAAAGCAAGCGACATCACGAAACTGTGTATTCAGCCTCTCCGGTGAGGGCGGTTCAAGGAACAGAACCGTGGACAGTCCCGCCGCAAATAAAGCTTCCAACACGTCCGTTGAACCCGTGAAATCATCGCCATAATAGCATAACAGCCGCCCTACCTGATCTTGACCTTGGTCATCTCCCTGCGTATTCATCGAAGAATCAACCTCTTCCATATTTCTCAATCGCCCGTCGCAGTGCGGGATGCTGTGCCGCATACGCCTCTAGGGGGATGCCCTGAACAGCAGCTTCCCACCCCAGCTTCATGCTTTCAAAGCCTGCCGCTGGTCCATCGGGATGCGCTAGCATCCCTCCGCCGGCCAGATGCATCACATCGACGGATCGCGTAGCTTCGTAAGTAGCAGGGGCCGTTCCGGCCCACTGCATCGAAGATACGACAGGCAGTGTGTTATAGCCGCCTAATAGCGGCGTAGTGCAAGCCTCGATGGAACGGAGCACAGATTCGTTGCTTTCATAGAACTTGCTGTTCAGGCCGTTGACATGAAGATGATCGGCTCCAGCCAGACGGCATAGCTTCTGATACGCCGTAAATTCAATCCCCAGCAGCGGGCTGCGCGTCAGCATGCCCCATTGATTGCGGTGACCGTGAATCGGCACTTCACTAAAGCTGTTCAAGTAAGCGAGCCCGCTTAATCCTACGCTTAGGATGCTAACCATTACACTGGTGCCGCCTGCTCCCACGACGATGTCGTGATTGCGGCGCAGTTCATCTATATCGCCGGTAATATTAAAAGCGTACATCAGCTTCTTCCCGGTCGCGTCTGCTGCGCGTTCAATCGCTTCCATGACAGCCTTGACTTTTTGCTCCAAAGGAGCAAAAGGCGGATTCGCATTTAATTCATCATCTTTTATAAAGTCCATTCCGGCTCTTGCCAGTTTCTCTACCAACTCCGATAATTGCTCTGTGGATAGCCCAATGCTAGGCTTAACAATGGTCCCAAGAATAGGACGGTCATACACACCCGTCAGCTTTCGAGTACCTTCAATCCCGAACTTCGGCCCAGGGTAACGGGCAGCGAAAGCATCCGGCAGCTCTAGATCAAGCAGACGTAATCCCGACAACTCTTGTAATTCGTATAAATTTCCCGCTACAGCGGATAATAGATTAGGTATCGAGGGACCGAAATTATGAAGCGGGAATGACACCGTCACGCGGCCTTGCCGATACTTGCCATTATGCCCAGCCGGTGGCTTCGCACCCGGCAATGATGGCTCATCAACTTCACCGATCTCTTCAATATGCTCCACGTTAGCGCCGAATCTCGCTTTCAGTTCATCCGTCTCTCCCGGTACGGATGTAAAGGTTCCCGTGGATTGCTCCCCCGCAATCGTGGCGGCTGCTCGCTCCAAGGTATATGGCGTTTCTACCAAATAAGTAGCTGTGACACGTTCCTGACTCATTCTGCCTCTCCCCCTCAGCTGTGCTCCAGTATCGCTTTGACCGCCTCAACGCCCATTCGCGGAGAAGAAAGAACGGGCTTGCCGGTCACTTCCCGCAGCGTCTGCTCCATACGCGCCATAGAGCCTTGCGCAAGCACGAGGACATCCGACTCATCGGAAACTCGCTTCGCCGTTTCCAACAGAATGCGGTCATGTTCTGCAGGATTTCCTCCAACAAGCGCATCGAAAGCGCCTGCAGCAAGTCCGTTGACGACTGTCACTGCCTTGCCTGCTGCATCAGCCTGCTTCTGTATCAATCGGATCGTTGGCTCCAAGGTAGATGGCAGCGTCGCGAGGACTGCTATTCGTTCATAAGTCACAGCAGCCAAGGCTGCCATCGACTGGTCGATTTTCACAATGGGTACCCCTATAAATCGACTAGCGTCATCAGCTACTTCGCCAACCGAGGAGCACGTATTCAAGATAACGTCCGCACCAAGTTCTTCGGCATGATGGAAGTATTGCACTAATCTTCGCGCTACACCCGGTGGCACATGGCCAGCTTTCACCACATCACCGATCAGGCTGTCATCGATGATAGTCACGAGCCGCACATCAGGAAGCAACTCCTTAAATATTGTCTTCATCGGATCGGCCAACCCTTGGCCCGTGTATACAGCTACTACCGTTTTTTGTTGCATATGAATAATCCCCTCCTACCAAGTTGGCTCTTAGAGCATCTTTACCATACGAACTCTTTATCCAACCTGCGGTAATTCCCCTCACGCATCGGAGTTTCATTAAAGACTTTGCGCCCGCTGTAGAGCGGCTTCTTCTTCCCTTGCGGCGTAATATTCACCACGTCATCACCGCGCCATTCTGTTTCGAAGGTTTGACCTACCGCATTCTCCATTGTTTTGCGGAAGCTCAGCGGGAAAGTTACCATGATTTTCTCTCCAGCAGTTGCGGAACCGAGTACGAGGAAATGCTTGTTGACCCAGCGGCTCTCTTCACTGCCTCTTCCTTCTGTTACACGGCCATTCAGCTCACGCGTAAAATGAATTTTCGTAAAGCCTGCCCATTCCGGAATACGAATCATTACACGCGGCAAATCGGTGTGCACATCAATGACAACTTTGCCTTCATGCGGCAAATAACTGCTGACATCCAGCCATTTGGAGCCACGATTGAGCAGGAAATTGATTGAGATTGTGCCATTTTTCTCCGTAATCGTGTTGCTCCATCCCATGAAAAGGCCACGCGTACCTGAGCCCAGACAGCAGATTTGCAAATCACTTGTATGGCCGCGTCCTTCATTCACATCACAGATAAAATCATTAGGTGCGGAATATCCAGCGAACGATCCTCGCGTTCGCTGCGCAACTTGAAAGAATGACTTATTGGCATGAATATCATTCGATGCATCGTCCGTCTCCTCCACCCAATCCAAATCCAGCAGTTGAGACTCCGCCAAATGGTTGCGAAGAAAGCGTTCTACTGTTCCCCAGTACTCTACATATCCGCTCTGCGCTAACGTAATTCCTGTCGCAATGAGATCGACAAGTGAGCAAGTTTCGTGCTCATAGGCCTGCTCGTGCAGGTCCCCCGGTGTCCAGCCAAATGACGTGCATTTGGTCAGCGCCCAATCGAAGCTCTTCTTCACCCAACTGATGATGGCCGCATCGCCCGTAAACACACCGAATCTAGCAATCGCATCCAACGTGCCCAGACGGGTATGAAAGTGACCGCTGCGGTAAGCCAGCGCATCATTAAAGCTCCCGTCTGGATGAAATACGCCACTGCGCTCAATAATTAAGGCGGTGAAAAACTGACACAGATCAAAAGCATCCTGATTGCCTGTCAGCTCATGGTATTTGAGAAGCGGCATCACCAGCCTGCCGCAGAAAGCAGCGGGATCTGGTGCCAATCGAAGCTGAATACCGTTCGCTGACGGCCACCCCGTTTCCTTATATTCAGATGCCGGATAGTACCAAGTATCCCGCTCTTTAACCGCTATTCGTTTCAGCGCCGCCACATGGCGGTCGGCTGCTTCTTTCACCTTAGGATCGCCCGTTTCCATAAACCAGGTAGTGAGTGATAGAATAACCGCCCGTTGATCGATCAAGTTCGCATTCGGTTCCCAATCGCGTGACGGGTTGATTTGGCGATAGCTCATACCGTCCTCTTTGAAAAACGACAGCAGGTTCTCCCTATAACGCTCTTCAACTTCCTTCCCGTACGTCTCTCCCGACATATGCCGCGCCAGAATCAAGCCGTCAATCATTCGACCATGCGAGGAGCCATAATCCCAATCCCCATGGGTCATAAATGCAGGCTTGTGCGTTAAATCCGCGTTGAAAAACGGAATGTAGTTGTGATCCTTATCAGCCATCCCTACCATCGCATTAATAGCGTGGCCGGCACGTTCTTCTAGCATTAATGTATCGGGAATCTGTTTATGTTCCATCTGTTCTCCACTCCTTCATTTAACGTTATTTTCACGGTATTCCCCTATGGTCATCCCCGTTTTTTTCTTGAAAATTTGACTGAAATATCGATAGTCCTCATAACCAACCATCTGGGCAATTTCGTAATTTTTATAGGTGGACAATTTCATCAATTCTTTCGATTTATGAATGCGAAAATCGGTCAAATAATCAACAAAATTTTGTCCAGTCGTTTTTTTGAACAAGCGGCTCAGATAATCCGTATTCATGTAATGACTATCGGCAATGTGGTGAAGGGACAGCGGCTGATCATAATGAGTCTCAATCAACTTTTGAATGCCACGAACGATCTTCTCTCCCTGCTTCTCATTAGAGCGCAAATAATAAGCAAGCACAGAAGGAATGATCTCTTCAGCGAAAATGTGCTTGACAGATGCCGCATCGTTCCGTCGCTTAATTCTCTCTGTGTACACAAGGGAAGATACACCGCAGGCTTCCTCCAGCCTCGTTTCTATGCCACGAAGCTGTTTCTCTATGGAATGAACGAGCAGCATCGCACTGCGCTGCAAATAGTCCACCGTTACGTCGTTACCGCTTATCCCAGCAAACAGTTTGTCAAACTCCTGTTGAACCCCCTCCCTGCTGCCCACCTGGAGAGCTAAGAGAAAGGCATTCTCCTTCTCTTGCGGATACGCGGCTAGCTGCGAGTTTTTATCGTTGTCCGCAAAAATAACCGTCCCTGTCGTATGAAGCTTTTTCCGCTTTAACGCACGCCCCGCCTCCGCGTAAGAATGACGCAGTGAATGCGCATCCAGCTGCTTATTGCTAATTCCGAAGCTATAACTGCCTCTACCCGATTGCTCGAGCACCGATCGTACAGATTGGCAGAACTTATTGAAATCTTCCTGCTGAAGCCGCTCCCCTACAATTGCCACAACGAGCTCTTGCCTCGCATCCGGTGCTGCTGTTATAACAAATTGACAAGTTCCTTTACATAAGAAAGGCTGGTTCCGATGCACATGCTCCCGCAAAAGGGGAATCACCTTGTTGATGGATTCACTGCCATCACGAAACGTATCCGGTTGACCGACCAAAACGTAAGTCTCACCGAGAAGCCACCCTTCAGGAATCGCTGCTTCTGCGGCTTCTTCATGCGACTCAAGGCTTGCATCCGCTTGGTATAAGATGCGCCGAAACCAGTCCTCCTTACTCTCTACCTGAGGGCTGTGTTTTTCTTCATCTCGCCGCTGTAGCTCAGCGAGCGCTTTCTCCAACACTGCGATCAGCTCTTCCTTTTTGACCGGCTTCAGTAAATATTCAAACGCCTTATGCCTAATCGCTTCTTTCATATATTCAAAGTCGGAATATCCGCTAACAACAACAGTTAGTACCTCGGGCATATCCCGATTCAGCATTCCAATCAGTTGTTTTCCGTCCAACCCTGGCATCCGCATATCCAGAAATAGAAGATCCGGTTTCTCAGCAAGGGCCATGGCGTAGGCCTCTTCGCCATCCCCTGCCTCGCCAACTAACTCCAGATCGAATCGATCCCAGGGAATAGAGCTGATTAACCCCCTTCGGATCCACTTTTCATCATCAACAATGATAACCTTGCGCATGGACGAGACCCTCCTGGACTATGTTTAGAGACATGTTATCCTTTTAGAGAACCGGCCGTCAATCCATCAATAATATACCTTTGGAGGAATAAATAAATAATTAATATCGGGGCGACAACGACGACCATGAAGGCGAACACAACACCCCAATTCGTACTGTACATCGTCACGAAGTTGAAAATTTGCAGCACGATCGTCCACTTTGTGCTGTCAGTCATTAAATAAAAGGGACCGAAAAAATCATTCCAGACGGACACCAGCACGACAATGGTAACCGTCACCAGCACGGTTATAATCAGCGGCAGAATAATTTGCCAATACAATCGGAAGTACCCGCATCCTTCAAGCAGAGCCGCTTCATCCAGTTCTCTTGGAATGGATTTCATAAAACCAACAAGCAGGAACACCGCAAAAGGCAGCAGCAGCGCCGTATAATACATAATGAGGCTGAAGTACGTGCCCCGGATGTGCAGGTCGCCCATCAATTTAATCGTCGGAACGATGGAGACAGGTACGATTAATCCCATAATAAACATGTAGTAGGCTGAACGTAGAAAGCGGCTGTCTCTTCTCTGAATAATAAAGGCTGCCATCGACGCGAAAATATTGACAATGACGACAACACATCCCGATATGAAAATACTGTTCATAAATCCTCGGAAGATATGAGCTTGACCAAAAATATCCTTGTAGTTGCTGAACTGCCATTTGGTTGGCAGCGATAATCCAAATAGAGCGGATTCCCGAATATCTTTGAACGAATTAACAAGAATCATAAAAAAGGGAATGAGGATCATTAATGCCAGACAGATCGCAATCAATTCAAGAAAGATCAGCATCCCGCGCTTCTGTATCACATCTCCACCTCCCTTTTCTTCATTTTCATTAATACAGGCACGCCAACGACCGTCACTAGAACGAAGAGTACAACGTTAACCGCTGTGGCATAACCGAACTCCCCCGAACTGAACATGCTGCGAATATAGGTGAAAAAGACTTCCGTCGAATAACCAGGCCCACCTTCCGTCAGCACCATAACCATCTCAAACACCTTCATAGACCCGATCATGGAAAGAAGCACATTGACGGTAAAAGCAGGCGCGAGCAGCGGGAAAATGATATTTTTGAAGCGGCTCCAGTAATGAGCTCCATCCATGGAGGCGCTTTCTGTCAAATCTTTAGGAATGAACTGCAAGCCTGCCAAATACACCACCATCGAAAAACCAGCAACACGCCATATATCCGTAACAATAATAGAGAATAGCGCAAATCTCGGATCATTGAGCCAATCTTGCACCAGCATATGAAGTCCTATCGAATCCAGAATCTGGTTTACAATCCCGTGCTCTGGATGATAAATAGCTCGAAATATATAACCAATAACGATTGGAGCAATTACATAAGGAAGAAAAAATATCATACGCAGCACATTGCGCAGGACCAAGGCTTCGTTCAGTATGAGAGCTAAACCAAGACCGCATACATTCTGAAGCACGGTTACAACAGCGGCGAAAATTAACGTGTTGAACAAAGCAGTTGTCAGCCTAGGCTCTTTGAAGAGTTCGACGTAATTATGAAAACCGATAAATTTAATGTCCGGCGCATTAATGTTCCAGTCCGTGAAGCTGTAATAAAACCCAATAAGTGTCGGAGTAATAAAAAATAGTAGAAATACGGCCAATGCTGGAAATGAAAAATACAGTGGATATTTACTTTTCCCCATGTCTCCCCCTCCTGTCCAAGTGCCCGGCCGGAACCTGATTCCGACCGGTTAGATTTTGATAGTCTGAATGTGTTATTCGAAGCCTGCTAAACGTTTGTTCTTACCATCTTTTTTGTAGTTGGCGTCGAATTCCTTCACAGCAGCATCAATGTCGCCAAGGATGAAGAAGTTTTGCAGCGTTTTTTGGAAATCAGCAAAGGTCGGAGTCAGACGGTTTTGCACATTGATTTTGGCTTTGCCAGCATCGATCAGATCTTTCACTGTTTGTTGAACGGGATACAGCTCACTCTTTGCATCTTTAAAGATAGGAATACCAGGAGCTGCTTGGTAGTAGAGATTAACCATTTCCGGTGTGATCATGTATTTGATTAGCTCCATTGCTTCTTTAGCATGCTTTGCTTTCTCAGGAACCATCAATTGATTCGGAGGCGTAATTAGGGCAGTTCCTGCGTCCTTATCCGATGGGAATGGGAAGAAGCCAATGTGATCTTTCACGAAATCCTTACTGAATTTCTTCTCCAATTGGGGAATAATGCCATCGAGCATGAACGTCATTGCGACTTTGCCGTCGCCTAATTTGGTTTGCAGTTCATCGTAGGTTCCAGCCATCGGACTATCTTGATACAAACCTAGATCCTTGATCTCCTTTTGCTTCTTAAACAAGTTTCTCACTTCCGGGATATCCGCGAGATTCAGTTGGTTGCTCTCCAGCTTCTGCACACCTGCATCGCCAATCGCCGGATCTACATTCGAAACCCAACCTGTTAAATAGAAGATTTGCGCGGGCCAGCCATCTTTCACGCCTTCGTAGAAAGGAGTTGCGCCGGAAGCTTTAATTTTTTTCGCATTCTCAATTAAATCGGCATAATTTTTGGGGGCCTGCACCCCAGCCTTACTGAACACATCTTTATTGTAAAAAACACCCATCATGCCCGTAGCTCCGAATGGAACTCCGTAGATTTTTTTGTCTGTTGTGGTTTGGAATTCTTTCATCGAAGGGATGATACGATCCCATACAGCTGTATCTGAACTCCAATCATGGAGTGTCTCTTCCGCTCTCAACTTGACGTTCTGCTTCGTTCCTGGCTGCATCAAGAATAAATCAGGAAAATCGCCTGTGGCAAAGCGAGTTTTCATCATATTATCGAAATCTCCGCCTGGCAGAGCTTGCAATTCAACTTTATTGCCTGTCTGCTTTTGATACGCCTCAAAAATCTTGTTAAAAGGCGCTGCATCCACCGTATTGGAAATGACGAAAGTTAAAGTGACTGGATTTTTCGCCACAGCTGTTGTAGGAACTGCACTTGCTGCTGGCGTACCCACGGCGCTGCTGCCACTGCTGCTGCATCCAGCAAATGTGCTGGCTGCCAAACATACCGTTACCATCGATAAGACTGTTTTCATTTTTCTCATATCTTGTACCCTCCTTTAGGAATCGCTTACATATTTATTATATGAAAACGCTTCCTCCCCCTCTATGCACGATTTCGACTAATAATGTTTAATTTTCCGACACTGCAATCGACTTTTTAAAGATTCCATGATGAAATAATAAGGGTGACACTCGTTCCGACTCCTTGCTTGCTCTCCAATTTGCACTCGAATTGATTGCCTAAGCGGATAGCGTAACGGGCATACACATTCCGTATACCAATTCCCCCTTCAACAGATGACATCGGAACGTCTTCCGTATAAATAGGAGCACTGACCTTCGATCGAAGCTCAGTCAACCGCTCCTCTGTCATGCCCACCCCATTATCACTAACCGTTAGTACTAAAGCTTCGCCATCCCTGCGTGCGTTCAAGCGGATAATGCTGTGTCCCCGTTTAGGCTCCACGCCATGGAAAACCGCGTTCTCTACTAGCGGCTGCAACGTCATTTTCAACAGGGGATGATCATACAGCGACGCCTCCACCTCTACCTCGTACGTCACTTTGTCCTCGAAGCGAATCCCTTGAATACGCATATACGCATCAATCTGTTCCAACTCTTCGCGTAGCGTTACGATTTCTGTCTTATTCTTGATATTATAGCGAAACATATCGGCAAGAGATTGCGACATTTCGCCAATCTTCTCTACCTCATAGTAGTCTGCCATAGCTTTAATGCTATCCAGCGTATTGTATAGGAAATGGGGATTGATTTGTGAATAGAGCATAGCCAGCTCCACTTGCTGCAGCTTGATTTGATAGATATATTTGGATTCGATTAAGTTCTGCAGCTCATCTTGCATATCATTAAAGTTCATGGCAATTCTGCCGATCTCATCATTCCTTGTAATCTGTACACGGATAGAAAAATCCCCCCTTTTCACGCGGGAAATGGTTTTATACAGATCAAGAATAGGATTCGTGATTCGTTGACCAAAGAGAACGGAGATGAAAAAGGTGACCACCAGCGCAATAATCGCGGTAAGAATCGTTGTTGTTTTGATTTGATTCAGTGGACCGAATATTTCATTCTTAGGCATCATCAGAACGACTTTCCAATTGGAATACTCGGATCGTATGTAGGTCACAAGAACATCCTTCTGCTTTCCGTACCAGAATGTCCCGTCATCCGCCTTAATCCGTTCCAGCAAGTCAGACTTTGACGTATCGAGGAGTGATTCCCTTGACGTAAAGATTTGTTTATTGTCCTCGTCTAGAATAAGCAGCTGGCTTTCTGCAGAGAGACTATCATTCTGTCCGATCATCCGAAATAATTCAGCTCGGTACTCGGCCCGCACAATCATAAAATAATCGGGATTGGCAAAATCTCGAATTAAAATGGAAGATGAGAACGCTGGCTTATCATTGTCCGCAGGAGAATTGGCAGGAGGACCGCTGAAGTAGACCCGGCCATCTCTGGCTACTGTCTGGCGAAACCAATTGGATTGCCTCACTTCTTCGGCTGTCCATTGCTTCAGATTATCCGAAGCATTCAGCAGCTCTCCGTTGCTGTAATAGATTTGAAAGCGAATAAAACCTGGAATCGGTGTAATATTGAAGCTTTTCAGAAAAAGATCGCCCAGCTTTTGTTTGAACTGGAACTTGGCCTGAACGTCCATCCTGGCATATGCGTTAATTCCATCAATATACTCTTGGTTAAAGTAGGGTGCTAGCAGGAGGTTTCGCTTATTCTGGAAATCGTTGTCCATATTTTTCTCAATTTGCCGCACGATTTGGATGCTTGATGACTCCGCTTTCTCCGACATAGAACGATAAGAAATATAAAAGGAAATAGATCCTAGAAGCGCTATGCAAATAAAAATAATAATAAAATAACTGAGCAGCAGCACAATGCGAATGCGAGAAAAGATCGATCGCAATTTTCCCCACAATGTCCGTTGTTTTGTCCCCAGCATATGAAAACCGCCTTTCTCAGTAGAAACAACCTTCCCCCAAAATACATACAGCCGGACACAATGCGCATCGACAAAGTCACTGAAGACTCCCGACGGCAATTAGGTCCGGTCTGTTCGCAGAAGATTAGCTGCGTTCTCCTCAATCTATATGCTTACTTTGGCATTGCACACTGGAATTCGTATTCGCCAGAACCAATTCGATATGACTTCTGCCCATCCTGCTTCGCAGCTGGAATACCGTCCATTTGACACTGATCACCAGGCAGGTAAACCGTTGCCGACGTATTAGCGGGCAGGCTCACTTTCAAGTGGAACTGGCCACTGTCCGACACCTGCCATGCAATGGCAATAGTGCCGTACAAAGATTCATACGATGCAGTCACATGCGTTAATTCACCACCTGGCTGAGGCTTGATCACTGAATGCCTGAACCCTCCTTCTACCATGTCCGTATCGATACCAGCCATGTAGCGGAACATCCATTCCCCAACAGAACCTAACGAATAGTGGTTAAATGAATTCATTTGCGGGGTTTGGAAGCCCTGCTCTTCGGTCCAACCATCCCAGCGCTCCCAGATGGTCGTGGCTCCGTGCTTGATGGAATACATCCACGATGGGAACGCCTCTTGGGTTAAGAGCTTATAGGCGACGTCGAGTCGGCCATGCTCCGTCAACGCAGGCAATAAATAACCGACGCCAAGGAATCCGGTCGATAAGCGGTCTCCCCGTTGATGAATGTCGGCCACCAGATGATCGACCGCTTGATCGCGTAACGTGTCTGTGAGCAGTCCGAATTGGAGCGCAAGCACGTAGACGGTTTGCGTGCCGCCGTGAATGCGTCCATCTTCATTCACGAACGCTTTGCGAAATGCTAGAGCAATATCTTCGAATAGCGAACCGTACTTTGCAGCATCCTCCGACTTGCCCAGAACGTGGGCGATTTGTGCAAGCAATTTCGTGCTGTAAGCGAAATACGCGGTTGCCAGCACTTCATTCGGCGTGTCCGCCTCTATGGACAACCAGTCCCCATAGTTCGCATAATTCGGACGGACCAAATCGGTGGTGTTCGCCTTTAAATAATGAACCCAACGGACCATCGCTTCATAATGCGTTGCCAAAATGCGCGTATCTCCATACATCAGGTACAGGGTCCATGGAATAACGACTCCCGCATCGCCCCAACCGGCATTATCTGGTGCGAACCAATTCAATCTGGTGTTCCACATTTTATGACGAATCCAACCCGCATCCGGCGCTACATCAGTGAAGGCTCCGGATGGCTGCTGACTATCCACCATATCCCACATGAATTTCGAAAAGAATCGAGAAACATCCATATTATAAGCAGCCGTCCGTGCAAAAATCTGGGCATCGCCCGTCCAGCCCAGTCGCTCATCCCGCTGTGGACAATCCGTCGGCACAGACAGGAAGTTGCCGCGCTGTCCCCATGTGATGTTGGCATACAGCTTGTTGACCCTTTCATCAGACGTCTCGAGCTTGCCCGCAACAGGGGTATCGGAATGAACCACCTTCCCCACAATGCTGTCCAGATCCGGCACCCCCGGATATCCAATCAATTCCACGTAGCGGAAGCCGTGGAACGTAAAGCGCGGCTCATAAACCTCAACATCCTTGCCTTTCAATATATAATTCTCTTGCTGCACGGCTACACGCAAATTATCCAAGTACATCGTGCCGTCCGGATTCAGCATCTCTGCGTGACTGACGGTTACTTTCTTTCCGCGCTCACCTTTGACCCGAAGCTCTGTCCAGCCTACCATATTTTGCCCCATATCATAAATATAAGTTCCTGCTGCTGTTTGCCTTACAGTGAGTGGACGCATCGTTTCGGTAATTCGGATGGGCGGCTCCACAGCAGCAACGAGAAGACCATTATAACCTGGACGCACATCCGGCGACTCCCAATCCGCATCATCATAGTAAGGACTATCCCATTCTTCTTTTTCCAAGCGTGCATCATAAGTTTCCCCTAGAATCATATCCGAATATACAATCGGACCACGAGATGTCTTCCAACTGGCATCCGTCAGGACGGAATCGCGAGTTCCGTCCGCATAATCGATATGAACCTGCATAAGGAAAAAGGGCCTCTCACCATACACTTTGTTACCCAGAAATCCTACCGTTCCTGCATACCAACCGTCCCCGAGTATAACACCAAAGGCATTATCGCCTGGATGGATGTGCTCAGTAAGATCGAAAGTAGTCACTTGAACACGCGTATCATAATCCGTCCATCCTGGCGCAAAGTGGGCGCTGATTGGCGCTCCGTTCACTCTTAGCTCAAAAACACCAAGTGCTGTCGCATAAGCAGTAACGCGTCGTACACCAACCTTAACCGTAAAACCTTTGCGAAAAAAGGGTGAAGGCTGCATATGCAGATCAGACTCCGACTTGCGCCCAATCCACAGCGCTTTCCATTCATCTCTGGAGAGAAGTCCCATCGTCCAGAGGGCCGGATCACTCCAATCCGAAGCTATATCCGCAGCCCCCCATACACGAACCTTCCAATAATAGCAACCCTCTGTTTCCAAGGGTTCTCCCGCGTACTCAATATGAGTGGATTGATCCGACTGCACTTTACCCGAATCCCATGCATCGCCAATATCCTTATTCAACTGTTCCTCCGAACGAGCAACCAGCACCTGATAGGCAATCTGCACAGCTGAACGCTCGTCTGAAGCCAGCTTCCAAAAAAGTCTAGGCTTGCGCTCATCCAGCCCCAACGGGTTGTGCATATATTCTGTTCTGCAAGATGTTACCCGAAGTGTCATGGGTAATCCCCCTTTTCGTATGAATGTTAGCTTCTCTTTTAACAAGAAAAAACCTTTAATTTAAGCGCTATCTAAGTTCCGTTTCACTTTCCAAAACTTGCAAATTCGCCCAATCCGGTATCGCTTCTACAACTGGTTTATACATCTCATACCCCCAGCATCTAATTTAATAGTAATCGCTTTCAATATTGCCAATTTGAAGACAGCCGATCGTGCTCGGCTCTTACTATTAGCATAGAAAAAAAGAGGGATCCGGACAATCGATAAATCCGACCTCTAATGTTGATCATTCTGATATCAACGAAAGTATTACATTCTCTTTTATCCAGATTACTCACAAAAAGCCCCTATTATCTGATGCCAAATGAATGAAGTCTGTGATTCGTTACTTTAAAGAACGTCACAATGCTCCACCGCATGCCATAAATGCGCACAATTTCGCTCGTTTCTATAATACTACTCCCTCAATAGTCGAGACTTCCTATTTGATATAAGACAAGGGCTATCCCCTAAGCAGTTAATTTTACCGCTTTAAGGATAACCCTTATTATTTACATCTAAAGTCAGTTTGGGTTGACGATTTTTACTTTACTTGCTCTTTTGAGCCAGCATGTTCAGCAGAACCGTTACGGCCTCTGCTCTTGTTGCATGGTCCCCGGGGGCAAATTGGTTGTCGCCTTTCCCTTGCATGATGCTTGCTTGCTTTACATAAGCAACCGCAGCTTTTCCCCACGTTGGAATGTCCTTATCGTCTGCAAAGCTAGTTGCTGTGGCATTCGCTTCGCTATATTTACCCAAAGCACCCGCAATCATCGCTGCCATCTCTGCACGTGTAATTTCCCCAGTTGGACGGAAAGTACCGTCATCATAGCCATTAATAATGCCAGCTTGTACCGCTTGCGCGACAGCTTTCTGCGCCCAGCTTCCGATCTTCGCTGAATCTGTGAACGTCAGCGCCGCTCCCGCTGCTTGCGGCTTCAACGCATTCATCAGCATGACGGCAAATTCCGCACGAGTCACGGTTTTGTCCGGCTTAAACGTGCCGTCCTCATAACCTGTGACGATTCCGCTGCTTACCGCTTGCTTGATGCTTGCCTTCGCCCAGTGTTCGGAGATATCGCTAAGGTTAATCGTTGGTTTTGTGTCTGGTGCTGGCGCACTTGCCGCTTGCCCTACAATCATTACCGCATATTTTGTAAAGTGGGTTACTTCTGCGGTAATCTGATTACCGCTAACAACACCGCCAACTTCCACCCATTTCTTCTGTACTTCATCATAATAGAACACGGCTGCTCTTCGATCACCGCTCAATTTTGTCGAATCAAACTTAAAAGTCAGTGTTACCGGTTTACTGAAGTTCTCTGAGAAATTTTTCAGAATCTCGAAGATCGGACTAGCCAGAACGTCTTCATCCGTTAGAAGAACTTGAGTTCCAGTAAATTTTTCAATCGTTAATTTCAGTTCCTTGTCCGTTGCATTTGCCGGAATATCTATTGTAATTGCATCTCCCAAACTAACCTCACCCGTTTTGCCTGCGGGAAGCGATAATTCACCATTCTCAGAGATAACTTTGCTGTCATCTGGTGGTGTTGGGATGCCACCTCCACCTCCACCTCCACCTCCACTGCCAGCACCGTCACCGCTACCGCCATCAGGGCTGGCTGTCCACTGCGCGAACAGCGTCACATTCGCCGCTGCCATGCCGAACGTTGCATTTGCCCCATAGGGTGTTCCTGTTCCGTTGGCCGCCGTGTTCCAACCTGCGAAGGTGTGGCCCGTCTTCACCATGCTTCCCGTGTTTCCGAGTACGGTTACCGTTGCATTTTGCTCGTACGAATTGCTATCCGTTGGCACGTTTCCTCCCGTGCTGCCATTACCGTTGTACGTTACGGTGTATGTCGGATTGGGAGTCCACTGCGCGTATAGCGTCACATTCGCCGCTCCCATGCCGAACGTTGCATTTGCCGCATAGGGTGTTCCTGTTCCGTTGGCCGCCGTGTTCCAACCTGCGAAGGTGTGGCCCGTCTTCACCATGCTTCCCGTGTTTCCGAGTACGGTTACCGTTGCATTTTGCTCGTACGAATTGCTATCCGTTGGCACGTTTCCTCCCGTGCTGCCATTACCGTTGTACGTTACGGTGTATGTCGGATTGGGCGTCCACTGCGCGTATAGCGTCACGTTCGCCGCTCCCATGCCGAACGTTGCATTTGCCGCATAGGGTGTTCCTGTTCCGTTGGCCGCCTTGTTCCAACCTGCAAAGGTGTGGCCCGTCTTCACCATGCTTCCCGTGTTTCCGAGTACGGTTACCGTTGCATTTTGCGCGTACGGATTGCTATCCGTTGGCACGGTTCCTCCCGTACTGCCATTGCCGTTGTACGTTACGGAGTATGTCGGGTTGGGCGTCCACTGCGCGTACAGCGTCACATTCGCCGCTCCCATGCCGAACGTTGCATTAGCCGCATAGGGTGTTCCTGTTCCGTTAGCCGCCGTGTTCCAACCTGCGAACGTGTTGCCCGTCTTCACCATGCTTCCCGTATTTCCTAATACGGTTACCGTTGCATTTTGCTCGTACGAATTGCTATCCGTTGGCACGGTTCCTCCCGTGCTGCCATTGCCGTTGTACGCTACGGTGTATGTCGGGTTGGGCGTCCACTGCGCGTACAGCGTCACGTTCGCCGCTCCCATGCCGAACGTTGCATTTGACGCATAGGGTGTTCCTGTTCCGTTGGCCGCCGTGTTCCAACCTGCGAACGTGTTGCCCGTCTTCACCATGCTTCCCGTGTTTCCTATTACGGTTACCGTTGCATTTTGCTCGTACGGATTGCTATCCGTTGGCACGGTTCCTCCCGTACTGCCATTGCCGTTGTACGTTACGGTGTATGTCGGATTGGGAGTCCACTGCGCGTATAGCGTCACGTTCACCGCTCCCATGCCGAACGTTGCATTCGCCGCATAGGGTGTTCCTGTTCCGTTAGCCGCCGTGTTCCAACCTGCGAACGTGTTGCCCGTCTTCACCAAGCTTCCGGTGTTTCCTAATACGGTTACCGTTGCAATTTGCTCGTACGAATTACTATCCGTTGGCTCGGTTCCTCCCGTGCTGCCATTGCCGCTGTACGTTACGGTGTATGTCGGGTTGGCCGTCCACTGCGCGTATAGCGTCACGTTCGCCGCTCCCATGCCGAACGTTGCATTCGCCGCATATGGTGTTCCTGTTCCGTTTGCCGCCGTGTTCCAACCTGCGAACGTGTTGCCCGTCTTCACCAAGCTTCCCGTGTTTCCTAATACGGTTACCGTTGCATTTTGCGCGTACGAATTGCTATCCGTTGGCACGGTTCCTCCCGTGCTGCCATTGCCGTTGTACGTTACGGTGTATGTCGGGTTGGCCGACCACTGCGCGTACAGCGTCACATTCGCCGCTCCCATGCCGAACGTTGCATTTGCCGCATATGGTGTTCCACTTCCGTTTGCCGCCGTGTTCCAACCTGAGAATGTGTGGCCCGTCTTCAACAAGCTTCCCGTGTTTCCTAATACAGTTACCATTGCATTTTGCGCGTAAGAATTGCTATCCGTTGGCACGGTTCCTCCCGTGCTGCCATTGCCGTTGTACGTTACGGTGTATGTCGGGTTGGCCGTCCACTGCGCGTACAGCGTCACGTTCGCCGCTCCCATGCCGAACGTTGCATTCGCCGTATAGGGTGTTCCTGTTCCGTTAGCCGCCGTGTTCCAACCTGCGAACGTGTTGCCCGTCTTCACCAAGCTTCCCGTGTTTCCGAGTACGGTTACCGTTGCATTTTGCTCGTACGAATTGCTATCCGTTGGCACGGTTCCTCCCGTACTGCCATTGCCGTTGTACGTTACGGTGTATGTCGGGAGATCCATGTTTTTAAATATGGCTCCATTGTTTCCTACCGCGATAAACGTGCCGTTACCGTAGGCGACGCCATTAAGAGAACCGTACGTACCCGCATAGCTTTTCGTCCAATTCACTAAGTCACTGGAGGTATAGATATTATTAACTGGCCCCACCCCCACATACGTACCATTGCCGTAGGAGACACTATGAAGGACACCAGTATGGGCCTGCACACATTCCACGCAGATAACGCCGGACGTGGTGATCATACTCCAGCTCACTCCGTCATCGGAGGTCAATATCTTAGTTCCGTCTTCTGCCCAGGAAACAAACTTTCCATTTAGATATTTAACGCCTTGAAGATCAACCGCAGTACCCGAATTTCGGCTCGTCCAGCTCACTCCGTCATTGGAGGTCAGTATCGTTCCATATTGCCCCACCACCACAAACTTTTCGTTGCCGTAGGTGACGCCATTGAGTATTGACGTGGTGGTTACATTGCGATTCGTCCATAAGTCAGGCGTCTCAATCGTCGTAGATGTGTATATCGCTCCTTTTCTTACATCTATTTTGTTCCCTACCGCCACATACAGGCCTTTGCCGTAGCTAACGCCCCAAAGCGATAAATAATAATTGAGGGTATAACCCGTTTTCCAGTTCACTCCGTCACTAGAGGACGATGCATTCCCAGTTCTACTCACAACCACATACTTGCCGTTATCGCAACTGATACTAGAAAGCCCGTTTGTAGTTTGCGGATCGAAAATCGTCCAACTCGTTCCGTCACTCGAGGTTAAGATGGATCCATCATCAGTCACCGCCATAAACTTGCCGTTACCGTAGCAGACGTCCTGATTACTGGTACGAAGGGTATCAGATTTCCGATTAACCCAACTATCCGTAGAAGCAGCATTAGCAAAAGTAGGGGTCATCCCCAATAGAATAATTAATGCCATTAGTAAAGAAATCCAACGTTTGTTCATAAATTGTTTCACTCACCTTTGTCTAGACTCGACATTCTCCTCTACTATAAATTAAAATAAACAAAATAGAACCTACCCGCCTGGGGTAGGTTTTTTAAAAACAGGATATGCATTTTAACCAAGTCTCTATAATTGCTTTGCAAGTTCCAGTGCTTGTTTACGATTGTTTATTCCAAGCTTCGTGTAGATGTTTTTAATATGAAATTTCACGGTATCTACCGTAATATGCAGACGCTCAGCAATTTCCTTGTTCATCAATCTATCCATGAGTAGCAGCAAAATTTTAAATTCCTGCCCTGTAAGTTTTCCTTTCGGTGATTGATCATCCTCTGGGGTACCATTCATAGCACGCAACAGTTGCTTTACATAGAAACCCGAAGAAAAATTACTATCTTGCTGAACCATTGAATAAGCGTTAAGCATCTCCGCCATTACAGAACCTTCGTCAATAAAACTACGAATATATCCATCTGGCTTGGCCAAATCCAAAGCAGTGCCCAATTGATTGAGCGCAGCCTCCGTTTGACCCGAATGCCATAGCGTCACACTTTGCACAATTAATACTTTTGTGTGATCACGGAGACAGTCTCCCTTGCACACCAAGAGGTATAATTTTTCCAACAGGTTCAGCGCTTCTTCTATTCGTTCGCACGCCGCAAGCACTCTAGCCAAAATCAGATGCTCTGCCAATAGATTCAATGAAACCTCATCCGTATGCGCAAGACCGCACCTTTGCAACCAATCAAGCGCATCTTGGAGCGAGCCTTGCCGCAAAGATAGATAAGCTTGTTCCGTTTCGATTTTCACAACAAATAAATCATTATCGGGTGAATCAATTTTCGACTTCAATTGCACCAATAGTTCGAACGCTCGCTTTGGGTTTCCTTTGGCTTGCTCAATCCGCGATGCAGCGATGCCCAATTGGATCGTAATTCGCGCAAGAGGCTGATGGTCTTTGCGCCGCAATGACTGACCGAGGTAAAATTCTGCCTCCTCCAACCGATTCCACTCATACAGCAAATGGATATATGCCAAGTAAAAATATCCAATAAAAGGATAATTCTTTTTATGCTCCCATACTTTAATCCATTTCAAAATGAAGTCTTCCGCCGCATACAGATCTTTGATTAAAGTTAATTGATCATAATTCCTACTATACCCTTCATACCGGTTTACCCCCATCACCTGAAAGTAGCTTCCTTCCGGCATATATCGTTCTGTAAGGGCCAAATACTCCGATGCTCGCACAAAGTCATTTTGGATATAAGAGGCCATACCGCAATAGAAATAGATATTCCCCATAACCATGTTCCAGTCTACATCGGGTAATTTCCCTTGCAGTGCTTCAAACCGGACTTTGGTTTGCTCCATTCTCTGAATAGCGGCTTCCCTTTTACCTCCTAGCAGCATTACGGCTATATAAAATATTTCGATCATAGGCTTCTCCGCAAAGGAACTTTCAGGTAAAACAGTAATCCACCTCATCAACGCAGCACTCTTCGATTGCATTAACGCAGGGGGATTTTTCTCGATCAACCGAATAACATCCATAAACTGTTGGCCTTCTAAATAATGCTCCACCGCTTCTTCATCAAACCCATGCTTTTCCAACCAATTCGCCGCGCGGATGTGCACTTGAATCCATTTGTCCGAATCCGTTCTGGACCCTAGCTGTCGCAAGAAATCGGAAAGCAAATGGTGATATCGATACCAATTCCGCCCCTCGTCTAAGGGTATAATGAATAAATTCAGCTGCTCCAGTCTCTCTAATTGCTCTTGACTGTTCATTTGACCCGTTACTGCTTGGCATAAAGAATGGTTCATTCTACTTAAAATGGACGTTTCCAATAAAAAGGACCGTATTGTTTCCGATTGATGCAGGAACACTTCTTCCAGTAAATAATCGGATATATGATGTTGTTGACCCGTAAATTTCTGGATGGATTGGGTTATATTCGTACTGCGTTTCAGAGAGATTGCCGCCAGCTGCAATCCACTGATCCAACCCTCAGTTTGATGGAGCAGCTCGGTTACTTGCCCTTTCGTTAGCGATAAATCCGTCGTATCCCGAAAAAATACAAACCCCTCATCCAGTTCAAAGCGCAAATCCTGCATTGAGATATCATACAATTCACCCTTCGCGAGAAGTCTGGTAGTAGGAATCGGCAAATCGGTACGGCTGGCGATATAAAGATGAATATGTGGTGGTAAATGTTCTAGTAAGTAGCTCAATGAATGGTGAATCTCGGGAAGTTCAATGAAATGATAATCGTCGAGTATGATTACCAGTTCGCAGGTTATATGATTCAGTTCATTCAAGAGTTCCTTAATCATAGGCTCAGAAGATCCCGAAGGCCCTTTTTCAAGGAAAATCCCAATCGTTTGGCCAAAGTTAGGAACTCTCTCCTGAATAGAGGCCGTTACGCAACTCCAAAATGAAGTCCAATCATTATCATGCTGATCTAAAGAGACCCACGCAGCAAGCGCGCTGCATTGTTTCACCCATTCACATAAAGCTGTTGTCTTTCCATAGCCAGCCTGTGCGGAAACAAGCATCAGCTTGGTTTTCATCCCTTCATTAAGCTTGCGTATCAGCTTCGGACGGGATACCATCGTATTTCGTATATGGGGGATCTGAAATTTTGCACTTACAATCACTGTTGATTCCTCCACAAAAAAAAGCTCTAAATTAATAACTCAACTTTCGTAACGCGAAATTAGCTTTAATCCCTTGTGGCTGTAGGGATAAATCGTGTTTTTTCTTTATCTAGACAACAAAGTACCTTCTTCGTTTAGTATCATGGGAGTGACTAGCAACCATGCAGACAAAGAAAGGTTTGTAATCTATGGTACACCATCGTTCCCTGGCTTGCCAGTCTCGTTTTTCGTCTGTTTTAGCGGTCCCAGGTAGTTATGTCGCTAGTCTCTTGTTTCCGGTTGTCATAAAAGGTTTTGTAGAACGACTCAATAGCTTTGATCAATCCGATCGTCCCTATCAAGATCAAATCTTCGCCCGTACTGTCAGGAAACTCAATCAAATTGTTCATATTTTAATGACATCCTTCATTTCATGACGAAATCGTTCATCTTATAATGAATCAGAGATGAACGATAATATGATAACGAGAGGAACCTTGCATGAACAAAATGGGAATAGGTCTTCAATTGTACACGCTTCGAAATGAAATGAATCAAGACGTTGCAACGACATTGCAAAAAGTTGCCGAGATGGGCTATGAGGGCGTCGAGTTTGCAGGTTATTACAATTTTAGCCCTGAACAGCTAGAGAAGCTTCTGAACAATCTCTCACTGCAAGCCATTGGCAGTCACGTCAGCATGGATCGGCTTCGAAATCATTTAGCAGAAGAGATTGCTATGAATGTCGCAATAGGGAGCCGTTACGTTATCTGTCCAGGAATTAATCAGGAAGAGCGACAGTCACTTCCCGAAACTGTTGCTTTTTTTAACAAGTGTAGCGAGCAATTTAGAAAACATGGCATCGCATTCGGCTTTCATAATCACTATGTTGAATTCACTGAAGCTTATGGGGATCAGATTTGGTTTGATGCCTTTTTCGGAAGTATGTCCCCGGAGAATATGAAGAGCGAGCTCGACGTTTGTTGGGTACATAAAGCCGGCTGCGACCCTATTGCATATCTCGAGAAATATGCCGGACGTGTCCCCTTACTTCATTTGAAGGACATTCGCAAGTTCGCCGATGGCACTTATCAGACGTTGGAACTGGGACGCGGCGAAATGAATTTACCTGCAATCATGAGGGCAGCGGAAAAGGCGGGAACCAGATGGCTTATCGTCGAACAAGACGATTGTGACTTGCCTGCGTTAGAAAGTGTTCAAATAAGCATGAATTGGCTCCGCCAAAATTATACGTTTATGGAGGTCATTTAAGATGGCGAACAAACTGCAAGGGGCAATCATTGGTTGCGGGGGAATTGCTATGGAGAAATATTTACCTACACTTTCCAAGCTGAAGGACCTAGAATTGGTCGCTTTCTGCGACATTATTATCGAAAAAGCAGAAAAAGCAGTGGCAGCATACGGTTCAACTGACGCAAAAGCGTTTTACGATTATAAAGAAGTCCTAGCAAATGTCGCCATTGATGTAATTTATGTATGTACGCCGAACGATTCACATGCGGAAATCTCGATTGCGGCCATGGAGTCAGGCAAGCATGTGATGTGTGAGAAACCGATGGCCAAGACGGCTGCCGAAGCGCAAGCCATGGTCGATGCTGCCAAACGCACCGGCAAAAAGCTATCGATTGGCTATCAGAATAATTTCCGGCCAGACAGCCGCTATTTACAACAAGTTTGCGATAACGGCGAGCTCGGCGAGATCTATTTTGCCAAGGCTCATGCGATTCGCAGACGTGCTGTACCAACCTGGGGTGTCTTTCTGGATCAAGAGAAACAAGGCGGTGGCCCTCTCATTGATATCGGCAGCCACGCGTTGGATCTGACGCTTCGGATGATGAACAATTACGCACCGAAATGTGTTCTGGGCACGGCTTATCACGAACTTAGCCGTAAAGAAAACGCGGCAAATCTCTGGGGACCGTGGGACCCGGAAAAATTTACGGTCGAGGATTCCGCATTCGGCTTCATCACGATGCAGAACGGCGCGACCGTTATCCTTGAAGCCAGTTGGGCGCTTAACTCCTTAGACACCCTAGAGGCCAAAACGACGCTTTGTGGTACGGAAGGCGGCGCGGACATGCGTGACGGACTCCGCATTAACACCGAGAAGCTGGGAAGAATGACTACGACCACCATCGATTTGAGTGCGGGAGGCGTTGCTTTTTTTGAAGGCAAAGCAGAGAGTCCAAGCGATGTGGAAGCGCGGTTGTGGCTAGAGTGCATCCTTCAGGATACCGAACCGTTGGTAAAACCGGAGCAAGCATTGGTTGTCACGCAGATTCTAGAAGCGATCTATGAGTCTTCGCGGACTGGCAAAGCCATTTATTTTGAATAACCTTATGAGGCAAGCATAGGCACGAGCATGAGCCGCCCTGTTCAAGGGCGGCCGCGGTTGTTTTTAGAAAATTGAGCGTACAATTGTCTGGAAATTTTATATAATTACGAATATACACGAAACATGAACAATTTACGTTCACAAAGGAGACCGCTGATGATGTATGGGAGCCAGGATAAGTTGCAAGCTGAATCGATTGATGTAGCTATGGCACACCATAAAAAACGTCATAGGTATCCTTCTGAGTTTTTGACCACATACATCATTCGATTGCAGACAAGCGGTTCCTGCGAGGCGTTGATTGATAACGAATACATTGTGATTGAGCCTGGAGATCTGCTTATGTTTCGTCCTGGTGAAAAGTATGAGCTCATCTTGAAAACCAACAGTATCGATTACTATGTGATTTGCAATGGAAAATGGATTGACCAATGGTGGGACAATTTCTCTCCTCCGCAGAAGTCAACCATACCTCTTGACGATGATCTGCTGAAACTGTGGCAACAGTTGGCAAAGGAAACATTACGGAGGAAAGGCACCGTCGATGAATTGGCAGATTATTTATTGCGTGTCTTTTGCTTGACTTTACAACGCCTGCATGAAACTGCCAGCATGGGCAAATCATTAAGTCCATCCTACATTGCCTATCAAATCAAAACATTCATCGATCAACATGCAACCGATGAGCTCACTCTGAAGCAAATCGCGAAACATGCAGGAATCAGCGTTTCCAGAGCTGTCCATTTGTTTAAAAGCAATTTTGGTCAATCCATCATGAGCTATGCTATCGAAGTCCGTCTTGCGGTTGCTTGCGAACGCATTCGTTTTAGCGCCATGTCGTTGGATTATGTCGCAAAGTCATGCGGTTTCAATAGCTATACCTACTTCCATCGGCAATTCCGCATGCATTTCGGACTATCCCCTCGGCAATACCGTGAAGAACAAAAGAAACGTTCGAAACTTAGTATGGAACCATAAAAAGATCGCTCTTCACTTGCCAAAGAGGTTCAATTTGCCGAAAGCGCTACCCATGACCCCATTAAACTTTCGATTATATGTCTGAAATTAAGATTCCGTTTTGAATCCGAATGAAACATACTATAATGAAACTATCTACTAATGTGTGTACTGGAGGGTCATCATGAAGCTTTTACTTGTGGAAGACGAACAGTTGATTCGCAAAGGGATTCTGATGAAGACCGACTGGCAGCAATGCGGAATTAATGAAGTGATGCAAGCCGAAGATGGCCGTGATGCCGTGCGGATTGCTGAGCAGTTCCGCCCCGACATTCTGCTAACAGATATCCGTATGCCCCATTTGGATGGTATTGAGGCAGCGCGCAGCATTCGGGAGTTTTGTCCGAAGGTTCACATCATCTTTATGAGCGGCTTCTCGGACAAGGAGTATTTGAAAGCCGCTATCTCGTTACAAGCGGTTCATTATGTAGAAAAACCGATCCATCCAGATGAGCTGCACGAAGCGATTCGCACCGCTTCCAAGATGGTCCAGATCGATCTGCGAACCGACATGGGAGAGGAAGAAAGTATGCCTCTTATTAAACGGGAAATAGCCGCTCTACTCTGTTCACCTGTGTATCAATCGGATAAGCTTGCACGCTTGTTCTCTTTAATCGCTTCTCAGTTTCCGCGTGCCAATCCCTGTGTGAGCTCCGTTCTCAATTGGCATCGTGCCATCGAACATCCAGATAACCTTATGCAAGAACTCGAAGATGCCGCACAGATGGCAGAGTTGGATTGCTTTAGTATGTTAAAAGATAACCATCATGTCGTCATACATTTGACATCCCGTTCGGAGCCAGACATACCTTTTATCGACATACTTCAACGGTGGATCTATCAAGTATCCCTTCGTTTACCCAATCTTCCTGGTTTTCATTTGTCGGTTGGCCATCAAGTCCATGGAATGGACCAGCTATATTCTTCCTATCTATCTGCGGTGATGAATCTTCAAAGGGGCTTTTATCAGCCACCAAACTCCATCATATGGGAGTCTACTAACTATTCCCACACAGATGCGTTCTTTTTTGACGATAAGCGTATCGCGACCTTTACCCTTTTACTTCAACAAGATGAAGCCTATCAGACAAAGAATTGGCTGGCGAATTTGACGCAAGAAATCCGTAAATATCCGGATACATCTGTCACTTATACCAAAGGAATCTATCTGCAGCTCTATCAAACCGTACTGCAAGTCGGCAAAGAAAGCGGTATATCTCCGTTCAAGCAGGAAACAGCGGTAGGTAAGTACGTGGAGCGTTTGTACGCTTGTCAGACATTGGACGACTTAAATCAGCTGCTGAATGATGAACTCGCTGTTCTTTTTGATCATTTGGAAACACGAAAGGGCAACTCGATCATCCGTCATGTGACACAATTTATTGAGCGAAATTACCAGAATCGCCAACTTTCACTGGCCGAAATTAGCGAGCATGTCGGAGTGACCATCCCTCACTTGTGTTTTGTATATAAGGAAGGCACCGGTGTGACTATCAAACATTTCCTATCGGAATATCGGATTGACCGAGCTAAAGAGCTTTTGGCCAACAGGGATCTCAAGCTGTTTGATATTGCGCTGCAGGTGGGTTATGGGGACGGGGAATATTTTAGCAAAATATTTAAAAAAGTAACTGGCCTGCAACCTTCAGAATATAGGAAGAGGATCGCTGATGTTTAATTCCTTCAATCGCATTCTTCTTAAGCTTCGACTAAAGCAAAAACTGTTGTTGTCCTATCTGCTGCTTATTTTGCTTCCAATACTCTACCTTCAGTTCTACGCTTCCGGTAAAGTGACGGGCATCATACAGGAAATGGTCAACTTTTCACTCAATCAAAGTTTTAACCAAACGCATTCCTTTCTTTCCTATAAATTAAAACGGATGACCGATGTTTCAGATATCATTGCCTTGGACGAGCAGAATATGACCCGTATCCTAACGCGTAACGTAAACGATTACAATATCCATGATCAATTACAAGATGGAAACATAATGAGGCAATTCATCACTTCCTTCCGTGATAGTACCGATGTAAGCGAAGTCCGGCTCTATCTGCCAAAAGGATTTCTATTCGCCGATGAGGGCAGCAATATGTTGCGCCTGGATGATGTTCAGAACTCGACATGGTATAAGAACTTGGTCAACGCAAGAGTAAAGCTCATGTGGTTTTCTTCGCATGATTATCCAACCCTAGCTAGTAATGGGCGTCCGGTCATCTCCCTTATCCGTCTCATTCGCCATCCCAATCACTACAATGATACGATTGGTGTTCTAAGATTGGACATGGATGAACGGAATCTGAAAGAAATCGTTTCGCGTGCCAACACCGTGAAGAATAGTTTAACTTACTTACAGAACAGCGATGGCCTCATTCTAATTGCTTCGGACGAACTGCTCATGAAGCAATATTTTCTCGCTGATGGCTCTGCACCCATACGAACACAGCATTCAAGCCCCAGTTATAAGCAGATCATAAACGGCAGAGAGCTTGAATTCCTCCAGCTGCCCATACCGCAAACAGACCTAACCATGGTTACTGTTATTCCCTCTCAGGAGATCGTGTCTAGAAGTACACGCCTTCAGAAAGAGCTCCTTGCCAGTTTGCTCGTCGTCGCACTGCTAGCGATCGGGCTTGCACAATATATTTCCCTTCATATGACTAGACGGATTACACATTTGAGTCAAAAGATGAAAGCAATGGAGGCTGGATTCCTAGAACCTATCGTAAAGCCGTCAGGGGAAGATGAGATCGGGGAGCTCATCCAAAGCTATAACTACATGTCGAAACAACTAGCTTTGTTGAAGGATGTTGAAGTAAAGGCAATTAAATCGGAATTGAAGGCTCTTCAATCCCAGATTAATCCCCACTTTTTATACAATACGCTAGATCAGATCAATTGGATGGCTCAATTCGGGATGAACGACCAAATCCCCACTCTTGTACATTCCTTAGCTGGATACTATAAGCTTACTTTGAGTAATGGACAGGACATCATTACAATTGGACACGAATTGAAGCTGGTCGACTATTATGTCCAAATTCAAAATATTCGCTTTGAACAACGAATCGAATTTATTATGGGGGTCGATGAGGAATTTCTACAAGGTCTCATTCCGAAGCTAACGCTTCAGCCCATCATAGAGAATGCCATTCTACACGGAATATTGAAGAGTGAGAATCGAGAGGGGATCATTACAGTAACTTGCGAACGCCAAGCAGATCAGATCGTTCTTTCTGTCGTTGACGATGGGGTTGGTATGGACGGAGCACATCTGGAAGCACTCCAATTAGGCAGCAAGATAATTAATCCGAATGGCAGCGGTTACGGGATTCGAAACGTACAGGAACGAATTAAATTATACTATGGCGAAGCATTCGGTTTGCAATTCTTCAGTTCACCCGGAGATGGGATGATCGTTGAAGTACATATCCCGTTAGTTATGGATTCGGATTCCTTATAAATAGTAGACAAGAAACCAAAAAAAGATCGCCCTCCACTTGCCGCGTAAAGACACAAGTGAAGTCGCGATCTTTTTACACTATCAAGGTTCCTTACAGGTCCGGTGATAATTTAAATTAATACCCATACACCTCAAGTTCAACCATATAATTAGAAGTATTTACGGTATTGCCATTTAGCCAGAACCTTACATACCGACCCGATATGGGACTAAACGCAATCGTCTTACCGGCGCTCGTCTCCGTATATTCAGCATCGGTCCCTGTTCCTTGGCCTGCCGTGTTATTCGTATCATTATTGAATACATTGGTATAGCTGCTGAAATCCGCCTCATTCGAAATCTGAACAATCACATCGTGGTATTTCCGACTGTCATTGAAATAGTGCCACATCGAGATTTGGTTCAAGGTGACGGTGGATCCAAGATCCATTACTGCAGAAACCGCGCCAGTCCCCACATCTACCATATCACTTGAGGTTAAATTCCCATTCGATAATTTGGAAGGAAAAGAATCATTCACACCCGCAGCACTGTAAGTAATGTCCCTGTATTGAGACACTAACTTAGCGATCGGATCAGTTCCAAATACCTGCAGCTCTACAAAATTGCTGTTGGTATTTACTGAGTTGCCTTTTAACCAGAAACGGGCATATCTAGCTGTAACTGGTGCAAAAGTAAGCGTTTTGCCGTTAGCCGACTCGGCATATTCATCATCTGACCCGTACCCTTGACCTGAGCTGTTATCCTTATCATTATTGAACACCGTTGTTACGTAACTGCTGAAATCGGACGTTCGCGACAGCTGAACGACCACATCTTTATACGTGCGGCCATCTGTATAAAAGTGCCACATCTTTACTTGACTAATGTCTTTCAACGCACCAAGATCAATTTGAGCATATACTAATTGGTCAGGGTTTCCAACAGTTACATAATCCGTAGATGCTGTATTACCATTGGTTAATTTGGAAGGGGGAGGATCCGATGCGCTACTACTAAAAGTAGGAGCTATTCCTGCAGATAGGTTCGTTCTGCTGACTCCGGGGTATTGAATCGCCCCTATACTTCCGCCGCTCATTGCAAATGGCGTACCAAAAAAGTCGCTATATCCTCTGTCCATATCCGAATGATAGCTCAGGGCTCCTGTTTGCATAGTAGTGCTAGAACTGGATTGAAGCCGATAATCTCGATTAGTAGGATCCACGAATACCGGATTGATCTGAACATTACCACTGCAGCTAGATGAGCAGACGCTGTTCAATTGCGCAGCGTCATAATTCAAGCTAAAGTTCGGGGTTGCACCCAGATAGTTCTTGTAACGAGCCACTTTACCATTGGTGTCGCCGGCTTGAACGACAGGATCCCAGAAATTGTTATTGTGTACGAAGGCTGTACCCGTTACTTGCGGGTGCACGTTCAGACCAACCTGCCCTTGAGGGCTGAGACCATACTCATACATAATGTTATTGGCAATAACATTATTCTCTACCTTGTTGGTGCTCGGACTGCCAGGATTATCTCCAAGGTAAATAGCATACTGATCCGTCTCAGTAATCGTGTTATTAATAATCCAGCTATCCTTGGCTTCCATCCAAGTGTCGTCATCACCCGAAACAGCTTGCCAAGGATACATATCTAATCCCCAGGGTTGGAAAGAATGTTTGGGTAGAACTGTCCCCGTAGCACCCGTAATAATATTGCCGTAAATTTTGTTGCTACTGCCAAGAACATGATTTGTTGTTGTGTAATCGTGAATATAGTTGCGGCGAATGATATTATTCGTGGTCTTGCCGCTGTAACCGTCCATATCAAGGCCATGCATATAACCGGAGGTACCCGCAGAAATATCATTTTGCTCCACAATTACATGCTTGACTCCAAGCAGGTTATTCTTGTAGTTCGTAAGAGAGATTCCGGAATGTCCCCAGTTCAATATCTTATTACCACGAATGACTACACCGTCAACGGCATGATGGATGAATAATCCATCCCCTGTGGTCACTACCGTATCGTTCTCCTCGGGTAGCCAAACTTTGTCAATCAAGGAGTTCGTTATCGTAATGTGAGAGACACTCGAAGTATCATCTGGATTAGTTCCTAAATTCCCGATTTGTATGCCACCTTGAACAGCTCTTTGGACGATTAGATTGTCGAAGGTTAGATGCGAACTTGGCGCTTTGACCCAAATGACTCTCCCATAGGAGCCTCCACGGAAATCAATATCCTTCATCGTGACATGCTCTGTGTTCTCCATAACAACAACTGACGCCAAATTATAGGCGATGACCTCTACATTCGTAGGAGCAACCGTGGATGAGCCTGTATATACGTATACAATACCACCTGCAACTGCCCATTCATGTAGTTGATCGACGTCATTCGCGCTTGCAACTTTTTGTTTAGGAACGCCATTCACAAATACCCGATATGCGTCCAGACTGGTACTTCCATTGATACTCTTTTGCCAACGATTCGTCCCCGGTACATTCGTCCAGCCCGAGTCTAGCTTATACATACTTGCAATCACTGGCTTTGGTCCCGTCCCATACGCACCTATCGTGATAGGATCAGCTGATGTTCCCGCTTTGTTAGTCAAGTTAAGAGATGCGTTGTACCAAGCATCACCTCTCTTGAATAGGATTGTATTCCCTGCATTCATTAAGGTAAGGGCCGTTGAGATATTTTGCTTAGGAGCGCCTGCAGATAAACCGTTGTTGGAATCGCTTCCAGATGTGGAGAAATAGTAAGTCGTGCCTGTAGCAAACGTTATGTTAGGCGTTAGCAGTATGGAGATAAGTACAGAGCTTATAACAAGTGCTGCAAAAAGGAAAAGCTTAGACAAAGAACCCTTCGATACATAGTTCATCGTAAACCTCCTCAATACCTATTTACTTACTACTTGTTACTTATTTAAAAACATGAATGACTGCTTGAATAAAAATGATCACCTCCTACGCTTTAATGCTTGCCAATGTTACAACATATAGACACCACCTCCTCAATTAATTTGGTATTGAATTAACCACTGTACATGCCAGTAAAAGATAACAGTCGTTTCAGAACAGCAGCAGCTTCCCCTCTTGTTGTTTGCGCCTCCGGACGGAAAGTGTTCTGTTCGTCACCCTCTATTAAACCCGCTCCCGCAGCTTCGGCAATAGCCTGCTGCGCCCAATGTGCAGCCTCGTTGAAATCGACAAATGGCCGTACACTCCCACTGACTTCGCTAGTTGCCATTGGTTTACCGGTGAATTGGGCCGCACGTTTCAACATTACCGCCAATTCTTGTCTGGTAAGTGTTGCTTCAGGCCGAAAGGTCTGATCCGGATAGCCGCTGACTAGGCCAGCATCCGCTGCCGATTGGACTAATGCCTCATACCACTGCCCATTTATGTCAGCGAAGGAAGTTTCGCTGGCATTTCGATCCAAGGAAAGAGCACGTACTAGCATCGATGCGAACTCAGCCCGAGTAACCGGTTTGTCTGGTCCAAAAATCTGATCCGATAAGCCATTAACGATAAGCTTATTCGCCATCGACTCTACCAAGGACTTGCTCCAATGGCCTTCAAGATCGGCGAAATGTTTATCTAGGCGAATCAAGGAATAAATACTGTTTCCTTTCCTGAAAAGCTCCGCTACCGTTTTACCGTTAATGCTATGAAACACTGTTGGAACCGGGAGCAGCTCACCTGTAGCTTCATCCATATAAACACCTATCGTATGGCTAGAATCAACTTCAAAATCGAGCTGAAAGGAACGAGGCACATACCGCGTGAATTTCGTTATCGTTACTTTTTCTCCAGTTGGTGTTTCGGCAATCATTTCAAAATCGATCGGGTTCATCAACAAGTTCGTTCCAATCTTAATTGCTGCGCGCTCAGCTTTCTCCGTCTGCTCCCTATTTGCCTCTGTTATGATAATTGTAATCACAGCATTATCCGCTTGATCACCTAATTGGTCACGCCAAGCACCTAAGGTCATTTCGCTAAACGGTACAGAGTAAGTAATATTCCCTACTTTTAGCACTACAGCTCCAGACGAATTCTGCACTGCCCACTTTTGAAGCAGCCCCATCGATACTCGTACTGGACCGTCTGCATCAACAAGGACCTGTCCCGATGCCACTTGACCGTTTCCGTCCTCTTCTGTGATATCGCGATGAGCGTTCATATTACCATTACCATTGCCATTGCCATTGCCATTACCGTTACCGCTGTTCTCCCTGTTGTCCGAAGTTATTTGAATGCTGAGCTTTTTGGGCACCGCATGAACCGTGGCATGCAATCCTGTTTCAAGATTTATCATACTCTTGACCTTAACTAGCTTGAAGTCAACGATTCCAGGAGTTACTGCTTGAAAGGTAAGTGTGGTTAATGTTCTGGTACCGCTTTCCCCAGCAGCTTCACCTGACTTCGTCGATCCATACCTAAGCGTATTACCGTTTTGAACAAAAACAGGTGTTCCCCCGGACAGATTGTCCTCTGCACGCAATAATGTAACGCCTGCGGGAATATCAATCGTCAAGTCATACGCATATAATGCATTGAGATTTGATCCTACAATGGTAATAGCGAAAGCATTGTTCTCTTTAATAGTTGGCGTTGTAGTCCGAATGTCAAACGATGTTGGCATCTCATCTGCAAATACCACTGACGAACCCTTGATCATCCCAAATAAACACGTGATGAATAGTAGGATCGCACCAATTCGAAATGTGTGCTTTATCATTTGGCTCCCCCTTGCTAAAGCTAATCACTTACCTTCTTAGAATTTGAGAAATGGACTTAACACCCCCTTGCATAAACAAGGGGGCGCATCGCCATTAGTTTGTTTCGTCGTTACCCGGAAATCCGGCTTGCAATGAAGGCAAGATCCTCCATATCAACGGCACCGTCACCGTTGATGTCTGTCAATTGTGCAAGGGCCCAGTCTGGGCTTGTCGCATCTTTTCCATAATGCTTGGCAATATTGGCGAAATCGACGATATTAAACTGCTGATCGTTGTTCGTATCGCCTGTTGCAGCCTTAATCCGGTGAGCTTCAAACTCCGCAATCGCCGCTGCCAGATTCGTCTGTGCAGTCTGGATTTGCACTTGCGCTGCGTCGGGCTGATTAAATACCGACTTGGCTGCATCGATCACGGCAGTCAAGGCTGCTTTCAAACCCGACAGCGTCGAGCTGAAGAAGGTCCCGATAACCGTCCCTGCAGCAGCCTGATCTCGGGTCGACTCCGCTTGCGTGATCAAAGCACCTAGTGCCGCTTTATTCGAAATGCTCACATCTATCGAGCCCCCGGCTAGTACTGTAATACCCCCTGCCTCTGAGGAGGCCGTTCCAGAAGATGTAGTAAAGCTGGAACTACCTGCGGAAGCATCTGATTTTACATCGAACTTCAAGGTTAAGAACGGCCCGCTTGCAGGAATTGCACCTGTTCCCGTGCGTGCTGCCAAGATACGCAGCTTGCCCTCTGACTCGTTGTTCGTTACGATGACGGCTTGTTGTGCGTAATCTTTCTCATAACTACTGTAAGTGAACTTCGTTGGATCGTAAGATACGGTTAGGTCGATCCCAGCCGCAGGTTCTGTCTTGTCTAAAGCTAGTTGAAGATCCAGCTGCTGCCCTGTACTGACAGTAGATGTGCTGGAAGTCAACTTGACCGTTGGCACTGCAGGAGCTTCGGTTTTGACCAAGCCCACCCAGTCCAAATTCATCGCTCCGCTGATCCTCCACATCTTAAGTTCAATCTCACCTGTGGGTAAATACGTGCCTGAATGGACAGTCAATGCTTTCCAGTTTTCCGGCACAGTACCTTGATCAACCGTTCTTTCTGCTTCCGCCGTGTAATACTGGTTCCCTAGTTTAATGAGTCGGGTGGGAAGCGAGTCTGCAAGTTCCCATGCTACGTATTTGAAAACAAGATCATAGTTGCCAGCTTCCGGAACGGTTAATTTCCATGTAATATTTTGGCCCAAAGCATTCCATTGGCTGACTCCTTTTCCCCCGGACAAGAAAGGACGCGAGCTGTACACATTGAAATTGCCGTCGTTCGTATCACTGAAGCTCTCGGCCTCTGCAAACACCGTCAGTCCGTTCTTGACGGCTTCGTAGTTGCTTGTAGCTTCAGATGGTGTTGCTCCGCCAGATCCGGCGCTGCGCAGCCTCAAGGTTCCAGTAACGTTAGGCATAGAGAATTTCGCATTCTCCCCGATGAAGGTGACAGGCTTAACTGCACCCAACCCCTCAAAAATCAGGCCCGGCGGCGCTTCAAGAACCTCATAAAGGCCGGCCGAATTCGTGATGGATCCCCAAGCTGCTGTACCACCGTGTCCATCGCTGTACGTGGATAAAGTTACTGATGATGCTACGCCGTTAATCTCAACGGGATAGGAAACCTGAGCTTGTGGTGCAGGTGCGTTAGCATTGCTTAACAGCAGTTTATGCTGACCAGGCTCCACATTCAGCGTTAGTGTGCTGCCGGCCGTATCCCAATGAACGCCACGCGTATACACAGCATCCGTTACGCTACCGCCCTTCGGCAAGTTACGGTACTCTTCATCGCGTACAGTCGTAACACCGGACTTATGCAAGCTGACCTGCGAACCTCGTGTTCCTGTAATCGATAGCTCGTCGCCCGAGAGAGCGATCGTTGCCCGCTCTGCGCTGGCAATGCGCGTAATACCGTTGATCACTAATTGCGTACCGCCGACCAAAAGAATGGAATCCCCCTTGACGGTAGCTGCGATGCCTTCGAATTGCATATCACCGGTGTCTACAACACCGCTTTGCGCTGTTCGAACATAAACATTCGTTCCATCGGTAAAATGAAGTTTCCGATACGTACCATGATCCTCGGTAACGATATCCTGAGGCTCAGAGCCCACTTGGTAAGGCACATAGGAGGATACAATCGTCGCCTCCTCCGTTTTTGGCGTTTTGAATCCGCCATGCAGCCTTCTTTTTCCTCCATAGGTTGATCCGCCAGGCAAATATTCAACACCATTGTAATCCAAGAACTGGTTGGTTACGTCGATTTTTGTTAATCCCGGATAGTACAGATTTACTTCTAAAGCAACCTTATTCTTGATAATCGTCGCGCTGCTGTTCGCTTCGTCCAGGTTTAAGGTGTTTTCGGCATGGAGCCAATATTCGAAGCTGGAACCTCCCGGCTCGCGCGCATTCAGATTATCAACGACGACAAAGGCGCCTGGCTTCACATAAATCACACTGCGCTGAGCCAAATCAAGGCCGGTGAAGTCTCCGGTATTGTAAGCCGTAGTTGCGTCACCTACCGCCGCGTCGAAATCCTTGTTTGTAGCGAAGCCCGTAATTTGACCTGATGCTTTCATATCAAAAATCTTCTGGCCTTTTTTATTATCATAGGTTATCGCATTATGGGCAAAAGTCTGCTTAGCATATTTCTGGAAATGCTCGCTGTTGAAATCATCATAGAACCCACCATCAACCGTGAGATCCTCCCCGAAGGCTTTGATCATAATGCCGTTCTGATCCGCGTGGCTATGATTGAAGCTGCCGAAAGGACTGGACTTGAAAAAGAACGATACCCGCTTCGGATCAAGCAAATTGGAGTGCATCGCGACCGTTCCGATATTCTCGAAATACTTGGCTGTCGGCATCTCCACCGGAGGGCGAGCCGGCAAGCTGCTGTCTTCATAAAGGTAAGTGATGAAGTTGGCATAATCATAAGGGTCTCGCTGTGAGTACCACTGCATCACCTCATTCTGCTGCATCTGCGCTTCGCGTGTTATACCTGCTGCAACATAGTTGCGGGAGATCAGATCGGCTTGGTCTCCGAATGCGCCAGTTTTCTGACCTGGAGGCAGCATATACATCGGGTACCAGGCTTCATTGCGGAAGTATGCCTTCTTATAAAGACTGAAGCCGGTCGCAATATAGAGTGTATCGACGAACTGTTTGTTACTCATCGTAGACCATTGCCAGTAGCCTTCTCCATTGCCCCAGCTGCCGTCCTCGCCGCCCCATGGAGGCGATAAATTAATATAGGCCGGGACGATCAGATTGAACCAATTCTGTGCGTCATGCATAACGTTTTTCCCATTCACATTAATGTCGTCGTGCATCAAGGCAGTCGCAATCATGCCCAGGAAGCCGAATACGGTCCAACCGTGTGAATCATAAGGTGTACTGGAGATTGGTTTGCTATCGTACAGAACATCGTTTGCAATCGTTGTGGAGCGATGATGCACCATCGTTAATACGGTTTCCCGCTCAGTCGGGCTAAGGAGATCATAAAGCCAGTCATAAGCCATCGCGCCTGTTAATGCGATCTCCCGGTGAGCCTGATCGTCATTTTTATAAGCGGTTAGGCTGCTCTCATCCAAACTCCACGAAGAGATATGCAGCAGCCGTCTTTTTGCGAACTGGCCGTAATTGGGGTCCTGAGTGATTAAGTAAATAAAAGCTGCGTCCAATAAGGGATTTGTTATTGCGCTTACTTGATCGATAACTTTTGGGTTTTTAGTTACGGGTTCACCCGGCAGCGCCTGCGGGGACTGGGCTTCAGCCTCCACCGCAGCCTTTACTCGGCTCTTTACGGTATCGAATGTTTTCTTGCCGTCACCGTCTTTTCTGGCACGAAATGCTTCCAGCGTAGCAGGTGTCGTGAGGATACGTGGATGTTCGGTCGATACGGCATTAAACATATCTGATGTTGAAGGCACTGGGAACGGGACGTTATCCGCATCAATGCGGAATTTTAATACTTCACTCCACGCCGACCACCCGGCCGGTTTATGAAACCTGACTCTCCAGAAGTAAGATTGCCCGCCTGCAAACGTATGTTGGAAATTATAGAAGTTGGTAGTAATACCGTTTTTCTGATAAGCAATAGACTGAAAGGAGCTGTCTCCTGAAACTTGTAATTCGTAAGAATCAGCACCCGGAATGAAGGGCCATGCGAAATCAGGCGGATTCTGGGTCGTTACCAGATGATTAATAGGTTGAAATTTCCTAGAAACTCCCGGATCCTGCCCAATTGGCCACGTTAAATCACCTGAAGGCGGTGGAGTAGGCGTTGGTGAAAGAGTTGGTGTGGGTCCGGGTGTTGAACTGGTTGCTGTAAGAGATGCGGCATCAAAATAAACATCGGCAGTCTCCATACCTGGCGTAGATAATTCCACTTGTACATCAGTCGTACCAACAGGCGGCACAGCCGATACAGTTAATGTTTCATAGCTGCCTGTGAGTAATGATTGCGTTTCCACAAACTGCTGTTCGGAAGATCCAATAAAGTGCAGAATCAAATTCGCATTGCCGGTTAATGCTTTAGCTCTAACCGTTGCCTTGTACTCATTGCCGGTTACGACAGGAATAGTCGGGCTTTTCACACTGTAGGCGTCCGAGGTGGAATTATCAATCATATGCACAGACCGGAAGCCATGAGCTGCATAAGTCGCAGA
Source organism: Paenibacillus oryzisoli (assembly GCF_001653565.1). GTDB lineage: Bacteria > Bacillota > Bacilli > Paenibacillales > NBRC-103111 > Paenibacillus_E > Paenibacillus_E oryzisoli. Next base: position 370,815 of record NZ_LYPB01000069.1, read on the forward strand.
GTTAACCGAGACGATACTGGAAGTCAGTCCATGGTCGATTGCTGTCCATCCCGTTGGTCTCGAACCTGTAAAAGCTTCAAAACTCGAGTTAGGGAGCAGCTCGGTCGTCTTAAGCGATACATCGTCGAAATAAACGGTGCCGCTAGCAGCTGTGCTGGGAATAACCAGACGAACAAGTAAACTTACCGTACCGGGAGGGGGGGTGTCGGTAAGCTCCACCGTCTGCCAGTTTGGAGAAACCGATTTGTATTCGGATACTTTAGTTGTATTGGCATTGCTGGCATCGAAATATCGGACCTGCATCACGGCTTGCCCTACTTCGACTTTTACTTTGACACTGGCCTTGTAGGTTGTCCCAGGCGAGTATGGAATCCTTTGGCTTTCCATTACTGCCGCTGCACTAGCATTGGTGTCTGTGACCTTCACACTTGCGGACCCTTCAGATACTTGGTCGGTGGCCCGTTCGTAGGAAAGACCCGTATTAACGGCTAGCGTCCAGCTTGCAGGTGCACCGCCGCTCGCTTGTTCAAAGCTTGGGTTTACAACCAGCTCGGGACCCATAACCGAGTTATCGGCCGCACTGGCAAATTGAAAGGTAAACAAGTTGAGGATCAAACTCAATCCCATAACACCGGTGAGGAATGCAGAGATTTTGCGCTGCCAAATTCGATTTTTCAAATAAATTCGCCTCCTATGTTTCATTGGTTGTATTGGTTGTATATCTAAACATCTCCTCGAATAATACGAAATGACTGTCCAGAATTTCATCCGCTGTCAATTTAATACCGGGAGCATCCAGCCCCATATTGGACTCGAATGTGAAACTAATTCCGCCGCATACATGGTGGATCGCCGACGTTAAATTAAACGCCCGATAAGGAAATGTCCTCTCATCAGTTAAGATCAGATTCAATTTCGAATAGGGAAGGTTACCCTTCAAGTAGGCTCCTGCAATCTGTTCGTTGAACGCCTGCTGCCTTTGCATAATGCCAAGTGGTACATAAGAAGTTGGCAAGAGATGATTTTCATAATTGGATCCCCCATGCAGCAAAACCGTAAAATCTGGAGCCTCTTTGTCGACAAGTCCAAGTAGAGAACTAGTTTCACGTGCCATCGGGGCAAAGAAGTTATCGTGCATAATATTAACGCCATCATCGTTAAAGTAGCTGCCTAAGAAATCGGAAGCATCTTTAATGGGATGAACCGCCTTGCAGTCCGGCCACTTGCACAACGAACCGTCTTTCCATGTACCTTGCATATAATAAACAGTCTTTTCGAAAGATACATCAATTAACGTATCCACAGGCAATCGAGCCCGGCCATCCGGGTTCATGCAGGGAATCAGAATCAGTCTGAATCGATGGGCATTTTCATATATATAATCATGCCTTTTCCCCCGGTAATCCTCCCCTGTTTCGAGCAGTCGTATAAGGTTCATTACGGCAACAATGCCCTCCATTTCCCCGCCATGGATACCGCCGACAATGAAAAGAACCGGTTTGTTAGCCTCATCCTTATTCGCGTAATGCTTAGGGTCCTTCGCTCCGCAAGCAGAATTATAATTTGCCTGCCGACCGAAATCCTCCTTCAACCCGTATTCCACCATATAAATGTCTCTTTGACCTGCTGAAGTTGTCAGTACACTTGCCTTCCCCCTATGAATTGTCGACATTGCTTTCTCTATATCCAATAATCTGCTCTTCCAAAATGATTCCAAATTCACTTTCCTCCTATAGCTTAAATTGCCTCTGGGCATGCGACGAAGCATATCTGACAAGCCTTTAACAGGATATGTAACCGCTTTACTTTTGGGGCAAAGAAAACGGAGCCGCCGTTTCATTGAAATAAAACATTGCAGCCCCGCCAGGTCTTTACTTCTTACTTGCGATGTAGGCATCCAATTGTGCTTGGAACTCTGCCTGAACCTTCTCAATTCCTGCTTGCTTCTGTTTTTCGAGTACCTGTGGAATACCTACATCTGCTTTGATCAAGCCGTGTACGATCGGCAGCAAATAGGTTTGTTGGACATTATCAAGTGCGGCCAGCTCATTTTTGATCTTGGAATCATCCAGTACAAAAGTCTCAAGCGGGCTGTGGACAATATTCGTTGCTTTCCATCTGTTGTAAGTAGCCGTTACCATATCGCCGACTACTCCCTCCATCTGCCTGGAAAGCTGAGTTCTCCAGCCCCAGGGACTAGCACCTTCAGGCGGATAACCGGCAGTTGCTGCCAGTGTTTTGAACTTATTATCCCCTACAGGTTCCCAGTGCTTCCCTTTGATCCCATAGAACGTTAGTTCATATATCTCTTTGTCGTAACGGAGAAGATCTAGCGCCATTAACGCCCGCTCCGCATTCTTGGAGGTTGCGTGAATCCCCATTCCATTACTGATCAGTGGGGTTTGGTACTGTTTGGCCGTCGAATTAACGTCAATTAACTCTGGCTTCCACTCCGGATTCGTTTTTAGAATAGCGTCGATCGAGTTAGCCATCGTTGATATATTACCAAAGTCAGCTGCCGTCTTGCCTTCTTTAAATGCCTTTCTCCAATCCGTCTTGGATACAATCGCATCCTTCGTCCAGACGCCTTGCTGCGCCATGTCATAGAACATGTTATATTTTTCGATCGTTTTCGGGTTTTCTAGATAATTCGTAAGTTTTGGATTTGGATTTTTCAAGTCATAGACCAAAGTAACACTTCCATGGACGAGTCGCATTTCCATATCAGAGAAGAATACAGGAATTCCGGTAGAACTTAATTTAGCAGGAGGACCACTGAAGCCAAGCATGCCCTTCTCGTTCTTGGCAACCGTAGTTAAGTAATTGGCCAAATCGGCTTGCGTCTTCACTTCCGGCAGCTTATATTTTTCTCTCAAATCCCCACGGATCACACCTATTGCAAAACTACTTTCGAAGGTATCATTCGGCACCATATAGATCTTGCCATTAATCTTGGCTTGATCCCACCCAACCTTATCCTGTTTAGCCCATGTGTTTGGCGCATAGGTTTTGAGCATATTTTCAGTTAATTGAAGGAAGCCGTCTTTACGGGCTGTTGCATTATAGAACGCCCAATCACCGGTAAAGATCATATCAAAGTCCTCGTTAGCAGCAAACAATAGCGGATATTTCTGATTGTATTCATTGAAGTCTAGATACCTGACCTCTAATTCGGCATTGATTTTTTGCTTAAGTAGTTTGTTGACTTCCACATAGACTTCATCCGTATCCGCCGGTTTCGTACCCACCAAGACCAATTTCAGCTTGACCGGTTTTGAAGTGTCTATTTTCGTTGCAGTTGCGCTTTCAGACGGCTTTACGGACGCGTTCGGTGATGAAGTAGACGGGCTTCCCGTGCCTCCGCTGCAGGCACTTACCAACACGCTCAACACAAGGGCCGGCACTATGCCCTTCCAAATTCCTTTGTAGTTGCCTTTCATTGTCATCATTCCTTTCATGCTCTACCCCCTATGGAATCTCATGCTATGATAAACCGGAGTGTTCCGGGATTATCCTTTTACTGCACCAATTGTTAGTCCTTTGACAAAATAGCGTTGAATAAATGGATAAAGCAGCACGATTGGTCCCGTAACTACAATTGTTAGAGCCATTTTAAGGCCTTCGCCTGGTAAATCCGGTACGTTCATTCCGCTTTTCTCCGCAACGATTTTGAGCGCATCTACACTGCCAATAACTCGATATAAGTAATATTGAAGCGTGTAGAGCTTGTGATTATTAATGAAAAGTAAAGAGTGGAACCAATCATTCCAATATCCAAGAGCTACAAAAAGCCCAATGGTGGCAAGAGCAGGCTTGCATAGAGGTAAGATTAGCCTGATGAAGATCGTAAAATCTCCAGCACCATCCATCTTAGCTGATTCCGTAATAGCTGCTGGAATGCTCCGCATAAAACTTTTCATGACCAAAATATAGAACACGTTAATCAATGGAAGCAACAGTAATACCAGGTACGTATCGTTTAATTTCAAATAATTGACGACCAGGATATAGAGTGGAACCAGTCCTCCGCTGAATAAGGTAGTGAAATAATAGAAGAATGAAAATGTATTTCTCCATTTAAAATCAGATCGTTGGAGCACATAACTGCTCATGGATACGAGAAATAGCGAAATTGTTGTACCGATAATTGTCAAGGATGTTGTTATTCCATAAGCACGAATAATCTCTTGTGGAACCGTGAAGATAAACCGATAAGCCTCGAAGGATAAGCTGGAAGGAATTAATTTATACCCTTCCAAGATAATCTCTTTTTCATCTGTGACTGATCCGCTTAAGATTAGTAAAAAGGGTAAGATACAGAGAAGTGCTACGAACGATACCCAACCATAGGCTATTACATTCAGGACAAATTGGTCCATCTGAATCTTCGGGGCTGGCGTCTTCGTTAAGAACGCAATTTCTGTTTGGGTATTGGCTGCCGATTTCATTCAGGTGCAGACTCCTTTCCGGATTTAGAACAAAGCTGAGTCTTTATCCGCTTTGCGAACGACTCCGTTAACTAGGAGAATAGTGATAAAACAAAGAATGGATTGAAAAAGACCAATAGCCGCTGACATGCCAATTTCATTGTTTTGAACCAAAGATCGGTATACATACGTATCAATGACGTCCGTATTACCAAACAAGAGTCCGTTATTACCGATAATGTTAAAGAAAAGTCCGAAATCGCCGCGAAAAATGTGGCCCACCGACAGCAGCGTCAAAATGATCATCGTCGGTTTCAAACACGGAATCGTGATATGCCATATTTTCTGGAACACGTTGGCCCCATCGGTCTCAGCCGCCTCATACATCTCCTGATCAATACTCATAATTGCGGCTAAATAGAAGACGACACCATATCCAACAGCTTTCCACGTTGAGAAAAATACGAGGAGGTACGGCCATATGCCGGTTGTGCTGTAGAAGTTGAGGGGTTCCATTCCGAAAGTACGAAATATTGTGTTGATCGTACCATGTTCAAAATTTAACAAATTGTACGCGATTGAGCCTACTACCACCCAGGAAATGAAGTATGGAAGGAACATGACAGATTGGCTAACTTTCTTAAACCATTTGCTGCGAACTTCCGAAAGTAAGATTGCGATTCCTACCTGAAGTACCAAATTAATGAAGATAAAGAACACATTATAAAGTACGGTATTACGGGTCACTCTCCATGCATCTCCAGAGATAAAAAAGAACTTAAAATTATCAAGTCCACTCCAATCACTTCCTAGAATGCCTTTACCGTACGAATAATGTTTGAATGCGAGAACCAGGCCGAACATCGGCACATATTGGAATAACGCCACAAACAGAAAGGAAGGAACCAGCATAAACAGCATAGTTCTGTAACTGATCAAATCGCGAATGAACGGTGTTTTCATTTTACTCTCCTCCTTTATGTTCACCGGTCTATGTAGCTTATTATAATGGAACCGCTACCATTTGGGTCCCCACCAAACTTTCGAATTCATGTCCAGAATTAAGATTCCTGTTACAATGATGATTTTCCAACCCTATTAAATCATGCGTAATCACAATAATCGTCCTGCCCTGCTCGTTCAATCTCCTGAAAATATCCATAATCTCCGCGCCTGTCTTGGAATCCAATGATCCCGTAGGTTCATCCGCCAATATCATTGGTAGATCTCCAGCCAAGTTACGTGCTATAGCTACGCGTTGTTGCTGCCCACCGGATAACTCTTCCCCTGAGTTATCGAATTTTTGAGGATATGAACACGAAGCAAGGTAATTTTGCGATGAATCGCTGGTATGACAAAAAGAGAGCAGCTACCATATGGCAAGCTACTCCCTAATTACTTTAACCAACGCAGTTATTGAAGCCAGGGCAACTCTATCGCACAGTCGTTTAATTCAAATATGGCTCTCTTTCAATATCCACATAGGTCGTGCCAGCGTTAAAATCCGCTGCATAGAACTCTATTTTGCCAATGTCCAAAACAGCGTTTCGAAGTGTCCCTTGAGTCACCTTCTGGAATATCCATCCTCCTACTTATGATTTTGCAACTAGATAAGCGGCTACCTCAGCTAACCGAGAGGCATAACCCCATTCGTTGTCATACCAGGTAGCGACAGACAATAGTTCTCCTTGAACTTGGGTTAATGGCAAGTCAATAATCGAAGAATGTGGATCAGCGACAATTCGGGAAGAGGCCCATTCCCCTTCTAGAACATCAAGAACACCTTTTAATTCGCCTTCTCTTGCAGCTTCTCGAAACATATCGTTAATCTCTTGAACGGTGCATCGCTTCTCTGTGATCAAATTAAGTTCTGCAATGCTCCCTGTACGGGTAGGGATCCTGTAAGCTTTGCCAGTGATTTGAAGATCATTCCAAATGAATTTCAGAGCTTTGGCTGCACCTGAGGACGACGGAATGATATTCTCTGCGGCGGCCCAAGAATCTCGGCGATCCTTCATCGGCTGGTCCGTTAACGATTGCGTGTTCGTATACGAGTGTACCGTGGAGAATAATCCATATTGAATGCCAAAGTTCTCTTTGACCAATTTGACAACCGGTGCAAGCGCATTGGTCGTACAACTCGCCATGCTAATGATTTTATGCTTTTCCGGATCGAAACTATCTAAGTTGATTCCCTTAAGTAAAACGGCGTCGCAATCTTCTAAGGTTTTGCTTGGACCACTGACAAGCACCCTTTTTGCGCCTCGCTCCAAGTGCAGTTCAGCTACAGGTCTCGTAACAGCTCGTCCCGTACAATCTATAACCAATTCAACGCCCAACTCGCCCCAATTTGGCAATTCGCCAGCAGAATTCAAATACCGAATTTCCCGGTCGCCGATTACGATTGCGCCTTCTCGAGCAGATACTTTCTCATGCCAACGTTTGTAATTGGTATCCACTTCAAAAAGTGCTGCAAGTGTAGACTCGTCTTTAATATCTGAGATAGAAAATGGCGTAAACAAATTTAGTTGTAACGCCGCCCGAAGGAGCTGTCTTCCGATACGTCCAAAGCCAAAAACCGCGATTTTACTCATAATAACCTCCATATATTTAATAGTTGTTATACTTCCTACACTTTCAGCAGATTTACCTGATCAATCCATTGCAAAAATGTTTGAACATAACGCTGTACATATTTGCGAGTCTTTGCATCTGTAAGCTTGTGAGTAACTAGGAATGATGTGTTGTATAGCACGCCGTAGATATTAATCTAGCAGCGTCGATCACTTAAATTACCTCAATTTAGATAATCTTAATTTAAAGATATATAGCAAAAATTATTGAGCATTAGCTATTTTTTTATCGATAAGCTTTTTAGGAGTTACATCGTTTCCTAACGTATCCCTAACAGATACGCTCAACAGTGTCGAGAACACTTGCCCTCGTAAAATCTGTAAATACTGCGTCCGAAGTGCTGCCTGTTCCCCTTTTTCTACATCAGATAGACCTATGCTACGCTCAATTCTGCTCAGTTCATTAATGCGGCTCAAAATTGGAATCATGCTGTTTACCTCCTTGAAGTCGGTTGCTGATATCAATAAAATATATCTCTAATTAAAGATAATACAAATTAAGATAAATGTCAACAACTGCCTAACTTGCGTTATTAAAAGTCAAAAGCCTTACGTTAATATCGTAAGGCCAAACTTTTCCATTTCCGAATGTATCCATTTTCAAACAAAATTAAATGCTGCTCCTCCTTTCTTATAACAAGGAATCTAAACCTACAAATGCATCGTATAATGCTGCAATAATGGCGAGCACCGTAAAAATAATGAAGTACCACTTGGTTATCCGCAACGTCAGCCCAGTCCACCCTTGCCACCACATACTTGCATATATAACAACTCCAAGTAATAAAACACCGAAAAACACTCCGATAAAACTCATTATTTAAACCACTCCCTTTTGGATAGCTACACTTCTTTATGACTATTAAAGTAGAACGAATTCATCTATTTCTCTATACCTACAAAGGGGTATTTTCTATAAAAATCGGGTTAGAATTCATTTCCCTCTCTGTAATAAGCACAGATCTTACAGTACAATAGGGTATAACCGATTAAGTTAAATGCAGAGGTGTGCTGAAATGGAAGTCAAACATCCCATCGAGAAGCGTATTGGAAATTCTCAACTAAACGTAAGTCCCCTTAATACACCACTGATGCATGAGGAAGATATCACGCTTAGAACATATATGAACGGACAAATGGGCATAAAGCCGGAAGCGTTTCTCCCGATTGCCAAATCTATTGTGAACTGTGTCGGAAAACTTCATCATCGGCAGATTATTCATCTGGATTTGCGGCCGGAGCGAATCGGTATCCATGCTGATGGAAAAGCGGCTTATTTACTCGACTCAGGACATGAGGTCCATCGCTCGGCATATGGTTACGCAACTACTCTAGGCAGTTGCACCTACGAATCAGGCCTGCCCTACTGCTCTCCAGAACAAACAGGCAGCATGCATAGAAATGTCGATGAGCGAAGCGATCTATATGCCATAGGTGTTATCTTTTTCGAAATGCTGGCACACCAGCTGCCGTTTCAGACGGATAACCATTTAGAATGGGTATATTTTCATTTGGCACAAAGCCCGCCCCCCTTACCTAACCTGCACGAACATCTACCCGACGGTCTGGAATCGATCGTTAGAAAGCTGTTAGCAAAAAATCCGGATAAACGTTACCAAAGTGCCAGCCTTCTGCTCGCGGATTTGGATAAAATTGGCCGTTCCCACGATACGCTTTTCATGGAGCAGGGATATCACGGCCGAGAGAATGAAATATCCATACTGACGCAAGCCTTTTATTCCGCTTGTCTCGGATCAACAGAAATGATTTACGTTTCAGGCGAAGCAGGCATCGGCAAAACTAGCCTAATCAATGAGGTGCTCAGGAAACAGCAGCTTGATCGCGATTTCTTCTATATCACCGGAAAGTTCGAACAGCTTTCGAACGAAAGCCCTTACCATCCAATTATTCAAGCATTTCGCGGGTTAATACGTCACTTGTTAGGACAGCGGAAAGAACAGACAGAACGGTGGAAACATCGACTACAAGAAGCTCTGGGATCCAATATAAACATAATCACAACAATAATCCCTGAGGCCGAATTGCTTTTAGGCAGCGGTACCCCCGCTGTGGAGGAGCTGCAGGCTCATGAATCGAAGAAACGGTTCATATTTGTATTTCGGAAATTTGTACAAGCTTTGACTTCAAAAGAACACCCTCTCATTTTGTTTATTGATGATTTACAGTGGGCAAATGCATCCTCTCTTCAGCTCATTCACGCATTGCTCAGCGACCCTGAAAGCCAATATGTTATGATCATCTGCGCGTATCGACATTCAGAAACGGACCGATATATACTGCCTGGATACGAAGCGGACGGAAACATAACTATGCAGGCCGTGGTTCGGCACATTCATTTACAGCAACTGAGTCTGGAACAAATGAACAGAGTCGTGATGGAAACGCTGAATAGCTCCGCTGACTCTACATGGTCTTTGACGGAGCTCCTGTACCATCAATCGAATGGCAATCCTTTTCATTTCAAACAAATATTGCTCCGATTACAGGATGATCGCACGCTGTATTACAATCATGAGAAACGATGCTGGCAGTGGGATTTAGGGCAAATCCTTGAGCAAGAGCCCCGTTATTCGATACAGGATCTGATGGAGCACAAATTGCATCGTCTTACGAATGATGCGCAAGAACTGCTTCAGATAGCTGCTTGTGTCGGGAGTACTTTTCATCCTAAACTAATCGCTCGCTTTGCAAATCCAGTTATTGAACATTCACACTCAATATGGTCTGCCATCGAATCAGAAGGAATGATAGTGCCTTTTGAAGAGGACACTTATCGTTTTGCTCACGATAACATACAGAAGTTGATTTACAATCGGATGGACGATATTTGGAAACAGGACGTCCATCTTCGTATTGGTCGAAGCTTAATCAGGAATGAAGACGGATATGTGGATAACGCCTTTGATGCTGTCAATCATCTGAACCGAGGATCAAAGCGAATAACGGACGAGCAAGAAATTTTGCAACTCGTAAAATTAAATCTGAATGCAGGAAACCGCGCTAAATCATCTACCGACTACGATGTTGCCTTAGGGTACTTCAGAAAAGGTGTGGGATTGCTGTCGGCGAAAGATTGGGAGTCTGAGTTTGAACTCCTCTTCGAATTGCATGCTCAAAAAGCCGAATGTGAATATTTATGCGGCAACTCCAGTGATTCTGATAGGGAAATCCACTTCCTGCTCGATCGTGCGCGTTGTCCGCTTGAGCGAAGCAGAGTGCAAATAATTCGGATTATGCAGTACATTAATCAAGGAAGATACTTGGAAAGCACGACTCTTGGTCTCGAAAGTTTAAAAGAACATGACATTTACATATCACCTAATCCGAGTAAATTTATGCTGTTGCTTGAAGGATTGCGGATAGAATCCATGTTGGGCAAGCAGTATGAGAGGCTTGCTCATTTGGAGGACATGTCGGATAAAACGGGGATCGGTGCGATGAATCTGATTTTTGCCATGATTCCTTCAACCTTTTTCACGAATAAAGAAGTCTTTTTCCTGCTGATGTGCAGAGCTATTCAACTATCGCTGAAGTTTGGAAACACGCCTGTGTCAGCAGCTGTTTACTCCGCAATCGGTATGCTTCTCGGTATTTCATTAGGGAAATTCGATAAGGGTTACGCCATTGCCAAGGTAGGTGTGGACCTATCTGAGCGTTACAACGTCACCTCAATCAAAAGCAACACGTATACGATGTTCGGCAGTGTGCTCTGCCAATTTGCAGGGAATGCCCGTGAAGGAAATGCCTATTTGATAAAGGCACTTCGTTGTGGTTTGGATTCGGGAAATTTTGTGTTTGCTAGCTATGCAATGGGCGGACATGTGAACTCCTTATACACAAGGGCATCCTTAAGTGAATTAGCCAGAACGATTGCTGACTACATGGCAGTGCTGGATACAACGAAAGATGAATTCGTGAGACAAAACTTTTACCTGTATCAACAAGTGATTCTTGCCCTTCAAAGCAAGACGAGTGCTCAGAACTCGTTCAACGGTCCCGGATTTGATGAAGATGAATTTTTAAACCGCATCCATAAAGAAGAAACTTCAGCCACTACCTTATTCCAGTTCAGCACATATAAGACGCAGCTTTGCTACTTCCTCGGCAATTACGAGGAAGCTATCCGCTGGGCCGATCAAGCAAAGTCGTATACAGCTTATGCCACTCATTTGCCGCATTTACCTGAATGTTTGTTTTATGAAACACTTGCTCTCTTCGCTGCTGAACCACGATCACATAAACATGTAAAAAGATGGGGAAATAATGTTCGCCGGTTCCGAAAATGGGCAGCATGGAGCTCGATTAATTATCATTCCAGGTATACTCTCCTGCAAGCCGAATATGCGCGTGTATCTGGTGATTATGATAAGGCCGAAGAGATGTACGATAAAGCCATTCGCGAAGCGAGAGAGCAAGACGATGTCCATGTAACGAGCATTGCAAGCGAAATCGCAGCTGGCCACTACTTGAGAGGTGAAAAGAGAAAGACAGCTTTGCATTATTTGCAGTTAGCAATTGAGGGATATCAACAATGGGAAGTGCATATGAAAGTAAGACAATTGGAAGAGCTAATCCTGATCGTACAACAAGAAAAAGACACTTTTGAAACGCCTAGTAACGCAGTAAATTTCATAGACCAGACCACCAGTACGGAGCCAGCCGCAGGAACATTAGGCACTCGAAACCACCTCCATACGAAAGAGAGTGTTGATTTAGCAGCCATCCTGAAAACAACTCAAGCGATCAACAACAAGATCGACATGGACACTGTTCTTGGGGAAATTATGAACACCATTATGAAACATGCAGGTGCGAGCAAAGGCGCTTTGCTTACAGGCAGCGAAGAAAAGTTATACATTCAAACGTATGCCCATTCGGATACACCTGCTTTTACGACACCATTTGAAATGCACGATAGCACCTTATTCCCAGAAGGAATTATCCGATACGTATTTCGTACAAAGGAAATGGTCAATTACGCTGGAGAAGCAGAAAGCTGGCTGATTCATAATCCTTATATCATAAAACAACAACCTCAGTCTGTGCTGTGTATTCCTGTTACTGTCCACGGAACGATGCTTGGAATTCTTTACCTCGAAAACAAGCTGGTAAACGTCGCTTTGTCGCCTGATACTATTGCTGTTCTTCAAGCAATTGCCTCCCATGGAATCTTTATGTGTGTATTGCAAAGCTTACCCAGTCCGTCGAATTCAGAATTGGTTACGGAAGAAGAAATTGAGCAATCACCTAACTCGATAGAGGAACCGCTCACGGATCGCGAGTTAGAGGTGCTTGCGTTGTTATCGGCGGGAATGTCTAATAAGGAGATTGCCGACCAATTAATTATCGCCGTAGGCACGGTTAAGGTGCATGTGAAAAATATTTTCGTCAAATTAAAAGTCAATCGGCGCATAAAAGCAATCGCACAAGCGAAGGAACTTAAATTGATTGGCGAGCATTCACGCCATTCTCTCAAATAATCATAGAGATGAACTAAGTAAATAATTGAATGGAGGCTGCCGTTCGTGTCGGCAGCCTCGTTTATTTCTGTATTGATTGTCTCCATTTGCAGCTCATTCAATCCTAACGCAGAAACATATTCTCAGGCGCAGGAACCACCGTTTGGATGACATAGCCAGCGCTTCCGCTTTCGGCAGCTAAGGGACCGGAAATCCCGCCATTGCCGCCGTTGCCGCCGCTTGCACCTCCGCCTCCACCGCTAACAATGGTTGCCGATGACCCTGCCGTTGTTCCGGCTACACCGCCATTTGCTTGCACCGATCCTGTGATTGAAGCCGCGTTCGTTGAAATTAAATGTACGATACCGCCGCCGCCACCTCCGCCGCCTCCTTCAGAGCTGCCTCCATTGCCGTCAAAACCAGCCGCGCCGTTACCGCCGTTCACCCGGATAGTTCCGGCAATACTCATCATACCTTTCGCGCCAAGGACGATGATACCGCCACCACCGCCGCCGGATCCGGTAATCCCTGCCCCTGCTGTATTCGGGTTGGTTCCATTGGCCCCGTTAGCAGTCAGCGATCCAGCTCCCGTAATGATTAAATCGTCCTTCGCAAGCATCACAATAGATCCGCCGCCTTCTCCACCAGTAGCCGTAGCTAATCGGCTTCCAGCACCACCAGCCGCCGCATCCGGCAGTGTGATACGCGATGCCGTCAGATAGGATACGCCTTTACCACCAAAGCCTGGCGCCGCTTGAGATAAAGAGATGCCGGGATGCGGACTATTTGGGTTCGTGTTCATTGCTCCCGTCTGCACTTGGACGGCACCTGAAATCGTAATACTTCCTAATGATCGCAGGATCATGCCACTCGGTACGATTAATGTTCCTGAAATATTAATATTCGCGAATTGGAGATTACCTCCATAATACGGGCTTGCAGATGTAATTGCTGTCATATCCAGCGTTTGTCCTACCCCCACACTTAAGGATCCCGCTGAGCCATCTCCGTATAAACCTACATTCCCAGCAAGTCCTTGCGGGCCCATTGCACCGGTCGCTCCCGCCGGACCTGCAAGCCCCTGTTCACCTTTATCACCTTTGGCTCCTTGTGCACCCGTTGCGCCAGTTGGACCCTGGTCGCCAGTTTCGCCCTTGTCCCCTTTGGCTCCTTGCGCACCCGTTGCGCCAGTTGCACCAGTTGGACCCTGGTCGCCAGTTTCGCCCTTGTCACCTTTGGCTCCCTGCGCACCTGTTTCACCTGCCGGTCCTACAGCACCCGCAACTCCATGATCACCTTTGTCACCTTTGGCCCCTTGGGAGCCTGCAACCCCTGCAACTCCTGCCTCGCCTTTCGGACCGACTGGTCCCTGATCTCCCTTCAGATTGAGCGTATAAGCGGTTTGATTTGCCTGACAGCTGTTGTTAGGCGCTAGCAAATTCATTTGCCCATTGCTGCTAACGCAAATTTGTATGGTATCCAACAACGTAGAAGTCGCCCCTGCCCCCGGAATCTGCGTACCTAGCAACAGGACACTTGCCGCTACGGCAATTTTACTTTTTATCGTTTTCATGGGTAGTATTCCTCTCTTTCCATTATTGAATAAACTGTACGTTCTTCAACATCCGTTCCAGCATAGCGGCGGTCTCTGCCCGTGTTGATTTGTTGGCTGGTCGAAACGCGTCATCGCTGTCAATAATTCCTGTTTCAGCAGCCATGTTAACGGCCTTCAACGCCCATTCTGCAATGTCACTCTCATCCGTTATCTCTGCATGCACAGCTTTATTTGCGACCTTCACCTCTGTATAAATCATTGCGCTAACGACCATTTGAACGAGTTCTTCCCTCGTAACAGACTGGTTAGGACGGAACGTTCCGTCATCATAGCCGGCAATAAGTCCTGCTCGGTAAGCCGTATTCACAGCCTGTTCATACCACTCTCCGGAAATATCGGGAAATGGAGTTGTCGCCGTCGATGACATAAGCCCCAGTGCTCTCACTAGTAAAGCGGCGACTTCCGCGCGCGTGATCGACGCATCCGGGACAAAAACATTCAGGCTGCGACCCTGAATAATCAGCTTGGAAGCCAGCAGCTCAATTGTTGACTTTGCCCAATGCCTCTGTATGTCACCGAAGCTGACAGGTCGATTGATTACCGTATATACACTAGCACCTTCCCGCTTCATTACGGCAATCCATTGCCCGTCTTTCTTTTCAAAATAAGTCGGCACGAAGTGGAACTCACTCGTCTCCGGCACCCACCATACCCCGGTCGCAGTAGTCGGCACCGTATCGCCATTCACAGGAAGCGTACGTGTTACGTATCGATTAAACGTGCTGATGAACGCGCTAACGCCGTTCCCGCCCGTCACTTCCACTTCAAAGACCATGGCTGGCGCCAGCTTCTGCGCTTTCATTCCATCTACCTTCCGGTTAATAGTTGCATCAATAGAGAACTCAGGCGGATGTACGATAAAATGAAACCGGACATCATTCTCCGGAATTTTAAACTTTTGGCTGTAGCTTTGCGTTGAAAGCTCCGCAATCGGAATCGTCATCGTAGCTTCTCCAGCTTGCAGCACCAGCACCGTTTGCGGGTTTATATTTCCGATCTCGCGAAGGCTGGCACCAGAAATTTGAAACTCACCGCCGTCCAACGGCATTTTAAGCAACACTAAGCCTTGCTGAACATCCTCGTACGAAACAGCCTGCGAACCTACTGCCCCTTTGTCAAGCACAAGCTCTACTTTCATAGTCGGTTCAGGCATCGAAGGCGTGACCGGCCCTGTTTGTACGGGGTCTCTCGGTGTTGCAGGAACATCTGTATCGACACCCGACGTTGTCACGACAATCGATGCATCCTTCGTTAGGTTGCCATAGGTTGCCGTTAGTACCGTCTGCCCGGCTTTTACCCCTCGCACTTTTCCATCGTTCTCGACCACCGCAATGGAAGCATCCGCACTATGATACGCGGCAAACGGCGTCACACTCGTGACCGACTGATCACTCAGCTGCGCACTTAGCTCGACTTGTACTTGCCGTCCTACTGTTACCCCATAGGAAACTTGGCTGAAGCTAAGCAAAACTGGTTCAATCGGCAATGTGCCATTCGTAAAAGCTACATATACGCTCGACGTTACAGATACGCCATTCAGACTTGCCGTAACGCTAGCGGTTCCCTCCGTATTGGCTGCTGTCAAAACAGCCTGATAAGTCCCAAAACTCTCATAAGTCATAGAGAGCGATACCCGCAGCGGCGCATTATTCGGTGTTCCCGGTGGAATCGCTCCCGCTTCTAAGCTTACCTGTGGGTCAAACACCGTATCTGCGGCGCTCGTCAAACTTCCTATACGACCATATACCGCCGATACCATGCTTGCTTCATAACGGCCGTAGGTGACATGTGTCACACTGCTAAGCTGGCCGCCAGTCGTGATCAGCTGCAGCGCATCTGCAGGCTCGGCAATGGAATTGCCGTATGCATCCTTCAGCTGCAGTGAAATTATGGTCTGGCTGCTGCCGTCAGCTGGCAGCACTTGACGGCTCGCCGTCAGAACGGAGCGCTCAGGAGAAGGCTCCCCAGGTTTAAAATAAACCCGTGCCAAGTCCGTCACACTGTTACCTGCTACTTCTGCGCTGATATAGCTGACACCCGCCGTTGTCGGCGCAATCAGGACAGCATTGTAGATGCCGTTGCCTACTGCTGTCGGCGCTGCCGCCCAGGTGCCAAGCGTGGCATGAAGCTCAATTTGATTCGCAGGCAGGTCAATGGCATTACCACCCTGATCCCGCAGCACAAGCAGCACTTTCACCCCGCTTGTCCCATCTGCTGAAACAGCCTCATCATCTGCAAACAGCGTCCCTTTGAGCTCCGACCAAGTGGACGCATCTGTGCGTAAAGCCGGCAGCAATAATCCAGCTATCAGTACAATAGCTGCCAAACTGCACAATAGCTTAAGCTTACTCCCCAACTGAACAAATAGGTATGTCCGAAATCGCATAAATTCCCTTCTTTCTTACTCAGCAAATAATTCGCAACAGTAAAATAATAGTGAAAACAACTACTTCTCACCATACCTCCAAAGGGGTATTTATCATTAAAGAAATTCAACCTCTGTAACACGGCTACTTAACTAAAACTTTTACGACTTTTTCATACAAAAAACCTGCTGATATTACATATCAGCAGGTCCAGCACACTTTTCATCACTTCCATCGCCACCTTTTAAACAAAGCCACTGTCTCTTTCACCTATGTGCTTCCCTGAACAGTTATGAAGCTTCCTCTCCTACGCCTCATGCCACAACCGTCTTGCATTGTCCATCGCAATCTTCGAGGCAGATCTGCACTCCTCCATGCCTTCAAATTCAATGGTAAGATAACCATCGTAGCCCGAATCCTTAATGAGCTTCATAATTCGACGCATGTCGATATCGCCTTGACCGACAATTGCACCTCTTAAATAGTTGCCATTTGCTGTTGTAAACCATTCGCCTTCGCCAGGATGCTCATCGTACGGTCTGAAATAAAAATCCTTCACATGGATCAGTGACGCATAGGGCAAATTCTTACGCACACCGATAAGCGGGTGCTCATCCACACACATAAAATTGCCGATATCCAGTGTCGTCTTAAAGTTAGGCCGATCGACCTCCGTTAGCACGCGCTGCACACGATCACTAGCCTGTACGCTAAATCCGTGATTTTCTATCGTTGTCGTGATCCCGTACTGCGCTGCATAATCGGCAATGAGGCGACTTCCTCTCACCATAGCGTGTAAATTCGCTTCGAACCATTGAATCGTCATCTTGTCAGACGGTAATGTAAAAGCAGTCACATCATGCCGCATATGCTTCATGCCGAGCCTATTCACCAAATCTACATGGAGCTGAACTCGCGCTATCTCTGCTTCGAAAGCCTCTTCCGTTTCCTGAACGAAGTTGGCCGGCATCGAATAATTGGATAGTTCGATGCCAGCTTCCTCCGCCTTCAATCGGACTGCGGTTGCTAGCTCAGGTTGATCAATCAGTGTGAACCCATAGGGGACGATTTCCATATGCTCGCCGCCATGATCGGCAATCCACTGAATGACGTCAAGGACTATCATCTCCCCTGCTTTCAAGGCACTCAATAAGCTATATGTGCTAAGACCAATTTTCAACGTTGATTCCCCTCCGCCACTTATTCGATTTCAAGCGCTATGACTGTATCCATATCATCTGATAGTTCGGCACCCGTCAAATGAATGAAGGCGCCACTTTCGGTATCCGAGTAATGCTCCGCCATCCATGGTGTGGAAACCTTCAGTTCCGAGCCGTCTGCGAGGAGTCTCGCCTTCTTGATTTTCCCCTTAAGTCCTTGGAAATAAATCGGTCCAATGCCGCGATCAAATACGTGGGCATAGAGCATATTCCCATTTTGCGTATAGCGTCCCCATTCAGGCTTAGGAAGCGAGGACGCTCCACATCCATAAATGCTTTTGCCGTTACGCCTCATCCATTCACCAACCGAGGATAAAATCTGAATGGACGGAACTGGAATTTCTCCTCGAGCATCTGGTCCGACATTGAGAAGCATATTGCCGTTCTTACTGATGCATTCGACTAAAGCCCGAACAACCTGTTTGGGTGATTTATAGGCAAAATCTTTTGCATGATAGCCCCAATTGTCGTTGAGTGTAATACAAGCCTCCCAAGGTACGTTCAGTCCATTCTCGTCTACAATGCCGCCAGGAGGAACGATTTGCTCTGGAGAATAAAAGTCGCCGGCATACACTTCCGGTTCAGACTTCTTAATATCTCCGCCAAGTCGGTTATCAATAATAATGTCTGGTTGCAAGGAGCGAATCATGGTAACAAGCTCTGCCCCCCGCCACTTCTCACCTGTCATGTCATCGTAGGAGAAATCGAACCACATGATATCTATTTTACCATAATTTGTAAGCAACTCTTTCACTTGTGCATGTAAATATTCCACATAACGCTCGAATTGAATGGAACGATCTTTGTAGGCTTCATTGTCTCTCATCGGATGAATGCGATCTCCATAAGCTGGATAATCATCATGATGCCAATCAATCAGCGAATAATAAAAGCCGACCTTCAAACCTTCATCGCGAAAGGCTTCTACATAGTCCTTGATCAAATCCCGCTGCGCAGGCGTGTTGGTCGCTTTGTAGTCCGTAAACTCGCTGTCAAATAAACAGAAACCATCATGATGCTTTGTCGTGAGAACTGCATACTGCTGACCCGCCGCCTTCGCTGCCTTGGCCCATACCCTTGGATCATAGCGGTCCCCTCGAAACTCTCGGAAGTAGGGTTCGTACTCTTCGTTACTCAGTTTCTCGACGCTTCGGACCCACTCCCCCCGAGCGGGGATTGCATACAATCCCCAGTGAATAAACATGCCGTACCTAGCTTCCCGGAACCAATCTGTTCGCTCCCAACGCTTGTTCATGTTTTCCCTCCATTTTCGTGAATCGTTGCCTGTCATCACTTTTTATACACTTTATCGTAAGCATCCTGATAGATTTTGATGAATTGATCCATGCCGGAATCTTTAAGACCTTTCACATACGAGTCCCAATCTTTGTCAAAGCTTTTGGCTCCCATGATGAACTGCAGCATAGACTGTTTGACGTAATCCGTAATAATCGGCTTCAATTGCTTCACTTGATTGGCCTGATCGTTCGTTAAGAAAATATCCGTAGGAAACTCATCTTTCGGTTGGTGACCCTCATACAATTCTTTGGTAGCCTTGTACAGACGGGTTTCCAATCCATCCATCGTATAGATGTCTTGGCTTGCTGCATAGGCCGTTTCTCGATATTCAGATGAACGAAGTCCTGGTCCCATTTGATTCCAATGATCGTTCTGCACTTGACCTACTCCGTAGGTCGTTTCTTTCACTTTGAATTTAGCAGCAGTACCGCGTGTGTTCTTATCATTCGCATCCGCTTTCACCCAGTTGCGGCCTTCTTCCCCGAAGTTGGACAGCGTCGTTCCCTCATCCGAGTACAGGTAATCGGCTAGACGAATGGCAGCTTCCGGATTTTTATTTTTATTCGTCACAGCAAACACGGAGTTCCCTATGCCAATATAGTGAGCTGCAAACGACTCGCCGTCTGGACCCTTAAGCGGCGCAATTGGATCATAGTCTTTGTGGCGCGTTGCCGTTGGTGAGGCATCTGTGAATTCGCCGAACCAGCCTGCAGGAATCGCACCAGCTATCGCTACATTAGGGCTATTCCCTTTTTGGGAAAGAGCATCTGATTTCTGAGTAAAGGCTTCCTTATCTATCAGACCTTCCGTATACAGTTTGTTTAAGAATTGCAGACCTTTTTTAAAGCCTGGCTGATCGACCGATGTTGCGAGCTTACCGCCGTTCATCATGAAATAATTGTTGTCCGCATTGAAATACACGAACGAATTCATGACGAATGTTTCAATATCCGTATGCCAACCCGTTGGTGAGCCCGTGAACGCAATTTCGTCTGCTTTACCATTTCCGTTCGGATCCTTTTCCTTAAATGCTGTTAACATGTTATAGAAATCGTCGGTTGTCTTGGGTGCGCTAAGACCCAGCTTTTGCAGCCATTTTGAGTTTACCCACATTTTGGCAGAGAATTGGCAGTGATAACACTCATTCACGGAAGGAATTGCATAAATATTGCCGTCCGGCGCTGTGATCGCCTTCTGCAAGTACGGAATGTCCGTGAATGCTTTCTTAATATTCGGCGCGTATTGATCAATCAACTTATTTAACGGGAGTAGGACGCCTTGTTGACCGTACAACAGCTGCTCCTCTTTCGTTAAATTACCTTGCATGAAAATATCCGGATAGTCGCCGCTTGCCAGCAGCAACTGCTTTTTCTCATTCAATGCCGCTGTTTCTCCAGGCACTAGCTGCCAGTTCAAATGGATATTCGTCTTACCTTCCAAATATTTGGTAAACCAATTCGTATTCAGATCAGCAATATTCGCAGATTGCGGTGCGAAAGCACTCATCGTAATTTTATTTTTGGCAATCGGAAAGCCAGTTGCATTCACGTCTTTTCCGCCATCGGAGCTAGCTGCGCCTGTTGGACTTGCACTGCCTTGTGGATCATCATTAGATGTGCAGCCCACAACAGCCAAAGTTATGAATAATATCAGGACCGCTGATAACCAAGTCTTTCTGGTTCTTTTATTTACCATGCGTAAACCCTCCTTGTTTTTCATAGCTAATCAAATTCCATATAAGTACACAACCTTACCAAGCTTCCTGGCATCCCTCCTCTCAAAGTGTAACTGGATTTAACCTTTCAAAGAGCCGATCAAAAGTCCCTTCACAAAATGTTTCTGTACAAACGGATACAACATGAGAACAGGTGCACTCGCCACGACGATCAGCGAATATTTAAGAAGTTCTTTTAACCCTTGCCGATCCGCAAGCTCTTTGACATCCTTGACCATCGTTGGATCTATGGAGTTTAAGATCAGAATATTTCGTAGAATCAGCTGCAACGGATATAAGTTAGCCGATTTTAAGAAAATCAACGCTTCAAAATAAGAGTTCCAATAACCTATCGCATACATAAGCACGAGAACGGCAATGATCGGTTTAGACAAAGGAATTACAATGCGGAGTAGAAACTTAAAATCGCTGCATCCATCCAAATGAGCCGCTTCCGTTAGTTCCGAAGGTATTGAAGTTTGGAAGAACGTTCTTGCAAGAATGACTTGCCACACCGATATGGCTCCTGGGATAATCATTGCCCATCTTGTGTCGAGCAGCCCCATTCCTTTGACAGTCAAATAATAGGGAATTAACCCCCCGTTGAACAGCATCGTAAAAATAAACAGTGTAGTGATCACATTGCGTCCATAAAAGTTTTTGCGCGATAGCGGGTAAGCCGCAGTAATCGTCAACGTCACGCTAAGCAGCGTCCCGAAGAAGAGATAGAACAACGAATTTCCATACCCTGTCAAGATTTGCGGATTCTGAAATACGGCTTTGTACCCTCGAAGGGTAGGTTCAACAGGGAACAACCACACCTTGCCAGAGATAACAGCTGACGAGGAGCTGAACGAGGAACTAACAATATAAATGAGCGGATAAGCCACAATGATTAAGCAAATAACCAGAAACACATAAACAAAGAACAAATACATTCTATCGACACTATTTTCAAGAATGCGTGCAGGTGCCTTTCTCGCTTTGAGCAGCACGGTTTGCTCGGAACTCACCATTTCATTTACCTCCTACCACAAGCTTGTCTCCGAATTTTTCCTTGCCACATAATTGACTACAATGAGCAGTAATAAATTGACAACTGAATTAAAAAGTCCGACAGCAGCCGAGAAACTGAAGTTCGCTCCGACCAAGCCCATTTTGTAAACATACGTAGATATGACCTCGGACGCCCCGACATTAATCGCATTTTGCATCAGGTACACCTTCTCGAATCCAACGTTCATGATTTGACCCGCATTCAGAATGAGTAAGATGACCGCCGTCGGCATTATGCTCGGTAAGTCAATATTGATCATTCGTTGAAACCGTGACGCACCGTCTACTTTTGCAGCTTCATACAAGTGCGGGTCTACCCCTGCCAGTGCGGCAATGTAAATAACAGAAGCATATCCTGTAAATTGCCATACATCGGAAAGAACATAAACCGTTTTGAAATAAGCCGGCTTGGACATGATGTTTTCCGCTGGAAATCCAAACTTATCCGCTAATAGATGAACGAAGCCTAGCTGAGGAGAAAGGAACAGCATAATAATCGAAACCATAATAACCGTAGATATGAAATAAGGCGCGAAGGTGACTAACTGTACCGTCCTTTTAAAGATTCCGTTTCTCAGTTCATTCAAAGCAAGCGCAAGAATGATTGGTGCCGGGAAGCCGACTAGAAGTGAGTAAAGGCTGAGGAGTGCGGTATTTTTGATCACCCTCCAAAAAATAGGCAGATGGAAGAAGTCCACAAAATGTTTGAAACCGATCCAATCGCTTCCCCATATTCCTTTCGTGACCATAAAGTTTTTGAAAGCGATTTGTACGCCAACCATTGGTATGTATTTAAATATGAGTAAATAAACAAGTGATGGCAAAATAATCAGATAGAGTTGCCAGTTTTTCTTTACCATTTTAAGTGCTATACTCATGATACTCCCCCTCGATGCAATGACTATCTGCTTGTATTAAGCGCTTACATTCCCAATCTTAACGGAGTGCGGCTCATAATTATAGTGATCATTTTTAAGGGGGGTACTGTCCGTTTATAAGGTGGTGGGATCCGTGAAATTGAAGCCTGCTTTCAGCTATCAGAACTTATCGATTGTGAAAAAGATGGCAATAGGTTACATCTTCATCATCTTCCTTCCGATTATTTCATTCGGCCTGTTCCTTTATAACCAAAACTACAACAGCTTCCTCGAAGAATATGCGCAAGGCAGACAAAAAATCGTGAATCAAGTCCTGAATAACGTCAATGTAAGCACGGTACAAATCGAATCTGCCTATCAGCTATTCCAAAATAATTCGAACACGATTGCCTATTTAAGTGGAAACTATCGGAGCGATTTTGATCAGGTCTCCAATTTTTTGACCTATATCAGACCGTTGTTTTCATATATTTTGTCATCGAATCGCATGATTGATGGGATGACCATCTATATGGAGCAGCAGAATGGGATGCTTTTCAGGCCAGAGATGGCCAAGATGGACGAGTTCAAGCTGGACGAAAGCATGAAGAGGCTTCCGCTAGGTGTAGGTAAATGGCTAACCTTTACGAATGGCACCGATCCAGACATTAATCTTCATTATTTTCATAAAATTGGAAATCGCAATTTTGAGCAGGACATCGGTCTGCTAGATATCAAAGTATCCTCTAATTTCATAAAACCCTTATTGGAATCGCTTAATTTAAATAACAGAAGTAATTTTTATGTGCTTGATCAGGATAATCAGGTCATTTCTCATATTCAGAAAATCCCCTTGTCCAAAGAATCCGAGAACTCCTTACTTGCTCAAGCCTTTCAACCCCATGCCAAATACGCGTATCATTCCGTTAATGGCAAAAAGTTGCTGATTGAATCCTTTTATTCGGATAGCCTTAAGCTGCAGTTTGTGATGATGGAGCAAGTAGACAACGTCTTTATTGGGATCAAAAAAAACAAGTATATTCTCGTATTCATTGTCTCCCTCCTTTTATTATTACTATCCGGTATCTATTATCTGATCGCGAGTTCGATTACGAAGCGCATTCTGAAGCTTTCCAAGCATATGCGGCAAGTTGACGAAAATCATTTTCCTCTCTATCGCGGGGAAATTAATAAAGACGAAGTCGGGCATTTAACTACCTCTTATAACGCGATGATCAGGCGCATGGATGAGTTGGTTAATACGGTCCATCGTTCGGAAATGCTGCGAAAAGAATCAGCCTATCTCATGATGCAAGCGCAAATCAAGCCTCACTTTCTTTACAATACACTTGAATCAATTCGCATGATCGCTGAAGCCAACGATGACCCCGAAGCAGCAGAGATGTCCTATACGTTAGGCAAACTATTCCGTTATAGCCTATCTGGAACGAAGAACGAGACTTCGCTGCGAGAAGAAGTGGAAAATGTTAGAGATTATATCAAAATCCAGCAAATTAGATTAGCTGATCGTCTGAAAGTAACGTATGAGATTGGCGTGGCTATCGAACATTTTCAATGTCCCCACTATATGCTGCAGCCGATTATTGAAAATAGTATTGTTCACGGGATTGCAAATGTACGAAAACAAGGCTCGCTTTCAATCCGGATTTGGGAAGATACTGCGTTCATGTATATTAGCGTTGTCGATACCGGTATTGGCATTGAGGTAGAACGACTTGTACTTCTCCAAGGTGTATTAAACGGTACCATGGATGTCCATCGTTTGCAGAAAAGTGGCGGAGGTCTCGGGATTATGAACGTAAACGAACGTATAAAAATGTTTTTTGGCGAACGTTCCGGAATTCAACTAGAGAGTAAGCTCCATGAAGGGACCACCTGTATACTCAAGTTAGCTAAGGGGGCAACACCATGAAGCTGATGGTAGTTGATGATGAACCCATCATCTTAAATGGGATTATCCGTATGATCGAGAAGGCACGAACACCGTTTATCGAAATCGTTGGCGCTGCGGATGGCATTGATGCCATGCAGAAGTTAGCCACCTTTCAGCCTGATTTAATCCTTACGGATATTCATATGCCTGAAATGGACGGACTCACACTGATTAAGGAAATACAAGCTCTGAATCTTTGCAACCGATTCGTTATTCTAACCGGTTATGACGATTTTGCTTATGCTAGACAAGCGCTGCGCTGTCACGTCATCGACTATTTGTTGAAGCCGATTAATAAGGACGAGCTCATTAACCTACTGGGTAAAATAGCTAAAACCATTCAAGATGAACAGCAGCGAATTATCGCGCATGATGTACAAATGCTCAAAGAACATATCCTATTCAACATACAATTGGATGACTTGCCGCTAAAGCCTGAACAGTTGCACCCCCTGTTTCCAGCTCCATTTACGATGTTGATCGTAATCCAAGCAAACGAGCATGTACCGCTTGTAATAGCTGAAAGTCGCACAGCTATGAATACTCAACAAATGAGTATTTTCCACAAAATGTATATTTTTCATTCCCGCTTCTTGCGGCAAACCATTGTGTTGGCAAATTGCGAATCGATACCGACAGATGAAGAGTTGCAGCTTGCATGTGACGCCATGTTCGATATCAATAGGAAGCAAGCCAACGATTATTCCGTTGGGGTTAGTGTACAGAAGAAAAATATCGAACGCATGCACGATCTGTATGTTGAGGCAATCGCTGCGATGCTATTTAATCGCTACTTTTCCTCGAACCTATTAACGTTCTATCAACCGGCATCGGAACATGACCACCATCACTTAGATCATCTTGTCCAATACATTGAACAATCCATTGACAATCAGCTTACCAGCGAACAGATTGAAAAGGATGTGCTTTCCATACTGCCTCATTTCCCAGGCAATACCGAAGGCAATAGTAAGCTTCGCAAGCAGTTTCTTATCTGTATTGGCGTTTATTTGCAACGGATTGGTCTAACGCCTGAAACCATCTGGGGTGCACATACAGCAACGAATGTATTCGTATCTAATAGCATTTTACATACAGACTCTCATATCTCCGAGATTATCGCACAACTCATTCAATATACGCGAACGACCCGTCACCACCAGCCGAACTTACATACCATTGATAAAATCGTCGCTTTCGTGGAACAAAATTACAAGCTGGATTTATCGCTCGATGCGGTTGCCGCTCATATGCATATGCACCCTAATTACATCAGCATGTTGTTTCGGAAGGAGATGGGACTGACCTTTCTTCACTACTTGCATACCTTTCGACTTGCCAAAGCAAAACAAATGATGCAAGAGAATCCGGAATGGCCGATCAACACGATTGCTGAGCAAGTTGGTTACGAAAACCCACGGCATTTCTTCAAAGTATTTAAAAAATTCGAGAATATTACGCCTGGACAATTCAGGCTTGAAAGTTCCTCTTTTTGAAAAAAACGTACTCTATTTTTAAAATTTGTGGCATTTGTTGTAGAATGACATTATACATAAACCTTTTAGAGGAATAGCTATTTGATTGGAGCAAAATAATGATCTATCCAAATTTAGAACAATGCTTAGCCGATTTAGAAAAGAATGGCCATTTGATTCGTATTCATGAAGAAGTGGATCCTGAACTTGAGATGGCAGCCATACATTTGAAAGTGTATGAAGCTGGTGGCCCAGCCTTATTATTCGAGAATGTGAAAGGATCGAAGTTCCGGGCCGTTTCCAACCTTTTTGGTACAGTAGAGCGCAGCAAATATATATTTCGAGATACGTGGGACAGCGTGAAAAACGTAATTTCTCTACGAAACGATCCCATGAAGGCTCTGAAAAGCCCACTCAAACATATCGGGACAGGACTTGCTGCTTGGAAAGCTTTGCCGATTAAAATAACCAATGGTCTTCCAGCTGATTTTGAGGAAATCAGCATTATGGACCTTCCCCTCATCAAACACTGGCCAGAGGATGGCGGTGCATTCGTCACCCTGCCCCAAGTCTATTCCGAAGATCCGGAGAAACCAGGGATTATGAATTCTAATCTCGGGATGTATCGGATTCAACTGAGCGGGAACGAATATGAATTAAATAAAGAAATCGGCCTGCATTATCAGATTCATCGCGGCATCGGAGTCCATCAGGCAAAAGCTACAAAGCAAGGGTCCCCTTTAAAAGTAAGCTGTTTCATCGGTGGACCGCCAGCGCACACATTGTCTGCCGTTATGCCCTTGCCGGAAGGCATGAGTGAGATTACATTTGCAGGCTTGCTCTCAGGACGCCGCTTCCGCTACAGCTATGTTGATGGCTATTGTATTAGTCATGATGCTGATTTTGTTATCACAGGAGAAATATATCCTGGTGAAACCAAGCCCGAGGGCCCTTTCGGCGATCATTTGGGCTACTACAGCCTTACACATCCTTTTCCTCTAATGAGAGTCCACAAGGTATATGCCAAGAAGAAATCTATCTTTCCATTTACTGTTGTGGGCAGGCCACCTCAAGAGGATACATCGTTCGGAGCACTTATTCATGAACTCACAGGCGATGCAATTAAGCAAGAAATTCCCGGTGTCAAAGAAGTTCATGCCGTAGATGCTGCGGGTGTACACCCTTTGCTGTTTGCAATTGGCAGCGAACGGTACACACCTTATCAACAAGTCAAGCAGCCGGCAGAGTTACTTACAATAGCTAATCGAATTTTAGGAACGGGACAAGTTAGCTTAGCCAAATACTTATTCATCACAGCTGAAGAGAGTCAGCCTTTGGATGCTCACAATATAGAGCAATTCTTAACTTACATATTGGCTCGAATAGACCTTCATCGGGACCTTCATTTTCATACCAATACGACGATCGATACACTAGATTACTCAGGTACAGGTTTAAATAGCGGCAGCAAGGTTGTATTCGCAGCAGTCGGTGATACAAAAAGGGATTTGTGCTTAGAAGTTCCCGGCATCTTCAACGAAATATCAGGGGTCCAACATGCGCATTGGGTGATGCCAGGAATCGTCGCGATTCAACTTTCCGAATTTATTAATTATGATGAGACTCAGGTTGAAATGAAAGATTTATGCAAAGCTATTGGAGCAAGGGGGGCCCTCACAACTTGCCCATTGATCATCGTATGTGATGACAGCCATTTTATGGCCGAGTCCATAAACAATTTCGTTTGGGCTACGTTCACACGTTCCAATCCTTCCCATGATATATATGGCGTGAACAGTTTCTATGAAAATAAACATTGGGGTTGCGATAATGTTGTGCTTGATGCACGAATTAAATCGCACCAAGCGCCTCCATTACTATTGGATCCAGCGGTTGAAAAGCGCATCATGCGATTTTTTGCCAAAGACGCAAGTTTAGCATCCATTCTAAATAAGTAATAAACAAAACAGCATCACAACCTTAGGGATTGTGGTGCTGTTTTTCTCATTCTCATAGTGGCTGCGCCCTGCAGAAAACTCTTCCTTGGTGTTTATACGACAAGATGAATGGTTAAATACATTACAAACTTGTCAATTTCACACTATTCCTGTCCAAAAAGGTAGGTGCCGCTGCATGA
The DNA here is from genome assembly GCF_001653565.1 of Paenibacillus oryzisoli. Classification (GTDB taxonomy): domain Bacteria; phylum Bacillota; class Bacilli; order Paenibacillales; family NBRC-103111; genus Paenibacillus_E; species Paenibacillus_E oryzisoli. The sequence goes on from NZ_LYPB01000069.1 coordinate 399,048, forward strand.
AACCAGCCACGGTTCGATTAATTCTGTTAACTTTAATGTTCACGGTACTGCCGATATACGCTTGGGAGGCTACGGCAATGGCGCCTGTCAATACAGCTGCCATTGCGGAAGCTGCTCCTGCTGTCGCAGGGCAGGCCGAGACTGAATCACCAATTGTCGAACCGTTCGCGTTCGAAGAGCCGATTGCGGCAGCGCCAGCTGCTGCAAAACCCGCAACAACACAGAACAGTGAGCCTCTCTTCTCCCTTTCCGTGCTCAGTGATGTGCATGTCGGAGCCCGCAATTCAGACTCTCAGAAACGCTTCCGTTCCGCTCTGGCCGATCATGCGGCCATTCGGCCCGACAGCAAGCTGATGGTGCTCAATGGCGATTTAACGAACGGCAATCCTGCGGATAACAAAGCGTTGATGAGCATCATTGATGCTGCTACTCATCCCGAGTTGCATGCGGCCATCGGCAATCATGAGTTCTATCAGATGTGGGCAACGCCTAGCGGGGGCCAGGATGTAACCAAGCTGAACCCGAATTGGTCCACGCCGCAGGCGATATCCCTGTTCAAGCAAATGTTTAATTACAATCAGCTTTACCATGAGAACGTGCTGGACGGGTATCATTTTCTTTTTCTAGGCGGAGAACAATATCGAGATGTCGATCCGAGTGTCCACGAGGATGCCTATCTGTCGCCGGAACAGCTCGGTTGGTTACAGGAGCGGCTGGCCAATGCGGATAAGCATTCACCGGACAAGCCCATCTTCGTCTTCCTGCACCAACCAATCGTACATACAATTGAAGGCTCCGACACTGAACTCGGAGTCGTGCAGCATGAACAACTGCTGGCCATCTTGAGTTCGTATCCAAACGTAGTCTTATTCAGCGGTCATACGCACTGGAATTTGGAGACGACAAAGCAGGTCAATCAACTAGAGTTCCTCGCTGTCGGCAGCTCGTCTGTCGCAGAGGTATGGAACGGCAACAACGAACCGGAGGGAAGCAAGGCCAGTCAAAGTCTGGTTGTGGACGTCTATTCGGACCACATTGCCATTCGCGGGCGTGAGCATTCGGAACAGCGCTGGATCGAGCCCGCTTTTGTCAAATCATATCCGGCGAAATGAGAAAACATCCTTAAGGAGACTGGTCTCTTTAAGGATGTTTTTCTTACGGTTGTGTTATTGTAAGATCCATACCGCCAAATTCAACATTTTGGAAAAGAACAACAGTATCTCCGAGGCTTAAACCGCACAACCCGCTTCGCCTGCTCCGCGACCTGCCGGTCATGTGTAATCACGATGATCGTCCTGCCCTGATCATTTAATCTAGTGAATAGATCCATAATTTCCGCACCTGTCTTAGAATCCAATGCTCCTGTAGGTTCATCTGCCAAGATGATCGGCGGATCACCTGCCAACGTCCGAGCAATAGCAACCCGTTACTGCTGCCCCCCAGAAAGCTCCGACGGAAAGTGCATCCGACGATCCAGCAGATCGACTACTTCTAGTGCTTGCAAAACAAGCGGCTCCCGCTGCTTCCTCGACAGCCCTCGATAAATCAATGGCAACTCCAAAAATTTACTCACATGCTCAATCTGAATTAAGGCTGTCATTGTCTTCGCTTCCATTATTTGATGTCAAATGCATGGAAGATGCGACTCAATTCCCTTAACCTAATATGCTTCTAACGCTTCGCCTTATACAACTCATGATACAACTTCATCAGCGCCCTCTTCTCAATCCGAGACACGTACGAATGTGAAATCCCCAGCTCTTTCGTGATCTCCCGCTGCGTCCGCTCTTCCCCGCCAAGCTCCAAACCGAACCGTCCGACCACAACTTCCTTCTCGCGTTCAGCTCCAACCTTCATTTCTTTTCACTTAATATCTGTTCTTCATCACCAGCCTCAGTATAACTTTAGAGCTTTTGCTTGATTTATTTAGAGTTAATTCAATGATTATGATTCCATAACAAGTTAACAGATTGAAATGAATATTAATAAAATCACATTGTTTGCACATTTTTAATTAATTAAAATTTAAGTGTAAGTACCTAATTCAAAAGGAGGGTAAGTTAGGAGTAATTGCAAACGGTTACATTGCTTACATTCTGTAATTCCTAATTATCAAAAGTCTGAGAAAGAAGGTTGAAAAATGTATATTCTGCAGTTGAGAAGAAATGTGGTTGTTATTTTAATTCTTTCGTTAATATTTACCTTGTTTAATTTGAGTTTTAACTCATCTAAGGTGAATGCGGCAAACACTGCCGTTTCCATGACTTCCAATTACGCAACAAATGCCGGGAACTACGATAAGACAAAGTTGTTAAATGTGGCTCGTGGTGGACATCTGACGAATAAGAATCTACACTGGCTCCCATCTTATTATGATATGATGGCTGCCGATGGCATTGATATGATGCGGATTGATTGGGTACTGTCTGATCAATTCTACCATGTAGTATCGCGTAATGGGTCTGGCCAATTAGTTTACGATTTTACAATGCTTGATGCTGTTGTATTGCCTCTAGTACAAAAAGGTATAAAACCTTTCATGTGCTTGGCGTATCTTCCAAGCGTAATTGGAGGGTCAGGTGTCTCCGGGATAGGATATCCAACAAATTTGAACGAGTATAAAGCCATTGTGCAAGCAGTTGTTCAGCACTATGTAAACCTCGGTTATACAGGTTGGTATTGGGAGTCGCATAATGAAGCGGATGCTAGCGTAGGTGGAAGTCTATCGGCAACCCAAATTAATACCATGTATCAATATTTCGCTACTGGCGTTCGTGCTGTTGACTCTGCAGCCAAAATTGGAGGGGCTGGATTTGCAAACAATAAATCTACAAATACTAAAATAATTGGATTTATGGATTTTATTCAAGCAAATCCGACTATCCCATTTGATTATCTATCGGTCCATCAATATGGCGGGGCTGATTTTAATGACTCATTGAACGCTATGTTTACAAGCAGAGGCATTCCTCAAAAGGATATCATCTATTCCGAGTGGAATTACGATTATACATCCGCTACAGCAGGCTCGGTAAAGGATACCAATATTAATGCAGCCTATATAGCCAAGAGAATGTACAGCGCACTCTTACGTCCGGAACTGAAGAAAGTCATGTTCTTTACACCTGCTGATGCACTCTCCACTAGAGATTTATTCTTTGGTGACTCCGGTATTTATACGCTTGATGGACATCGCAAGGCTGGAGCCAACACATTTAACATGTACAGCAAATTGAAGCCTACGATATTAACCAGCACTTTGACAGGCACCGGTACGAGTACCCGTGATACTTATGGAATTGTTACCAAGGATCCTGTAACCAAGGCGGTTTCTATGCTTTTGTGGAATTATACAGCTACTCCAGCAGATATGACAATTAGTTTGAGTAACTTACCCTATCTTACTGATACTACCAATATGAAAGTTAATAAAACATTGGTAGATAGTACAAATGGAAACTACTATGCTGATTATGCTTCTGGATCCAGAGGAACACAAGTAGGTCCAAATGAAAATCCTGGACTCAAGGAAAGCTCTATTTTAGCCTCTAGTTCAACTTTTTCAAGAATTGAGACATTGCCAGCAAATAGCGTTATGCAAATAACACTGACACCTACAACTAGTGTTCCTACAGCTGGTCCGGTTGATACACTTGCTCCCTTACCTCCATGCAACCTTGCAGCATCAAAACCGGTTGTAACAAGTTCTTCATTAGAGTCGCCGACAACAGGTTGGCAAAAAACACTATTAACAGACGGCATTAATTACTCGTTTGAAATGGCTGATGTCGGCAATCCAAACATGGGATGGACGAGCAATCCAGGCTATTCGGATCCGAACCATACGGAATGGGCTTATGTCGATTTAGGAACATCTAAGACAGTAAATAAAATCGTGATGTATGCTAGAAACGATGTTTCAAATGATGGGAAAGCTTTTCCAGTCGACTTCAAAATACAAGGCTCCACGGATGCTACCAACTGGACTGATTTGGTAACCGCAACAAATTTCAATTCAGGCAATGCAGTCAATTGGCAACAACCATTTACATTCTCAAGCGGCAGTTATCGTTATGTAAGAGTAAGTGCTACAAAACTATCAAGTGTTGGTGGAAGTTATAAAATGCAGCTAGCTGAATTCCAGGTTTATAATACCAATCTCAGCGGTTGTGCATCTACTTCTCCTCTTAATTTGGCATTAAACAAAAGCGTTTCCTCTACAAGCAGTGTAGAAAACTATGGATGGTTGAATGCGAAAATAAATGATGGACTGCGAGGCAGCACATCAAGTACAGCACGTGGTTGGTCAAGTGCTTTGGGGGTAACTACAAACCATACTGAATCCGTATCAATTGACTTAGGAACATTGAATTCCATCAGTAAAGTCGATTTGTATCCGAGAAACGATAGCGGGCAAATAGGGAGCTATTTCCCAATAGACTTCACAATTCAAGTATCTACAAATGGAACAACCTGGACAACAGTCGTCACCAAAACTAATTATGCGAAACCGACATCTGGCAGTGTTCAAAGTTTCACCTTCCCAGCAGTAAATGCTCGATATGTAAAAGTAGAGAGTACTAACCTAAGGATTGAGGACGGTATAAACTATATGGTGCAGATTCCAGAAGTAGAAGTTTATTAATTTACCTGTTTCCTACTGACTTCTTCTCGGAGCAAAAACAAAAACAGAAAGCAGACTGCTTGTACGGTCTACTTTCTGTTATCATAACTTGAATTGTGTAATTGCTATGATTGAGACAAAATTACATTCACTACCTCAAATACAAGTTTAATGGCTGAATCTTCAACTCTTTCAACCCCAAGTAGACAAGCTTCGCGACTTCAATCCCGCCCTGCTGTTGGAAATGCGCATTGTCTTCCACCCCATCAGGGAAGTTCATGAATTCACCAGGTGCCAACCACATAAATAACCGTTTGGTTCCCTCGGGTCCCGCTGATTCGAATAGCACCTTGCTCCGTTCAGCCAAATCGATCAATGGCACTTCTTGTTCGACGGCCAGCTCACGCATCGCTTTCAAATAGTCACCATGAGTGTCCCGAAGTGAACCATCTTCTTCGAAGAATCGCCGCTGTACGGACGTAACCAGTATCGGATAAGCGCCTCGCTCGCGAGCTCCATCGATATAAATCTTTAACGTTTCTTTATATGTCGTAAACGGCTCGGTAAACCTTGCTACATCTGGCTTTTGGTCGTTATGACCGAATTGGATGAGGAGGTAATCATGGGGCTTGATTTTGCTCCAAATCTTATCCAATACACCTTCACTTATAAAGCTCAAGGAACTGCGACCTGACAGCGCATAATTGGCAACCGACGCATCAGCCTTGACGAACAGCGGCAGCATTTGTCCCCAACCTGCATACGGATAGCCATCCGTCGGTTGGTCTGTCACCGTTGAATCCCCAGCTAGAAACAGTGTACATGCAGTTGGAAAACACTCAATCTCCAACGCATTAATACGCGGTGCTCTGCCTGTAAATGTAAGCTTCAACTGTGCATCGGTGACCCACACCGAGAAGCTCGTACGAATAAAATGCCCCGCTGAGATACGTTGCTTATGCACAACTAGTCTGCCCTCACCAGTGGTAATCGTCGTTTCTGTTTCAGCGATCTCATCGCCGACTAGCACCGAAACCTTATAGTTCCCATCTGCTGGAACATCCACGAGAAACGAGGTATCGAGCGGAATGCAAAAGTCTCTGCGCAATGGGCCTGGTTCTTCACGATCCTTGGCATGGACATTTTTCACGTTGCTGAATCCGTAGCCAACTGCCTTCTCATACTGGTCTTCCGGTGAGATTTTGGTGTAACCTTGCTCGGGATTCGCTGCCCCGAAATCAAACTTAAACGCATGTGTCATGGTAGATTTCCTTTCTTAGTTACAACGGAAGTTCTCCGCCAGGATATAAGGTTGAGCTCGATAAGTGTTTGGACTGTGGGAATGGGTTGCCTGACAAAGTTGTAGCAAACTTACCTGTCAACTTTTTATGGATTAATTGAACCACTGCGAGTAAAATGCTGCTTAAGAAGAACTGCTAACTCGCTGTCGGATAACGGGTTTCGATGTGTATTTTCCAGATAGATATGCTTTTCCGTTTCTGGCATCAAATATTCCTTATACCACAGGAAAAAATCTGGGCTATCGCCATGCATACGCAGAAACTGCCTTACCGTATCTACGTTATTAACCGTACTTTCTATATTCGTGAGCCAGTCTGCTCGGTAGAAACGGTCCCACTTCCCATGTTCAGCATCCCTTAGTATATCTAGCCCTTTTTTATAAAACGACATCGATTCGGAGGCGAAAACAAAAGCTTGTGGATATCGCTGCTCATGGTACTCCCTAAACGAACGGCACATCCAGTAAAATCCTTCGCATCCAGATAAATGAAGGGCTCCATGGAAACGAAGATGATCAGTTGCCCTTCTTAAATCGTCTGTATCTAGCTTCGCTAGGACTTCATCACAGCGTGTAAGCCAAGCGCCCCATTTCTCTATGCCTTGTGCCAAGAGATCTTCGAAATTCTTCACTTGATGGTAGAATGGAACTTCTCCCACAGCCCAGAACAATCTCGAATCTGGCTGTTTACACTTTCCTTGTAACCAATGACCGATGATTTGTCTAGCAGGATGATGATAATACTCATCTCCAGCTAAATCATCAGCATGGGGTCCGTATTGTATCGCCGCTTCCGTATAGCTTTGATAAAGTTCTTTCAGCTCATCTTGATGACTAGCATAATAGCCACTTACGAATTCATTTAAATGCTTTTTAACATCAATAGTTCCGGCACTCCATAGCTCCCGAAGAATGTCCAAGGAATAGACATGAGGGCGGATATTTCCGCAGTTAATTAGCAAATAATCGTCAGCACCAGCAGCGAATGCCGCCTCGATCTCCTGCTTCAGAAATGTCGCTGACCCTGGGTACATTGTCAAATGATTCGATGCTTGTAAATCATGGAATGTCACGTGATAATACAGACCATCTCTGCCTCTGTCATCGCTGGTAGGAAGCGATGGTACACGATGATTCTGATTGTTGTGTCTCCGGGAAACCATTTTCCCGTACCCGTTATCGGCCCATATTTTAATCACATCTTCTGGCAGATCAACATAGCCACCTTTGAACAACTCTGCGATCTCCCCATATAAAGCTACGCAGTAAACGGGATTCTTTACGACACTCCCAATCATATCGTACTGTTTTCTAATAACCTTACTAATCATTGCGCCGCGTTTTTCCGACGTGTCGAATGAAGGATCGTTATACCAAAAAGGAGCGTCTCCTTGACCACGGAAGGAAAGCACCCATAGGACCTTCATGTTCTTTTGCTCTTCGATAGCTTCTGCCCACAATCTTTCAAACAACTCTGGAGCCTCCTGATAGCTGGCGTTCCTGCCAGGGAAAGCGCGTAAGAACATTTCTGCACCCAACGGCTCAGCATGATGATGTGTCACCCATAGCCCCATTTCTGAGGCAAGCTTGTAGTGAATGCCATCTCTCGGTAGGTCCGTCCCCGGAATGACCATGTTGCCACCACTGCGCAGCAGCGCTTCAAAAACGGGTTCCCATACTTCCCTTGTAGGTGGATATGGATCTTTCCAGCCAATCAATGACACTTCGTCGTTAACGAACCAACCACGATACCGAACCTTCGGGACTGGGGCATCGTAATCAAGGCATGGAATGTTAATTTCAAGCTGCTTAGCAATGGATTGATCCGTCCAAAACCAGAACGGCTGTATGCCTAAGTATATCCTGCTGAATTCTAATATTCCGTAAACCAGTCCCAATTCATCATGACCTATAATCTCCATATAGGGTATTACGCCATCCGAATGAAAACGAAAACCAAACGCCTCAGATCGTTTCGGTATATCGTCATTTTCTAAGGCAAGCCGTATGCATAACTCAGCATTTTTATCAGATTCCGTTACCAGTTGTGGGCTAGCGCCCAATACCGTTTCTAAGTCTCTTACCAACATTCTCAGGGCATGTTCAACCGACGAAAATAGTATTTCAGGGATTTCAATGTTTACCTTTCCCTTTAAATTCAGTTTTTCAATTGCTTGCTTACTCATTACATACAACATCCTTTCTTTTAACTCACTAAGAAATTTAGAAAACCCCCATAATCAGCATGGGGGTTACTCCAACCATTATTTCTTCTTCATATCCTTGTAGGCAGCTCTGCGTTCATCAGTAACCGTTTGACCGCCAATCTTCAAATATTCTTGAACACCTGCATCAAATGTTTTTCCAAAATCATCTGGTTTCGCCATGATACTTTTTATAACAACCTCAATTGCCTTATCTTTCAGAGTTTTGCCGTATTTAATCTCGGATTCGATTGGACGATCGAAACGCGGAATAGTAAAGCCGTCTTTAAGCCCATTTTTAATCGTTTGTATTGCTAGTTCTTTATAAGGAGGAAATGAAAGAGCAGTTGCTTCAATATTTTTATCTAGGGAACCGAAATCTTTACCGTTTATCACTATCGCAATATCAGCATTATTATAGAATGTTTTCTTCGCTTCATCCGTTGTGATTGCTTTCGGAAAGCCATTCTCTAACGTGTAGTGTTGGCCTTCAATACCATTTTGAAGTGTGAACAGTACGTCTGGCTTCGACATCCAATCTAAATATTTGATGACTTCCACCGCACGCTTACTAGACTTAGGAACCATCATATACACCCCAATTGGGTCGTAAATAGCTTTTACTGACTTCCCTTCCTCGTTCGTGAATGGATCCATCGCGACATACTCAGCACCTGGCACATTCTTTTTGAGCGTATCGAATACATTGCCAGTACCAAATAAGTTTTGATGAGCAGCAAGTGCAGTAAAGGCACCTACAAGACCATTCGAAGCATCTTTCTCGAAGCTTTTGCCATCTTTATCAAGTGCGAAGTCTGGATTAATTAAGCCTTCACTATTCATTTTATTCAAGAATTGTATGCCTTCTTTGTAACCTGGTTTCGTCAATTCAGGGATGTAATTCGACGTCGACAAGGCATAGTTTTCTTCTTCTGACAATTTCTTAATGAACGAAGTTGTACTACCTGCCGACGTAATCGCCGCACTGTCGAGAGCACTGAAATCGTATGGAATTACTTTACCACCTGTTTTGCCAGGGTCTTTCTCTTTAAACGCTTTCATTGTTTTGTAAAATTCATCTGTTGTCTTCGGAACCGGCATGCCAAGCTTATCTAACCAATCCTTTCGAATGTAGGAAGACTGGGTAAATTGTAGCGTTCTCTTTGCAGGGATCGTATACTGCTTGCCGCTAAAGATACCGTAGGAGAGGACTTCCGTACCAAGGAACTTCTTCAAATTGGGTCCATTGGCATCGATCACCGAACTGAGATCGGTCAAGCCTCCACTTTTTACATAGTTGTTAATTGTCGTTGTATCATACGTGAATACGAGATCAGGAGCATCGCCGGAAGCCATGAGGACATTGAGTTTATCAACCTCTTGACTCCGTGGTACCGGTATGAATTGTAGTTTAATATTGTTAGGGTCCCCGAAATTTTTCTGAATCCATTGTGTCCAGAAATTGTTGTCAACTGGACCTGCACCTGCTGGTGCATTACCACGATCGAACATCTCCACCTTAAGAGTAACTGGATCTTTACTCGCAACAGGAGTTGCGCTTGATGTGGATCCTGCTGTGGCGCTTGGAGAAGCTTCTTTCGTTGTACTGGAACAAGCTGATAACAAACTTGCTAATACGATTACTGTAGTTGAAGCCCCAAACCATTTACGATGCTTTGCGTTCATGTTCAAACTCCCCTTCACATTTGTTTGTGATTTACATGTATGTTAGACCTCGAAAAAACCGAGGAATTAACCAATTTCAATGGTCCCAAACTAACCCTTAACTGCTCCAATCATAACGCCGGAGACGAAGTACCTCTGAAGCCAAGGATATACAATTAAGATCGGAGTGGTAGCAAATATAATGCTCGCTGCCTTGATGCTTTCCGGTACAGACTCAATCTGAGAAGCACCTTCCTGCGCTGTCAAGTCCGTTATCTGGCTGTTCACAACAATCTGATACAACTTGAGCTGGAGCGGATACAATTCCGCGTTGGTGATGTAAAATAATGCATCCAAAAAGCCATTCCACCTGGATACCGCATAAAACAAACTTAGTGTTGCCAAAGCTGGCATTGAAAGTGGCAACACGATACGCACGAGCGTCCCGATGTGAGAGCTGCCGTCTAGATAAGCCGACTCTTCTAAACTGGCCGGTATAGAGGAGAAGAACGTTCGTAAAATAATCAGATTAAATGCAGAAATCATGCTCGGTACGATCAACGCAGACAAACTATCCAACATCCCAAGCTGTTTCACTAGCAAATATTCGGGAATTAAACCTCCGCTGAAAAACATCGTGAACACGATAATCATCATGAACACTTTTCTCCCTCTAAGGCGATCTTTGGTTAACGGGTATGCAGCACAAATGCTCATAACCATACTCAGTGCTGTATATGTGACTGTCAGAACAATCGTCAGCCCCATCGACCATAATATTCTCGCATCCTGAAACACGATGCCATAGGCGTGAAAGTCCAGTTCCCGCGGATAAAACGTTACCAAATCAGATAGAATTGCATGCTTCGAGCTAAGCGAGATCGCTATGATATGCAGAAACGGCAGCAGGCAGAGCAACAGCGTCACACTGATTACTAGCATAATAACCGCATCGATTACTCGCATACGATAGGGTTTACTACGTAAAATTTCATTCTTCATGTTGATTCCTCCTACCATAATCCTTCCTCACCGAATCGCTTGGCGATCATATTGGCTGATACTACGAAAACCAGTCCAATCAGAGCCTGGAACAAACCGATCGCTGTGGCTAGAGAAAATTGTGCTGATTGCAGACCTACTTTGTAGACATAGGTAGAAATGACTTCTGCATAATCCTTAACAAGTGAATTACCCATCACGAAAGGACGCTCGAAACCAATCGTCATGATATGACCAATCTGCACAATGAGTAGAACCACGATTGTCGACCGAATCCCCGGGAGCGTAATATGCCACATTTTCTTCCATCTTCCAGCCCCGTCGACCTCGACCGCTTCATAAAGTTCCTTATTGATACCCGTTAATGCCGCCAAGTAGATAATCGTTCCCCAGCCAGCACTTTGCCAAACGCCCGTTCCCAAGTACACAAGTACCCAATTGATTTTATCCGTTAAAAATGGAATCGCAGGAATACCGACCGAGCTGAGCATATTGTTAACGAGGCCGCCTTTTGTGGCAAACATTTGATAGACGAGTCCACCGATAATGATCCACGAAATGAAGTGAGGCAGATACAGAAGCGTCTGCGCCATTTTTTTAAACCATACCACTCGCAATTCATTGAGCAGAAGCGCTAGAATAATCGGCGCTGGAAACGAAAATATCAAATCCAAAAAGTTCAGAACTAGTGTATTCCTTACAACCGTATAGAACTGGCTCATTGCGAATATTTCCTGAAAGTTCTGAAATCCAACCCATTTGCTTCCCGTTACCCCTTGAAAAATACTGTAATCCTGAAACGCTATCGCCGCTCCATACATCGGCACGTATTTGAAAACAATGAAATATAGGATTGGGAGAATAAGCAATAGATATAATTGAAAATCCTTCCGAAACCACTTTTCTTTACGACGCCTCACGGACACCGGTATCGATTGCAGCTTACTGTGTGTAGTTGTTTGGTCCATATGCATCCCTTCTTTTCTTTTATTAAGGTAGCCTATCTACTTCGGCCACCGTTCCTGATCCTACCGGTTCAGTTGAATAACCACACTATACGGTGAATGCCCGAACGGCACAACAAACTAATTTCAGATCATTAACTAAATTCCGAAAACCTTGATACAATAGGCTTTTTAGATATAAAAAAGTTTTTCATAATAGGGAAGCTGCTCATTGCTGTGATTCTCTATACTGGCCCGGCGACATGCCAACCCATTTTTTAAACACCCGGCTGAACGAGATGGAACTCGTATAACCCGTTTTCTCCGAAATATCTTGAACATTTTCTTTCGTCTGAATTAATAGCTGTTTGGCGTATTCCATTCGAAGTGCGATTAAAAAATCGCTAAAATTTTCGCCAATTTCTTCTTTAAACAACTGGCTCAGATATTTGGAATTAACTTGAAAACGATCGCTCAAAAAGGTCAAAGAAAGATTCGGATCCTTAAAGTTCTCCGTAACGAAACTTCGTATTTCTTTCATAAGCACATAATGCCTTCGATTCTGTGACAGTTCCAGTAATTGCTCTACCATCTGTTCAATCCCATGACGATAACTAGTCTCAATCTGGTCGATTGTATCCGACTGTTCCATGGCAAGCAGCAAATCGGGCTTTAAACTTGAACTCCAGTACTTTCCTACCTCTGGCATGATACCTTCTAATTCTCGCTCCAATTGAAAGATCAAATAGTGGAGAAGTCGATTAATATCTTCCTTGGGCAGCTGTTGGCTTCGCATTTCCTGAAATAAACTCACTAAATGATCCTGCCATTTCAATTCCGCTTGCCGAACTTGACGCACAAGGGATTGAATCCATTGCAAATAGGTAAACCATTCACCTGATGATCCCTCTTGAACTTCAACGGTGTCAATAATCTTGTTAATTCCGAGCGTAACCTTGCGGTTAACGGCATGAGTAGCTTCTTGATATGATCGGCTGATCATACTCGAATCGGTAGCGTTACCTATACCGAATGTAACTGTAAAATCCAACTGATCTGAGATCCATGAACGAATTTGCTCTGTTAATTTTAGTGAATTATGTTCAATGTCTTGTTCTTCCTCAGACATATGAAGAATGACAAGCCGATTTTTGGCAATCCACTCGATCATAACTTGATGATTGTGCTGCTCGGCGAATTCAATCACAACACTATTAATAACAAACTTAAACAACGATTGATCCTTCTGGTTATATCTCAAACAAAATTGTACGTAATGATCCATCTCAAGAATTGTCGCAACAAATCTTGTACCCTCTTTGAGTGCATAATGCTCACGCTCTTGTAGCCATATTGCCTTCTCTGATTCATATTCACCATTTAATAAACTAAGCAAAAACTGTTGCCTGCGTATTGTTAAATCTTCCTGCCGTTTCTCCTGAAAAGCCATATTATTGGTAATTAATCGCTCAATGGCCTGATCAATAAAAGCAAACTCATTTTTGTCATTTTTTAAATCAGCAGATTTAATTGTCGTTGAAAATCGATCTATCCGATGTAGAATCGCCTCAATCGGCTTATAGTTTCGACGAGTTACATAAAAGGTTGAACCAATGGCAAACAAGATCGCACAAATTATAGCAAAGATCCAAAACACGCTGCCATTCAGTAAAATGCTATACAATCTGCCACCTTTAATTTCCGTTTGATAGCTCCATCCTGTATAATCCGAAACGACCTCAGCATGAACTCCTTTATTACTCGAAGCAAAAGTCACTTCTGGTAGAAAAGGGACGTGCTGATCATCATAAATTTGTGCATTGGTCAAATTACGGTCAATCATCTCATCGATGAATTTGGATAGTGCGTCGACTTTTACGTTTATTACTATATATCCGAGACTGCCTGTATTTATCGGAATTTTTCTACCCAAAGATATGACCTTAATAGCCAAATCCTCCTCATTGCTCCCCTTTTTCAATCTCGGCGAAGACCAATTCACTGGATATGGCTGTTCTAACAATTCTGAAATAACGCTGCGATCAGGAAACACGTCCAAGGGACGAATTTTGCTTTGATCCAGCACTTGCTTATCTATTGCCCGATAAAAATAGACGGAATCGATGAAAGCATGTTGAACCATCATACCGCTCAGTACGTTAGATGCTACAACGTTAAGCAATCTATCTGAAGGATTGTCAAGGAATGCATGCAGTTCCATATTGGTCTCAATCAATTTTCTCACATCTGTATCTATCGTTTTTAAAGAATTATCTATCATATGACCAATATACTCGGTTGTTACTTTGTTAGATTGAATCGCGTTACGCACATTTAATTCGTTTAGAATTGTAATAAATATAAAAATTAGCACACTGATCGTGAGGAACAAAATAGGAAGATATGAAAACATCATGCGTTTAATATAAGTGTTTTTTTTCATATTTAAACTCCTGTTCAATACCCTTATATACAAATAACTCCTCAAGCTGAATGTGATCTCAGATTTCATCAACAAGAGGAGTCATTTGCTATTAAGTTAGAATATTGCGGTTACTGGGTTGTTCAATTACCCAGCATAATATTAAATATGACGGTAGCTGCCTCTGCCCTAGTAGCCAAACCTTGAGGTTTAAAACTGCCGTCAATAAACCCGTTAATGAAACTAGCTTCTTTTAGTACTGCTATGGCTTCAGAAGCATAGGTGGAAATCATCGCTTGATCCATATATCCTCCACCAGATACTGATGAAATATTGATCATCCGATTAAGAAGAAGTGCCCTGTATGTCATCACTGCCATTTCTTCTCTTGTAATTACACGCTCTCCACCGAAAGTTCCGTCACTATTGCCTGTTACGATTCCAAGCTGTTCAGCGGAAGAAAGTGCTACATAATACCAACTTCCCATCTTCACATCAGTGAATTTGCTGACAGCCTGTGATTTAGATAAATCAAGTGCGTTCATCAAGATTTGCAAAAATTCATATCGGGTAACTGGACGGTTTGGTTCGAAACTCCCATTCTCCATCCCATTAATGATCCCACGCGCTGCGAGTGATTCAATAATCTCTTTTGCCCATGTTACTTTAGCAAGATCGGTGAATCCAATACTATTATATGCGATCGCATATTTGCTGAAGTGAGATGCTTTCCATACGATTTTCCCAGTAGCCACGTCGTATTTTGCAGTCTTTACAATACTCAAGATACCATTGTCAGATAGTGAGTAAACGATAATTTGATGTGAATTTTCACCTGATTTTGGCGAATAATCGGTCTCAACCTTGACTGAATCTGTTCCCTCGAACTGACTTACTCGCTGACCATTAACCTGTAAATTGAAGTCATAGACTGTATTTTCATTAATCTTCTGCTGTATTTCAACAGGGAATGCGCTTGAGTCCACTCGAGTAATAGTCAGTTCAACATTTTTGGATTCTGGATTCAATATATTTGAAGACTCATCCACGTTAAGAGTGATTATGACCATCCCAGATTTCACTACAATTTTTGTAATCTCATTACTTTTATCAACAACACCCTTGACTGGAATGTCAATCTTTATGCTTTGGACACTAGAACCCGGTAGTGCTGATACTTCAATGACCAGCTGCTTGCCAGTTGCCGATTCTATTGCTTTAGCAATATCCTCAGCCTTAATGTTGACCTGCACATGACCAGTAGCATCTACAGTCGGAGCAATGAATACTGTACCTTCTCTCACAGTAACTTCATGTTGATTATTATCTATTGTGGACATATTACCGTTGTTATCGTTATTACCATTATTATCAGGATTAGGATCTTTGACGATTACAGCGGCCTTAAATAGTGAGATTGCCAAATTCAATTGAGTGACAGCCTCATTCACTATGCTTTGTTCGATCTCACCATCCAATAAGATCGTATACGCTGACTCGATCGCAATTCTCAGTGCCTCTCTGGACGCAGTGGTGTAATTGCCGTTTTCTATTCCTTCCACTGAATTGGTGTACAGTTCTTCGGCATTCTGAATGGCAACCTCAAGCGCAGAAGAATTCACGCCGTTGACAGAATTGGAGAAGGTACTAATAGCTGCATTTAAGTTGGCAACAACTGCATCAACCTCTGACTGACTGACATCGATACGATTATTTATAATTTCCGCAGCATTGAGTGCTGCTTGCAGATGGGCCTTCGAACCTACTGGATACTGATTACCCATTTCCCCTTCCTCAGAATGTTCGATCATATGAGTGGCTGTCGAAATCACCGTACCTAAAGTTGACTTATCAATAACAATTACTGACGATTTAAACACATCGATTGCCACGAATAAAGCTACATTTGCATTATTCACCACTGTTTGATCAGCTAATGGATCACTAAAAACTACTGATGCCGTCTCAATCGCATTTTTCAGAAGCACTTTAGATTCAACTGAATAATTCCCGTTAAATTCACCAATTATTGCCTCATGATATACTACTTCTGCTACAGAAATTGTATTTCCAAGCAGATTTTTATTGACACCATTAACCTTTCCTTGAAACGTATCTATTGCTGTTTGGAGGTTAACAACTGCAGAGTATGCTTCAGCTTGAGAGAGTCTATTGCTACTTATAGTTAAAGTCTCACCTAAAGTTTCTTGTAGCGCGCCAATGATGTCTGCTGAATATTGACCCTCATCTACTCCTACTACTGCATTAGAGATTAGCAATTGTGCCTGTGCAATAGCAGCATTAAGTGGCCCACGATCAATGGTATTAAAAGAACTGCGGAAAATTAGATCTGCATTCGACAAGGTGGAACTGGCCACATTTACATCAGACTGAGTCGACAATAAGTTCTCTTGTACTGCTTTTGCATTCTCAATTACAGCAATAAAAGCATCAACTTTGTCTTGAGTATATTGTTCTTCCTTATCACCAATAACGGTATCATCTAGGAGAGCTTCTGCCATGCCAATCGCAGTACTAAGACTTACCAAGTTTATCCCTACTACTGAAATTGAAGATATTGCAGAGTATTTCCCATCTAAACTAGTTGCGGTAATCGTCGCGCTACCCGCTTTATGCCCAGTTACATAACCATGGGAATCAACACTGGCGATGGATGGATCGCTCGAAGACCATGTAACCATTCGAGTATCCGCATCTTCGGGCAGCACCGTTGCAGTCAATTGCGCTGAATTATTCTGACCCACCGTT
The DNA here is from genome assembly GCF_001653565.1 of Paenibacillus oryzisoli. GTDB lineage: Bacteria > Bacillota > Bacilli > Paenibacillales > NBRC-103111 > Paenibacillus_E > Paenibacillus_E oryzisoli. The sequence goes on from NZ_LYPB01000069.1 coordinate 415,978, forward strand.
AAAGTCGTATTATCTATTTGAATCCCAGAAACTGGGGTCAAATACGTACCGAATCCTTGAAATTCCACAATACAAGGCCATTGTGATGATGGCGTAATACCTGTAATCGTAATTTGGATCCATCGACCAATTGCATTATCTCCTAAAGTATCAGAGTAATTCGGTCCGACAATGCTATTACTCGTCTTGTCCAAGATTAAGGTATAACCCGTTGTCTCGGAATCCGATATTTCTACTTTGTACTTATAAATGTTCGCAAATGCAACGAAGTCAGCTCTGGACAGCTTTGCTTTTGCACCTAAATCAATTCGCACCCAGCGAGGTACCGCCGATGAATTGCTACACCAGGCAGTATTCGTATTCCCATCAACAATGTTGTTCGCCGAAGAGCCACTGCCTGTTGTCTGAGCTTTTGCGGGTTTCCCACTCGTAAGCAGATTACTTACTGTCACAATACTCGTAGCAGTAAATCCACCTTCATTAGTAGTTGCTGTAATCGTCGCATTTCCATTGCTTATCCCTTTTACAACGCCATTTATATCTACAGTTGCAACCGTTTCATTACTGCTTGACCAATGTACAAGTTTATTTAAAGCGTTAGTTGGCTGTACAGTTACAGTTAATTGACCCTTGTTCCCCGATAGTAAGCTCAAAGTTCCCGAACTAATGGTGACTCCGCTGACAGGCTGTGGAATATCAGAGGTAGTTAATGTAAGTGTTGGTCCATCAGTGGTCCAATCGCTCGTACCTGTCTTAGCCTGAATCTGGAAAGTATAGTTGGTCAACTTCGTGAGGTTTTTAACTTCATATGTCTTGTATGTTGCCTCCAATGTTGTCAGCTCTACTCCATCTTTCAAAATACGGTACTCAGAGACATTGTCTCTAGGCATTGCCTCAGTCCAATTCAACGTCAATTCCGTTGCCAACACGTTCGTGGCAGAAACTTTACCATCTCCCCATATAGGCAGTCGGTTATCGGATATATCCTGCCCTGTGATATCAACAATAATTGAAGACTTCATTCCTGAACCATCTGCGGTCGTTGCGATTACTTTTACTTGTCCATTCTTGTTCGCAATTAATACGCCACTATTTGTCACATAGGCACGATCTGTTTCTGTGCCATTGAGCTCAGATACTGACCAAAGGATAGTTGGGTCACTCACGTTAAAAGGAATAACCTTGCCAGATAGCTGCAAATTTCCACGGTTGTGTGAAATTGAATTATCACCCGTAATTACAACATCCGTAGCCGTAATATGAGGAGCTTGATATACCTCTACTTCTGCAAGCTGCATCATATAATTGGCTCCACTTTCATTTCGAAGCTTCGTCCCTTCTATCTTCACATAACGAGCTTGCTTATTCTCAAAATGGAAACCCTGAGGATTGCCAGTTGAGGGATTCGGATAGTCGGTTTCATTTATTACTTTTAACCAGTTCGCCCCATCCTGTGAAACCTGAATATTAAAATCCACCGGGAAATACTTGCCCAAATTTCCAGCATCCGATCGAGGAGATAAGGTAACCTGATTAATTGAATTTACCGTACCTAAGTCGATTGTCAAGGACTCTGTATGATTACTAGCATTTCCAGATGAGCTGGACCAACCTAGACTGCTAGAATTAGATTGCGTCACACCATCCACAACGAAAGCGTTTGACCAACCTGTAGAAATTAACGAACTTGTCGTTGTTATTGTCTTATTCTTCGCAATATTTTCAGGATTTACCAACGGGGATGGTTTATTCGTTACGTTTGCTATAGCGCTAAATGCTTTGAGTTCATTTAGTTGCAAGCGATACTTACCATCAGCCTGAGACAACTGCGTAGATAATAGGCGAACATAGCGAACATTGGCTGTATCGAAATTGAATGTCTGCACGCCTGAGACCGCTGCTCCATTATTATAATTTGTGTGAGAGGATAGATCCGTCCAGAGTCCGCCATCAGCAGATCCCTGTATTTTGAAATCTATCGGGAACCCCTTACCGCTATTTCCCTCATCATCTCTCGGGTAGATTTCAACTTTATTGATAGAGCGGGTTTCACCCAAATCTACAGATACCCATTCTGTTTGATTGGGAGTATCATAACCTAAGCTAGAATAACCTCTATTTGGATTGCCAACATCCGCCATTGTGAACGAAAATACAATACTATCGGTTAGTAAATTTTTAGTCCAACCTGTTTGTGGATTCTCGTAAGAGGTGCGCGCGAAAACTTGGCGTCCAGCTGCAACATTGACAAACGGCAAAGGCGGCGTACTATCCACAGGACCGGCAGTTGGTGAACTATCCGTTGATTCCAACTCAATCTGCATAACACTATATGCAGTCAAGTTCTCAATACGGTTAAAGCTTCCTGATGAGCTTTGAATAGAACTTTCCTTCAGAGTGGCATTCTCAGAGGGACCCACAGGATATCCTCTTAAGCCCGAAGCATAATCTTTCCAATAATTCCCGTTATTGCTGTCAACAAGCTTTTTCGTTACTTTATAGTTTTTCCCCATCTCTAGGTATGGTAGATTTGAGAGGTTGATCGTCATATTGACGTCAGTATTGGAATAATTCCAAAGGAGCATTGAGACTTTACCTGTCGTAGAATCCTTCGTTACGAACCCATAAGTATTTTTACTGTCTGCATTAGTACCTGTTATTGATGATTGCACAATTTGTGATTCCAAATTGTCATACATCTCAAACGTATTAGCAACAGCCTTTTTATGTCCGTCAATGGTAAATATACCGGAATCTGAAAAAAACAAACTTGTTGGAGATAAAGCATCAGCAGGCGTAAAGTAGTAGATTTGATCCACTTCTGGACGAAGAACAGCATCGTACATTCTTTTTGCCGCATAGGCAGCGTTCAAATTTGTATCCTTCTGAGTACCTCCTGGGCCACCACTTGTGTAGTCATAGTTCCACTCCGTATATTTAATCGGTTTCACTGGAACATTGTTACTGGAAAACAAATTGTAGATATTTGTAGATGAGAAATCAGCCGCTCCATATTGATGGACAGAAATGTAGTCAAACGGAATTGTTGGATTGTTCTTCAGGTAATTCATGAAAGTCGGTTTCCAACTTCCATCTGCAATATTTAAGTTCCTGAAGCCAATCCCCCCGATAACAGCTGTTGCATCTACCCCACGAATTGCAGTTGCAAAAGCACCGTACATTTGTGCTGCCTGTGCAGGAGTTGTCGGCTTATTGAAATTCTCCGGCTCATTATGAGACTCCCAATACCAGCCCGTGTACCCAAGATTCTTATAATGCTGAGCAATTACTCCCGAAATTTGTCCAAATTCGATAATTCCTTGTGCAGAAGGCGCACCTTCACCCGAGATACCGGTTCCGCCTAATGCACTTGGCAAATACCCTAGGCACATCATCGGGGTCATTCCCCGCTCAACAAGAGGAAGAATAATTTTGTCCAATTTAGTGAAATCATATTCCAATTGCTGAGTAACAGCGTTGCGGGAAACCACATGATAGAACAAGTCAGTTATGACCCAATCGATTCGAACGACTTTTATTCCAATTTCCTTCATTTGGTCATAATACGATGGTAACCAATTTAAGTTGTTGTTTATTAAATGACCCCCACGCGCTAAATTCTGTATTTTCACCTTATCGTAATTCCCAGTCGTTATTTTATAATCCGCCGATAACGTCGTTGCCCCCGCCGCTTGAACCTGTTTAGGTCCTACGGCCCCCAATAAAATTGACATAAATAATAAGAATGCCAACCCAGTCATTAATAACCGCTTTACAAACAAACGCATCTGACTTTCCCCTCTCGAAGTATCTATTTCGAAGCTATATAACCGCCTATTTCACAGCAATAAGAAGCTGAAGGTCACTTGAAAACCTCTAAAACTACACCAGTTGACGACGCTTACATTTCAAGGCAAAGAGCCCCTTGAAGTATGTAGATCGCCGCCTTCTTCCCCAAATGTTTCATGCCCCCTCAAAACATCACTTATGAAATCAATCATCTATCCCCTTCTACAATAGCTCCCATTTTTCTTAATGTGAGAGAGTACTCCATCATTTTAAAGGAAAAAAACTTAAATGATTATTTCATTATTTTGATATCTGTATCATTCCATTAGCTTTTTAATTTAATTTCATCTAAATCTTCCTAGATAAGTTTGTGATTTTTCTATTTGAAATCTCGATTATATATTAACCTCTACTCTCCCTCCTCAAATAGTCAGCATTATAAATCCTCGCATTACACACTATAAGAGTAAATCACTATCCTTCACAATAAACTCTTTTCAGTTCCTTAACTGTTTTCCGTTCCACCTAAATTTTGTTAGCTTTTTTAAATGGTTGTGATATAAATTTAATCATTACTAAGAAAAAACAGACAGAAACGAATAAACCATTCCTGTCTTTCTATATACAACCAGCATTTCATCACCTTTGACAGATTAACCTTTCACAGCACCAGATGTAAGCCCCGACACAACATATTTTTGCAGTAAAAGAAATATGACAACAATAGGCAGGGAAATAAGAATAATATCAGCAAATAATAAATTCCAATCAGAGTGCTTTTGTCCGTAAAAACTAAAAGTAGTCAACACTACTGTAAACTTTTTTGGTGTATTCATTAGGAAGATCGAAACTGAAAAGTCATTCCAGATACCCATAAACGAGATTATGATAACTGTTACAGTAACAGGAAGGATCAGAGGAAATATAATTTGACCAAATAACCTGATAGGCCCACAACCGTCAAGTGCTGCGGATTCGTCTAAATGATTTGGAATGCTTTTAAAATAACCGGTAAAAAGAAAAACACTTGTTGGGAAAGATAAAGCAACAAAAACAAGAATGATACCTGTGTACGTCTGAGAAAGTCCTAGGCTTTTTATTAGGAAAAACGTTGCTGGAGCACAAAAAGGAACAGATAGTCCAGCAATAATCGCATAGTTAGCCCCTTCTGTCAGACGACTTTTTCTTCGTTGGATAATAAAACCGCTCATAGCTCCAAAAAAAACAATAAAAATGACAGATAAACATGTAATCAGCAAACTATTTTTGTAGGCTGTTGCCAGTTTGGCTATCTGGATAACCTCACTATAGTTATTCAGAATTTGATTTAGAGTTACACCGTTCCATGACAAGCTTAGCTTGTTACTGCCGGCATAATCTTTAAAAGAATTTACAAGAATCATGTAGATGGGGACTAAGATTAACAAACTTAACAGTACTGCAATGAATTCCATCGAATATTTACGGATAGATAATTTCATAGTTCCACTTCTCTTCTACGAATAAATGCATAAGTAATAATGGAAGTAACTGCAACGAATAGTGTTAATACGACATTACCGGCACTAGCGAGACCTTGCAAATTGTTTCCGAAATTTTCAAATATTGCTGTATTTAAAACCTCAGTCGCCCGGCCTGGACCGCCTCCGGTTGTTGCAGCAACCAAGTCAAACACTCTAAGTCCACCAATGATATTACCTACTAAAGCAACATTGAAGGCAGGCATAATCAACGGGAATGTAATGTGCCAGAAGCGTTTCACTCCAGAAGCTCCATCGATTTCTGCGGATTCATAATACTCCTTTGATATCGATTGTAGACCGGAAAGTATAATAACCATATTATATCCAGCCCACTTCCAAGTTTCGATTCCAGCAATAGAGAAAATCGCAAGTTTTACGTCCGTTAACCAACTCAATTGGAATACTTCCATATGCAAAATACCTAGTGTCTGATTAAGCAATCCGTTAGTAGGATGTAAGATCGCCGTGAACAAAATACCGACTGCAATTGTATTTAATACTGCTGGCAGGAAAAATACTGTTCGAATGAAATTACTTGTTTTTAATTTCTGATTAACGAACAAAGCAAGTCCCATCCCTAGTCCAACTTTGGTGATACCTGTAACAAACGTAAAAATTATCGTATTCTTCAGAGCAATTTTCATTAAGGGATCTATCACTATATCCTGATAATTACTTAGTCCGATGAATTTAGCGGTATAAAAATCCCAACTTGTAAAAGAGTAATAGAACGTAGTAATAAAAGGTACTAAGAAAAAAATGAAGTATACGATAAATCCTGGAGCCAGCCCCCAAAGGGGATACATCCTTTTGGTGTAATTGTTCTGCACGCATATTCTCCTACCCTATATAGAATACTCGGTTGACTTGCCTCAATGATTATAGGTAAGTCAACCGAATTCCAAATCTCTATGTTTATTTATTTAGCCGACCAATTGGGATCTTGTTTTGCCTTGGCTGCTTTTGCAAAATCATTGTCCAGTTCTTTCGCTACGTCTACTGGCGTTTTTCCACCAACGAGCATGTCTTGCAAATACTTCTCAAATGGACCTTTTTGATATTTTGTATAATCAAGAGGTGACTGGAATGATTTCCCCTCATCGATTAGTTTTTGAATATCCTGTTGCGCAGACACCAAGCCATTGACTTGGATACCTTTAGCAAAAGGAATATCGGGTTGCGCTTTAAAGTACGCTTGTTGGGCTTCCTGCGATACCATGAATGCGACTACTTTCTTTGCTAACTCTTTGTTCTTGGATTCAGATGGCACCCATAATCCACTTGGTGGTGAAAGATTAATAAGTTGACCTTCATCAAAAGGAATACCGAAAGCGCCGATATTATTGGCTTTATCCTTATCCGCTTTTACCAAATCAGGTACGATCCAAGATCCCATAGCATACATTGCGATCTTCCCGTCAAGTAACGCTTGGTGAGAAGATTGGTCATCATCAGATAAGAATGTTTTATTAATGAGCTGCTTATCTGCTAATTCTTTCACTTTACTGATCGAATCAACGAATAACTTCAGATCCGTAAAATGAGTTTTATTCGTACTTAATCCATCCGCAGTCGGTGTCACTTTTTCTTTAGAGTCTCGAACGGCACCTACAAGCGGTATAATTTGCAAGGTCCAAGCATCCTTACCTGCAAAATAAACAGGTGTTATTCCCTTCGCCTTCAATTGTTCACTTATTGCAAGAAATTCTTTCCAGTCTTTAGGTACTTGAAGGCCATTTTCTTGGAAAACTTTCTTGTTGTAAAACATAGACATTGTACCAACTTCGCCAAATGGAGCTACAATTAATTTGCCGTCTGATTTATATTTAGGAGTATCCAGCGCTTTGCTGTCATAGTTTTTCATCCAGTCACCTGAAAGATCTTCTAGTCGAGCGCTTCCACCTAATTTACTAGACCATGTAGCATCATACCAAGAAAGAATATCTGGCGGTTCGCCAGCAGCAAATTTCGTTTGAACGACTTGATCGCCAGCGTCGCCCTCTGCTATCTTCTCCAGCTCAATTTTCGCACCAAGCTCGGCTGATTTGGAATTGACCAAATCGACAACAGCTTGAAAGCCAGGTCTTACCCAAGAAGAATGTACAACGAGTGTTAATGTTTTCACAGCTTTAGCTGTAGCAGGCGTCTGAGAACTTGCTCCTGCTTTATCTGTTGCTGTTGCATTTGGCGAGCTAGTCCCTGCTGAGTTACCGCATGCAGCTAGGGTTAACATGGTGACAACCATGCCAGTGGATACAAGAAGTTTTCCCCTTTTCACTTTCATCTCTCCCTTTAAGTTAGTTACTAATTGGTTCTATGAACATGATAACTTATTTACATTTCATCAATCATTTCAATCTGTTATCATTGAGTATAGTTTTTTAAGGGAAAAAATGATTAATAAATTATACTAAAACAGCCCGCCGATCATTATGGCAGGCCCTAGTTGAAGGGGATATTTTAGTGTTCTTCTTCAATATACTGTTTTGGCGTGACACCGTATCGTTTCTTGAAAACGCTAAAAAAATAAGGGTAGTTATGAAAGCCACAGTTAGCTGCGATTTCTCTCAACTCCTGCACCCCCTCTTTAAGCAGCACGGATACCTTTTTTAACCTTACTTCTGCTAAGTATTCGGTAAAACCAATGCCTACCTGCTCTTTGAAGATTTTACTTAAATAGACTTTGCTGATGTTAATAGATTGCGCAGTTGAATCCAAAGAAATATCTTTTGCATATTGTTTATGAATATATGTTATAGCCCTATTAACATGCAAAGAATCGTACTTTTCACCTGTTTCTAACAACTCCTCAAACAACCTGTCAAAAACTTGGTGAAACCAATGTCTTGCATCGTTGATGGACTCAAAGATCTGTATGGCTTCCGAAGGTGGTTTATTATTATATACTTTCTTAATTTCCACATGGAGCTCTTTACATATCCGATTCACAATACTGATTAGATCATTAAAAATCATTTGAGAACTGTAGATATCTAGACTCCTCTGAATGATTATCTGAAACACCTGATTCAGCATCGTTTTAGTCTTCTCTGAATCTTCTAAATGAATCATCGCGATCAAGCTTTTCTCCATTTCCAGGCTGATACCTTTAAAAGAATTCGTCATTTGAGTGGGGGATGATTCTTTTATAACAGTATTCTTACCTTTTAAAAATTTCAATGTCATCTGTACCCTTGCAACCTCGTAACTACTCTTTAAATCAACAATGTTCCTTGCATTGGGACCAATACTAAAACTCACAGTTATATTCAAATATCTTTTTAAGGAAAGCCTTACTCTATCCAACACTTGCATGGTTCCTTGTTCATTAGTAGAAGAACTTACGGCATATTTGAATGAACGAAGAAGCACGAACTGCTCAGTAGCCACATGGCAGATTGCCCCATTATCCTCATCCTTCAAGATTTCCTCGATAATATTCAAAATAGCAAAATTAAATAAGGATATCTCCTTCATACTTCTCTCCGCATTCTTCTGCTTATATCCGTCAACGCACATAATAATCACGCATATATTCCTTAAGTCTAATTTTATATCCAACACGGCAAGTCTCTGCTCAATTTCCTCTTCCCTATACAAACCTGAAAGTAGGTCTAATGTAAACTTGTTTCGCAGCGCTAATAAATTGTTCTGGTCCAACGATCGGAATGTGTTTGTATTATTGGCAAGCTGTTCCTTTGCTCTAAGTAGCGTGTCTAGCATCGTCGATGCATGTAAATTATGTTTCAATATATAATCAACTACGCCGTCTTTTAAGGCACTTCGCACATAATCATAATCATCATAATTACTTAGTATGATGACCTGTATATGAGGGTATTGAACCTTTAACGTATTCATTAATTCAATACCACCCATTTTGGGCATTTTCACATCAGTCAATACAATATCGGGATTACATTCCTTGACCATAAACAACGCCTCAATCCCGTCCTTGGCTTCACCACAAATATGATAACCATTTTTTTCCCAATCCAACAGAAGCTTTACTGTTGTTCTTACTAGTAACTCATCATCAACAATCAGTATTTTAACCATCCGTACCCTCCTCTATTTCAACAATATAAGGTTGTGTAATTTTCACATGGGTGAAATAGTACTTTTCGCTTACAATGTTAAAGCTCGCCAGCTCGCCATAGTATAAGCTCAATCGTTTTCGAACATTGACAATACCTATGCTTTTGTTGTTCAAATCGTCATGCATAATCTCCATAATTCTCTCTTCATCCATACCAACTCCGTTGTCCTCGATGTCAATCATTAAAGAATCATTGCTCTTGTAAATTCTTACCACTAATATGCCTTGACCTTTCATTTGGCCAATCCCATGTCTTAATGCATTTTCAACAATCGGCTGAAGCAGAAGCTTTAATATTCTAGCATTCTCTATTTCATTCTCAACAGATATTCGTGAGATAAATTTACTATTATATTTATATTCCTGTATGCGAAGGTAATTAGTTAAGTATTCAACCTCTTCACGAACCGTAATCATTCTACGACTATCCATATTGACATGCATCAGCGTTGCTAAAGATTCAGAAACGTCCCTAATCCCTTCAGCTCCTTGCAATTGAGCTAAAAATTTAATTGTATTTAATGTATTGTATAAAAAATGAGGATTAATTTGTGCTTGCAGCGCTTTCATCTCTGCAACTCTTTTTTCACTTTCGTTATGAGCTGTCGATTCGACCAAATCCTGAATACGCTGTACCATTCGATTAAATTGGTTGTAGAGTTGGCCTACTTCATCTTGGCTCTTGATCTGTATGGCAATATCGAGGTTGCCGCGATCGATTTTTTTCATGGCTTTGCTCAGTAATAGTAGGTTGCGAGTAAGAATTAAAATAATCCCGTACAGAATTGCAAAAGAAATAAGAGCTAAAAAAGAAGTAAATAGTAAGTTAGCTCTTTGTGTTTTATGAATACCTTCTAATAATTTTGTCTTAGGAATAAGCCCCACAGTAGTCCAGTCTGTAAAAGAAGAATGGTTAAAGATAGCTAATGTGTCTTCCCCAGCGATATCTAAGTAAATGTTATTTTTGTATTCTTGCTTACTCTCCCATGCTTTCATAACTGCTTCTGGTAAAATAAAAGGTTCTAACTCACTTGGTGGTTTCAGTATCCACCCACCATTACGATTCAACATAATAATGGATGCATTGTCTTTTAAGTTAACGTTAAATATATCTAGCAATAGATTAAATCGAATGTCTGCTTTAACAAACCCAATGACCTTGTCTTCTTTTACTATAGGTCTCACAATTGAAATGACTGAATCTTTGCTTTGAGGATTCTTAAATTCGACAACTCCATTTATATAAGAATACGGCCCTATAATTAACTTACGTCCTTTAGATTGCAGTACATCGGAATACCAGCTTTGCGTCTTCACATCATCGAATCGCATAAAATCTCCTGCACCTGTCATTCTGCCAGCTAAGTCAGTTACCATTAAGCCACTAAGATATCTTTTAAAGTTCAATTCATTGGCAATCAGCGATTCAATTTTTCTTTCATCCTTCAGAAAATCGATTTGGGAAGAATAACCGCTTGAGGAAAACGCATTGATTATATCTGGATTAATGGAGAGCATTGTAACAATATGATCAACATCCCGCAGTGAAACTTCAAAATTATCATTTGTTACTTTAAGCATTTCATTCATATACGAAGTCGCGGAAGCCTCAGTATCGCTCGTTACGCGTGAATTCCATTGGTACGTATTCAATATTGTAAAAATAACAACGAACACGATCACACTTAAAATAATTTTATATTTAATACTTAGATCTCTCATAGAATGTCCTTTCTATCAGAACAAATGCAAAAAGTACAAATACCCCCATTAGGGGGTACTCTCGCTTCTTAAGACTAACCTTTCACGCTTCCCAATGTTAAACCCTTAACGAAATACTTCTGCAAGAAAGGATAAATGCAAAGAATTGGTAGTATGGATACAAAGAGTTGTGCAGCCATAACCGTACGATTCGAAATGTTGTTTAACAAGGTTAAGTCAGCTGTATTTATATTTGTTAATGACTTAGAAACGATTACCGTGCGCAAGTAGGTCTGCAATGGATAATGACTTGGCGAATTCATATAGATCAAACCGTCAAACCAGGAATTCCAATGCGTAATAATGCAAAACAATAAAATAGTTGCGATTGAAGGTTTAGAAATAGGTAAATATATGCTCCAAAGTGTTCGCCAATTTCCAGCTCCATCCATCATCGCTGACTCCTCGAGTTCATTGGGTAACGTACGAAAAAAATTCAACATTAAAATAATATTAAAAACGTTAACCGCTGATGGGATAATAAGTGCCCAGATTGAATCCATTAGTCCTGTCGCTTTCACAACCATAAAACTGGGGATCAACCCTCCGTTGAAGATCATAGTGAAGGCGAAAAACCAAGCATAAACTGTCCTCATCGGGAAGCGACGATTTGTTTTAGATAATGGATAGGCAGCCAAGATAGTCAATATCATATTTATAGAGACTCCCAAGATCACGCGCTCAACTGCAACTAGGAACGACTGACCAAAGGCGGGATTTTCCAAGATATACTTATAAGAATCCAAAGTGAATCCAATTGGCCACACACTAACCCAACCAGCTGTCACGGCTGAGTTAGAGCTAAATGACATTGCAAGCATGTGTATGATCGGAAATACGCAGGTCAGTGAGAATATGGCAAGTGCAGCATAATTAATAATAAGAAAAGATATTCTCCCGAATGTTCGCTGTTCCAACATTGTTGTAACCTCCTTAAAAAATGCGATAGTCTGCTAATTTATAAGCTAAGTAGTAAGAAGTGGAGATAAATATGAAAGAAATGACTGATTTGAATAGGCCTACCGCTGTCGCCACGCCGTATTGCATTTGTTCTATACCAAGTCGATAGACAAATGTGTCCAGAATATCCGAACTACTGTATACCTGGGGACTATATAAATTAAAGATCTGATCAAAACCAGCATTTAACACATTTCCTAGAGCTAATACAGTGAGCAGAACAATAATCGGACGCATTCCTGGAAGAGTCACATGCCACATTTGATTCATATGTCCCGCGCCGTCGAGTGCTGAAGCTTCGTACAATGATTTATCAATACTTAGAATAGCCGCCAAATAGACAATCGTGTCAAATCCAACCTCTTTCCAAATGTGTGATGCAATAAGAACGAACCGGAACCAACCTGAATCACCTAAAAAGTAGATAGGTTTAATATGAAATTGTGATAGAACAATATTTACTAATCCACCCGAGGGGGAGAGTAAGTCGATCAATATGCCAGACAGAATTACCCAAGACAGAAAATAAGGTATATATACCAGCGTCTGGACTGAACGTTTAAAGATCATATGCTTGACTTCATTCAGCATGATTGCCAAACAGATAGGAAGGACGATACCTACAACAATCTTAAGTAAAGCAATCACTATTGTATTTGACATGACTTGCATAAACCCAGGCATATTCCAAACGTATTTGAAATTATCCATTCCAATCCATGGTGAGCCAAACCAACCGTTAGCCGGAATGAAATCCTGAAACGCAATTGCAAGGCCAGCAAGCGGCCCATAACTATAGATTAGGATAAGAATTACTGCCGGCAGTAACATGATGTGGAATGCAGCTCTTGGCATACCTCTTCTTTTTCGAAATGTCGTATTCATGGTCTTAACTCCATTTCTCTCGTAATTGAAGTAGAGGGAGACTTATCTCCCTCCGTCTTCTAATGTTTTAATTTATTTCTTCGCAGCATCCCAATCGTTTACTTCTTTCGTGATTTGTGTTAATCCAAGCTTATTGAGATTTTCTACAAATGCATCGAAATGATCGATTGACTCTGCACCCATGATAACTTTTGTAAAGAATTCCATCTCTGTTTTCTTGATCGTATCCATCCGGCTCTTCATCGTATCCGTTGGAGATCCATAGAAATTGTCTAGAAGGAACAGATTATTTTTGTCGTATTCATTCATGATTCTGAACGAACCCGTTTCACCGAATACTTTTTCGAACTGTGCTTGCGTGTTGTCGCCGCCTTGATATTTTTTAATATTGTCATAATATGTTTTCTCTTCACTATTCAATTTAGCGGCATCCCCTGATTTCATTGCGTTCGTAACATTCAGATGCGCTGACAAATTTTTCTTAGCTGCCCACTCTTGGAATATTGTCGGATGTTGTCCCGGGCCTTTCGGTCCAAAAAATTTGTCATATAATTGTACATCCGGTCCGCGATTTACTTCTACAAAGTAATTTAACAACTTCACTAACGCTTCTGGATTCTTAAAATTTTTATTAACAACATAATATCCACGTACATTTAGCTTGATCTGAGGCTTAGCTGGCTGGCTGTTATTAGAAACAAGTCCATATGAGAGCCAGTTGGAGTCTTTGAAATTATCCTTCGTTTGTTGAAGTGGATACATGGCGTTCCACATTGCACCATATTCGATGCCAACTCTGCCGCTTGCTGCTAGTTCTGTCGCTTTTGCGGAATCCTTCGCGCCGAAATCCGCCTCAATAAGGCCTTCCTTGTACAGTTTGTTCAAGTACACTAGTGCTTCTTTCATTTGAGGTTGAACACTACCATAAGCAAGCTTCCCTGAGCTATCTTTTAACCAAATACGCGGATAAGCCTGGAAGCCATTAAATATACCTAATGCTTCACCAACGCCTGGATCAAGAAAGTCCTTATTTAGCATTAAACCATACGTATCTGATTTGCCATTGCCATCTGGATCCTTTTCTTTAAACGCTTTCATTACGTTATATAGTTCATCCAATGTCTTAGGGACTTTAAGTTGCAGTTTGTCCAGCCAGTCTTGCCGCATCCATAAGAATGATGCTGTATCAATAGACGAATCTACTTGTGGAATAGCCAAGACCTTACCACCAAATGTTGCCGAATCCCATGGTGCTTGGCCTGATTCACCCACGGTATCCTTCGTTAGTTTTGAAGCATACTTATCATACACATCTTTGAGATCTGTTCGAATTAAATTCGTTTTAGACAATAATGCTAATTGCTCAATGTTGACTGTCATAATATCAGGAATATTTCCAGAAGCGATGGCAACACTCTTCTTTTGAGAACATAAATCAGTCCCTGAACAAAACCAGGTTGCATTCAGGTCGATACCATACTTATCTCGATAATCTTTATTCCATGGATTGTTGGGCCAATCCGCTTCCTTAAAATCCTTTGCCATAGCATCGTTGATTTGAAAATCGATCGAAACTTTCAGTGGTGGATCATACTTCGCGTTAGGATCTGCAGAAGTTGCAGGTGTAGTTGCAGATGCAGTTGCTGCAGGCGTTGCACTATTGGTAGCACTATCTTTTTTCTCGCCACATGCAGCCATAATTCCGGCACTTAAAATAACTGTGCTAAGTACTAATAAACTTTTCTTCACTGTCTGTTCCCCCAATATGAATGATTTGTTTACATTCTTAATGATAGAACATGACAAATACGCAAGCGATATCACGTTATTGACATCGCTTACACTTTGTTGACTTCTTAAATTTCCACATATCCGTTAAAGCAAATAAAGAGAAACAGAGAGCATGTTTACTCTCAGTTTCTCTTTATTAAATCCATAATTTCTATTTATTGTTATTCCATTCATTAACTTCTTTCGTTATTTGCAGCAGCCCTATTTTATTCAATTCCTGTATGAATACATCGAAGTTATCAACCGATTCAACTCCCATAATAACTTTTGTATAGTATTCCATTTCTTTGTCACTAATAATTTTCATTTTTGATTTCATCGTCTCGGTTAGAGAGCCATAAAAACTATCCATCATAAATAGGTTTTTGTCATAATACATTTTCATTGCATTGTAGGAACCTGTTACACCAAAAACTTTTTCATATTGAGCCATACTGTTATCTCCAGCCTTGTATTTAAGAATGTTTTCATAGTATCCTCTTTGCTCCGGAGTCAACTTGGATACATCACCCGTTTTCAACGCGTTTACCACATTTTCGTGTGCTTGTAGATTCTTCTTCGTAGGCCATGCGCGGAAAGGCATGTAATGAAGGCCAGGGTTTTTTGAAGGGTCTGTTATCCCATCCCCAACATTATAAAATTTATTATATTCATCCATATTTTCGCCAAATGATTTTTCAGTGAAAAGATTTAGAATTTTAATCACAGCTTCTGGATGTCCGAATCCTTTCTTCACAACGATATAATTTTCGTTGTTTAAATTAATTTTTGCTTTTGCAGGTTGATCATCACTTGAGAGAATGCCCAATCCTCTCCAATCAGAATCCGGAAAATTATCTTTCGTTTTCTGCAACGGCGTCATTGCGTTCCACATAGCACCAAATTCCACGCCTGATCGATTTGCTGCAGCGGCATCCGTAGCCCTCTGCCAGTCCTTGGCTGCAAAATCCTTTTCAATCAAACCTTCTTTATATAACGTTTGGAGATAAGTCAGTGCTTTCTTCATTTCTGGCAGCGTGCTGCCGTAGACCAAATGCCCTGATGAATCATTAATCCAGGTTTGCGGATAAGCATGGAATCCGTTAAAAATTCCGATAGCTTCAGCTGCGCCTTGTTGTAAGAAATCTTTACTCAGCATAAGTCCGACAGGTTTGCCTGTTTTACCTAGGTCTGCTTTTACGAATGCTTTTATCACTTCATGCAATTCATCTAAATTTTTTGGCTCTTGAAGGTTCAATTGTAGCAGCCAATCTTTGCGTATCCACATGAAGGAAGCAGCATCACCTGAAGAGTTCGTCATGGGAATGGCAGTGAGCTTGCCATCGGACATTGCCGCTTGAAATGCTGCATTGCCTTCCTGTTTCATGATACTTTTTGTCAATTGGGACGCATATTGATCATAGATAGGTCCAAGATCTTTATTAATCAATTCCGCTTTGGACAGTAAAGCTAGCTGCTCAATATTTACGTTAAAAATATCCGGTAGGTCACCCGAAGCAATATCTATTGAAACTTTTTGCAATGATTGCTCAGTAGAGCGAGTAATCCATTTATACACCAGGTTAATACCTAATTCGTCTTTCATTGCCTTGTTCCATAAATTATTCTTCAAACCTAAATCTGAATATTGTTCCTTTATTGCCTCATTGACTTCAAAGATTGTTTTTATAGTAATTGGCGGATCATATTTTGCCATGATATCTGGATTCGGTTTCAAATTGGTGTCGGCGTTTGGATTATTGGATGGTAAACTTGTAGTTTCTTCACCATTGTTCGTGCAAGCGACGAGGAAAATTAGTAAAAAAGCAGCAATTGTTGGACAAACAAACATACTCTTAAATGTAGTCATTCAATTCCCCTTTCGCCCGTTCATTTGCTAAGCGCGGTTCCTGTATTCTTGCGGTGTTATGCCGACCACTTTTTTAAAAAATCTGCTAAAATAGCCTGCAGTAGTAAAACCTAATTGGCTCGCGACTTCTTGAATTTGAAGAGCAGGGTTTTTAAGGTTTTCTTTAGCAGAATGAATTTTAAGATTTGTAATGTAATCCGATAACGTCATTCCCTCCGTTTGTTTAAACAGCCGCGACAAATATTCAGGCGTTAAATAGATCTGTTCAGCAAGATGAATAAGCGTCAGATCGCCATCCAAATGTTTATTAATATATTGTTTTACCTGGTATATCGCCCTTTCCTTTTCCTTCCCCATCTGTTCTCTGTTTAACTCAAACAGGAAATTCGTCATTTCCTTCGCATAATCCCAAACAGCCTCCCATTTGCCTTGTAAAAACAGTTCTTGCCATCTTGTTAGCAATGACAAATGTACACTTCGATCTCTCTCTTCCAAATTCGTATATAACGAACTAAAACCTAGCCCCAGCAGATAAAAGAGTTCAAAGACAAATGTGTTATCCTTATCAATCGGTCCATGTAAGGCCTCCTTAAACTCGGCAATCGCTCTAAAACAAGCCTCTTGCTGTCTTGTCTCCAAATGATTTTGTAATTGCCCAGCCTTTTTGATTAAGACATGTCCCTCGATCGCATCAGATAAGTTCTGATGATTTGGTGATCCCCAGTGATCGTTTGCATCCGTTAATATCATTCCCCTCTCACCATAAAACTGCATCAATAACAGTTTTAGAAATGAAAAGTGTTGAGGTAGTTCATCTATTAGCGATGATTTGTTAAGCCAAGCAACTGACAGCGGAGCTCTCCATGACATCTGGGCAGTTTTCAACAATGTTTCTAGCGTACCACCAACAAAAGAACATGCACGCTCCCAACTCAGGTTCATCTGAGTTTTCGGTTGAAGCATAACAATAATATAGGACGGGCTGTATATACTGCTCACAACTTCAGTCAATGAGCCTAGAAGCATATGAGCTACATTTTGAATTGAAACAAATTGGTTATTTATTTCCGTTCTTGACATACCTTCAGCATCATCCATACGAATCAATACAAGAATAAAGGGTTGATTGACAGATAAACAAATAGATAACTCCTTGAACTGTTGTTGATTAATATCACTCACTTTGAGTGAACCTTCCATCAAATCAGTGATGTATAACGTTCTCATGTGCTCAATATGCATTTTATAATAAATATCCGCTTTATCGGTGAGCGTTTCCATGAGTAAGTCAGTTTCAACATCTTTAATGGCAAGTGAGACATTTTCCAGAATTAGTGCATCGCCATCTGCTTTTAACACATACCGGACATCCGAATATTGAATTGCTTGAT
This sequence comes from Paenibacillus oryzisoli, assembly GCF_001653565.1. Taxonomy (GTDB): domain Bacteria; phylum Bacillota; class Bacilli; order Paenibacillales; family NBRC-103111; genus Paenibacillus_E; species Paenibacillus_E oryzisoli. The sequence goes on from NZ_LYPB01000069.1 coordinate 434,026, forward strand.
AAACGTAATCAAATTCATTATGTCCCGTAAGAAAAATCACTTTACAGCGCGGCCAACGCATTTTAATTTGATCTAGTAATTGAAGGCCTGACATTTGTGGCATTCGAATGTCAGTAAGCACAATGTCCATACGGACACGCTCTAAAATTGCTATCGCCTCAAAAGCGGATGATGCCTTAAATATAGTAAGCTCCAGTTGCTCATTTTCAGTGAACAACTCAACTAAACCTTCTAGAATATAAGGCTCGTCATCAACAATCAGCAATTTATGCATGTGATAAATCCTCCCCCTCAATGATAATACAAATACAAATCCCCCCATATCGACGACTTAAAGAAGCATTCAATCCACTATTTGGACCAAATACAGATTTGAGTCTCCGGTCGACATTGCGAATAGCTGTTGTTTCCTTATCAAAAGAATCATCGGTATTCAGGCATGCATGAATGCGTGCCAAATTATCCTCTGCACGATCCCCATTATCTTCAACGCATATTTTCAGTTGTTGATCGTTCAGTTCAAAAGTAATAGACAAAACGCCTTTATCCAACTTGTCCTCCATCCCATGTATATAAGCATTCTCAATCAACGGTTGAATAATGAGTCGGGGGACCTGTCGAGGCTTGAAGCGTTCAGGTACTTCTCCAAAAATGAGTGTCACTCGGTTGTTAAATCGTGTTTGTTGGATATTCGCATAATTTTTAGCGTGTTGAACCTCATTTTCCAGAACAACCAAATCACTTGAGTTTTTAGTGACAAATCTGAAATATTGAGCCAATTGGTCAACAAAAATAACCGCTTCTTCCAGTTTCTCTAATTTGATCATTCGAACAACGATAAAAAGACTGTTATACAGAAAATGAGGATTAATTTGAGATTGCAGCTGCTTTAATTCTGCTGTCTGAAGCAAGATGGTTTTCCTGTACTGCTCATCTATTAAATGCCGAAGACTATCCACAGTCCAGTTGAACTGTTCATACAGGTATCTGTACTCATCCTGATGGTTATGATGTATGACCGTTTCCAAATTCCCCTCTTCCACCCGTTTAAACGCACGTACCATTTGAAGCAGCGGGCGGTGAATCGTATTATTGTTGTAAGCAAGAAAAAAGCAAATAGCGACGAACGTCAATACTGTAAAAATCCAGAACCAAATAGCTCTTCTATGCACTTGCTTGAAAATGACATCTTTTGGAATAAACTGTTGGAGAAGCAGCTTGTTATCTTTTGATGCGGCAACCTGAATGACCATGTAAGACTTCCCAGATATATTTCTTTCTTCTGAAAGCTGTAATTGATTGGAATTACCATCAGTCTCTGATTTTAGAAATGGTTCAAATTGATTCTCTCCATTACTATCGTAAGTAAACTGATATTGATCACCTATTCTTAGAATCACAATTCCACTATAGGTTCTAATATTCGACTGAACTAAGTCATTTTCAATTTCAGGAATTGATAATTCTATTTCTAAAATTACGGTCGGTGTCTCTTTCATTGGATCAATTGTTATTGGAGATAGATCTGAAATGGTCATATAAAGCTTCCCACTGCTATACACAATTTGGGATGGGTGCCTTAAATTCTTCTCATTTATCATTTGGGAGTCAAATTCGCCTAGTCCAGTCACCGCGGATAAAGCTATGTTTTCTTTAGGTGCATATAATTTTATATCTTCCACAATGGGACTCATATTTCTGATTGACTGCAGTCTTGACTGAACAGAAAGAATAGCCTGTATTCTCGCATATGAATCATGACTATCATAGCCGATAGCAATTTGATTCACATAACGGTCTGTTAACATTTCAAACTGCATTAAGGAAATTTTATTAATTGTATTTTCTAAATTTTTGAGGTAGTAATCTGATTGTTCCATGGATTGTTCAGTAATGTATTTCTTCATATGTGATATATCCCAATTATATAAATAAAGGCTGAACACATAGATAGGTATGATAGCAATAATAAAACTGATGATTAACTTACTAAAAATTGATTTTAGCTGAAATTTTCGATAGCGAATAAGGATGTCCTCCTATTAACTTACTTAAAACAGGTTTCAAACTGATAGTTGCCCGAACCAACTCTAACTATCGTATAATAGTATCCACCTTCATACACAACATCATGGCTAATTGGATAGCCGTTCTCTAACACCAATGCACCTATCCCAAGAATTGGAATACGCACCTGTGCGGATGTATTAGCTGGAATGCTCACAGCTAAACTGACTTTCTCTTTGGAATGTGAAAAATCGACTTCAATTAATCCTCTGACTGAATGATATTTGCCGCGCACATGGTGAAGTTTCTCACATAGGTACGGTGCAATACTAATTTCTTTATAGGCTCCCGAGATTGATGATATACCGAGTAAATCCTTGTAAAGCCATTCCAATATATGTCCCATCATATCATGATTACGTGAACGTGCATCATCTGTCCAGAACTCCGGCAGTGCTGTCTCTCCTTTTTCGACGAATCGTATGTAACTCGGATGCTCTGGTTGCATCATCATATCAAACACAATATCATTGCGTTTCGTTGCTGACAGCGCTCCAAATAAAAACCTAAGACCTATCTCTCCTGAATGTATTTGCCGTGAAGAGGCGGTTTTATGAAGAGTTAATTCAACTTCCTTTCGATTGGCTTCAGGAACTAATTCGAAAAACAGTGGCATTGCCTGGATAACCTGATTATCAGAATCAAACTTGCCGTCAATTTTACAATACACAGTGCGAATTTGACCGAAGCAAGTAACCGTCTTAAGTAACAGTGAGTTGTAAACCTTACGTATCCTTTCTGACTCTTCCAAGTAGTAATTAGCATCAGCTGGCAGTCCCAGTAGTTCAGCAAATTTAACCATTAGTCGGAAATTCCCATAATAAATCGCAGACTCCACATTCTCGATATAATCACCACCCGTTTGTGGATGAATACCCCAATCCCCAAGACCATGATTAATCAGTCCACCATAAACTTCTTTCGACTTCAAGTAAGCCATATAGGTTTTCATTGCCGGATAGGCCAATTCAATTGCTGTTTTATTTCCATATGTCTCTAAAAGCAAGTCCGGGACGGTTAAAATAGAACTTCCCCATGCAATAGAATCACGAAATCCTTCTTCAAATTTAGAGTATTCTGGTGCAATATCGGGTATAAGGCCTTCATCTGTTTGAGCTTCTATCATATCCTGTACAATCTTGAGCCATAGGTCTTCTACATGTTTCACATACATGATGGAGGGACCCATTAGGCCAGCGGTTTCAATCCAACCTAACTTCTCAATCGTCGGACAGTCTGAATGAACACTTTGCAGATTGCTTTCAATAGCTTTCGTAATGATATCTGCAAGCTTTCCAATTCTGGGATCATTCGTTTCCAGTTCGCCTGTATCAACCGAGTCTGATGTAGCGAAATGCCCCTTTACATCATGTATAAATGGCTTGTATTTATTCTCTACATCTCGTGTACAACCTTCAATCTGTACCCATCTTGCCCCATAGCAGGAGAAATCAGGTTTCCATACTTCAACTTCGCCAGTCCCCTCCAGTATATACTCGGAGTACGTAACTATATCCCAAGGTGTCGCGATGGTTCCGTCTTCCCTCATTAATTCACCTGGTTTGATCGTAACTTTTGTTCCTGCTGAACCACTAACATAAATTTCAAACATGCCTGACATATTTTGCCCTAAATCGAACACAAAAACCTCAGGTAACGGTTCGTTAATTTGAATGGCATTGTAGATATTTTTCACAGTAATAGCAGGCTGATTTTGCACAACCAATTCTCCAGTAGGAGGGTTCAAGATCACTGCTTTCAGCCAATCTGAATCGTTATAACCTACTTGCGACCAGCCGTGTGGGTATAGACGAGCGTCAAAATTTTCAGATCCATATACGTTAGCTAGCGTGGTGGCGCTATTCCGCACCTGCCAATCTTCATCATTCGTAAGTATAATTGAACGACTTCCGTCCTCATACTCGATGTGGCATTCAGCTATAGTCATAAGTTGACTGCCGTATGGCTCATAACCTTTGTCCATCGTGTAAAAGTGCCTACCCCCGCTGTCTCCAGCAAAAAATCCGTTGCCAACATGCAACCCCATAACATTCCAACCCTGAGTCAAAACATCTGTCACATCAAAACAGATATACTGTATGGACTTATGGTAGTTCGTCCATCCCGGATCCATCTCATGATTCCCTATTTTGCTGCCATTCATATAACAATTAAAATGCCCTAGACCTGAAACTAAAACATAGGCTTTTCTCACTTTAGAGTTAATTTCAAAGGAGCGGCGGGTATAGAATGGCTTACTTTGTCCACTGCCGATCCATTTGGCTTTCCATGAATCCTCCAAGTAACCAGTTACAAATGATGACACATCGCTCCATGAAATATGATCATCTTGATCCCATACTTCCACTTGCCAGTAGTAGTCTGTGACACTACCAAGTGGTAACCCTGCGTAGCTCACAGCCAGTTGTTCTGAGGACGTAATTATACCGCTATCCCATACTAGATTCTGAGCTAACGCCAGGGACTGCTGGTCTTCAGCCACCACAATTCTATATCTTGTTTGGTGCTCATTCTGTTTCTCGTTCTGAAGCTGCCATGAAAATATCGGTTTACTCGCAGTAATCCCCAGGGGTGAAGCAAAGTTTTTTATTTTTAAGAGAATCGGTCTCATTTGTTTTCTCCTTTTTCAATCTGTGATTCTAAAAGATATACATAACTTAAATTCTTAAGAAAGAAAGCCCAGTCGCAAAGAGCGAACTGAGCTTTATATTGATTTTTAACTTTTGACGGCTTTATAGCTTCTTATACATATGAATCTGACTCATCAACCCATAAGGAACAGTTACATATTCCGGCGTATATTCCTGCCCAGTACGTCGATAGTCCCACCATTCCTTCCAATCATATGCCGTTCCTGCCTGATGCAATGGGCCGAGCATATTACGAGGACTTCCAACGACCTCGATATCAATCGAGTTCTGACCTTGTTTCAGAAAATCCGTAACATCTATGTTTTTAGCTGAACGCCAAGGGATATGTCCAACTTCATTTCCATTTACCCGGACGACAATTGTAACTGCGGCAAAATCACCTAACTCCATTATCATGCGGCAGTCTTTTGATTCGGAATGTTCGTATTTCAAATGATAAATCATACTTCCACAGTAGTGTAAATAGCCCTGAAGACACCAGTCTCCGAATCTGAGCAATTCCGGCTCCTTAATAATCTGACGATCAGACCCTAGTGCGAATTCACCTATTAAAAAGCAGTCTTCCATTTCCATTTCATGCGTATATGAACAAGTAAGCAATAGTGTATTTAAACCATTAACTAATGTAGGAAGCTTAATTGTTCCCATGCAACGATCTAAGTACCAACCTGTGACTCCATCATCTACCTTTTGACCGTTTAAACTTACCTCAAATCGCTGCGCTTGTTCAGCAACCAGATATACTTCTTTTTCTGGCACGTCTGACACATGGATTGTAAATTCAAAAGTGATCCGTGAATGATCATTCTCATGCGACTGGTGGATCCAAAGATGACGCTGCAGCCCACCATTAAAGTAAACCTGGCGCATTCCGAGTGTTGACCGAATATCCCTTTGTGCTTGCCAAACGTCTGTCACTGCTGACCAATCGCCTGTTTCAATTTGATAGCGGCACTTGTCCAACACTAGCACATTAGGTGCTGTACGGCTAAACAAACTTACCGGTCCAAGAGCAGTTACTATTTCCACCTTCTGCTCTTGAGGTGGATTGAACATCCAATTATTAGTGCGTACAACCTCAACTGGTTTTATGGCGTTATTCATCACATACAATTTGGAATCCGTAGGACCAAAGGTTTGTTTAAAACACACTCCACCATCTACGCTTTGGGTTTCAACTCGACTTATATCACCACTTAGGAGATCCCAGATTTCTACATCCCCGTACCCGACAAGCTGAATTTCAACCACGTGTTCATTAGTGCGATCTTTATTTACAACAAACACGACTTGCCCATCATCCATCTGCCTTTGCATATATAAGAAAGTGTCGGCTTCCCTCATTTTGCGATCCCTGATGCTGACTTTTCGATCCAAAATCTTTTCAAGTTCAAATGGAACTGCTCCTGCCTCATCAACAAGAATGAAATTAGGATGCCCCGAAAGCTGAAGAACCTCATCCGAGATATTACCATCTACAAGATTAGGAAGACTCCCTACTGCTACAACTTTTCCACCTGCATCGATAAATTGACGAATAAGATCTACCGTGCTGCCGAATATATTAACCATCGAAGGCAACACGACTACTTCATATGCTGCTTTATTGACATGAAACTTTCCGTCAATAATCTGTCCTGTTTCTTGCAAGATAGTCTCGTCACCAAGATCATAATCGTAATGAGCAGCAAGCATTAGGTCAATAAATTCATTAAATTGACGATTAAATGCTTGTAGTTCGTCATGATTGCCAGCGGAATTGCCCCATCTTCCATTCACATCAATACCAAGCATCGCCCATACAGTTGATACAGGGTGAACTATAAGTACGTCCCGAACTACCTTACCCTGACTGAGAACAGCACTTAATTTTGAATAATAGTCCTCAAGAATATGATTATATTCCCACCAATTCGTATTGTAATTAAAACTTGGCGGATAGTCCCGTTTACGGCAACCTTTTAGCGAGTAAAGTGCAAGATGGTGCGTTAAATAATTAATACCAAGAACGAATTGCCAATCACCCATCCATTTTCGGCCTTCGAAAGTAAGCTCCCACCCTGTGACGCCATACGTTTCGGTAATAACACGCTTTTTGCCATATTGATTAGCTACGCTTGCCACTTGTTTTATCGTAAGGCTTTCATCGGTCTGCTCACACAGCGTATCAATACCAGGAATATCCATGTATCGATAGTGTGGCATGACTGCACCTGTTGTTTGCACAGAAGAGACCAAATTGCCCTCAGAATGGTAATGACCACTAAATTGAATGCCATTTTCCTTACACCAATCCCCTAATTGTTTGGTGTAAGAATCAGTAAACAATTGAGTCATCGTTCTCCAATAATCGTGTCTTGTCTTTGCAGATTTCTCACCAGTGAAGAATAAGTAGGGCAGCACACTCCATAGCTCATAACCACACTTTTCCTTAAAATACGTAGGAAATAAGTCCGTCCATGGCGTCCACGCATAGGCGCTTCGATTTTGTCCAAAGCCACGGATAGAAGGCTCGTCAGTGAAAATACCAGGAATTGTTTTTCCAAATTCGCTACCTACAGCATCCTTGTAAGCCTCGTATGTTGATTGAATGAACAACTCTACCGTTTTTGGATTTAAATTATCTGTATACGAATCTCCATGACACCATTCGTTTGCAATAGCTATCTCGCGGCGGAAAACCAAATAAACGTTGCCATGTGGAAGTGGCTCAGCTAAAGTTGGCCCGATTTGCTCAAAATGTATGACTTCATTGCCTTGAACTTCAGCCATATAAACTGCAACAATTGACTCGCTGTACAAGAATTCGACATCTACTTCTAAAGTAAGTGCCTTAGCACGAACTTCATCTCCGCCCATCTTCGGCACGAGTCCCCCGCCCATGCCAGATGAATATCGGTCTTCGTCATATAACCATGCATGCATGGATTCCTGTTTGGCTGTCTCTACGGTTTGTTTTATACGTTCCATGAATTCATGGCTCAAGTAGGGCGTTTCCAGACCTTCTCGAACATGCATCATGAACCCGCCCATTCCCTGTTCCTTGAATCCTTTCACCTGGGTATCAAGTTCATCCTGCTCGAGTGTATCATTCCATGACCAGAAAGGTACTCCTTTATATTCTACTGGAGGTTGTTCAAACATTTTCTTTAAATTGCTAATATTCAACGAAATCAACTCCATCTAATTACTTGAATAAGCTATGGCTATTTTTCATTCTACACAAATAATTACATGCTGAAGATTGCACTTTGTTAACATCTCTTTCAATTTTTTAGCCTTTCTTCTTTGAAGAATAAAATAAGGTACCCCCCTTCAAAAGATGGTGGGCACCTTATTTTGCCATTCATACAAAAAAGCAAAAAAAGTATAATGAATATTAATATTTTATACCGATAGTCATTTAGAAAAAATTTACAATAAATAAGCAACTATGATTACACACAACAGACATCTTAAAAATTTATGTAGAATGGAGGAGCAGTTACAAAAGATTATCGATTTCCACTATGTTCATACTCAACAAATTAAAATGGTTTTACTATGAAGGGAGTGCAAAAATTTTGAAATCCAAAACATTGAAATCATTTTTAATTGCAATGTCTTTAGTCGTCACTACTACAATAATCGGAACATTTCAAACTGCCTATGCAGCCGGAACGGTAACTTTTAACTACAAAACGGCAACAAACAGTTCGGGCAGCCCACTACTATTCGGCGGTTCCAATGAACCTAGTCCAGAGCATAACTCAAATGTTTATCCCAAACTGAAAGGTGCAGCTTTTAAGTATCAACGAGGTACAATCCATATGGACACTCTCCTGCCCAGTAACATCACCCTCGCGGATTACAAAAACAATGTGAATAATGTACAAGATCCAAATACGTGGGATTGGACTGGACTACAGTGGGTTGATTTTGCAAAAGCAAACGGTATAACTACAATGTTAAATATGTTTTATGCTCCACCTTGGCTTACTTATAGTGGTAACGCTAAAGGCGTTCCAAAAGACTGGAGTGTATATCAAGATATTATCAAAAAAATTATTACTAAATATGGATCTAAGCTTGATTATGTTGAACCCTTGAATGAACCGATGACCAGCAATATGCTATCACGATCAGGCAGTCCTTATACTTCCCAACAAACTGCTGCTAAAGATATATATTACTATACAGTGAAGGCTATTAGGGCAGTAAATACAACTGTCCAAGTTGGCGGTGATGGAGATGATAAGCAAGGCGGGGATTTTGGTGCTTTAGGAACTATTCTTAGGGACACTAGGCTTTCATCAACTGATATTCAATTTGTGAGTTATCACGCTTACAGCAGTGACCCTGTCGCAAAATCTCAAATAGGAGCAATGAATACATTGTTGAGTAATTCAGGAAGAGCCGGGCTTCCCATTTTCATAGATGAGTGGAATTACACTTATGTTGGGGATACGACCGATCCGCATGTTGTGGGCAATCAGGCAGCTACATTTGTCGGTACGACATTAATGAAATTTATGCTTCAACCATCCGTTAAAGGCGCGGCGTTTATGTCGTTTTTGCCTACTAACGTTGTGCTTTCACCATATGAGGATTGTCCAAGCTGCGTCATCAAACAAGGGCTTTACACTTGGAACAATAATACTGCAACGCTGATGTCGCAAACCAATGCATTCCGACTGCTTAGCTCCTCTATGAAGCTGGGAGCCGGTACCTTTAAGGCATATACGGCAACTTATGCAGGTGTAGTTGATACTGCGGTTGGTGCCATAAATAGTGCTGGTAACGTAGTTGGCACGATGGTTAACGATACCTCATCAGCAAAAACTGTAAATGTAAACTTCACCAACATTAATGCTTCTAACGGCACACGAACAGTCACAGTGTATATAGCAAGCTCAACAAATACTGGAAGCACTGCTACCCAAACATTTACAAATGTACCATTAACAAGTGGAAACCTCAGTATATCCAATGTATCAATTCCTGCTTATTCCGTAGCGGGCATTATAATTAATTAGCTCAAAAAAACAGCCGTTGAGCAATTGCTCAACAGCAAAATCTTAGGGTATTAAAAGTAAGCTGACACGGGAATTTCATCTGTGTCAGCTTGTTTAACTTTAATTGGATTGTGGAGCTCACTCTAAAGAATTAAATATACTACCGATCAGACAGTGGGGGCTCATCCTCCAGCCAGTTCCATTCGTTATTTAGGATAAACCGGCTCACTGCTTCGTGAGGAGCTATCCCCCATGCATGGAAGGAACGAATGCATTCCACGAATGCCCGGATCGTTTCCCTGTTGGTATTAAGTAACATATCCTCTTGCAACTCAAAATAACGCTCAGGTATATGAGTGAGCGTTCTCAACACAGCCATCATAGACTTGTGGCATGGGAATAACACACGGTTGTAAGCTAGCAGCAGCCTTCCGGCGAATAAAGTAACCTGTCCGATCGAATAGATTAATAAATATTCGTTTCCCGTTTCAATAGCCCGATTTGCAAAGTATCCACCATATAGCTCTACTTGTGCAAAGAAATCTTGGAAATTTTTTTCCCTGTTTTTTTCCGGATACACGGGGATTTTTGCAACTAGATCATCCACTCCTGGAATCTGTGAGAATGCAACGAACGCCTTCTCGAATGAAGCACGGGTAGGTTCGCTCCCCCTGAGTGCAGCAGCTTCAAGAAAGTGATATGGTATGATTTTCCCATCGAAATAGCCACCTGTGTAATCACATCCCTCTTTTGCAAAATAAAACAATTGATCTTGTCGTTTCTTTTCTTCAAACATTTCATCGCTAACGACCAGATAACAATCGATATCGGAGTCCTCACGTGCAATCCCTTTTGCAACAGACCCCGCAATAATAATTGCTAGGATCGAAGGGTCTAGGCTGAGCTTACCTGCTAGATAATCAATCGAATCTTTATGATGTGCTCGTAACGTAATGCCCTCTAATGGATAAGCCATAGTTAGCATCTTCCTTTTTTTAAGTAATCCTAACATATCAACTATCAAATCTATAGGGGTATTTAAGACATCCTAATAGGGCATTTAGGACCATTACAATATGAATTAAAATTGCTCAAAATCTTCCGTATTCACAAAAACCTAGTATCGGACTAAACATTGAAGGGGAGTGCTTCTATCGTTATATATGCTGGTCTATATTTGTGATTAAAATGAACTATGTGGTTGATAGTTGAACAACCATAAATGTACAAAAACATATAAAAACAACCAGATGTCGCCACGCAAATCTATTCGCCCCTCGGGGAAAGTCGATGAATTCTTACCAAGCCTATTCTCAATTCCAGTCTAATGAACCAAACGCCCATCCCGAAACCTCACAATCCTATTCGCCTGCTGTGCTACCGCATGATCATGCGTAATCAAAATAATCGTTCTCCCCTGGTCATTCAACCTCGTGAAAATATCCATGATCTCGATGCCCGTTTTCGAATCCAGTGCACCTGTCGGTTCATCCGCCAAAATTATGGCCGGATCTCCAGCCAACGTTCGTGCTATCGCGACACGCTGCTGCTGTCCGCCGGACAATTCCGATGGCATATGCTTCCTGCGATCCAACAAATCGACGGCTTCCAGTGCTTGCAGAACCAAAGGCTCCCGCTGCTTTCTTGTAAGCCCCCGATAGATCAGCGGCAGCTCTACATTCTCATAAGCGCTTAACCTCGGCAGTAGATTGAAACTCTGAAACACAAACCCGATCTTCTGATTCCGAATTTCGGCCAATTGGGTATCTCGCATAGCATGGATCTGTTTCCCATCCAGCGTGTAAACCCCTTCGTCCGATACGTCCAAGCAGCCGATGATATTCATCAGTGTGGACTTTCCGGAGCCCGATGGCCCCATGATAGCCACAAACTCGCCGTGTGCAATATTTAGCGAAATGTCATCTAGGGCGCGGATTGTCTCCCCGCCCATCTGGTAAAATTTACTCACATGCTCAATTTGAATTAAGGCTGTCATTCTCTTCGCCCCCCATTGCCAAATGAATGAAGTCTGCGATACATGCAATTCCCTTAACCTTTTAATGCTATTACCGCTTCGCCTTATAAAACTCATGATAAAGCTTCATCAACGCCCGCTTCTCTATCCGCGACACATAAGAACGCGAAATCCCCAGCTCCTTCGCGATCTCCCGCTGCGTCCGCTCTTCCCCGCCAAGCTCCAAACCAAACCGTCCGACCACAACTTCCTTCTCGCGGTCGTCCAATATCTCTAAATTTTTATATATCTTCGACTTCTCTATCTTCAACTGCACCGCATCCACCACATCGTCAGCTTCGCTGCCGAGGATATCAATCAACGTAATCTCATTCCCCTCTTTATCCGTTCCGATCGGATCATGCAAGGATACATCTTTACGCGTTTTCTTCAAGGAACGCAGATGCATCAAGATCTCATTCTCGATACAACGCGCTGCAAAAGTCGCGAGCTTTGTCCCCTTATTCGGCGAAAACGACTCGATCGCTTTGATCAATCCAATCGTACCAATCGAGATCAGATCCTCCAAATCTTCGCCCGTATTGTCGAATTTTTTCACTATATGCGCGACAAGTCTCAAATTGTGTTCAATTAACTTGTTCCTGGAGTGATCATTACCTTCTGCCATTTGACGCAAGTGTAATTCTTCTTCTGCCTCGGTGAGTGGTTGTGGAAAAGCGTTGTTCTTCACGTAAGATACAAGCAACGTGAGCTGCTTGATTAAGACGGCGATCGCACTAAAAAATCCTGGCATTCCAGCACCCCCTGAGTGTTTGCGAATCGTAGCAGACTTTGAAGCTCCGCTTTGCAGACTACTATTAGTGTATGTGGGTGTGTGCCTAGAAGTGCCTGTACGGATCTCACGAATATTTTCTCTCATATATTAGATACCGTATATTTATCTTGCTCAATACAAATGTAAACCTCAAAAGGCTTCTGTTTAATTATGAATAACATCTAATCTCATAAACGGCGGCGCTAGGGTCGCCATTCGTTGCGTGAATGACTAGTCTCAGCTTCGTTGTGTTTATCTGTGAATGCAACTGGTGTTTGCGATGCCTTTGATAATTGTCCTGGATCCTTTCCAGTTCAGCCCATTCCTCATCTACCCAGGCAAGTATACTGTAGTCTCTGGGACATTGGGGATCCCTGTAGAAAGGCTCATACACGTGATACTCGTGCAACAAATGACCGGGGAACGTCAATTCAACGCAACTAATCGTCTGCTCATCAGGCCAACTCAACTGTATCCACTGCGCATTTGGCAAATTGGGATCGGATCTCCATAGATTCGTGTATTTGCTCGGTCGAGTAACTCCATTAATTACATTCATCGCGCCATAGCAGGATTGAGCGGGTTCGACACGAAAACTGAGCGTGCCGCCATATCTGCGCATTTTACCTTTGCCCATTTCAAAAGAAGAGACATGTCCGGGTTCAAATGTTCCGGCCGTATACCAATGCACATGCGGATTCGCCATCAAATCCAGACGAACATACCTTCCTGTGATCAAGCCTGCGTCATGATCTAGCTGAACCGGCCATTCGATCCATTGATCTACGCCCGGAGGTACTTGCAAAACGGTTGTCGCCAGCGCTTTCCCCGTATTAACCCGGTAATCCCAGATATGATCGGCGGGATAAATTCCCGCTTCCACCAACTGAACCCCATCGGTCGGATTACTCAGGCAAATGAAAACAGCATCCAATCCCTCCTCGCCAATCGCAATAAGCTGTCCGCGGCGATGATTTAACGGTTCTGCCTTTCTAGCATCTGGTTGCTTGCTCCGCTCTTTCAGACCAGACACTCCACGGCTTTCCGGCCCGACGCCAACTAATTTGGCCTCGCTGCTTGACGTAACTATAGCCCGGCGCGCCAAGTCTTTTGGATCCTCATTACTTACGTTCGGTAAGAAACACCCGTCTCGAAGCAGTATTTGTTGTACCTCCTTAATGCCGCGAGTCGGAATCTCCGATAATGGAATCCCGTTTTTTAACGAATACGCAGCGGCTATTCCTACAGCCTGACCCATCAGTGCCGTCGTCGACATGACACGGACCGTCCCCAACGCAGCATGCGTCACACTTACGTTGCGTCCCGCCATCATGAGATTATCGATATCCTTCGCAATCATGATCCGAAGTGGAATACCATACGGCCCGCAATAGCTTTTAATCGCATATTCACTCGTTTCCGCGTATCCCTCCGCACTTGCGGGTTCTGCTGTCGGAGCAAGTAAACCGCCTGGTGTATGCAAGTCAATAAACCAACCACCGAAGGCGATCTCATCCGGAAATACCGTTTTGTTGGCAGGATCGTGTTCTGTCATGAAATAATGCCCCATAATACGGCGGCTCTCCCTTTTGCCCGGCACCTGCCCAATCCAGTCCAGCGCAAAATTGGCCGCTTTATGCTTCATTTCTGGATCCTTATTTTTAATCCAGTCCCATATGCCATGGACATGGCGTGTCAATTCGTGTCGAATATTCTCAGAATCGTAGATGGTATTCCAAGGAACGCCTATCTCGATCCACCAGTATCCGCCATGCAAACTTTGAAAAGGCCTTCCCTGCTTATAAAAATAATCTGGGTCTTCATGCTTAACCGCCCATTCCGGCGCTTGAAACGGGACCGGACGCCCCATATCCTTGGCCCTGAAATGAATGGAATTACCCATTGTATCCTTGCTTGCCTGGAGCGGAGCATGCGGTTCATTGAATTCTTCAATGCCTTCTGAGCCCCAGCGCCATTCGCATCCAGCCTGATCGGCAACAATGCCGTCGCCCGTACAGTCGATAAAAATGTTGCCCGCTATCGTAATTTCCGTTTCCGCATTAGCCACACGTGCCACAACAGCGCTGATCGTACGGTCACTGTTTTTCATCACTGAGACGATAGATGTATTTAAGTGAAACGATAAATTTGGCGTACTCATCGCCATATCATACATCGTCATATCCCACACGCTATTCGTCCAGCCGTTCTCAAGGATCGGTGCGTGGTTGCGAGCGCGTTCTTCGATAAGCAGTTCCGAAATGATGCCAGTTTCTCGCGCATAAGCATGAAAAGCAGCCGCTCCATGCGGTGTCACGCACACTTCCGAGGAACTGTTGCCGCCAAACACAGGACGGTCCTGGATGATGCAAGTTTTGGCTCCGTGCCTAGCTGCTGATATGGCTGCACAAAAACCAGCTAAACCACCTCCGCAGACTACCACATCATATTGTTCCTGTTTTTTAACTGTCACTCTCTCCACACTCCAATTTCTGTGTACTATGAACAAGTACGGAGAGAAGAAACAAGTTTCTCCTCTCCGTATGGCATTGTTAGATTAGTTTGTATAACCAAGTTCTTTCAACCGTTTTTGTGCCCCATCCAAATACAGATTATATTTGAATTTTGTTTCTAAATTTTTCAAGAATTCGTCGTATTTATCCAACGAAGTTTTACCGTAAATAAACTTGGACAATTCTTCTTTGATGAATCGCGTAGCATCAGCAGACACAAAGTCCGCTGGCGGATTCAGAAGGCCATTGTACGCTGTCATTCTTGGCTGTTTCTGCACAAAATCAATTAACGGGGCTTGCGAAGGAAATTTCGTTTGCAGATACTCTGCTTCAGGACGACCTGTCACTTGGTAGAGCCATGTATAAGCCCCTTCTTTGGCCAATAAATCTGTAGGAACTACTTTTTCACCGTTTAATGTATAATGCCGTCCCTCCACGCCATAACTGACCAAACGATTGCCCTCTTTAGTGGATATATAATTAATGTAGTCAAAAATTTTATCTAGTTTGGCCGTATCCTTCTCTAATGCTTTTGGGATTCCAAATAAAGTAAAGGATGTTCCTTTTCCTACAGAAAGATCATATTGGCCGCCTGGTCCTTTGGGAGGTGCAATCTGCATCCACTCTGCCTTCGGATTAACCTCTTTGATTTGCTTCGCAGGTGCATCCTTTGCTAGATCTGTCCATGAGAAGTTGCCCATTCCTGCCTTACCTTGAATGGCCTTCTGAACATATTGCTGACCCGTTGACGCTAGCAATTCGGGGTCTACAAGCCCTTCATCAATCATTTTCTTAATGAAAGCAAGCGCATTTTTCATATTGGGATCATACAGCGAACTAACCATTTTGTTGTCTTTTACATAGATTTCCGGCAGACTGTTGTTTGGAGTAGGAGAGCCTACGCCGAATGCGCCATAAATAACCGAGAAGGCATCGAATCCTGATCCCGTAATTGCATACGTATCCTTTTTGCCATTTTTATCAGGGTCATCATTTGTAAAGGCTTTCGCAACCGCATACAAATCATCCAACGTAACTGGTACTTTTAAGTTTAAATTGTCCAGCCAATCTTTCCGGAGCCAATAACTGTTAGAACTAACACCTGGCTTCTTCGTAATCGTGTATAGTTTTCCGTCTACCTTATCGTTATTCAGTGTATCTTCGCCAACAAAGTCAGCAAATGGTTTCAACTTGGTTTTCAAGTAGGGGGTTAGATCCAACAAACTATCCGTAGAAATGCTTTTAAGCAAGCTGTCCCTATTTAATATTTGATACACATCCGGTGGCGTCCCGCCAGCCAAGCGTACGTTTAATTGGTTCTGATAATCTTCATTAGTAGCTGGAGAGGTTAAAATAAGGTTTGTTCCTAATTTTTTATCCAATTCCTTCTTGACAAAGTCATCGCTAGTAGGCACATTCGTGCCCCATCCTACTTGCATCCATTCAATTTTCACTGGTGCTGCTGGCGCTTTGCTTGCTGCTGGTGCACTGGTTGCAGCTGTTTGGTTAGTTTCTGCTCCATTAGAGCATCCGGCCATAATAACAGCAACTGGAATCGACATGGCTAGAACCGTTGTTAAGACCCTTAATTTCTTCATTGTAATCAACCCTTCTATTTTTCTTATTTATTGAATTTGACAAGCATCGGTAACGAGCTACGAAATACCTTGTCAAAATATCAACCCTTAATCGCACCAAGCATCATGCCTTTTGTAAAGTATTTCTGAATAAACGGGTATACAATAATCATCGGCGCACTCGCAAAAATGACAACTGCCATCTGCAGCGTAGCGGAAGGCAATGTGACCTCTGGATTTTCAAAAGCTTGATTGGATTGCATCAAGATGGATCTGACAACGATCTGGAGCGGTTGAAGCTTAATCGGTGTCACATATAGAATCGCCTGGAAAAACTCATTCCAATGCCCGACCATGTAAAAGAGACTCACCGTCATAATAACTGGCATGGATAGTGGAACAATAATTTGCATTAAAATCCGTAGCTCTTTAGCGCCATCTATACTGGCAGACTCCAGTAGCTCCTCTGGCAAGCTTTCAATAAAACTTTTTACGATTAATACATTAAAACTCCAAATTGCTCCTGGGATAATCATGGCCCATATGCTGTTCAGCAACCCCAAATATTTAACCGTCAAGTAGGATGGAATGATCCCTCCACTAAACAGCATAGTGAAGACAATCATCAACAAGAAAAAACTACGACCAGGAAGCTTTTTTCTACTTAATGGATAAGCCAGCAGTATCGTTAGTATCATATTAACAATCGTGCCTACGACGGTAATAAACAGCGTTACTCGAAACGCATCCGGTATACGTGGCATCGAGAATAGCTCTTTATACGCTGCAAAAGTAATTGATTTTGGTATAATGACAAACCCGCCATTCCTCAATAACTCAGAAAAAGGTGTGAGTGAAACCGAGAACACATACAATAATGGGAATAAAGCAGTAATGCCGACAGCGATCAGAAAACAGAAGACGAAGCCGTCAAAAATTCGATCTCCTTTCCCCCTTACCATATACCTTCACCCCACCTTTTCGCGATTCGATTAGAAAGTAAAACCAAGATACAGCCAATAATCGATTTAAATAAGCCAACGGATGCGGCTAAACTAAAATTCAACTGTTCAAGACCTGTCCGGAACACCCATGTATCAATGATATCTCCTACGGAATACACATAACTGTTATACAGGACATAGATTTGTTCAAATCCTGCATCCATAATACTCCCAAGTCTTAAGATTAAAAGGATCGTGATGATCGATCGTAAATTAGGAAGCGTCACATGCCAAATGAGGCGAATTCGTTTGCACCCATCCATTGTTGCTGCTTCATATAGGGAGGGATCGATTCCTGCGATTGCGGCCAGATAAATGATTGCTCCCCAGCCCATGTTTTGCCAGATGTCCGAACTAACCAATATGCTTCTGAACCAACTCTCCGATGTCAGGAATGGAATGGCTTTACCGCCGGCTTCAACAATCCATCGATTGAACAAGCCGCTATCCTGTGATAATAATGCGATTAATATCCCATAAATAATTACCCACGATAAAAAGTGCGGCATATAGCTCAAGGTTTGGATAAACCTTTTGAACCACGAAACCCTGCATTCGTTAAGCAGTATCGCCAGAATAATGGGCGGAATCATGCCAAATATAAGTTTATACAAACTAATTAAAAGCGTGTTCGTCAGCAGTTGCGAAAAATAGGGTGAACTGACAAAAACCTCAAAATACTTATACCAGGGATCCGCCCAAGGGCTGCTCAGAATACCTTTGGTAATGTTGTACTCTTTGAATGCCACGATAATCCCGAACATGGGCAGATACTTAAATATCAAGTAGTAGAGGATGCCAGGAGAAAGCATCGCATATAAAGCTCTATACTTCCATATTTTGAGCACAAATTTACTCCTTACAAACTTCCGATGAACCACCTTAGACCGTTGTACTGCCAAGTCTTCCTGCATCTCCGATTCCCTCCATGTGAGGACTTTCAAGCCTCAGATTCCCTAGTAAACCGCTTTCATTTACTTTCTACATGTATTATATCGCCCCTGTCATATAGACAGATATACATAAAAAGTTCAATTATGTAATGGATTTTGTCTAGATTTCAAAGGAAAGACCATCAGGCATAATTGCACTGATGGTCTATTTACATGTTGCGTATTCCCGACATTTCAACCTCGTGATCATCATTCATAACGGGCAGATCGATACGGACAATCGTCCCTCGATGTATACGACTTACAATATGCAGACCGTATTGATTACCGAAATAAATCTGAATCCGTTCATGCACATTCATGATGCCGATACTGTTAAACCCGTCTCTCAACTTCCTTTCACTACTGGAAATCAACAGCTTTCTATACTGCTCCTTCTCCATGCCGATTCCGTTATCTATCACGTATATTCTCATTGTGTTTTTGATCAACCTACCTCGTATTTCGATTGTGCCGGAGCTTTTCTTTGAAAGCAAGCCATGAAAGATAGCATTCTCGACAATAGGCTGCAGAGTAAGCTTAAGCACTTTGCATCTCATTAATTCCGGACTAATATCAAAATGGCAGGTGAATGAATCGCCATATCTTGTTTTTTGGATATAGATATAGCTGTTCAGAGCTTCGATTTCTTCTTCGAGCGCAATATACTCATACCTTTTGTCAAAGCTGTACGACAACAGATTGACAAGTGAGCGAATCGTATCCCGGACTTCCGTATTCCGCCCCTGTTTCGCCAAACTCCCGATCCCAGCTAATGTGTTATATAAAAAATGGGGACCAATCTGGCTTTGCAGCATTTTTAATTCATAGGCTTGTTTCTGCACCTCAACTTCTCTGATTTCACGAATTAGGCCATTAATCCGGTCCATCATGGAGTTATAGCTCATGGCAAGCTGTCCGATTTCATCTTCACGCTCCATTTCAATATTGGATAATCGTCCATATTTGGTGACAGTATTCATTTTAAGGACGAGCTTCCGTATGGGATTCGTAAAATAATAGGAGATCAGAAAGGAGCCGAACAAAAAAACGATAATCCAAAGCAAAGCAGTAAAGGCAAAATTGTGGTATAGCTTTGAAACATTTGCATTCAATATTTTTTCATTCATGAGCAAGGACACACGCCAGCCCAAATTATTTCCTTTCGAGTTCGCAACAATATAATACTGTGTTCCTAATTCAGTACTGTCTACACCATCGTTCATCTGCCCGATGCCTTTCATAAAATCACTCGTAATCACGGGTGGAAAAAAACCTTTCTCATAAGGCAGAAGTTCGCTCTGAGGATCAAAAACAATCGGCTCGTTTGCTAATGAACTCAATATGATCGACTGTTCACTGCTTGAAATCATGGGAATGATTTTCTGATTCAAATACTCGATGCTAATCTCGGCGATTGCTGATCCCAAATACTTGTTAGCCTTACTCCTTATTGGAAAAATAAAAGCGACCGTTCGATCCGATAAGGCTGTTTCATATGGTTCACTCCACCTTAATCCTTCAACCCCTTGACTCCCCATTTCATTTAATTTTGGCAGCATAGGATTGCCATAGATCTCATACAGGACTTGCTTGCTGCTCCAAACCATGCCATCTGATCGCACCAAATAAAGTGTTTTAATAAGATGGCTGTTCAATTCGCCATAATGCTGCAAAATAGTTTGTGCTTCATTGGTTCCGTTTTCAATCAGATCTTTCTGCGCAGAAATAAGCAGCAAAATATTCGTAATGTTTTCCAGATACATATTCAAAAAAGTGTTTGTCCGCAAGACCGTGAGCTTGGAATCCTCAATCATTTTGTTTTCAAGGCTTTTTTTCGATATCCCGATGTTATTCCAAGAAATTGTCATAAATATGGTGACGGTCAGCACAAAAAGCAATAAAAACTGTTTGGTTGCCATGCCGTAGTTTCTATAGCTTTTCACAAAAACCTTATTCTTCATCTGTATCATCCTTTTTTAAACTCCAATGGCGTAACGCCCATCCAGTTGCGGAAGACGATTGAGAAATATCTATAACTTGGAATCCCAACCTGTTCAGCTACTTCATATACTTTTAGATTCATATTTTTCAGAAGAAATGCTGCTTTTTCCATACGAAGCCGAGTAACGTAATCATTAAATGATTCTCCGACCTCTTCGCTAAATAAACGACTGAGATAAGGGGAGCTGAAGCCTACTTCTTCAGCTACAGAGGATAGACTGAGGGGCTGACTGATCTTCTCTCGTATGATCTTCATGACGAGGCGAATCTCTGGCCTATACCTGTTTTCTTTGCCGAAATTGATGTAGATATCTTGAATCAACGCTGCAATCATTTCATGTAGAGTCACAGTCTGGTAGGTATGCTGAGACAATATGACATCCTCATTCGAATCCCCAAGCTCTTCATTCCATAACACATGCCATTTATGGACTAACTTTTTGAGATCATTCGGAATAATGCGATGTTCCCTTGCCCAATCGAGAAAATCTCCTTCAATAAAAGTCGATAACCCCGCCTGATTCCAGATCACCTTTTTCATCTTCTCTTCAATCCCAGCCAGGGCCTTTGGTTCAATGGCATGTGTGCCTTCTGGTTTCCCCAAGAACACATGGTTACTGTTGTTGTAGAAATAATCATTTTTCCACAAATTCATTTCTTGGAATGTTTGATTGAATTGTTCAGGATTTTCCACATCATCACTAATGGAAGCATAGATATGAATGCATTCAGGCTTATGCAAGTGTATACTTTTCAGTCTGTGATGCATATCAGAAATGACCGCTTCAATCGTTTTCATGATGGAAATGCGATCTTTACTTGGATGACCAAAGTACGCAAAATGCTCTCCGATATCCACCGGCACCCAGGCAAAATCATGGTCATAGCTCCCTAATACATGCCGAACCTCACGGTCAACGAATAGCCAATCACCATGCTTGGCTTCCACATAAAACCGTACAATCTGGAGTGGAAACGCAATCGGAAGCCCATTATCTGCCAAGCTTTTATATAAGAGCTTCGTTGAATCATTGTGATTGTGATTCAGCAGTTGTCCAAGCAACTTGGATTGGTTCCACCTGTTTTCTTCCTGTTTCTTGGTACTGTAAGATTTTTCCTTTTCAATTGACCTTCTTGCCTCTACAAGTGCTTGTTCTATCTCGCTGTCATCCATCATGACTTTGACGACATATCCAATAGCCCCTAATTTTAAAGCCTCTCTTGCGTACTCGAAGTCACTATGGCAGCTAAGAATAACAACCTGAATCTGTGGGAACTCGTTCTTCAAGGTTCGAATTAATGCCAGTCCATTCATAACTGGCATTGTAATGTCTGTTATAATCACATCGGGTACATACTTTCTGCAAAAGGCAAGCGCTTCTTCACCATTGCTAGCTTCGCCTACAAGTACGGATCCTCGAGATTCCCAATCAAACATTTGCAGTTCTTGGCGAATGAGAATTTCATCATCCACAATAAGTACGCTTAAAACATGATCATCCATGCAAAGGTCTCCATTCAGCGTGTTGATTGGAGAAAGCCCCAAATGATTTTGGGGCTTTCTCACTACAATGGTTATTCTTTAATTATAGAACCTGCCTACGGTCGGTGCAATGACGAGATCATTTTTGTATACTGGACAAAAGATTGAAAATCACTTGCGCGCTTTCAGCACGCGTCATCAGCGCTTGCGGCACGAATTGATTGTTGCTGCGTCCTTGAATCAAACCAACTTCTTGTGCAGCATGTACTGCATTTTGTGCCCACTCTTTAATTTGAGCTTGATCACTAAACGAATTGGTGTTTGTCACCGTTACTTTTTCGCCATTTACATGCTCATAGGCACGAACAGTTATAACCGCCATTTCTTCGCGCGTAATAGGTTCGTCAGGTGCAAATGTATCTGAACTGCGTCCAAGCACGATACCCGCTTCACTTACTGCCGCGATTACCTGTGCATGCCAATCATCCGGATTTACATCCTTAAAGTGAGCACTTCCAATCGCTTTCAAACCTAAAGCTCTTGCAAGCAAAGCTACAAATTGCGCCCTTGTCACATTCCCCCCAGGATTGAACTCCGTATCTGTGACACCTTCAATAATATGTTTGGCTGCCATTTCCTTAATTACACGGCTAGCCCATAAGGAGGAAGCTACATCTGAGAATGTTTTATCATAGGCCAGCACGGCATATGGACTGAAATGGGTGAGTTTTGCGGTCATACTACCATTCACCAATGTGCCCCCCATATATTGAATCGTTCCGTCTGGCGCAAAATAATACAAGCCTAAGAGATGAGAGTCCGTATTCGGATTCACTTGAAATGAAAGGACCAACGGTTCCTTAAACGTTATGATAGGTATGCGCGTTCCATCTGTTGTTACAACATGTAAGCCAAAATTATACACTTGACTTGCCGTAACGACACGGGTAGAACCGTCTGTTGCTCCTTGAATAAATTTAGCAATATCATCCTGAGTGGCAATGATTGCCGAGAAGCTAAGTTGTGCACCGTCAACTTGTTTGCCAGCGAGAGCTCCCTGCATATATTTGAGGGCTTCCTTGGGAATTTCAATTGTAAAATCTTTCTGCACAATTTGAAGACTGTTCTCTCCAATCAGGTCAGTAAGACGGCTTGGCAGCAAGACCGTATTCTTGCCTTCTTCCATTTGGATGGTTATTTTCCCCTTAACGGCGGCAGGCAAATCATTTTCTAGAATAATCTGAGTTGTCGACGGTTTGGGAGTCGTTATTGGTGTGCTTGAAGTTGGAATAGACGATGAAGAATCAGTCGGTTCAATCCCAGGTATTCGTACGCCGATACTGAATGCAGTCTGCATCTGCGTACTGGACTGAATCTGCTCCAAATTACCGTTTACAGCTGTAATGCCATGTAATTGTATCATCCCTGTTCCGCTCTTCAGCGCTTTAAAATGGATCTGACCTATAGCTTCGGTTTTGGTAATTTGAACTGGAGTCTTATTTAATATGTCATAGGTCAGACTCCCATTGGTTGTATCTACAATCGCCCCGCCAAAAGTTTCGTACGAGGGAGATAACACAAGACCATCTCCCTGTAAACTTAACTGGCTTGGATCATAATGCAGTGTAAACCCGACCCCATTCAAGTCGAGAATATTCTCTCCCTTGATGATGACCTTGATGGTATCGCCTACGTAATAGCTTGTTTGGTCTGTCGTTGCTACGATGGTACTGCTACTCAAAGCATGTGCTTTATGTGTATCCATCGCAGTTGCCGCAACGAATAGACATAGTAACGACAGAAGTATTGTTCGTACATTCCGCATCGTGCTCTCTCTCCTTTTGGTTACGGATGACTTCTCAGTAGGTTAAGCTGTTTATACACATAGACCATATCCACGATGTCGATCTTTCCGTCCATA
Source organism: Paenibacillus oryzisoli (assembly GCF_001653565.1). GTDB lineage: Bacteria > Bacillota > Bacilli > Paenibacillales > NBRC-103111 > Paenibacillus_E > Paenibacillus_E oryzisoli. Next base: position 457,982 of record NZ_LYPB01000069.1, read on the forward strand.
TTCATGTCTAGTCTTGGATCAAAATTGTTATCGCTGCTAGTCAGTCTCGAATGATTGGCGATATAGCCTAGCACCTTTACATAGGCTTGTTCGTTCATCATAGCAACGCCGTCAATATTGGAATTCGCCAGGATCATGTTGTCCTGATAATCATTTTGAGCGAACGTAAAGCTGCCGTCTTTATTCGATATCAAACTTTCTTTGCGAACTATAAATGGCACCTTGCCTGCTGCCTGTTTGCTTTTAAATCTAATTTTCAGGAGTTCGACGGAAATGCCAGGCTGCGGGTTGATCTGTTCACTTAAGTGAAATTGAATGGAAATAATACCGCTCGAACTATACACATTTGTATAGACCGATGCCGTAACGCCAAGATTAGCCAACTGACTGCTCAGCATAATGTCTGCTGTCCCCACGTCCAATAAGCTATTATCGTAGGAGATGCTGAAGTTCCCGCCCCATACAGCAGCGGACGACAGTAAACTTAATGTTGTTTCTTCCCCTGCTTCCATCATCTTGGCTTTATTGTCAAAAGAGGTATACAGTGAATTCGCTGCACTCACATTCAACTTCGTTGTTGTGGTCAAGCTCTCCGTTGACCAATTGCCAGCTGCGTCTCCAGCTGTAACCTTAAATTTGTAGGAAGTATTCGCTGAAAGGCCTGTTACATCAAGCTGATATACATTTCCTCCAACGGTTTGCAGCAAGGCCCCATCTTGATAGATTTTATAATTGGTTACACCAACAAGATCGGTTGCAGGCAGCCAGTTTAAAGTAACGCTATTGTAGGTAGCATTGCTGACGGTCATTTGACCTCCTCCCGGCCATGAAGGCGGCTGCATATCAACTTGCGGGGTTGCCGGCAAGTAAAATCGGATTGCATCGGCAATGATATTGCCATAGCTTGCTTTATCGGTTAACTCCACATACCCGGAAGTTCCCGGAACGAAGTGATGCTTGCCAAGCAAGATCCAGTTGCCTCCTGGAACAACCCTTTGATCAACCGTGTACAGCTTGCTGCCTCCACTATAGAAAACCGTAAATTGGGCTGCACTCGGACGATTGCTGGTGCCATCCGGAAGCCAATAATACACGTCATAATCGCCCTCTGTAGTAATCGTTGGCGTCCATTTGAATTTATGTGTGCCAGTGCCGTCCCCCGGAATGGTGCTATAGCTGGCACCGTATTTGTTAGGTTGGGCTGTTCCAAGGTTCCATGTTCCTGTTCCTGTAGATACCGCATTCACATTGTCCACGATAATTTCTACTGGTTCGGTGACAGCTGGAGTCGTCGGTTCCTCTGGTGTCACGGGCGGTGTGCTGTTAGGAAGAGCAAATTTGATGGCGTCGCCAATCACATAACCGCTTGCATTATCATTAAGCTCCACATAACCGCTCGTCCCTTCATCAAAGAAGAAGCTTCCGAATCCAACCCACTTACCACCTGGTACAGTTTGATCCACATAAAACACTTGGTTGTCACCGCTATAATTAATGGTAAATGGCGCCGCATTCGCTCTGTTGCTGCTACCGTCAGGAAGCCAGTAGTAGACATCGTAATTACCGCTCACTGGTAAATACGGTCTCCAGCTTAATTTGTTTGCCCCAGCTCCATTAGTGGCATTCACATAACCAGTCGAATAATAGTTGGGGTTAAAGCTGGATTGCGTCCATTTCCCAGTTGCCAGCGCATCGCTATCATCCATGATCATACTTCTCATGACAAATTTGACCGCGTCACCAACAATGTTGCCTGTCACGTTGTCAGAAATTTCAACATACCCTGTGGTGCCGCGCACCAACGAATATATGCCAAGCGAAACCCACTGCCCGCCGGGTTTACTCTCATCCACCGATACGGCTTTGCCTACTTTGCCGTCATAAACCGTAAATGCCACGTTTTTCGCCATACTACTATTTCCGTCAGGCAACCAATAGTACGCCTCATATTCGCCGGATGCCTCAATATTCGGCCTCCATCTCATCTTATTGGCACCTGCTCCGCCTCCAGCCACAATGGCATAATCTGATCCATATTTGTTGGCATTGATCGAGGCTGTGCTCCAGGTTCCCGTGAATTCCGCACTTCCATTATCGATGGTGATCTCCATTGCCGGCTTCACAGGTGCAGGTGGAACAACCGGAGGTGGCGTTGTTGGAGGTACAACAATCGGAAGATCAATTGGATACGCAACAAGTTCAAAAGCAAACCCTTTCGCCGTATCCAGGTTAATAGAGATATGCTGACCGTTCACCTGGACAGGTATTTCTTCCAGTCTTGCTCCGTTCGTCGCCAGCTTGTAAGCCTTGAATTGCGTTGGATCCAGTGTTGTTGTCATACCGAACTGGGCTGTACCAAATTTAGTTAATGTGGGTCTGCTCCCTTTGCTGAATAGGACTTCCCCATTGGTTAATTGAGTAAGGCTTTCACCCGTACTTGCCGCATCTGTTGTATGCGTTACTAAAATTCTGCTGCTCTGATCTAGTCGTTTACTTTCCAAGGATGACGCCATAAACGTGCCTTTGTCCACACTGCCTTGGAAGGAGGCTGACGCTTTATCATATATGAAATTGTGATGATTGAGTGTTCCCGCTGCTGCCACCAAATAAGGTGTATTCACGGTATATACATCTGTCCCAATGTCGAAGATCAGCTCACCGGTATCGGAAATCAACTTATTCTGGTCTAAATAGGCAAGCTGCATATCCTTAATGTCTCTATCTTCGTTTCCAAGTGAGCCGATGAAAACCTGAGCCGCTTCTTTCAATGTCATCGTGGAAGTGATATTCAGTTTATTTTGCGCTGGTATATTCCCACTGGCAATTTGAGCTGGAGTCAGATCTGGGGTCACCTTATAGATGGTAAGCGGTTCTCCTGGTTTGTCGGCATAAACCGTCTGCGTATTATATAAATGAGAGAGATAATAGAGGTTTTCAAGCCCAATTTGCGGCTGTGCGCCTTTCTCATCCGTGGTGCTATACGTTTTATCTCGTACAAATATAAATCGTGGATCTGCTTTTTCAATGAAGCCTTTTCGGAATAACAGCGTTCCTGCATATTCAGACATGATTTGCAGAGGGTCGCCGAGGATCTCGAAACTCCCTAATTCCCCAATCCCAAGATTGTCGATGGCATGTGCAGGGTTATAACCAAAGTCAAACCTGTTCAGCATGTCCCAGCCCTGATAGGCGCCGACGGCTCCAGTAAATATATCCGTTTCATCTCTGCCCTTCATCGGATAGTTGTCCTGATATTCGGTTAGAAAGACTGGCTTGGCATATAACTGTTTCAAAGATAATCCTGGATAGTAGTTTTCAAAACTGCCATCAATGACGTCAAATGCTTTACTTAATCTCCTCATTGACGATGGATCGTATTGGTACCCGCTAAATAACGGCTGATAGTACAGATGCGTCTCTTGAATATCAGACGCCTCGCTTCTCCAATAATCCACCATCGGATTCATAATATGATTCATACCGCCAATAACAGCCTTCACGCCGAGCGTATTTTTGAGATGGTCCTTCATGTTGTTGTAGACCGCTAATGTTTTACCCGTATAATAGTCCATCATATAGCCCTTGATCGGTCCGAAGGTGTTCCAAAAGGATGCCGGATAACTGGTTACAGGCAATTGGCCCTTCGATTGCAGGAAGGCATTGAAGTCATCCAGTAAGAACTTTTTAAAATCCGGTTTGGAAGGAACTAGGTTGGTCAAAAGCTGCTCATTCCATGGACTTATGCCGATTACAGCAGGATCGTCTTTAAGCGCCAGTCCCGTTTTTTCATTCACATGGGATAACCACAAGTCGACTGCCTGCTTCCACATATCATAAGCTTGCGGAAAAAAAGGAAGAAGATACTTGGAGCTCTGTCCTTCCGCATAGTTGCCAAGCCCAGGCACGTTTTTGAAATCATACAGATGGAAAACGTCAAGCTGTAGATAAATGCCTCTCTTCTTCAATTCATAAATAAAATTGTCAAGCAGTTTGACCTTCTCCATATCGAGCTCAACCGCCCCTGAAGTTGGTGTCTTAAACATACCCGGTGCCCACGTTTCCATGGAATCCTGGCCATGGATTCTTACGATGTTATATCCCATCCCAGCAAGTCTGTCCGCAATAATTACCGCTTCAGCAGGCGTTGGAAAAGACATGTTCCAATTGACATTCGGTCCGAAGAAGCGAACAGTTTCTTCCGGCTTCCCTTCAAAGTGCAGGTCTCCTTCCGCATCCATCTGGATAAAGCCGTATTGACCTGCAGGGCCAACGTTCATACCTGATAGGTCTAGCGCACTTCCTGGTACGATGGCTGCTGTCGTATCTACCTTACTCCATGCACTCTCGTAGCTCCCCATGTCAAATCTACCGTTATTCGGCATTGGAAGACTATCCAAATCTTTAGTCAAACCCACATCAATCCCTGCATTTACAGCCGGAGAGGAAGCTAGCAAATGAAAATCCGATTTCTCCACCGAAACAAATTGGGGATCACTGGCGATCGAATGGCTTTCTTGCGACTTGTCAAAAGAATAATAACCCGCAGCATTACCGACAATATGCCCGAAATCATAGACGTGGGAAGCCCCGTTTTGATTCCAGTAGATCGCATTGCCCGAAGTCTGGTACATAAGATTGTAATCTGACACGTAGTTGGTCAGCGCAGCCCCGCTGTCTAGATCGACTGAAACCGCATAATCTGCAGCATTGGATGCGAGGATATTGTTTTTTACCTGTAAGTTATCGACCGTGACACCACCAACTACCTTGAGCCCCAGCGCAGCTTCTTTCCCCGAACTACTGGTGAATTTGGATTTGGCAATCGTATTATTCATGATTTTCGATCCGCCGATACTGCCATTTTTGTTTTCTAGCAGAATACCATGACTACCTGCATCAAGCGTATACATTTTCCCCGTGTCAAAAATCAAGTTTTCATGGATCTGATTGGAAGCAGCATCGCCAAAATCAGTCTTAAGCTGAATACCCGTCCGCCAAATACTGGACAGTTTATTATATCTAATGATGTTCGAACTGGATGAATTAACTGCAATTCCCGTACTGCTCATACTGCCTCTGGCGTTGGTTCCGTTCTTCCCTTTATAGAAGTCCCTGCCAATGTCATTCACTGTATTGTAATCGATGATATTCATGGAAGGCTTCGAAAGGGTATTGGTTCCTCCAACCTCAATGCCGGTAAGCTCCCCATCATCCGTACTTAACTTCCCAATGCCGCTGACTCTATTATAGGTGATCGCACTTCCTGCGGAACCGCTTTCAATCCATATACCTCTTGAATTGATATCATATACATTGTTATAACTTATCGTGATCGCCAAGGATCCGTTTACCCTGACACCCGCACCATCTGCGGCATGGATATCGTTTCCTTTTACAATCACATGTGTACTGCCGGGGGCGATGTAGGCTACCTCCTCCATGCCTCCAGTTAATTCAAGATTGTTTATCTCCAGAAAGCTTTGGGCATTGGAATCAAATGCTCTCGCTAGTCCAGTCACAAGTTCCGTCGTATTTTCACTGGAAGTTCCTTTTGACGGTTTGTAGTAGATACTATTCTTGTTTAAATCTAACGCCCATGAACCGTTTGTAAGAGAGCCTTTTACCGGGCCTGGCATTAGTGATTCTTGCATTTTCCCTTTTAATCGTTTGCCATTTTCCAAAAGGATGGTTCTAGAAGCATCTGCCCCAGGCAGCGAAGAATAATATTCTCCGTTGGCATCAGGCCCAATCCACACCGCTACTGGCGTTGCTCCAGAAATTTTCGGTTTGGGAAGCGTGGAAACGCCATATGCATCATAAATAATAGGACTTGTATTTGTGCCGGAGCTTGCAGGTTTTAATGTCGAGCCATACCAACTCTCTCCTCTTTTGAACAGCACCTTATCACCCGGCGCCAGATTATGACTGTTTACCCGGTCCAACGTCCGCCATGGTGTTACCGTTTTCAGTCCGTCATTGGTATCATTTCCAAGCGTAGCATCAACGTAATACACATTTCCACTAGGGGTCACTTCTGCCCTTGCAGGTTGTGCACCGCTGAATAACATCGTATTTACAGCGAATATAAAGATCATGAACCCTGATAATGCTTTTAATGTAAACTTGCTCATTTATACAACCTCCTAATAAAATTTCAGATCCCCTCGGTCTATGATTCCTTACTCCAAGAATAAATCACCCTCTCCAACGATTGAAATCGTTTTCATTATTTATTAATTTTATCACCCAAGAATTACACTTCGGTATACACAAAAAATATGATTAATGTACCAATTCTTGTTCTATATGAAGAAGAGGGTGAACAAGCTGTCGCCCATTCACCCTCTCATCTGAATTAATGCGGAACAAATTTAACGGTATCCGCAATAACGAATCCGGTTGTCCCCGTATTGCTGATCATGACATTACCCGATGTTCCCGCATTAAATGTGTAACTCCCTATGAAGTTCCACTGCCCTCCGTTTTCCTGCTGATTAACGGTCGTACTGTGCGCTCCGATAACATCGTTAACAGTGACCGGCACATTGTTAGCTCTATTCGTATCGGCATTCCACCACATATAGACGTCATAAGTATTTGTAGTCAATAGATTAGGTGTAAATGTAACGCTCATGGACCCCTTCCCTGTATTCCCATCATGCAGATAGTCAGCGCCATACTTTTGGGTGCTAAAAGAGCTCGCAATCCATGTTCCCGTCTTGCTTACCCTTGTCGAATCACTGTTATCTATAAGAACTGTAGGATGCTCATATCCTCCTATGCTTGGCGGATTGTTCCTTGCATTTTTATAATAATCTTCTGAAACATCCGTTACATTATTCTTGCCCTTAGCAATACAAGGAGAATGGGTCTGCAGCTTGAAATAGTCGGGTCCGAATGTGCCGCCAACAAGCAGAGGATCCCCAATGACATCATTCCCATTCGAGGCAACTCCGGTGACAGCGCTGGACCAACAGTTATTGGAGAAGATCAATCCAGGTTTCTGGTCTACATTTTGTAAGGTACCCGAACTTGATTTGAATATATTATTTTCTATCCTTGTGTTGACATGGTTGGCACCGCCGGTAATTGATATATTCGTATTTGTTGCATCAATAAACGTATTGCCGGCAATAAGATCGTTATTCAATGAGGTACCTGTGGCTAATCCCGTATTCCAGTAAGCAAAATTTTGGCCGTTCCCTTTCAGAAAATTGTTTATAATTTTCCTGTTATGTCCTGCTGGATAACTGAGATAAGGCTCATCCGCTATAGCAATCCCCATCGAAGCGCCGGTACCTCTCAAATAAATCGGATTCCCCGTATTATAGATCATATTGCGCTGGATGGTGATATAACTAGCCTTGTCTACATAGACCCCCAGTGCATAATTATCATAGATAGCGCTATCCTCTAACACTACATCATGGGTATCATTCCAGAAGCCAATGCCCTCCCCCCAATTGTTATATACTTTGCTGTTCTTGATTGTCCCATTGGAGCTATTCTTGATCATGAGAATTAAAGGCCAATCCATTTGGCTTGATAACCTGCTGAAACGCCCATAATTAGCATTTTCCCACAATTCATTTCCATCCAGAGTAAATTGATCAACATTATCTACTAACACAGCCAAGTTGCGGTTGTCATGAATCTTACTATTTGTGATGTTGATATGTTGATATCCGGGGCTGCTTGAACTGCCAGCATAAATCCCCTCACCATAAGACTCCTTTATTTCAAGTCCGTCAATGTCGATATAATTTGCTGTAATTCTCAACAAAGCATTCCAGGAAAAAGTGAACTGCTGCCCCGTATTATATGTCACTCCATCATTAGTAACAGGCGGCCCCGTATAAGTCATTGTTTCAAGACTAAGAGGGTGATTCGGGTACGTATTCTGACCTGAAATGACCGGTGTTTCCCCTGGGTATGCCATGAGCGTGATCGGATTGCCACTTGTACCTGAAGTCGTGATCGTGATCGGTGATGTTATATTGTACGTCCCTCCCCTTACAATAACAGTAGAGCCCGGGCCAGCAGCTCCCGCCATGTCAATTCCCTTTTGAATCGTAGCAAAGGGCTGGCTCGATGTACCTGGATACGCGTTATTACCTGTCGTGGCAACATAATAGGTTGTAGCAGCAGCCTTAACCTCAGTCTGGCTGACGATTCCAGCAGTAATCAGCCCAAGCAATATTGCAAGAATTACTGAAAAGACGAATGAAGCACTTTTATTCATGCTTATTGTCATCATCATCTACGCTCCTTTTCTGGTCGAAGTACAATTAAACATCCCTTTAACCATTAGTAATGGCAGCATTCATACAGATCGGTAAGCGCTTTCAAATTTTAAAAACAACATTTCTCCCTTCCGTTATTGATACGCTTTTCGTTTTTTTAATGTTATGTCCTCATTGTTCTATCACCTCTTTCCCTTGTTTCTTTTATTATATGGTTTAACGGATGAAGTGCTGTATACATGAAATCTACACTAAATGTATCAATTATTGTCATTCTATTATTCCTATCGTTAGATTAATTCCATTCATTTTAAAATTTACTTATTTATGGAATAATCCTTAAACACTCTGAACCAAAAGAAATAAGCCCCCCTTCTACTGGGAGGCTTATCTAACTCTAGTCTTTCATTGAGGAAATCAGACTTAAGATGAACGTAATATCTTCTCGATCAATTTTACCATCCAAATTAAGATCTCGTGTTGGGCTATCGGATTGTATATAAGTAACAATTTCGTCAATTTGTATGTGACCATTATGATCATGATCTAGTAAGGCAAAAGTAGAACTTAGAATAACAGCAAAGCTTGTGTGCGTTGAGATGATGCCATTGTTAGCGATGAGAGTATACATCCCTGCCTCCGCATTGTCAGGTAAGGCAAACCCTGCCTCACTGAAAGTGCCATTAGCTACAGTGACATCATTATAACTAGCTAGTACGCCCCCGTTAGGGGCCATAATTGTAAGGGTCACACCATTTAGATTGGTTGTCCCTTTTAACACAACTACTTTACCTTGAACCTGGGTTGCAATTGGACTTAATGTAATCAGAGGTGCATTCGATGTGATCGTTATTACTTTTTTGCCAATGATACCTGATCCATCATTCGCCCTTGCCTCGACCGTAACTGTCCCAATTCCAGTCGCTGTTAACAAACCACTTTGACTAATTAATGCGTTTCCTGCATTCCCATTTCCATAAACATACCATGTTACTGAAGAATTAGTTACATTTAATGGTAGTACGGATGCTTCCAACTGAAGTGTTCCCCCAATGACGACAGCATCTCTATTTGAACTTTCCTTTACAGAGATACTAATCGTCAGAACAGGTATTTCTGGTACCGGAGTTATTGTAATAGCTGTGCTGCCATATACACCCGAGCCATCTGTAGCTATCGCAGTAACCGTAACAATACCTGGTTCAATTGCATGAAGCACGCCTAAATCACTAATCGTTGCTGATCCCGGATTGCCATATACATGCCAGGTCACTGATGTGGTCGTCGCATTTGCAGGAAGTACATTGGCAATCATTTGCAGCGTATTTCCTGCCACTACGGTTGTTAAGTTTCCTGCACCATTAACGTTAATTTGACTAATAGGTATTGCAGCAATCGTGATCATCGTGCTCCCTTTGGTCGCCGATCCATCTGCTGACGTTGCAATTACTGTCACGGTACCGACTTGTGTACCTGTCAATAACCCCGTCGCGCTTATTGTCGCATTCCCTGTATTTGCAACCACACTCCATGTGACATTAGTATTTGTTGCATTTTCTGGCCAAACCGCCGCGTTCATCTGCAAAGAGTTTCCATTGGTTACCGTTGTGGCATCATCAGCTCCGGTTACGACGATATTATTAACCATTAAAGATGCGATTGTAATGGTCTTCGTTCCATAGATTCCTGATAGATCTTTCGCTGTCGCCTTAACGACGACCTCTCCTATGGCTGTACCCGTCAGTAATCCTGTCGTCTCATCTATCGTTGCATTTCCCGTACCTGGCGCTACGCTCCATGTAACGGAAGCATTCGTAGCGTTCAAAGGCAACACATCTGCATTCATTACCAGCGTACTTCCAATTGGTACGCTTGTTGCTTCACCTTTACCTGTCACGGTGATACTTGTGACGGGGATAGCTGCGATAGTAATAATCGTACTTCCCACAATGCCAGAGGCATCATTAGC
>NZ_LYPB01000070.1 GCF_001653565.1 Paenibacillus oryzisoli
CGCTGGAGGAGCCGAATGCGATGACCCGCACGTTCGGTTCTGTGAGAGGCCCATGCAACTATGCATGGGCCTACTCTATTTTTTGTTCTCTTTCGACACTGTTTTCCTTTTTGTGAGAATTTTGAGAGAACGACTCTTTATACTAGTTAGGTATATAGAACTATCATTTACACGAGTGTTTGCAGTCTAACAGCAGCAAGATTTTGGATGTATGAGGTGAATGTACGTGAAGAAAGCGACTAGGTTTTTTATTGTTTTAATCGGCGCGTTATGCCTCTTTACGAGTCATTATATGATTTCTGACGCAAATCCGCCAGAAACCTACGGGGCAGAAGCGATTTATGCGAATGCGGAAAAGGCGCTCTTTTATGTGCGGGCTTTTCGTGAGGATGGCACGTTAAAAGATGTGGGGACAGGCTTTGTAGTGGGAGAAGATGGTACCGCACTTACGGCCTATCATGTGATCGGCGGGGCTGACCGGATTACCTGTGTGAGGAATGATGGAAGCATTGAAGAAAATTGTCGGGTTGTGTCGCAGGACGAAACAACCGATACGGCAGTGCTTAAGTTTCCGCAGGATAAGAGCGGCTACGAACCAGAAGGCGGCTATGCTTATATAAATTTGAGGACAAGCAAAGTGAAGCATGGTGAGAAAGTGTTTGCCATCGGATATCCCATGAAGGATACGAAGATCATCACGGAAGGCATCGTCAATAGCCCGCGAGCGAATATTAATGGCAGAGATCGCATTCTTGTATCCTCACAGATCGTAAACGGTATGTCAGGAGGGCCAATTTTGGACAAATATGGACATGTGACGGGACTTATTTCAGGGTCGCTTCGCACGATGAACAATATTCATTTGGTTGTCAATATGGAAGATATAGATAAGGTTATGGATAAATATTCCAATTAGGGGGTTCGAAGGTGAAAAAAAGAATGAAGACACATATTTCAATCTTTCTTGTGGCGACGATGTTGATCACAATGGTTTTCAATCTATCAGCAGGCGTGGCGCAGGCGGGAACGAGCGTGAATACGGACTATGTGAAGAGACATTTTCATCAAGTGGAGATTATCAATGGTGAAGCGATGTCATCTTTCACTACCTCGTTTGGTGGAGAATACACGTTTGAGGATGATGACGATGATATGGGTGAGCCTAATAATGCTGCGTCAGATGCAGCACAATTCAATGCATTCCCATTGTTCTATAAAGCTGCTTTCGGCGGTGGGGTTACTGGTGTGAGCGTAACGAGCATCGGTGAGGAGCTGGATCCGGAAGACAGTGATATTGAATTTAACCAAACGTCCATTAACCGTCTGGATGGTCATTTCATCGGGAAAATTAAAGTTGCCGATATCCCGGAGTTGAAGAAACTGGCTGAAAGCGGTACTGCGCGTTTCATGGTCAAAGCCGGTATATTGAACAGTTCAAGTTCTAATAATGCACAGATATGGGTCTATACTGATAAGCAGAACCGAAGTGGTGATGCGCTAGGCGAACATGATGGGACCGCCAAAATCGGTTGGGATGGGAGTCCGTCCAAGTGGACCGACGTATCCTATTCGGATGATGATGATGACAAGCTTAATGTCAATTCACCGTGGCTCAGCTTTGCGCCTGACGACTATATCATTCTAGAGACAGAGACGAATAGTGCTTCTACAGAAGTGAACGGCATCCGCCTGTATTTCGCTGATATCGACGCACCTATGATAAAGGATTATACCTTCACAACAACCGGTACAGAACGGGATAATACTGAAATTAATCAGAAGGAGCTTTTTTTGAAAAAGGAGCAAAACTTCAATCTAACCTATAACTTCAGCGAGTACGTTAGGGTAGAAGCTCCGGAAATCATTACGAACAATCTAGCAAGTCATAATTTGTTTATGAATCCAGCAGGAACAGGCTTGCCAGGGGCAGGTCAGAATCAAAGCATGAAGCTGGATTTGACATCGGAGCAGTCGAAGGAGTATACGAAAACGTTGCCTTACAAATATACGGCAGCCGATTATCACCACACGGGCAACTTGCCGATCGACGCTGGCGGGGATTTAGAGCAGAAGAAGCTCAATGCATCGGGATCGTTGTGGGAAAAGATCGATGCCTCCAAATTCCATGACGCGGCGGGAAATCCACTCAAGATGGATGGATTTAACAAATCAAGTTCATCCAGTTCCAGTTATTTGGCTGGCAAAACGATAAACCCTTTTGACTATGGTACGAATTTAGGCTATCGCGTCATTATTGATGCAGTACCTCCGAAATACTCGTCGGTCGCTAACGGAATTCAGCCGGAGATTGTGACCGGCAGTACATTGAATAAAGGCGATGTCATCAACTTCAAGGTGCAGTTGACGGAAGATGCGATCGTGAAAGAAGGGGACAATTGGAACGCTAACGGTCTCTATCTTCTTTTCAATAATGGGATGAAAGCTGAGTATGTTGAAGGTGAAAATACAAGTGTTTGGAGATTCCGGGCAACGATTACGGAAAGTGATTTGGACGTATCCTTGCTCAAAGCGATTGCTCTGACGCATAGGCTTAAGTCGGGTGGGACAGACAAGGGAGTTATTCAGGATTATGCAGGCAATCTGCTGATGGATTCAGCGAATGTCAGCCCATCAACGAATACAGATCCTTCCCAAGCCGTACCTAATACGAAGATCGATTGGGCTAATCTAGCTATTGATAACAAAGCTCCGAAGATCGACTTCAGATACGATAGCGGTGTAACGGATGCCGTATACAAGCAAGTTGACAAGCTGACGATTGATGCCAATGATGAAGCGATTATTACGCCACCGCTTGATCCAGATGAACCGGGCGCTGTGAGACCAAGTCGAGGCATCTATCATCCGATTAATATGACGGGCTCAAAGCCTGAAGACTCTTCAGGAGTAGGACTTGTCTACTATTATTGGAGTCAAAGCGAGCGCAATCCTTTGGAGGGCAAGGAAGCCGATCATTACGCAGCGATCAAACGATTCTCGCTAACAGGCGAGAAGCCAAGCAGTGTTCTGTATCCAAGTGAAATGTCTGATTTTGAGCCTGTTGTTGCCAATAATAAGACCAATTTGCTGATCCCGCCAATGGAAGCCTTCGAACCAGCGAATAGCGGCGCGTGGTATCTGCATACATGGACTGCGGATATGACGTGGGACACAGCAAGAGAATTAATGCAATATGACAAAATGAAAACATACAAAGTGAACAACCCTGCTCAGTATACGGGGTGGATCAATGAGTTTAAGACGCAAAATCCTACTGGTTCTGAGGCGGATGCAGAGAAATATGCTTCCGATAAAGCGCTTGTAGCGGTAGGTAACTATAAGGATACGTCCGTATGGAAACTTGAGGATTTCAAGCAAGACGATTCCAACTGGACCTACGCACGAGGGATCCTTCTTCTGGACAATGAGTCGCCCGAATTATCAGCCGCAGTGTCTGGTGGCAATAATACGGCTGAGGTGAAGGTGGCAGTTACAGCCGAGGATAAGCACAGTGGTATTGATCCTGCCAAGCTGCAATACCAGTGGGTTAAGGTCGGAGAGCGTTCGAATCCAATCGCCTGGAAAGTAGTTCCTGAGGATCGTTCGGTCTCCACGTTGAACAACGTAGATGAAGCTGGAGAGTATGAGCTTCATCTCATGGCTGTGGACAAAGCAGGTAATCAAACGATAACGCAAATGGCAGACACTGTTCATATTGATCCGATTAAAAAGATTATCGTTGATTTCTCGCCGGCAGCTTCAGTAGAGTACGTACAGAGTCATGATGTTACTTTCTCGATCAAGGGAATTTCTGTTGCTGAGCTTACCTATGCGTACAGTCCATCACCTGCGCTGCCACCTACGGTTTCTTATCATGTATATGGAAGCAGCACGGTTACAGAGGATGTCTATTATTTTACGATAAATAAGAATGCATGGCTTAATGGTGTGCAGTATCTGCACATTAAAGTCAAGGAACAAGGTACGAATGACACCTATAACTATAGTGAAGCTTATCATTTCGATAATGCGGCACCGCTTGTTACCTTCAGTAAAACAGGAGGAGCTTATCCGAAGCCATCGCATATCGTCGATGTGACAGTCAGAGATACGCATAGTCCGAATGCAATAATTACGAAATATCAATGGGTGAAGTCAGGAGACACGCTTCCGGACAAAGCTTCGGTAAATTGGAAAGTTCTTCCAGAAGACAACAAAGCTATGATTGATAATACGAACTTAGCTGAGGGTGAGGCTGCTGAATATACGCTATATGTGTACGCCCAAGATGCTGCGGGGAATGACGTGATTAAGAATACCGATACATTCATGGTCACCAGAGAAGCGAATAAGCCGATAGAAGTACTGCAGAAAGATCTCATTTATATGGATGGAAATGAATCAGACGGCTATTATGCGATTGTCAAGCTAGAGCTAAAAAATATATCCAAGGAAGGGTTCGAGTTTGCCATTTCTTCCGATGGCGGAACAACATGGAATCCGTGGTTGCCGTATTCGAATTTCTCGAAGATCAAAGTGCAGAGCGCCAAGGTCCAGGATTTCAATCTTCGCGTTAAATTCAAATCAGCTTTGGGGACAGTGAGTGATGTTAGCACGATTGATACGAGTGAGTACGCTGCTATAGACGAGCCGATATATGGACTTGCCGTGCATAGTACGCTGAAACCAGCGAAAAGCAACGTGCTTCGCATTTCGGTGCCGGCGGGAATTAAAGTCTCACCTGCATCCAGCACGAACAACCCGATGGTACCCGTTCGTAAATCGGGCAACAATTTCGAGGTAACGATCAATGGTCTGTATACCTTTGATCTGACGGATACAATGGATAGCACAAAGACCGAGAAACTGATGATTGTCGTAAAAAACATAGACAATACACCGCCGACCGCAGATTTTATTCAAAAAATCACAGAACCGACGACGGCCAATGTATTAGTTAGATTAGATCCTTCTGAAGATGTTCGTATTCTGAATAATGAGGCACGAGCTGATTATCTTTTCAAAGATAATGGCACATTTACATTCCAATTTGAAGATGAAGCAGGAAATCAGGGTTCGGCTACGGCAACTGTCACGAATATTGACCGCTCTCAGCCTAACGTGGAAATTGTAAAATCCTATACTTACGGAGAGCACGGCAGCAAATCTTTCAAGACGATTACGGATTCCGATGACAATGTGATGTATACGCAAGGCGTCACGTTGAGTGTCTTGAATAAGGATCCTGACGATCCTAAACAATTTATTGTGGTGAATGGCAAACAACAGATAACCGTGTACGATAATGGCCCCCTTGATTTTATTATTACAGATGCCTTGGGCAATACAACGTTGCTGCAAGAAAATGTAACGAACATAGTACCGAATTTACCAGATCCTGAGCGTATTACGTATGAGTTCATTGATGAGCAGGGCAACCTCGTACCCGAGGGGGAAATCGTTACCAGCGGCGGTAAGCGCTATGCCAAGGGCAAGGTGAGAGCAACTATAATCGGTAAAGTTGATGCGCCAAATCAAGTGTTTCGAGGAACTGTGCCTGTGAAACAAGGTGCGGCCTACAGCAATTTGATCAGTAATGAGACGGGAAGCTATACGACTTCGATGGTTTATGGAGCAAACGGCGAGATACGAGTTGCTTTGAGCGACCTTCTCGGCAATATCAACAGACCCCTGATCAAAGTGGAAGGTCTCGACAATACTGCTCCTGTAATTAAGTTGAATAGTTCGTTTGTTGCGGTTGTACAGAATCAAGAGAATTTCAATCCGCTCGTCGATCTTGGCGGGTATTCAGCTTCAGATAACCTATCGGAAACGAATAAACTCAAGGTTACAGTTGAAAACTTGGATATATCCAAGCTAGGCAAGCAGACGGTGACATATACCGTGACCGATGAAGTTGGCAACACGTCAAGTGTGAAGCAGAACGTGGTCGTACTGGCTAACAGCGGTCTGCTGATTATTGGGAATGATCAGGTTATTTCATCGGCTACAGGGGAAAGTATTCTGTTCGATCAGAACCATGTCACCTTTGGGATCTCCGGGTTCAATGTCATGAATGTTGATGGACAAAGCGTGATGAACGAGCGTGGAAGGTACGATATTCTGTACCATAGCGGCCTCTATCGTGAAGGACAGATGAAGTATATTGCACAGCAAGTAACTATGGAGCAATTGCTGTCCCATACCTACAAAGTCGAATTCCCTGAGACGGGATGGTATACCATCATCGTAAGGACGCAAGAAAGAGAACGGGAATTCGCTACATTCTTCATTAGCAAATTGAAGAAATAACGCTGTTGTTCAGGTTTGCCAAGTCATCATGATTGCCGGAGTAGGAAGACATGTCTGTCTCGCGCTCCGGTCAATCATTCTATCTCATGCAAGAAGGAGCCATAGCTGATGAGAGTAATAAGAAAGTGGTTGTCTATTTGTTTATTGATTTCTCTGGTATTAAATTTCCCCTTATCCGTATTGGCCGATGTGGTTAACCAGAAAGACGTGACGGTGCTCAGCAATAGCTTCCTGAAGGTAACGGTTGATAATAACACGGGCAGATTTGCTATCCGTACAGTGGAAGGGCAGCCTATTCGCAAAAATGATCAAAATGTCAATATGATGTTCAGAGGCGACGATCCTGAATCATCCTTTACCACATTCCGAATTGACGGAACCGATTATATTTTTGGGAATCCATATAAATTTGCTGTTGATTTTTTCTCGGAAATTACGAAACCGCGAATTGTCAGCAATCCTGACGGTACGAAACAGGTCGAAACGGTTTGGACAATTAAAGGGGTAGAGATTAAGCAAATCTTAATGCTGTATATGGATGTTAAAGACATTGCGAATTCAGGCAATGTGAACGTTCGTTATGAAGTGACGAATCACTCGGGTGCTGATGTACAGGTCGGAACGAGAATTTTGCTAGACACGATGGTTGGTGGCAACGATGGGCCTGCATTTCAGGTGGGAACCGCCTATCAAGTGCCCTTGCAGGTAGAAAGAAAACTCGTGGATGAATCCAAGTTGGACTCCTCTGTAGGGGAACATGAAAAAGCTTTATTTACATTGCCAGCCTATTGGGTGATGAAGGATAAATGGGATAAGTCGAATCCGCTTGCAACCAATGTGGTTGCCTACGGATTTAATAATTTCTCGGAGAAAGACATTAACATTGTGGATGAAATGATTGTTGGCCATTGGAATTCATTGGCGAATACCAAATGGGATTACACCGTTAATCCTAATCTTGATTTCACAACCGACACGAATGATTATGGGACTGCCGACTCCGCTGTTGCGTTGTACTGGAACGCTGATCCAATCGCCAAGAATGCTATGAAAAGCTTCGAAACAGTATATGGATTGGGTGAAATTGTCGAGCCGGACAAGGTGTTTTCCATTCGCTACATTGATCCTGTTAATCAATTAGCTACAGAGGAGGATGGGAACGCCTATGTGAATGAAGGCGTATTTGACATTGTAGCGGAAATTGAGAATTTGCCTTCTTTTAACATAGAGCATTCTAACATTCAACTTGAGATGACATTAGATAGTGGACTTAGCTTCGTTGAATTGGATAGCAAGGGTCAACCTATTATCGAGAATGGCAAAGTCAAGACGAAAACAGATCGTTCAATGAAAATAAACTACCGTAAAGAGGCCACGCCTGAGGAAGCTCAACATGGCATTCAGCCCAAGTATAAACCAGGCGAGACGGTTACAGCTTCATTCAAGGTAGTTGCTAAAGGCAGGGCATGGCCAACGACCAAAGAATATATGCTTACGGCAAGCAGTAAAGAAACCGAGAAAGCTCTGGACGAGCTTAAGAGTAAAAGTAAATATCAAGATAAAAATGAAGACAAAAACCAAGCAAAT
Source organism: Paenibacillus oryzisoli (assembly GCF_001653565.1). Lineage (GTDB taxonomy): Bacteria > Bacillota > Bacilli > Paenibacillales > NBRC-103111 > Paenibacillus_E > Paenibacillus_E oryzisoli. The sequence goes on from NZ_LYPB01000070.1 coordinate 7,900, forward strand.
GATATGTCTATAGAAGCGCAATATATGTCCAGCAAGGCAAACTTTGTGTTTCTGCCACCTGTTGGAACCGCTGCGCAGTCGTATGTGTATGCCATGTCGCCTGAAGAGGCTTATGCGACAGATGTGAAGTACATAACGCTTAATTTATCGAATATTGAAGCCTATTACACAGGTAATGCAACAACGGATCCGAATTTTGATCTGTATTTCAAAGAAATGGCGACAGGGCAACGCTATAAAGTGCCTGTGAAGGATTCGGTTATTCTGCAGCCGGCTGGAGATGGTCAGGTCGGGGATATGCGAATTTCCTATCGTACGGGTGATATGGTCGATGCAAACGGAGCCGTCATGAAGGACGAAAATGGGAAAGAACTGAACAATTTAGGTCCAGAACTGCCCCTTGGTGAATACCAGGTCGAGATTGATTACAAGGGGGACAAAGGGGACGATCCGGAAATTGCGCAATTGTATGATATTACAACGAATCAAAGATTTGTTGTGAGTGAGAATGAAGAAGCTAGGGTGCGGAAAGCCAACATTCTGACGGTTGTTAAAACGAAAGTGGACTTGACAGCTCAACCAGGCAAGCCACTGAGTACAGAGGAAATAGAAGAGCTTGAAGAAAATTTCCCTGGTTATAAAGTGAAGGATAGAACTCAGCTTAATAATGATATCTCTATTTTCGGACTCGTGAAAGGCGCTTTGGGTATTGCAAGTAAGGCTGTTGATCCGCAGTTTGATATTGAGAATGCGTTATCGAACGAGGAAGTAGCGGCATATCGATTAATGCCCTTTGAAAGCGAAGAAGAGCTTGAGGCGTATAAGGAAGAGATTGAAGAAGAAGCGAAGGACAGTGGTGAAGAAGAACCGGGAACGGAAGTGCTGGTTGAAATCACAGGCATGATCAATCAAATCGGTTCCGGTGATGATGCGGAGTATGTTGTCGATACCAAAAAAGAGCCTGCCATTATCAACAAAAGCGTTGCTTATAGCGGGAAAGATATGGTTTTTGCCAAAGGAAAGCTTGATATATTCGGAATTAAGGCGAACACGGACAAGATTCCATTCTTTAACACGTTGAATATCAAAGGCGATGGCACGCTAAGTGTGGCAAGCAGCGGATTTGTCTTCAACAAAGGAGAATGGACGCTAGATTTCTATAATGGTTTTGATAAGTCTTTGACCAAAAAAGAGGAAGAAGATGAAGAAGGGGAAGAGGAAGAAGAAGAGGAAGAAACTGGCGGCGAAGACGACTCCTTAAATGGCTCGTTGAAATGGGCAGTCGGAGGACTTGGCGATCGATTAAATCCGCTTCGTCAGTTGATGGTCAGCGATGTCTATTTCAATAAGCACAGTTTATTTGCAGCTCCAAGCTTCTCGATTAATGGGTTTGGATTGAAATTCAATGACTTCATCTTGCGAGAAGGTGGTGTGTCATTTGGCGGCACTGTTTCTTTGAAAATTATCGAATCGGAGATCAAGAATGTTATTTTCAATGATAAAGGCTTTGTCGGCATTGATGCGGGATTGAAATTTGATCTGAATGAAAGTTTAGGGCTGATCGAAAGCACGGAAGAAGAGGAGGATGGCAAGAAGAAGCCGTCTGGTGAGATTAATATCGTTCATTACGAACAAGAAGTAGAAGGCATCGAGAACACCTACGGATTGAAGTTTAATGCGAGTCTTAGCGGGATGACAAGCGTAGGCGTCGAGATTGAATTTAAGAAAGTGAAAGATAAACGCATTCTTCCGAATGTGATTGGTTTCTCTGCTGATTTGGGCGAGCCGGGTGTACTGATCGCAGGTGCAACATATTTGACGAGTATTCGGGGGGCCATTCGCGAGCTGGCGGATACAATCGCTGGAGGAAGTAGTGATGTGCCGCTGACCATTGAAGCAGGTGCAGATGTTTCCTTTGGCGTAAACCCGGCAACGTTCTATGGCAGCATTGATATGACCTTGCGACAATCAGGGATCAGATTAGCAGGTAAGCTGGACTTTAGCGAAGAGCGGCTTGTGATGCTGAAGAAAGCTACGATTGAGGCACAATGGATGACGCCGTGGTTTGTCAGCGCTTCTGCAGAAGTAGACATTTTAGGCTGGGACGTCATTATTGGAAGAGCTAGCATTTTTATCGGACAAAATTTAATTAAGAATAGAATTGATTTCGAAGGCTTCGTCAATGCAAAAGTTCAAATTCCGGGAAGTGTTCCGGTTGTAGGCGGTATGGCCTTAGGTGGAATTTCACTAGGTGCTAATAATGACAAGATGTGGGGCAGTGTTTCAATTTTGTTTATTAGCTTGGGCATCACGTACTACTTTGATGGAGATATTGAATTCGGTACTTCGGGAGAAAAGCTGCCGGATGGACTGCTGTACTTGCGGATGGAAGACCCCGAAACAGGTCCGAAATTAGTCGCCATTGGTCAAGGTATTCAGACGCTGGCTACCTCGTGGGAATCCAGAGAGGATGCCATTCATGACATTGAGTATCACAGCATCTCTGAGGGTGTAAGTATTCTGGATAACGGTTCAATGAATATCGGGATTGGCGGTATTACCGTTTCTGATGAAGGTAAGCTTCATGCGATTCCGATGAGCAATGTAACGGGCGATGCACTTCTTGAGCTCGAATACTTTGGGAACAAAGCGCCTAATCTGGTGTTGAAAGACAACAACGGAAAGGACTATAAGTTAATCTATGATGAAACGAGAACGAATCCGCAAGCGAATGCCTTTACCCAGCATATTCCAACGGGTGTACAGGCAGCAAGAAACAAGGTATACATTGCCATACCGAAAAACCTTGTAGGTGGCGGTATCTGGAAGCTGTATGCGGATCAGCTAGTGGAGTCCAAGCTTCTTAACATTCCACAGGTAGCAAAATTGGATGAGATAAAGCTGAGCCCAAGCGCGGCAGATGTGAATAAGTTTACCGCATCGTGGAAAGTGAGTAACGCGAAACAAGGGGATACAGTTAACTTGTACTTAACGAAAGATGCGGTAATGAACCAGCAAACTGGGGCAGGCGGAGACATTCTTGCGCCTGGTGATGCCGGCATGTTAATTGGCAAGGATTTGAATGTCTCCAATCTGGGAGGCAAGACGGGCAATTTGACAGCAGGGCAAGTGGAGATTGACGTCACTAAAGTGCCTTTGTTAGGAGATACGGAAGATATTCGTGGCATGCTTGCCCAAGGGAATTATTATTTGCGTGCAGAGTTGAAGTCTACAAGCAATTTCCAGACGAAGACGACAGCGAATCGGTTCGAGATTGTTGATCCGTTAGCGCCAACAGCTGTTAGTGATGTTGCCTTGAAGCCAGTAGGAAACGGGTACTTCGAGTTGTCTTTCAAACCTGCACCGAAGAAGCCGGACCAAGCAGAGTATGGACACAGCTATGCCATTGATGTCCTGCAGCAAGTCAATGGCAAACTTGTTCCCTATTCGAATTTCGGGTCTCTGCTATTGAGTGACAAGAAGCTTGAGAGCTATTGGAATGCACAAAGCGGAAAGTATGAGCATATTCGCTTAGGCGGATGGACGGCTACCTCAAACTCCAACGCGGTGGATCATGCCAGCTTAGAAGGCAATTCCGCACAAGGAACGATTAAATATACGGGACTTGAGGTTGGACAGGAGTATGTCATCGGGGTATCAGCGGCAACGAAGCCACCGAAAACGGCGGACAAACACGAGAATAATCACTTTGCGAACCGGATCGACACCGCAAGTACGTTATTGCCCGTGCCAAGCAAGCCGAAGCTATCCCCACAAGTGACGAATGGGAAGCGGCTTAGCAAGGTAACGGATGCGTTCATCGAGGTGCTTACGAATACGACGGAGCAAAGTATCACTTTTACGTCAGATCAACCCAATGTTGAAGTTGAAGCGATCTATGATGACCAATCGCTGGGGAAAGTTGACTTGGTCAACCAGCAAGGCGGCAGCGCAGGCACTTTGAATTTCACAAACTTTACAACTGACGGCAAGTATGCCATTGAACTGAAAACGAGAAATACAAGCACAGGAGATTTCTCGATTACGATGCTGTACCTGACAGTAGATACGATAGCGCCTGTCATCTATATCGACACGCCGTTGACTGGTGAACGTACGAAGAACGGTAAAATTAAAGTATCCGGTACGACAAGCAATGATTCGACGATGGAAGTGAATGGACAACGGGTCACCGTTGGGCAGAATGGCAAGTTTGCTGGGGAAATCACAGCTGCCAGCGATGATCCGACATTCCCAATATCGTTTCAAGCGTTGGATCATGCAGGGAATCGTAATCAAGCGTCAGTGACGCTGACGAATGGCTCGTATCAACTGCCAGTTGCGTTGGTGCTGCGCAACGTGCCGAATCTTAGAAAGAATGAATCTAGAAAAATAGAAGCTTTCTTGCGTTTGCCTGATGGCAAAGATACGCAAGGTCATCCCAAGTTTAAGGAAGTAGTCGTTCCGAATGCAGACAGCAATAAGTTGACATTTTCCAATTATTTGGGTGAAGCAGTGTCAGTAGCCAGCGATGGTACTGTGAAAGGCTTGAAAGAGGGCGCAGGTATTGCGAAAGCGGAATATGCGATATCCGATACGGTGTCACTTCAGGCGATGACAGCTGTAATGGTTGAGGAGTTTATTTCCAGTTACACACAGGCTGTTCCTAATAACACGACTGCGACGAAAGTCAACGTTGTTTCTTCGGTAGATGTAACGAAAGCATCTCTCGTTTATCACGTGTATCCGAAATCGCTAGGAGTGCCAGTTGCTCCTAAGTATGGGGATGATGTGAGCGGATGGAGCTTGCTGCCTGCGGATGGGATTATTCCTGTAACTGCGGGAGACAAGATTGCGCTTGCGAAGAAGAGTGATGGTGGTAAGCAGGCTGTTGCAGTAAGCGAGTTGATGCCTGCCGTTATTTGGAGCTCATCAACTGGTGGTTTTGGCGGTGGTGGCTTCGGTGGATTCCCTGGCGTTAATTCGGATGTTCTAGTAGGCGGTGAGAAGGTCGCTTCTGAGAAGAAGGATGATCGGATCTTCGTTAAGATTTCCGATACAACAGGAATCGGCAAGGGCACGAAGCTTTCCATTACATCACAAGATAAGACAGTTGTTGGTTATGAATTTGATATCAGCACAAAAGTATTGGAGCAAGCAGCGAAAAGTAAGCAAACCATTGCGATTTCATCTCCTTTTGCAGAACTTGCATTCCCTGCTAGCGAAGTAACAGGCCTTTCTGATGACTTGCAAGTCAAGATCGATAAGAATAGCCAGGGGGAGAAGAATAGCTTTGAACAAATTGCTCATGAGCTGCAAGCTGATTTGTTAGGCGGCGGACAGGGAGTCAGATTCGACATTCAGGCATCGAATGCTTATAAGGATCGATCCGTACTAGCCAAAATCGCATTGCCAGATGACGTGGCCGCAAACGATATAACAGCGGTTGTGCTCAAGGATGCGAATGGCAATTGGACAACCGTTCCGTGGAAGTTTGATGTCGTTAACAATCAAGCTTATGTGAATCTGGTGTTGACTGGCAGCGGAAGCGTGGCTTTTATTCGCAATCATCCCAACTTTGTTGACGTTGAAGATGAGAGCTGGGCGAAGAAATCGATAAGTGATGCGGCAGGTCGACTGTTCATGTTGGGCAGAACAGCCGATCAATTCGTACCGGATAGCCATATTACGAGAGCAGAGTATCCTACTGTGCTGCTCCGAGTGCTCGGTCTTATGAACCAAAAAGCGGATGTTCGTTTCGAGGATATTGAGAGAATTGATTGGTACAGCCGTAGTGTAGCCATTGCAGCAGAGAATGGCATCGTCGATGGCTTCAAGGACGGCACTTATAGACCGAACGAAGAGCTGTCGAGGATGGAAGCCATGGTGATGGTAGGACGAAGCATGAAACTAATCGGCGTGGATGCTGCGATGACTGAAAGCGAAGTGAACAGCACGCTTGGTGCTTTCAAGGATGATGCATCCATACCAGATTGGGCAAGGGAAGCTGTTGCCTTGTGCATCAAATACGGCATTATTACAGGGCAAGATCAATCCGTCAACACTGCTGATGCACTGACTAGAGCACAAGCAGCGGCTATTGCGATCAGATTCAATCAACTCGTACCTATTAGCTTTCCTTAAATTGGTATGGAGATCATTAGAGCGGGATGGTGTAACATGCGTTTCACAAGAAAATCAATCGCAGTGATGATGTTTGTTGTTTTATTTCTTTCTGTCACTGCGACAGCGTGGATTGTTAATGCTGCGAATGATGCTTGGGAGGATTATGCGGCAACGGATTGGTATGATTCGAATTATCAGACGTTCACAATTGATTCAGAAGCAAAGCTTGCGGGTATTGCTAAATTGGTAAACAGCGGTGTCACGGATTTTAATGGAAAAACATTGGAAATAAGTAGGGATATGAGTCTATCGGCTCACGAATGGGTGCCGATAGGACACGAAAGTCATCCATTCAAGGGGATTCTGCTCGGAAAGGGCGGACAGAGCTTCCATCTGTCTGGCCTAAACATTGACAGCAACGATAAGCATGTTGGGTTTATCGGTTATATGAACGGAGCAACTGTTGGAGGATTTCAATTGACAGGTGACATAAAGGTTAGCGCCAATGATTTCGTCTATGCTGGCGCAGTCGCAGGTTATATGGATCTTAACAGTACCATCCTAAACATAACGAATAATGTATCGTTAATAGTGACAACGACGAAAGACGCGTATGTCGGAGGTATTGTCGGTGATGGGGCTGGTACACTATCAAACGTTGTCAATAACGCAAGCGTAAGGTTGAATGGTTCTGCCAAAGGGGTTATAGGTGGTATTGCCGCAACCTCGCACGGCGCAGCAGGCTTAACGCTCAAGAAAATTGCGAATACGGGAGATATTACAGTTGCCAATAGTGTGTACGAAGCTAATATTGGCGGAATTGTCGGCTTAGCTAACGCTGGCATCTACATTGGGAAGAATGATCCGACTAAACCAACGGAATTAGACACTTACATTAGAAACAGCGGTGATATTACGGCTGCTTCCAATAAGGTTATGATGAGCGGCGGAATCCTGGGGAGAGCGACGCCTAGCGCAAGCGTGACCTTCTCCACGCTCACATCGAATAGTGGCAACATTCACATTACGGGACCAGGGGCTGCTGGTTCTTATGCCGGCGGGCTTGTCGGCTCTTTCGAGCAGAACTTGGAATTGGACTTTGATTTTCAACAACAAGGCACTATCACCAACTACGCAGGTTCATCGACGTACACGGGAGGGGTTACTGGTATTGTCTACGGTAATTTCACTTGGGGGAAAAGCTTCACGAATGGTGTACCTATCAACGTTAGCGGTACAGATGGCATCTATACAGGTGGGATTGTTGGAAGAGTGGGCGGAACGGTCACGTTCACGAATGCAGCGAAAAATATAGCCAGTGTTCAAGTTACCGGTTCTGGTAATGAGGTATTCACTGGTGGACTTGTAGGTTTTGCCGGCAGTCGCCTTCTACTGAACAGCACAGCTAATGATGCTTATATCAACAGTGGCAGCATCACGGTATCAGGGGCTGCGGATGTCTACACAGGCGGGATTGTCTCAAATAAAGCTTATGTTAAGGCTGGAAATAATGTTCAGAGTTCAGGTGATATTACGGTAAGTGGTACTCAAAAACTCTATACAGGCGGCTTTGTAGGTACTGTATCTGGAAGTGATATGCAGTTAGCCAATGAATCCTACGGGCATAAGCTGACGGTCTCGGCTACTTCATCTGGTGAAGATAGCGCAGTCTACACGGGCGGAATCGTTGGCTATTACGCCGTCAGCGGTACCATCGAAAATCCAGTCTTTACAGGTCAAATGACAGTAAACGGCGGAACAGGAGCCTACAGCGGCGGGGTTGCTGGATATGCAGCAGGCGGAACGATAACGAATGCAACCATTGGAAATCCGGAAGCTGGCCCTACTCAGATATCGTCTGACGGGAATGTCGGTGGGGTTACTGGATATTTGAGTGGACGTGTAACGACGGCCATTGTTAAACATACATCTATCATTTCCAGCGGAGTCGACGGGTTCGCCGGCGGTATCGCAGGTCAAGCGAAGGGCGAGATCTCAGGCGCCATGGTGGATGCTGCCAATTTTTCAAATCATGAAAACTTTATTACGGTGAATGGGGCGAATACGTCTGCAGGAGGAGTTGTTGGTGCTGACGATGGGGCGCTGCTCATAAGTGCAAGTGAGATCAATACGATTAGTATTAGTGCCAGTGCAGGAGCGAATCATGCCAGAATCGGCGGGGCAATAGGTGATAACAATGCCAATTTATCGAGGGGCAATTTGCCCACAATATCGACAATAAAGATATCATCGAAAGCCGATAATGCTGCGCTTGGTGGAATCGTTGGTGTCAATAAGGGAATCCTGACAGGGTTATCGGCGAATACGATCTCGATTTCTTCCGAAGGAGCATCGAGCAAGGTTGGTGGAATGGTTGGTTTCACCCAGGGTGAAATCATCAACCCGCGTGTATACGCAGAAGACGGCGGCGTGCTGCAGATTAACGTACGAGGGAATGATTCTGCGATTGGGGGCGTAGCAGGGACTGCGGATACTACTACAATTCGAGGCAATGGTCAGGACGGAAATATAACGGGTCTAGTCATCACGACAGATGCGGGGGCGAGTGCTGCTCGCGTTGGCGGACTTGTTGGAGAGAGCGATAAAGCATCGATTCTAAGCGCTGTAGTAGAAAATCCGCAATTAACGATTGGTGGATCTAATTCCCAAGTTGGCGGTCTGGTTGGTCTCATAAAGGATGCGGCTATTACACAGTCCTACTTAAAAGGTGTAGATGGTGAATATGCCGTATTGACCATAAGTGGCAACGATACGGATGCAGGCGGTCTGGCAGGAGAAGCAGAACGTATTACCATGACGGGCAACGCAGGGGACGCCAACGTGGAAAACTTGACGTTGCTAGTTAACAATGGGACTAACGGCGTGCGTGCCGGCGGAATTGTCGGTGCTAATATAGAAAGCAAAATTGAGAAAACATTCGCTGCATCTGTAAACTTGACGTCAAGGGGGAGTTTCTCTCTTGTAGGCGGAATAACAGGCTATAACAAAGGAACAGAAACAGCGATTCTGAATCAAAACTTTATGAACGTACTTACGATATCGTTACCTGTCTCAGCTTCGTCTTCGACGGTTGGCGGGATGATTGGTTTAAACGATGCGAGGTCAGGCAATGCCGATTCAGCTCTTATCGAAAATGCGGTAAGTACGATTCAGAATAGCCGTATCGTTGGCAAAATTACTGTGCATGCGCCAAACTCTCTGACAGGCGGCATGATTGGTGAAAATAGATCTATTGTGGCGAACAATAGTATCGTAGAGAAATTACCAATCGTTGCTGATGGCAATCAAGGGATTGTCGGCGGTTTGATTGGTAAAAATGCAGGAACAAGCTTCTATACCTATTCCAATGCGATTCTTACAATCGGCGGGGAGTCCACGATAGCAGGGGGGCTTGTTGGTGAAAATTCGGGCAAGATTCTTTCCTCCTATATCGAAACGAACTTGATCGGTGATGCCGTTGGTGTGACAGGCAATTACGCGCTTTTGGGCGGATTAGTCGGTAAGAATAGCGGTACGCTAGATAAAAGCTTCACTTCGGCTGAAGTCACTGCCACTGGATCCAAGACGTATGTTGGCGGATTAGTAGGGGAACAGACAGGAGCTGTTTCCAATTCGTACTCAGCCAACAATATAACGGCAATTGGGGAAGGCTCGTATGCAGGTGGGTTAATCGGCCGATTGACGATGGGAACGGTCACTGGAAGTTATTCGGCAGGTCAGGTCATCGCGAACAAGCTGCAGGGCAAGGATGGACCTTATGCAGGCGGCTTTGCTGGTTACTACAACCATACAAGTAAAGATCTCATCGACAACACCTACTATGTCAAGGATGAGAGTAAGTCGATTAACAGTGGTCTGCTGGATTTCGGCGGCGGAAAATATTATGAACTTAATATGTACTCGCGTCTTAGTCCTGTTCTCTCTGAATCACTCGCTAGCCGTACTATATTCCCTAGTTTATCAGGGTGGGACTTTAGCGATAGGACATGGAGATATGGTACTCCTAATGCAGCTTATAAATATCCAGAGCTCAATCTGAGTGCGAATACAGGAGGCACATCGGGAGATGGAAGCGCGGGCAGCGGTAATAATGTCAACATGAATATCAATTGGTATACGAAACAGCCTTCGGCTTTACGATTTATAATTCAAACTGAAGCTGATTTAGCAGGTTTGGCAGGTATTGTTAATGGCTCCATAACAGGAATTGATCGGTTTGATTTTAAAGGAAGAGAAATTGAAGTAAGGGCACCTATTCATATTCAATCCAATCAATGGGCGCCAATAGGCAATACGGAACTAAATGCTTTTGAAGGGAGCTTTAATGGGAACAACTATGTGATCAGCGGACTTAAGGTATCGGCGAGCAGCTACGCTGGTTTGTTCGGGGTCATCGGAAGTGATGCCACAGTTAGTCAGATTAATCTAGAACCGATTACAGTCGATGGGAATCAACATGTGGGTTCAATCGCAGGGCTGAGTAAAGGAATGCTCACTCACATACATGTTAAGTTATTCGATCTGGCGAAAGTGTCTAATGGCATCATTGTAGGTGGTATTATAGGCAAAAATACCGGAGAAGCTACGGATTTGTCCCTCACTGTACAAGGCGGGAGCAAGTTGTCCACGAGTGCAAACAATGCGATTGTCGGTGGATTGGTTGGGGATAATAGCTCATCGATAACCAACAGTAGTGTTACTTTGACAAAAGGGAGCCTTGAAACGACTGGAGAGCATGCGATTGTCGGTGGTCTGGTTGGCAGACAATCGGGCAATGCATCTTCGCTTACTGCACACATCCAAGCAGAAGGAACAATTCAATCGACTGGAACATCAAGCGTTGTTGGAGGAATGGTTGGTTCGTACGAATCAGGCAGAGCTGATGGCATGACGATTAGTTTAACTGGTGGTATCTTGAAAGCTATGGCAGCCAATGCCATCGTTGGCGGTGTTATAGGTCAATCTGGCAGTGATCAAAGCACCAGCAATATGAACCTTACCGCAACCAATGAGACAGAAGTTGTGAATATCCAAGGTAACGGCACGGTAGGAGGCATTTTCGGCGTTAAAACAGGGAAGGGCACCAACGTCTTCGATGTGGATGGTGCTTCGGTACATTGGGCAACACTCACTGCGAGTGATAGTGGTATTCTTGGCGGTATTGCCGGTAAGTTGACGAATGCAGCTATTCGAGAAGTCGTATTCGAAGGCACGCTTACAGCCTCCGGCCAAGATATTGTTATGGGCGGTATAGCGGGTCACGCCGTAGATTCAATCATTTATGAGCCAGTAGTATCGCCAGCAATTCATTTAACGGCTACTGAGGGAGAAAGTTCAGTCGGAGGTGTTGCAGGCATAGTGGAATCCTCTCATCCCGATGCCGCGTTGGATTTCGACACCTTCATTCCACTTTATGCAGGCGTATACGAAGCGAAGTTGAATGATAAAATGATCGAGATCACAGGATCAGGTCAGAAGGCCAATGTATTCGCAGGCACGCTTGCGGGGCAGCTCCAATCGGCTTCGATCTACAACTCAACTTCATCAGCGGATCTGCGAGTATCTGGAATGAAGACTGCAACGCTCGGCGGTGTGGCTGGTTTAAGCAGCGGCTACATTATAAATACAACCATAACAAGCGGTATTGAAGCGACTTCAAGCAGTGATTACAACATCGGGGGAATCGTTGGGCAAGCAACTGGCGGTAAAATCGCCTATGTACGAGCGGAGTCCCCACATCAGGAGCAAATCACACTTGGTGATAGTGTTACTATCACTCGGGTTCCTACAGCAACGCGTGTTGGTGGCGTTGCAGGTATGGCGGACGCAACAGACATGCAAAATGTCTCTTCTCGTCTTCCGATTGGGGTTACAAGTACGAATCCGTATAATACGATCTATGCAGGTGGCTTTGCGGGAATGCTGGGTGAGAACACAGCGGGTTTGATCAAGAGAGTTTTCGCTGAAGGTGCTGTTACGGTAAGTGGAAAAGCAGGCGCATTCACAGGCGGCTTCGCAGGATCGATCAACGCGTATAACATTCAGGAAGCATACGCATCGGGCAATGTTTCGAATACGGCATTTGATGCACGAAGCGGCGGCTTTGCTGGTGTCATTAATAACGGAGGAGCGCTTGTGGATGCTTACGCATCGCAAGATACGGTAACCGCGTTAGGCTCTAACGGGGCTACCCGATCATACGCGGGTGGTTTCGCGGGATATAATGACGGTAGTCTGAAAAGGGTATATTCGAATGTAAGCCATATATCTGCCCTAGCAGGCGGAGCCAATTCTTACATGGGTGCGCTAATCGGCTACAATTTCAGAGATGGCCTAGTTGCCAGCGCGTACTATACCGGCAGCTTACCGCCAATCAAACATGATACGAGCAGCGGTCAAGCGGCGAATGTGAAGCAAGCTGACTTTACGAACCATCATGGGCTTCAAAACTGGGATTTCTCGACGAATGCCGCGACATGGAGTTACCTGGATGGCATCAATGGTAATGCGCCTGTGTTAGTTAACGTTACGAATTGGAGATTTGCGCCAGACGTATCTTTCATGAAGGAACAAGAGAAAGGGGATTCCCATTTCATAGCGGCAAGCGCTGAGCAATTGGCAGGCATTGTTTTGCTGTATGAGGATTTGGAATTTTATAAGTGGTTTAATCGGGCTGCAACGAATTGGCCAGAGATTGAACAAGTAACCCTAAGCGCTGACATTGCACTAAAGAATCGCTTGTGGATGCCGCTCTCTTCCTTCGAAGGAGAGTTTGACGGTGGTAGCCACGTTATCTCGGGTCTCACTTATTTGGCGGATCAGTATGATAATTACGGCTTCATTTCAAATCTTCACGGCAGACTCGCTAATGTGAAATTCGACCAAGCCCGAATTACTGGCGGCTCCCATACGGGAGTTGCTGTTGGAACGAATCATACGGGTGCGACAGTGTCGAATGTAACAGTGAGCAACTCGAACGTGCAAGGTCTTGCTGACCAAACTGGCGGCATCGCTGGTGTGAATAACGGCAAGATGAGTCAAGTTCGCATAGCAGGCGTAGAACTTACAGGTACAAGTGCAGTAGGTGGTATAGCTGGGGTGAATACAGGCACGGTTACAGGTGCTTCTGCATATGGATCTATCACAGCGAATGGATCTTTCGTCGGTGGCATCACGGGCCATAATTTGGAGGGTGCTTCGATAGAGCAAAGCTTCTCGTACTCAGATGTAAAGGTGCGGGGGGATTCACCACATGCAGGTGGTATTGCCGGCGAAAATAATGGCGCTATCACAAACAGTTACAATTCGGGTACAGTGTCCGCAAGCGGGACTACGATAGCAAGAGCTGGCGGCATTGCTGGCTACGCACCTGAAGGTTCCATTGACAATTCCATTAATACTGGACAAGTTTCCGCTAACATTAACGGGGTATTGGTCAAGGGGAAATCATGGTTTGGCGGCATTGCTGGGCAAGTGGGCCAGCCCACTTCACTTCAGCATAATTATTTTGATGAGCAAATGCTTCAGTTCCGATCTGCCTATTATGATGAAGCAGGCAATCGGATTCCGACAGATGCGCTCAAAGCAGCAGCCATGAAAACAACGGTTCTAGTAAGTGGTGATTTGCCTTCTGGGCTCCATCAATCGGTTTGGTTTGCGAAGGGGGGCTTTTATCCTCAACTTGCCGTACATAACGGTACAACGGAAAGCGAGCTCTCGGTTGCAGCGGTTATTTTGAATTCAGGCGATACCGCCTATCATGTAACGGGCAGCTATAGCCAAACTATCGATCCTTCGATTCGTTGGGCAATCGACAAACGTGGTGAAGAGACCGTACTAACCGCGTCGAAGACGGGTGTAAGTCGAAGCATTACAATCAACAAGAAGCCAGTCTTGTATACGGAAACAGCTGTACAACCGACAGGCTCGGACACCTCTGTTGAATTCAAAGAGAAAATGGAAGTGACGCTTGACACTATTGAACTTGGTGGGAGCATTTACTATACGTTGGACGGTAGCGAGCCTTCCGAGAATTCCCTAGTGTATACGCAGGCTATTACACTTTACGAGACAACAACAATTAAAGCCATCACAAGCGTTGATGGTAAAAATACGAGTGAAACCTTCACAGGGAACTACAAAAAAAGGGCGCCAATTACTGTAGGAGGTGGAGGTGGAGGTGGGTCCATGCCACCGAAGACGGGGTCGACTGTTGAGGTGTTGGTCAATGGTAAAGCCGAGTCCATAGGACTCGAAACTTCTTCGACGGAGGGGGCCGTCGTCACGTCGATGATTACCGTCAACGAGCAAGTGATGGAGAAATTGTTGAAAGAGCAAGGCGATCAAGCGGAAATTACAATCGTATTTAATAAACGCGCTGACATCTCGATTGGAGAACTAAGTGCCGAGTTACTCCAGAAGATGGCGAACAAGCAAGCAAATCTCAAAGTGGATACAGGAACAGTCTACTACAGTATTCCTACAGAACAGTTCAATGTAAAAGAGATGTCTACAAAACTCGGCACCGATATCGCTTTGAAGGATATCCTGGTGCGCATTGAAATGCGGGCATCTGCAGAGGAGCAAGTGAAGCAGTTTCATGACGCGGCGGTGGCAGGTGGATACACGCTAGTGACGCCGCCGGTCAGCTTCAAAGTAACGTACACATATGGGAATAGAGTGGTTGAGCTTGGCGATTTCAGCAGCTATGTTGAGCGAGCTATACGTTTATCTAGCGAAGCGGAAACAAGCAAACTCTCAACTGGCGTTGTCATTGAAAAGGATGGTACGATCCATCATGTCCCTACTCAAATCCGACATGTAAACGGCAACGTGTATGCTGTTATCCGCACGTTACCCAGCAGCGGAGAGTTTGTTTTGATCGCAAACCCAGTATCCTTCGCGGATGCGACGACGCATTGGGCCCAACAAACCATTAATGATATGGGGTCACGCATGATTGTGAGCGGTGTTGGTAGTGGACAATATGAACCTGACCGAGAGATCACTCGTGCAGAGTTCGCAACAATCATCATCAAGGCTTTAGGATTAAAGCCAGACACGAATAGCAGCTTGTTCCTTGATGTGAATGCTTCTGATTGGTATGCTCCGTACATTCATACGGCAACGAAATATGGTATCATCTCCGGATATGAGAATGGTAAATTTGGCTCATTGGATGCCATTTCCCGAGAGCAAGCCATGACGATTATTGGCAGAGCGATGGCGCTTGCCGGACTAGATGTGACGTTAGCTACAGGTGAAGAGGATGAATTGTTAGCAGCTTATGTTGATAGCTCACTTATTGACGACTACGCCAAATCCGGTATAGCTGCTAGCTTGAAAATAGGTCTCGTCTCTGGACGATCGGAAGGTAGAATTGCTCCCGACGACAACATGACACGTGCTGAAGTGGCAACGATTATTCAGAAATTTTTAAAGAAATCAGGTTTGATCTAGTAAATTGATAGGCAACAAGGATATAAGACAGTCGCACCTCGAAATCTTCGATTTCATGCTGCGGCTGTCTTTTTGTGTGAAAGTAGTAAGGGATCTGACGACAAGATATGGAAGTATGTGAGAATTTTGAGAGAAGCTATTGCTACAATAGTTGAATAGATTGGGATCAGTTCAATAATACGTTGAAAGGGGATTCCGTCCCATGAGAAAAATTATGATTATCGATGATGCCGCTTTTATGAGAGCACTGTTAAAAGATTATTTAATTTCCCTCGGTCACGAAATCGTCGTGGAAGGCTGCAATGGGCAGGAAGCGATACAATTGTATAAGCGTTATAAGCCAGACTTAGTAACCATGGATATTACGATGCCTGAGATGGATGGTATTTCGGCTCTGAAAGAAATTATGAAGTTTGATCCTCGGGCAAATGTCATCATGTGTTCAGCTATGGGACAGCAACAATTGGTGCTCGAATCCATTCGAGCGGGTGCCAAGGATTTTCTAGTCAAGCCTTTTAGTAAAGATAGAATCGTTGAGGCTGTTGATCGCGTAATGGTATCTAGATAAACATGAAGAATTCGTTACGAAAATATAGCTGGTCTAATGATAGCTCGGCAATCGGCTTTCTCCTGGAAATTAGATGGACTTTCTACAGTTAAATCGCTAGATTTTTCGATTAAACAACCAATAGATGGAAAACCTACAGTTATTTCTAACCTATTTACCTGAATTATACATAATGAGTAGAATTAACTACATATTTTCCATTTAAACTGAATTTTAGGTGAAAATTATCGTAATTAACTGTATTTTTTCCATTTAATTCAAGAAATTGATGGCGAGAGTTGCTCGAAAATGATCATATGCTAGCATCAAAAGCACCAAGCGCCACCAATTACGACCAACTACATCAATTACCACCAATAGTAGCGTCAAGAAGATTAACAATTGTCCGAGTTAGTTTTAATCCCAAATTAACAGATAGCTTGTATATTAAATAGAGGGACCCAAATACACAAAAGGGAGATTACAACTATGGGCATTCATACGTACTTTAGGTCTTTAAATGAGCTAGAAAGAATCATACGATGTCCAGGAAAGTTCAAATTCGAAGAACATAGTGTAGCGGCGCATTCATGGAAAGTTGTTCAATATGCCAAAACACTAGCGGACATCGAAGAGAAGAATGGTGCAACAATTAACTGGAAAAAACTCTATGAAATAACTAGCAGTCATGATTATGGCGAAATCTTTATTGGAGATATTAAAACGCCTGTCAAACATGCATCACTTGAACTCCGACAACTGATACAACAGGTCGAAGAAGGAATGGTTTATAATTTTATTGAGGAACATATTCCACCAGAGTTTAAAGAGACTTTCCATAAACAACTTCAAGAGGGCAAAGATGGTTCGATAGAAGGTCAGATTTTGGAAGTTGCTGATAAAATGGATCAAGTGTATGAGGCATTTGCTGAAATTCAAAAAGGTAATACAGAGAAGGAATTCGTTACGATGTATCGAAATGCCTTAATTAAAATCAAAAATATGCCATTATTTTGTGTGGAATATTTTCTAACTAACATTCTCCCCGATATGGTAAATGATGAAACAGTTTCACGTGTTGATATTAAAAGGATTACGGAAGAGGCGTTGGCTGACTGTCAAGGAAAAAGCATGTTCGATCAATGGACTAGCCATTGATTGAACATGCTTTTGTTGTTAATCGACTAGTCGCGAATTACCAAATAAGGGATATTACAAGAAGCAACCGCGCATACTATGTCTTGGAATTTCACATGCGTGGCCGTCGAAAGTTAACGTTGACGTTAACGTTAAGAATTAAGATAATGACATCGAGATGAATTAGATGGATGTGAGTGTTCAGATGGAGACATTTAAAATTGATGACGTGGCCAAAGAGAGCGGATTGACTAAGCGAACGATTCGTTATTACGAGGAAATCGGAGTACTGTTTCCCCCGGAACGAAGTGAGGGTGGCATGCGCCTATACACACGTAAACATATCGAAAGACTGAGTCAAATCGTGAATGCGCGGGATGTTCTTGGCTTTTCCCTAATGGAAATTCAAGATTTCGTAGCCATTCGCGAGAAGATCGACGAACAAAAGCAAGTCTACTGGAAAACGGAGGCTGCTGAAGAGAAGCTTTCGCAATTGCAGGAGATGAAAATCATGGTCGACAAACAATTGAAAATGGTGGACCAGAAATTGTCCAAGATGGCTGAATTTCGCAACGAAATTGAACATATTCAGAAACGAATCAATGATGGTATCACTACAATGTCAACATAAAAAACTGGGGTTGCGCGACCGATTATTTTGTTCGAAGTTGCCGTTGGTTTGGGGATTTCTGTAGGTGCATTCACGCGTATGGATATGCAAAATGTTCAGGAATGTGGTGAAAGTAGGGAAGTTACGAATTGTAGGACTAATTGTTGTACTTTTCATGACATTGTTTATGACCGCACAAAAGGCGAAGCTGCTTTGGTTAGAGGAGGGGGAGATTCCCCCTCCTCTTTATATTATATTCCTATAAACCAGGCGTGCTATCGTCATAGAATTGATCACGTTCTTTCCCAAAATTATCATAGACATCACGAAGAGTGATGGCTAACATGATATCATAGAGGATAATTGGCAGCAGGTTGACCGACAAGGGGGAGCCGTCGATGTATAAAATTCTGGTTGTGGATGATGAACCTACAGTTAGCTCGGGAATTAAGGGTTATTTGATGAGATCTGACCTAGAGATTGGGCATGTGGAAACTGCGCTGAACGGATTTGAAGCGTTGGACTGTTTACGCATGGACACCTATGATCTCGTTTTAACGGATATTCAAATGGGAATGATGAACGGCATCGAATTAATGGAAGCGATTTTATTGGAGCAGCCTCACCTTCCGGTTATTGTTATTTCTGCTCATGAGAAGTTTGATTTTGCCAAGCGAGCACTCCGGTTAGGGGCAAAGGATTATTTGATCAAGCCCGTAGAGCTGGATGAACTGATGCGAGTTGTTGACAAGGCGCTCCAAGAGAAGAAGGAAATGGGCAGACTAACGCTGCAACGTCCAGATGCGGATAGTAAAGATGGTTATTTGCTCAAAAAAAGGCACGAAGCGCTTATTGAATTAGTGACTGAAACCGATTTGCAGGAGAAAGATTATGAAGATCTGCTTCGTGAAATCGGCAACTCACTCAAGGAGCAAGGTTATTGGTATGGAATTGCCGCGGTTCATTTAAATCTGAGTAAAGGTGGATTCAGTAATCAAGACATTACCTTGATGGATAGGAAACTTTTGAAATATGCATCGGTGAATATTTTAGAAGAAAGCTTATCGGATTGGTGCGGTGTGGCTTTTTATGGATTTGGGAATCAGCTGGTTTGTGTAATTCAATTAGAAGCTACGGATCATGTGGACACGAGGCTGCCGATGAATTCGCAACTGAACCTGATCGGTCAAACGATCATTATTAATCTGAAGCAATATTTGAATGTAGACGTGACAGTCGGAATGAGTACACTAAGTCTGGATTTGTCAATGCTGCCCAAGTTAATGGAAGAGGCAAATGCGGCGATTGAATGGCGTAAGCTGCACCCAGATAATCATGTCTTGTATTATGAAGATATGTCAGCGTTGGGCAATATGAGGATGATGGAGTGGGCTGCCAAAGTTGAAGAGATGGTTCTGCACTTGAAAACGTTGGATGAGGCTAAGCTCTCTCAAGAACTTCAATCTGCGGTGAAAATACTTACCAACTTGATGCATTCAGAAGGGTTGTTCCATAGTTGCTTCGGATTAGTCGTGTATCGTTTGTACGGATTGCTCTTCGATAATGGACAAGAGTCAAGCAGTGCCTTCCGCCAGTATGATCCTGATGTCTATTTCAGAGGGATGGAGATTAGTCGGAAAGTCGCCTGTTTACCGGAGTATGTTCTAGGGCTTTCTGAAGTGATTCGTGTCTGTATTAGCGAGAGGGATCAGACAGTCGTATCTCGTATAACCACTTACATCTACAACCATTATGGCAATCATGAGCTTAAAATTCAGGATATTGCTGGTGAAGTTCATTTCAGTGCGGCCTATGTGAGTTATTTATTTAAAAGGGAAACGAACAAAAACGTCTGGGACTTCGTCTCCGAGGTTCGGATTGAAGAGGCGAAGCGTTTGTTAGCTGTGACTGATTTGAAGCGGTATGAAATTTCGTATCAAGTTGGTTATCAGTCGCCAGAGCATTTCAGCCGAATGTTCAAACGTTTCATTGGGATCTCTCCGGCTGATTATCGCAAAGAGATCAGGGGGAATTAAACTGAAGCTCCAATATAAAGTCATTGTGGCATTCTGTTTGTTCATCATCGGGCCGTTTCTGATTGTTGGATGGATCTCCTTTTCGCGAACCTCCGCTACAATTAAGGATGAGGTTGGGAAGACAATGCTTCAGCTTGTGAAGCAGAATCATGCTACGGTAGAGAATTCCTTGTCTTCAGTCAGAGATAAAACAGTTTCATTTCTGGATAATCATTTTTTCAGCAATCCCAAGCAATTTGCGTTCTGGACGCATATTGAGACGATAAATGCTTTAAGCGAAGCAGATACAATTCTGGATCGTTGGTCATCGGATGGGACTGAATATGCGATCTATATGGGGAATCAAGGGAATCAGCCATTCCTAATTAATGCACTTTATAAAAAGCAGGGGCTTATTTATCTAGATAGCGGCACTGCTTATCCGGAATGGGCTTTACAGACCCAAGAGGAAAAAGGGGCTGGGAGTCTTCGACTAGTCAAGTTGAGTTCAGGACAGACAACAGTTACGTTTGCACGAAGTATTTTGAATCCAGAAAAATATGACGAGCTGATTGGCTTTCTAGCTGTTTCCAAAGTGGAGGTATTGTTGACCAAAAATCTCGTCTCTGTCCAACTGCCCGATAATGCTGGAGTTTACTTATTCGATGACCGGGATGAAATGTTGTTGAAGGCAGGTTTCGCAGACATGGAACTGTCGGAATTGCCAGAGGATCTTCGCAATAAATCGAATGGCTATTATTATTCGGAATCCAACTATCTCTACGCCTTTTCCTATGATTTTAACTTCAATACGCGATTAATCTATAAGATTCCGTTGGACTCCATTATGGGGAAACAGACAAGCTTTCAACAGTTAATCATGGTGATGCTGGCCATCTATTTAGTTCTAGTGTTGCTGTTCGTCTTGTACTTGCTGCGAAATATTATTAAACCGTTGGCTCGATTGGTTACCTTCACGCGTGTGTATGAACTGGGCAGACCGTTTGACTTTGGAGACCCGTCATCACGTTCACGATCGGATGAGTTCGGCGTTTTGTACACCGCATTTATTCGAATGACGGGTAGGTTGAATGAATCCATTGAAGAGAATTATGGGATGAAAATCAAACAGAAGGAACAGGAGTTAAACACACTCCATTCCCAAATTACACCGCATCTTTTGTATAACACGTTGGATTCCATCTATTGGTATGCGCTAGATAGCGGCAATCACGATGTAGGCGGTATGGTTAAAGATTTATCAAAGCTGCTGCGCATCGGGCTAAGTAAAGGAAAGAGCATGATTCCGATCAGTGAAGAGTTGGAACATGTTCGTGCCTATATTCGCCTTCAAATGAAGCGTTATCCAGGTAACTTTGAAGTGTTCTGGGATGTTGATGAAGATCTGGAAGTTTACAAAATGCCCAAAGTCACCATCCAACCGCTTGTAGAAAACGCAATTTTCCATGGGATTCAGAGTATGGATGGGGAAGGCCATCTGTGGGTTCGTTTGAAACGCGTCGAAGATGAGATTCATATCCTGGTTGAGGACAATGGATTCATTCCGGTGAATCTCGATAAGCTACTCATGATTGTCAGCGGGGAAATCGATGACAAGGGCTATGGCATTCGCAATGTTCACCAACGCATACAGCTGCATTATGGCGACTCATATGGGTTAAGCTACCGTCTACGGGAGGGCGGCGGGCTTATCGCTACCATTGTGATTCCGATTCATCCCAATTGAGTAAAGTGAGATTCTGATCCGGCCTAAGGCCGGATCTTTTGCGTGAATCGAACGTTCTAGTAGGTGGAGTGCTGTCGCGGAGCGATTGTACTTTATAAGCTACAGTGGTGATTTTTCTATGAACATACTTGCTGAGTATTCATCACGTTCTTATGTGGATACATCATCGAAAAGGGGGATTTCGTGTACTATACTTAATTCAACAGAGAAAGGAGTGGACGCAGTGAGAGAGACAACCGCACCTCCACGACAAGCAGAGCAGAAACGATATCAAACAAAGGGTGTTAAGTTTTTGCGGAACTTTTGGCAATTCAAAACGCTGACATTGATGTTATTGCCTGCAGCCCTCGTGCTATTGCTGAATAATTATTTACCGATGTTCGGGCTGTTTATTGCCTTTAAGAAAATCAATTATATTGATGGCATTTGGGGGAGTCCATGGATTGGCTTCGATAACTTCGAATTTCTATTCAATAATGGATCACTGTGGCGAATTGTACGAAATACAGTAGGCTACAGTTTAACGTTTATGATTGTGAACACGATCATATCCGTGGCTATTGCATTGGCACTCAATGAGCTCCGGGGCCGAATATCTGTAAAAAGTTATCAAAGTTTCCTGATAATGCCTCATTTTTTATCCTTGATCGTGATTAGTTATCTCGTCTACGCGTTCTTGCACCCGACACAAGGTTTCATGAATGCCACGGTTCTGAAAATGTTTGGTAAAGAACCGGTGTCTTGGTACATGGTGAAGGAATATTGGCCATTCATACTCACTTTTGTCAGTGCTTGGAAAGGTGTCGGTATAGGTGCCGTGATCTATATCGCAGCTATCGCCGGTATTGATCCCGAGTATTACGAAGCAGCAGTCATTGACGGTGCCTCGAAGTGGAAGCAGATGATGCATATCACCATACCTTCTATTATGCCCATTATCATTATCATTACCATTCTGAATATGGGACATGTGTTCAATTCAGACTTTGGACTATTTTTCCAAGTGCCGTTGGATTCTGGTGCCTTATATCCAGTAACCGATACCGTAGATACGTATGTATACCGCGTTTTGACGCAAATGAATGATATCGGCATGTCCTCGGCAGCAGCGATGGTACAGTCGGTTCTAGGTTTCATTATGGTGTTTTTGACGAATGGAGCGGTCCGTCGAATAAATTCAGATCAAGCTTTATTCTAATTGATTGGATAGGAAGTGAACCTGATGGTCTCCAAATCGTATCGAAGGGAAAATCGAATTTCCCCACTGGCTGAAACGATACTTAATGTCATTTTTATCTTATTATCGCTAGCCTGCATACTACCTGTCATTCTAGTCATCATTGTATCCGTCACTCATAATGATTCTTTGATCAATGAAGGATACAGCTTTTTCCCTTCGAAATGGTCTTTGATCGCTTATGAGACCGTGTTCAAAGATTTTGCAACGATGGCCAATGCTTACAAAGTATCTATTGGGGTTACCGTTGTGGGTACCTTATTAAGTGTCTTATTTATGGCGTTATACGCGTATCCCTTATCCCGTAAAGATTATCCTTATCGTAACATCTTCACTTTCTTTCTTTTCTTCACGATGTTATTTAACGGCGGAATCGTGAGTCGTTACATGATTTACACCCAGACTCTTCACCTGAAAGACTCTTATATGGCATTGATCCTACCGCTCTTAATTGTTCCGTTCAACGTGATTATTATGCGAACATTCTTCCAGTCTACAATCCATCCCGCTTTGATCGAATCTGCGCGAATTGATGGAGCAGGTGAGCTGCGTATCTTCTTACGCATTGTGCTTCCCTTATCGCTTCCAGTATTGGCGACGATGGCCTTATTCTCAACGATTAATTATTGGAATGATTGGTTCAATGCGTTGCTCTTTATCAATAAGGAGCATATGTATCCGATACAGTTCCTCATGTTGCGCGTACTGAAAGATGTTCAGTATATCCGCGATAATTTGACGGTAGCTTCTCAGAATCCAGAGCTGCTTAAGAATTTGCCTAACGAGTCCCTGCAAATGGCCTTAGCTTTTATTGCTATGGGACCCATACTGATAGTCTACCCGTTCTTCCAAAAATATTTCGTCAAAGGCTTAACTGTCGGTGCCGTCAAAGGCTGATCACAGTAACACCGGCTGCGAATTGCTGCTCGCTTTCGTAAGCCGTTTCTTATAATATTCATTACAGGAGGGTCCACAATGAAACGTAGAAAATCAGTATTGCTAGCCCCAATGGCGCTAGCGCTTGGATTAACCGCAGTATTACCTGCATGTTCTAGCAGCAACACAGCAAGTACGGCAAGTCCAGCGACGACTGCAGGAAGCACGGCAACAGCGAGTCCTAATGCAGCAGCATTGGAGCCGTATGATGTATCACTCGTCTATCAAGCGAAGCCGCAGAAGGATGACGCGCTTATTCAAGAGAAGCTGAATGAATATTTGAAAGCGAAAATTAACACAACAGTTACCTTGCAGCCGATCGCATCGAGTGATTACAAGAAAAAGACAGAGCTTATGATGAATACCGGTGAGAAAATGGATCTCGTATTCACAGCATCTTGGTTGGATTTCGCTGGTAATGTGACGAAGGGGGCATTCTTAGAACTGGATTCGCTTGTGGATAAATTCGCACCGGAAGCCAAAAAATTGCTTCACCCTTTCTACCTAGAAGCGCCACGTTACAAAGGTAAATTGTATGCGATTCCAACGAATAAGGAGATTACGCAAGGTAAGGCTTTCACCTTCCGTAAGGATATCGTCGATAAGTATCAAATTCCAATCGATAAGATCAATAAAGTAGAAGATTTAGAGCCTTACTTTGAGAAAATTAAGAAAGATGACCCCGATATGCTCAATTATTATGTGAGTGGCCCGACTGGCGGCGGTGCGAGCTTTATGATGTATGAATCCAAATCAAATTATCGACCAATTGGACCTGTGCCTGCCAAGACGCCTATGTGGCTTTTGGATTACAAATCAACAACAGAAATGAAAGTCAAATCGATTCTTGACCAAGATATTGTTGATTTGAATAAGTCCGATGCTGAAGTGTTCCGCAGGTATTTTGAGAAAGGTTATATTAATGCGGATGCAGCAACTGTGACGACGCTTGTTGGTGATATTCGCAAGCAAGGTAAGATGTGGCAGCAAACCTCTGTGTGGAAGCCAGGCGCTGATATCGAATTAAAGATTTATGATGCAAATAATTATGATTGGGTATCTCATGTTGTTGAAGAGCCGATTGTAACGACAGATTTGGCTACAGGTTCGATGCTTGCGATATCTAGAACGTCCAAAAATCCTGAAAGAGCGATGATGGTCCTCAATTATTTGCATACAGACCCTTATGTTATCAATCTGCTTGTGAGTGGTATTGAAGGTAAGCACTACAAAAAAGTAGGTCCTAATCGTATTGAACTAATCAAAGATTCAGGCTATGACAGTCAAGTGTTCTGGGTGCTAGGCAATCAATTCTTGAACTACTTAAAGCAAGGTCAACCAGATGATTTGTACGAAAGCTGGAAAAAGTTCAATAATGATGCAAAGCGTTTCCCACTGATCGGCTTCGTCTTTGATGATACGAATGTAAAGAATGAAATTGCTCAGCTGACGACAATTGCGAACGAGTATAAACTTGTTAGTACAGGAACTGTACCTAATCCTTCGAAGTTGATCGACGAGCGCAATGGGAAGCTGAAAGCAGCAGGGATTGATAAAGTCACTAAGGAGCTGCAAACACAAATCGATGCATGGTGGAAAGAGAACAAAAAATAGGAAGAGCTTGAGGTGATTACCGTTGAAACCCCAGAACCTCATATACACCTTCGTCAGCTATGCTTCCCACTATGACACTCCTTGGGGACATGGAACCGCAGTCGAAGGTGTGGAGCGAACAGCAAGATTAGCCCATGCATATGGCATACCCGTGACATGGATCGTCAACCGAGGCTCGATTCCCGTGTTGGGTGAGCAAATTCGGCAGTGGCATGAGGCATATGGCGATGATATCATTCTGCAATGTCCTTTCTTCATGGAAGATATGGCGATGTCGAAGGATGCATTGAAAGCACGTCTTGAAACCGATTGGAAACATGTACAGGAGGCTTTCCCTTGGGCGACAACCAAGATTGCAGCACGGGGCAAGATTTACAATGAAGTGATTGAAGTGCTCGAGGAACTGGATTTCCAAGGCATGTGGGGTTATTGTTGGGAGCAAGTATGGTGGGACGGTATTACACATAAAGGGATCCCTTGGGGATCCTGGTATGTGGATAGCCATCGCTACAAGATTCCACATGCAGGCAAAGGCAAAGTCGTCGCCTGCGAATGGACAGCACGGGATTTGC
This sequence comes from Paenibacillus oryzisoli, assembly GCF_001653565.1. Lineage (GTDB taxonomy): Bacteria > Bacillota > Bacilli > Paenibacillales > NBRC-103111 > Paenibacillus_E > Paenibacillus_E oryzisoli. Next base: position 33,921 of record NZ_LYPB01000070.1, read on the forward strand.
ACTTGTCCTACCATACGGGAAGTCCTGTCATATACTCGACGGACCCTAATGATGTGCTGCGCGCAGGGTTGTGTACCGGTGAAGAGATCACATATTGGCAAATGCTCTTTGACGAATATTTGGCAAATACGGATCACAATGAGCAGGTGTTCTTTCTGCAACAGCAAGAAGCACATGAAATGGAGTTCAGTGATCGGTTTCAGGTGTTTCCGGCTTCACATGTTGAGGCATGTGAAGGAATGTTGGATCGGTTCTTTGCCTATGTTGCACAGTGTGGCGTAACGCTCACTACCTTGCCCAAAGCGTTGGCAACTTATCATGAACGTAACCAAATCACTCCCCCGTCTTATATGTTGACAAAGGATAAACCAATTCGTCCCGAAGTGAACGACTACACGATGACGCTTGGTGGTGTTGCGGCTGGCCCTTGGCCGGATACGTTCTTCTACTATGACAGTCAATGTCAGATGGCATTCGTTAAAGGGGAATGTAAACCGAGGCTCCTCCGCAATTATGTCGGTCAGTGGAACATGCAAGACGAATTCGAGGAGAAGGTTCCACCGTTATTCATAACGACGTACGAGAAATCGAGTGAACGCATCGAGCTCGTCTACGAGATCGGGAACTGGAAGCCGATGCCGTTCGGGTTAACGTATTGGGACGATGAGCTAGGTGACTATGAAATCGAAAGTTGCTCAGACCATGTGGAATTGAAAGTGATTAAAGATGAATTAGTTTTTCTACGCTTCAATTTGACTGGAGAGAAAAGAATGATACGGTTATTACTCCGGAAAAAGATGTAGATTATAGAAGAAAGAAAAGAGGAACCTCGCTTTTGCGAGGTTCCTCTTTTCTTTCTTGTCTGAGGTAGCGAGAAATTAGCAACTTGTTACCTTCCTTGATGCGAATAGATGGATTCTGTTCATTTTTACAGTTTCTATACCGACGTTTTTTTAGCATAATAACTATGCATATAATGGCGGTTACGGTACAGAGCTGTTATCAGGAATTGCAGATCTGATGGTTACTACGAGCCCTTCATCTATAAAAGTGCTTGTTGGAAATGGTTCGCGGCAAGGAGATCTCCAGGTATGGATTACAGGACAATCAAGCAGCTGTTTACGTTATATCTTCAATCGTACGCCTGTCTCAAATTGATGCTTCCATTGGTGTAACCGCATTCAAGAAAACGATCAAATATTAGTTACTATATCTTGAACAATTCTACCATTGCTTCCTGAGGGGAAATGGTGAAATGCCAACAATTTGTAGGTATGACCGCGTGGTTCAGTTTAGATCCAGTTTCGACTAAAGCATGTTTCCAGCCGAATCGGTAATTATGAGTCTATTAACGCTGAGAACAACTGTGGCTGGCACACCAGCGATAGAATGACTAATAGTAACCTGAGCCAGATTAACTAATGGCTGCAGGCTACTACGGCGCCTCAAAACACGATACAAACGGCCATCAGCCGCAGTGACAAAAGCAGGACTGGAACGGACATCCTCGGGCATTATAGCGGTTATGACGGGAACCAACTATATTCATCTGATTGGCAACGTATCGGGTTCTCCGAACCTTTCCTAAACTGCCATTTTAATATAGGTTATTAACTCCATTTGTTTGGATTCTGCGAATTATCCATTAGTTTTTGATCCCATGCTCCCGTTTAAACATCCTAATATGCTCCAACGCTTTCTTTTGTCCGCCAGCTGCCCGCAAGCTCTCTCCGATCTTAGAACTTACCTTACGATAGGTTTCTTTATGCAGCAGTTCTTTCACGGACTCATGCAGCAAGTCTGTGGTCAAGGCATCTTTGTCCAACTGCTTGCCTGCGCCTAGGTCGGCAATGCGACTGGCCACAATAGGTTGATCGGCAGCGAGGGGGATGACGAGTAAGGGAACCCCGTAGTATAACGATTCATTAACGCTGTTCATTCCTCCATGGGTGATAAATAAATCCGCTTCCTTGAGAACTTGTAATTGTGAAACAAACGGAAGGACCGTGAAGTTATCCGGGATGTTCAGGAGGTCCTTCATGTCGATTCGTTTACCAACCGATAGAACAACATGGATATCCAAGGAAGCGAACGCTTCAAAGCACATCTGATAGAATGAGTGTACATTGTTAAACATGGTGCCCATCGAAATATAGATCAACTTTTGCTGATTTTTTCGCTTCAGTGAAAGTGGTGGTTCATGCCGGTCTGTCAGAATAGATCCAACGAATTGGTAATGAGATTCCAGGGTCTCGCTTTGCGGCTGGAAATACTCAGATGTAAAAACGAGGTTCAGTTTCCCTTCATTAAAAAATATCTCGTTTATATTAACTTTTTGTCTAATGGGATAAGTGCTCCAAATTCGCTTCGATAGCGTGGAGAACTCTTTCATGAGCAGCAGGTTATCTTTTAATTTTGTTCGATTTCCTGAGTTGTCATTAAGTAAACGTTCTGCGAGGACAAATGAAGTGCAAGTAGCGATGTTTGGAATACCCAACCAATCGGCTGCAACATTGCCGCATCCGTACATAGAGTCATGGATGATGTAATCGAAGGAATATTGCTCGGCCAACTGAGTAATACAGGGGAGAATGGTATCGTAGGATGATAATATTTTAATAACTAATGATAAATAATGTTTATTGGTACGAAAAGGATCGTCTTGATGGAGGAAATTCTCATAGGAGACAAATGTCGCTCCAATCCGCTCAATCATGTCTCGAAACTCCTCACCTGATACGTAAACAACTTGCTCACCTTCCGCTATTAACTCTTGTACTACACCTAAAGTGGGATAAACGTGACCGCTAGCTGGCCCATTCAAAAACAATACGGTTGACATTGATAGTCTCCTTCATCGCTAAATGGATTGCATTTTCTTGGAACGTCGAAACTTTAAAGGGGTCATGCCCGAAGCGGCTTTCACCATGCTGGATAACCGACTTGGGTTTGTAAATCCGACTAGCGTGCAGATCGTGTTCACGCTCAATTCTGATTGCTCCAATAGTTGTAACGTGCGAAGGACACGCAAATGATTTAAGAATCGAATAGGCGATACTGAAAAGATTTTACTGAATTCCTGACAAAAGTAATTGGAATTATAGCCAATTGCATCCGCTACATTTTGTAAAGAAAGCTGAGGATTACTCATATGCTTTTTCATGTATCGGGTTGCGTAGAGAATTGCTCGAGCGCTTTTTAATCCATCATCAGAGTGATATTTCTTTGGCAAGACCGGTTCTGGTTTCTGTTTCTCAGGAAATCGGTCAAGCATTTCGCCGAGCAATGAAGTAATCGCGCAAGAAATGTTAACCTGCCATTGTTTGTTAAACTGGTTAGCCAAGGAGGGGAGCAGGACTAAGATGTTAAGTGCATTAGAGGAGGCCAGGACTCGTAAAGAATTTGTCTTAGGATTGATGTCGTAAGCAGTTTCCAGAAAGGTGGATTGGAAGTGTAAGCAGTAATGTTGGCAGGAATGGTCGTCTAGCTGAATGCGAACATGGGGTGCAATGATGGATACATAGGTGAATTCTGGATCGGTAATAACTGTAGGCCAAATTAATTGGAAATTCGGACTATGTTCTTCCTGAATAGAAGAATGAAGCTCAATAAATTGCGCAGGAAGCATTTTCTCAAATTGCAGCATTAAAATGGATTTCTCATTTAGCAACATCTGAAGAACCCTCTATTTTCTGAATAATTGATGATTGTTACTTGGAATCACTATTAAGTAAAATAGAAATAGATTCCAAATGTATCTGATCATTCTGTAACCAATGTATCATTATCTGCTTTATTTGTTAAGAGGTGGAAGGAAATGTTCGCAATTGATAGTCAGAAATACGACAAAGATGATTTAAGATTATTATTCGATCAGATGGGGAACATGGAGCCCTATCGCAATCCTGAAGGGAAACGATATGCGATTTGTTTGAAGCATGTTTTTGAGTTATTAGGAGCTGTGATATACCTTCGCAAACGTGGAGGTTCCGTACTGTTGATGCATGCCGACACGCCATTCGAGACGGCAAGGGAGATCGCCAGAAAAGGGGAGTGTTCATATCTGCTGTTTGAGAATTGGGAAACGGCTGTTGCGGTTAGTGTTTCATCGATTCCCTATGAACCTTCAATTCTTCAATTCAGCTCTGGTTCGACGGGAGCACCTACATTGATATCCCGTTCCTGGAAGCTGGTCGATCAAGAGATCGAGCATTATAATCGTTTGTTTGATGAAACGCCCTATGAGCAGCCAGTTATACTTGTACCCGTGTCACACTCATTTGGCCTCATAACAGGAACACTAGCATCATGGGCAAGAGGAGTTCAGCCAACGATTGTGCAGGATAAGAATCCAAAGTTTGCCCTGCATATGATTAAATCGACTAAAGATCCTATCGTTTACACAGTGCCTTATATTTATAATGTATTGGATGCTCTGGGAATAGGCAAGGTTGGTTGCCATAAGGTGGTAATATCGGGCTCACCACCTTCCGAGGCGTTGTTGAACCGTATGAAGGTTCAAACGAATGAAGTTTGGCAGCAATACGGCTGTACAGAAATCGGCTGCATCTCCGTTAGTAAGCATCCATTCTCACATACTGATGTAGGTAAGCCTCTAGGTCACCTTGAGATATCAATTCGTCCTGATGATCACGAGGAAGAGGATTGGAAGGGCGAGATTCTGGTGACTTGTGACGGCGACTTCAAAGATATTGCTACAAAGGATCTGGGACGTTTGGACATAGAGACAGGAAATCTGCAATTGTATGGGAGGCTGGACGATTTAATTAATGTATCCGGTTTGAAGGTCATTCCATCTGAGGTGGAAATGGTAATCGGACGCATGCCGGGCATCCGTGAAACTGTCGTTGTAAAGACGGAACATAAGATTTGGGGAGAAGCCATCAGGGCAATAGTAGTAGCAACTCCATCAATAGAAGCGCAAGACGTTCGCTCCTGGTGTATGCATCAGCTTCCAGCCTTTAAAGTTCCAAGCGTTATTGAAATAGTAGCTGAAATTCCCAAGATGCCTTCAGGTAAAATAAGTCGAAAACTATTACAGGAACAGGAGAGATTTTAATGGATCAGCAAAACTTAGTGATTAAGAAGGAATTAAGAACGGTAATGGTGGAAAATTTGGAGCTTGAGGGCGTACCAGAGCTGTTGCAAGATTCTGACAGGTTGTACGAGGATTTGAACATCGATTCGATCATGGTGCTTCAATTAGTTGTCTATGTTGAAGAGGTGTTTCATGTCGTAGTGCCTGAAGTTGGCGTAGAGCCGGAAACATTCCTTACAGTAGGTTCTTTAATAGAATTTATCCTGACTCTACAACAAGCAGCGGTATAAGTATGATAGATACAATAAAGTTAGGTATTGTAGGATTCGGCAGAATCGTAGAGTTGATTCATCTCCCTTTGTTGAAACAATTGCCCGAAATCGAAGTAAGTGGGATATTTGATGTTACGTCCCCACGCTTGGCGCTTGCCGCTAAGCGTGGTTTTGCCACCTTCTCAAACTTAGAGGCGCTGTTTGCTTCCCAGATTGACGCTGTATTGATTGCAACGCCTCCCAGCAGCCATTATCAGATTGCAACACAAGCGTTGCGCAAAGGTAAGCATGTGATAATAGAAAAGCCTGTAACCCTAGATGCCAATGAGGCAATTCAATTAAAAGTGATTGCGGATCAAGAAGGAAAAAGTGTCTCGGTGTTTCATAATCGCCGATTCGATAGCGATTTTCTACTGGCCAAGCAAATGGTTGCTGAAGATTTTTTGGGGGATATTCTCTTCGTTGAACGGCGTTACCATACGTTCGGTTCAGGTGCCTCTTTCGGCGTGAAATCCTTTCATCAGGCATGGCGAAATGAGAAAGCTTATGGGGGAGGCGCTTTACTCGACTGGGGCGTCCATCTTATTGATCAATTGTTGAACTTAGGCCTCGGGTCATGTGTGGAGATTCATGCGAGCATGAAGAATCTGCGCTGGCAGCAGGGCGAAGTTGATGATTTTGTTCATGCGACGATGAGCACTGAACAGCAAGTGATAATGTCAATGGACATTAATTTTGCCTCCAATGTGCCTTCGCCTCTCTGGATCATTGGAGGAGAGAAGGCTACGCTGCAAATTATGTCAGATCGTGAGGCGTATCTCTATGAGAAAGGCAAGCCCGTCCGTGAATTGAAAATGGAGGAATATGGGAAATCAGGTGTTCTTTCCATCTACTCTTCTTTCGCCAATTGCATTCTGAACGGCGGTGAGCTAGCAGTTACACTGGAAGAAGCCATTGAAACAATGAAGGTTCTAGATAAAATACGCGTTTGCGCGCAGCAAAATAAGGAGTTGGCACATGGGAATTTTGTTCTCGGCTCCACAGTATGAATTTAATATCATACGTGAGGATTGGCTTCAATCAGTAGTACAAATTGCTCAAAACGGTATGTTTGTTAGTGGGCCTGTCGTCTCTAAATTTGAATCCGCCTTCGCTGCTTATTCGGGAGTGAAGGGAGCGGTTGGAGTCGGCAATGGGACGGATGCTTTGTTCTTAGCGCTGAAGGCACTCGGTATAGGACCTGGAGATGAGGTTATAACGGTAACAAACACGTTTATTGCTACTGTAGGCGCTATCCATCAGACAGGAGCAAGGCCCGTTCTTGTCGATTGCGACGACTCCTATTTGATCGACTTTGAGCAGGTGAAAGCATGTGTAACGCCTAGAACGAAAGCGGTTATTCCTGTACATCTGTATGGGCAACTGGTTGACCTCCGCGAATGGTTGCCGTGGGCGGAAGAAAACGAAATTCATATTGTTGAGGATTGTGCGCAGGCTGCCGGAGCCAGCTTAAATGGAAAAGCAGTAGGTAGCTGGGGAATTATGGGGTGTTTTAGCTTTTATCCGGACAAAAATTTAGGAGCTTTAGGGGACGGAGGGATGATCGTTTCTTCCTCACCCGAGCTGCTGACAAAACTACGCCAATTAAGAAGTCATGGTGGGGAGGTTCGATATCAGCACGATATCCCTGGATTTAATAGCCGCTTGGATTCCCTTCAAGCGAGTGCATTACATTTGAAGCTGCCTTATCTGGATGAATGGTCTAATAAGCGACGTACTATTGCGGATTGGTATGAAACTTATTTACAAGATATCGAAGATATTATTATTCCAAATGGGCTTCATAGTAGCCGACATGTATACCATCTCTATGTGATTCGAGTGAAAAATGGCCATAGAGAAGCGCTTAAGAAACATTTGCAGAAAAAAGGTGTTTTAACTGCTGTACAGTATCCGGCTCCCATACATCTTACGCCAGCTTACTCGTTTCTTGAGTATGATGCTGGTTCATTCCCAGTAGCAGAGGCTTATGCGAGTGAGATTTTGTCGTTGCCAGTGCACATTGGGCTGACGGAAGATGAAGTGTTGATGATTGCGAGCGAAATCAAAGCATTTTTTATATTAAATAAACAATAAAGGTGGTTCGCGAATTGATTCAGCTAACAAAAGAGCAGCAAATTGTGAGTTTTTTGCGTAAAACGATTGCACATCTAACTGAAACGCCATCACTGGAGCATGAACTGGGGGATGATCAGCTCATTCAGGAAGTGGGAATGGACTCTGTACGTATCATTAAATTGATTGTGGAAATTGAGCTTAATCTCGAAATTGCTTTTGATGACGATGAGCTGCTTACGGAGAATTTTGCAACGCTGATGGTGATCAATAAACAAATCAATCAAAAATTAGGAGTAAGTTTGTGAAGAAGTTCGGTCAAGTTCACTGTTTATTGGACTGCTATGCCTCGATTCTTGAGGAGGATGGCCGATTGGATTTCCGACCGCTCTATTTGGGTGTATGGGATGCTTATTTCGAAGTGAACGAGAATGGAATTTTCTATGCAAGCGAATCCGTGGATTACAAGGATTGGAACAGTAAGTTTGCCATGCTTTACGGAAATTCTTGCGAGCATTGGTATGATAGAACTGTCGGAAAACATGAAAATTTTTCTAATTTAATGAATCGTATGCGTGGTGGAAATAAGGAGAAGGTTTCGATTATTTTAGTCGATTTATTCTACTTACCTTACTCAAGTCAGTACCGCTCCAAGCATACTCCCCATTATGTGATCGTAAAACAACGTAAGGAACAGGAATGGAGGATTAATGATCCGTATTTCGATTGGGAAGGTTTTATTTCGCATCAGGAATTATGGGAGTCATTTGGCTACAATGAATCCGGCGAAGGATTGATAATCGACACGGGCCATTTCCAAGGGGCAGATGAGCAAACAATTATCCAATTGTTTGAAAAAGAATTAAAAGTATTACCGGGCAGATTATTAAAAGAGGTAGAAAACTTCGTCCGTACTACGGTCGAAAGGAACGGCGGATATTTACCTAAGTCGTTTTTTTCTTCCATCCATGAAGTCGGGGTTATTTCCAAAAGATACGGCGGCTATTATTACGTTTTGCAATATTTATCTGAGCGCACGGGAAACGAACATACCAAGACCATTTCTACGATTAAAGAACTGATTAAGGGATGGGAAAGTTTGATGTTGACAATGACACGATATCAAATTCTGAATAAACCTGTTGATTTAACTTTATTTGCTGCCAAAGGGGATCATCTTGACAAATTAGAGCTTGAAGTGAAAAAAGAGCTAATTGAAGTGTTTAGTGAATGGCGAAGCAGCACTTTTACAGTTACAGATGAGGTGTTACGTTCATGAATAGCATTAAGATGTACATTCGTTTGATCCGTTATATTAACCCGCGTTGGTGGTTAACAGGATTAGCATTTTTGTTGACGATGTTGTGTTTAGTATTAGATTTGCTGCAACCGTTTCTGATTTCCCGTTTTATTGATAAGGTGCTTATCGGTAAACAGATTAATTGGATCATGCCCTTGTTGGGCTCATCACTCGGGATAACAATTGTTTCCGCTGTGCTAACCATTATCGGCTTTAGTATTTTTCGCTATTTGGAGGCACGTAACACCCTTGATCTAAGAAGCACAGTGTTACGACATATTCGCAAAATTCCTTTAATGGAAATTGAAAAAAACGGCGTTGGAAAATACATGGCATTAATGGGAATGGACACTACTACAACCTCCAAATTTATAAATGTTCTTGCGGTAGAATTAGTAAGGCAGTGGTTGCAAATGGCAGTTTCGCTCGTAATTATTTTTATGATGGACTGGCGGCTAGGACTTGTTGCCATGTGCAGCATACCATTTGTTATGGGATTCCCACGCTTATACCGCCGGCCGATCAAAGATACAGTAAACAAGCTCCGAATACATAACGAGGATATTGGCACAAGTTTATTCGAAAGTATTCAGGGTTCGCGTGAAATAAAGAGTTATGGTTTGGAAGAATGGGAGGAACGCCGCAATGAATTGATGTACAAAGATCTTGTTAAGGTAAGCATTCAGGAGGGGATGTTTCGACAGCTTTCCGGTCGAACAGGTTCTTTGGTCATCGCAATAACTGTAACGCTACTATATTGGTTTGGAAGCGGTCAAGTGATAGATGGTGTCTTTACGGTAGGTATGATGGTAGCAGCCGTTCAGTACATTCAAGCCGTTTTGAACCCGATCCAGAATATGAATTATTTGATCAGTGATCTACTTGGAAGTGAAGCATCCATGTCTCGAATTGAACAATTTCTCCATACCCCGACTGAGGCTCATGTCGGTTTACTTAAAAACGATCCTGATATGCATATTGTTCGGGATTCAACTTTGCAAACGGATTCAACTCTGGAGATGTTAAAGAGAAGGTCAAACACGGAAGAAAAACAATCATTTATTTCGTGTAGAGACTTGTATGTTTCCTATGAAGGGGTATCCATACTAAAGGGAGTTTCCATCGAGATAGCAAGAGGTCAGGTTGTCGCTTTTGTTGGAAGAAGCGGTTCGGGGAAATCTACGCTGTTTAAAACATTGCAGGGCTTTATGCCTGTTGAAGCTGGTGATATCTGTATAGGTCACAATACGTTAGCAGACTTGTCGCGTCAAGCGATCTCTTCTCAAATCAGCTTTGTTTCCCAGGAATCATTTTTATTCAAAGGGATGCTATTAGACAATGTGAGGTTGGGAAAGCTCAACGCAACAGAAGACGAGGTGTACAAGGCTTTATGTGAAGTAGAATTGAAATCGTTCGTTGACAATTTGCCTGACGGTATCTATACGAAATTGGATAATCAGGGCTTTCAGTTATCTGGTGGACAACGGCAACGAGTGGCGATTGCCCGGGCTATCATTAAGGAACCGGACATTCTAATCCTTGATGAACCAACATCGGCGCTTGATCGAAATACGGAAGATCAAGTTATGTCTACGATATACCGAATCATGAAGAACAAAACCGTGCTGATCTCCACTCATAAGCTAGAATCGATTGTGTGCGCTGATATCATCTATGTGATGGAACAGGGGACCGTCATCGATTTCGGTTCGCATAACGATTTAATGAAGCGCTGCGGGAACTATATCGAGTTGGTTAAGCACCAGGAATTACTCACTATTTCATAAAGCTCAGAATTACATGCAGACAAGTGAGGTTATGAAAGGAGGATGAAAAAGGTGCAACAAGTCATTGAAGTAAATAATGAACAGAATATCAATTTGGCATTTATGGAATGCTTCACTTCCTGCGTTTTAACCTATTTAAACATTCAAGGAAAAGACTACAGGAAGATTTTGTTGAGTTATTGGAATTTAAGTTATCAGTTCAAAACGCTGCTATCGGGAAAGGAAGCGCGGCAACTACCGTTGGAATACTTCTATGGGTTGAAAATGACGTTTATCAAAGGCGATGAGGAATCGCTTAAGCGTTATATTCGTAGCGGACACAGTGCGATTTGCTTATGCCAGGCGTCCAAGCTTGAGTTTTTTCCACGCTCTTTCTTGGGCATGGAGGAGAGCGGCTTCCAGCATTCGATTCTGCTCTACGGTTGGGATGAACAGCAGGAGCGTTATCTCGTAACGGACCCAGTCGTCAATATGGTCGTAACCCTAAGTCCGGATGAGCTTACCTACGCAAGCGCTATTCGCCTAGGGAGCAATGAGGTTCACTATTTCGTCATGGAAGATTCGGTGGTTCCCTTCTCGGAGCCTAATTTGGAGTCATGCTTGATTCATTGCACCGAGCAGATGTTGACGCTGTATAGAAATCAGCGAAAAAGCAAGTCGGATCCGATCATTCCTAAGGGTAGCTCACACGAACAGAAGGTGAGAGCTTGGCAGCATTGGTTTAATAATCGCCATGGCGGCATTCGAGCATTGGAGCACTTCGAGGAGGATCTACGGAATTCCGACGGGTGGACGATCCGTAGAAGGAACGATTGGATAGTTATCAATACAAAAACTATTACCTCTATTCGACGGCTTCGTAGTGTGGTTTGGAATACATACCAGGATATGGCAGATTTTAGCGTGGCGCAGGAAGAGGAAGGACAACGACAAATTGATGCAATTTTAGCTATGTGGAATTTGATTAATTTCCTCCTGCTAAAATACAAGAGTGGGCAAAACAACCAGGCAGTCGTTCCGTCTATTTTAGTTCGAATTGATGAGCTGAAACGCATCGAACTGCAATTTTTGGAATGGTTGTATCTCGCCATTAGGGAGGGAGCTCAATGAGTGATGAGAGCTTAGATAACCGACTGAAAGAAATTCTTATACGGAACGCAAGGATAATGGTAGAGGCGGAAGAGATAATGTCAGATACTAATATTGTGGACGATTTGGCGCTTGATTCCATTCTTATTGTTAATCTATTTGTAGATTTGGAAGAAGAATTCAATATCACAATCAACGTGCAAGATATAGCGATGCCGATCTTAAGTAAATATTGTCTGCTTCAAGAATATGTTCTAGAGCGAATAGCTGTACAAGTAGCACAATAAGCATAGACTTGCCGCCATAACGAAGGAGGAACGAGCACGTTGTCAATTGGATGGCTTCTAGATAAAATGTCTGATTTTGCTGATAGGGAAGCAATGGTTTTTATTGATAATTCAGTGACGTTTGGCAGATTATTGGAGGACTATACGAACTGGAAAGATATTATAATCGAACGTCAGATAAGCTCTGGAGAGGTGATTTTGTTAGAGGGAGATTATTCTCCTGTTGTCAGCGGAGCGATTTTGGCACTGATTGCAAACGGTAATGTGATTGTTCCTGTATCTGTTAATGTAAGACATAGACTTCAGGAGTTATACCAAATCGCTCAGGTTAACAAATCGATTCACTTCGACGGCGACAGCTACCGTATTGCAAATCATGAACGCAGCGCCCATACGGGACTTCTGGAGCAGTTTCTTCTCAAAGGGCAGGCTGGTATGATCCTTTTTACGTCTGGAACTACTGGTGCACCAAAGGCGATTCTTCACGATATCTCGCAATTGCTTGAACGTTATAAGGTATCGAGAGATACTTTGCGTACCTTGTCATTCCTGCTTTTTGACCATATTGGCGGAATCAACACCTTGTTTCATACGTTGGCTAACGGAGGTACAATCATTGTGCCTCCAAGCCGGTCTCCTTCGGAGATCTGTGCATTGATAGAGAAGCATCACGTAGAGTTATTACCTACCTCGCCAAGCTTTCTGAATATGCTGTTGATGACGAGAGCATATAAGCAATTTGATATGTCTTCATTGCGTGTGATTTCGTATGGTACAGAGGTAATGCCGGATTATACGCTGCAGCAATTAAACAGTGAGTTCCCTCACATTCAAATGCGACAAACGTATGGTTTATCGGAGCTCGGCATTATGCGGGCCAAGTCGAAGCATTCTGGATCTCCCTGGTTGAAAATCGGAGGGGAAGGGATAGAGACAAAGATCGTCGATGGTGTACTTCATATCCGTTCTCAAACGGCAATGGTCGGATATTTGAATGCGCCAAGCCCATTTGATAAAGAAGGCTGGTTTAATACGCAGGATCAAGTAAGCGTGGATGGAGAGTACATGAGGATTTTCGGGCGATGCTCAGAAATCATTAATGTAGGAGGAAGGAAAGTATACCCTGTCGAGGTGGAGGAAGTATTGCTCCAAATGGGCGAGGTGTGGGATGTTACTGTCAAGGGAGAACCTAGCTCCTTGTTGGGCCATGTAGTTACTGCGGTTGTTAATACCGAGCTTCTGATTGATGCTAAGGAGCTTAAGCAAAGAATACGAGCCTTTTGCCAAGACAAGTTAGAGGACTATCAAGTTCCTGTGAAGGTTTATATCCAAGAGAAGGAGTTATACTCAGAACGTTTCAAAAAGTTGAGAAAAGCCTGATCACGATTGTATTGGGGGTGTGTATTTTGAATTATTCATTATGTTCCATTTCATTTCGGCATGAGCTTGTTTCTTTCAATGACCTGGTTCATTTTGCCTGTGAGAAAGGCTTTGCTGGGATTGAACTGTGGGGAATTCATGCGAAGGCGCTAGTGCGCAACCATAAGTATGAGGTATCCCACTTATTAGATAAGATGGAAGCTAAGGGCGTTCGGATTTCAATGGTTAGCGATTATATCGATTTATTCGCAGAGGATGATCAAACGTTGGCGGTATTAGAACGAGGGAATTCGCTCTTTGCACTTGCTCAAACGTTTCGAACCAATAAACTTCGTATATTTGCAGGGAATCAGTCTAGCTCCGTAGCTAATCCGAGAGTTTGGGAACGGTGTGTGACAAGATTGCGGAATCTTGCTCAACTTGCTTCTGAGAACGGTGTTTACCTCGTAATCGAGACGCATCCAAAAACCTTAGCGGATACTCTCATATCCACGCTCCGTTTGTTGGATGAGGTGGCTCACTCCCATATTCGTGTTAATCTTGATTTTTTACATATATGGGAGTTGGGAAGTGATCCGTTGTACGCTTATAGGGCATTGAAAGAGTGGACGATCAACTATCACCTAAAAAACATATCTTGCCGTGATAAGCTGGGCGTATTCGCACCTGATAACGTGTATTCTCCAAGTGGTGATCGAGATGGCTTGACAACTCTTTCCGATGGCATCATTGATTACACGTCGATTGTCGAGCAACTGGATCGTGACAACATGACTTATACGGCAGCTATTGAATGGTTTGGGGATCACCCCTTCTACTACTTGGAGAAAGAGCTCGCTTGGCTGAAAAAGCATGATCAAAAATGCGATGTGTTCATATAAATTTTAATTGAAAGATAGGTGCATCAGTAATGATCAAAACTTATCAGACTGAAGGAAAGCTAAATGTAAAGCAAGCGAATTCACTGCTTTCTAAATTAGTGTATAGTATTGAGGGTATCTCTAGTTGTTGTCTCGACGATCAAACGCAAGAGATCGTTGTCGATATGCTTCCTGAAGCTGATGTAGACACGATCGAGAGAACAATTTCTGTTTTGATAGAGAAAGAAAGGCATAATAGAATCATTGGCAGTCGCACATACATCGAAAGTGATGAGAAGGTTTCTACACAGCAAGAGGAGATGCATCTGATTGATGATTTGTTCGCTGCTGACGGATCTGTACGAAGAGGCCTGGCAGTTACATTGTTCCAGCAAATAGATCGCCTATTACAGGAATTATCTCTTCATCATAATGCACAATTTCGCAGCTACCCATCAATGATTCCACTCGATATCCTTCACAAATGTCGATATATTCCGACGTTCCCCCAAAATATTCATTTGGTGTCAGAATTCCCGCATCGCTTAGAAGATCTAAACAAGGTTCGAGAACCTGGTGATTTAAAGAATCTTGCTCGACTTAGCCCCTATGCGCTTTCTCCAGCCGTCTGCTTTCATTGTTATGCGGAGTTCTCAGAAAAACGGTTATCGAATCCGTTGTTGTTGACCGCCCGTGGCACCTGTTACCGGCATGAAGCTGTGTGGAGACTAGGCAGGCACCGTATGAATGAGTTTAGTATGAGAGAGATTGTCATGTTTGGTGATTCGTCATTTATTGAAACTAAAAGAAAGCATTTTATGGAGGATGCATGGACGTTATTTGAATCGCTTGGTTTGCGAGGTAGAATTGAGACGGCAAGCGATCCTTTCTACTTTTCGGAGGAAACTGCAAAAGGACAGCATCAGCTTATGGGAAATATGAAGTATGAATTGGTTGTGGAAGCTGGCGGAGGAAACGGCTCTTTTTCTATTGCCTCGTTTAATAATATGGAGGATTCGCTATGTAAGTCTTTTGACGTGCTAAATGATGAGTATAAGCCCATGCATTCGGGTTGCATCGCATTTGGGATTGACCGTTGGGTATTTGCATTATTGTGCTGCTATGGTGGCGATTATGTCAAGTGGCCAGCTGCTGTTAAACAAAAATTGGAACAGCCGCTTAACAGATTCCTTGGACATTTAAAAACTCTTTAAGGACGGTTCACACATCTTCTGCGAATACACGGAGTAAAAAGGGGTGCTAAACACCCCTATTTGTGCTGTTGTGTAAACTTCTAAACCCATTAAAATGGTAGTATAGGAAAGGAATAGATTGTTTCTTACCACATTAGAAAGCATAAGGTTTCGGTTCCTGAAAAAATCTTGATAATTGGCGATAGAAACTACCTTTAAAACGCGGTCGCACATTTTGAAAGGACTTCAATAGAAGTTTTTCGCATTGCTATAATCTTTAGCCTAATTGAAACTAAAGTCAGGAGGAGAAAACATGAAAAAAATAAGCTTGCCATTGGCCAAGCCTATCATCACATCCTATCCTACTACAACTGCTGTTTTATCAATTATTTTAACGGAATCATCTTCACTTCCTTGGTTTTACAATAATTTTATTCAACTTTACAGTCGGGGAAAAGAATTTATCCAAACTGGGCTGGAGTTTTATAATGATTTTATATTTAAATTTTGTCCTTTAATTGCTCAAGAACATTTGACTAGTGAAAGTATTGAAATTTTAGATATAGACGTAGTTATATTTATGTTACGGTTATTAGAAAAAAATAAATATATTTTTGTTTACTTGGATATGTTTCATATCCGTGCATATACCCAAGCATATCAAAAAAAACATGATTATCATGCAGCTTTAATTTATGGATTTGATTCGGAAGAAAAAATATTTTATATTGCTGATTTTTTCAATGGGAAATATAGCTACGAAACAGCAACTTATGAGGAGATTTGTAGTGGTTATTACTCAATGGGAAAATTTAATTTACAACAAAATATCAGCGGAATAAATGTTCTGAGTTTTAATAAAAGTCCATTTGGATTATATGAGAAAGAAAAATGGATTTTTAATGCGGCAATGGTTTCAACTTTAATACAAGATTATCTATCATCCAAGGATAGTTATGCAATATTGGGTACCCCAAAAGAAAACTTAATTTGCGGTATAGAAGTGTATAACGTCTTAATTGAGAATTTGAATGAGATACATAATGGAAATAAAAAGCTTTCGGAGTTCCATATTAAACCATTTCATATTAGTTGGAATCATAAAACTGTAATGTTAGATAGAATTAAATACATGGGGGAATTAGGTGTTTTGAAAAACTATAAAAAACTGTATGACGATTATAAAGAAATTGTTACTTTATCTTTGATCACACGAAATATAGCATTAAAAAGTTTTATTACTAATGATGCATCCCTAATGATTAGTGTTTCTGAAAAACTACATTACATGATTAGTCAAGAGAAGCTTATATTACAAGACCTAGTTAATCAGTTAGAGTAGTTGAAAATCTGTGCGTGCGTATAACAAATGTTGACATCAGTAGCACAAAACATAAAAAGATCGCCCGCGAAGCATGCAAGTTGAAAGGTGATCTTTTTTATTTACATGCGCTTAGCAAAACTAGGTATAACTAATTGAATAAAGATCAAATAAGGAAATCGTTGATAAGTACCAAACTACCAAATTCCAATCGATAAGATTATTAAAGTAGAGACAGATTCTTTGCCCACGTTGCACAGTGTGGTGTAACACTCACAACTTTGCCCAAGGATAAACCCATTCGTCCGAAGTGAATGATTATACGATGACGCTTGGTGGAGTTGCGCCACGGCCTTGGTCGGATACGTTCTTCTTCTACGACAATCAGTGTCAGATGGTATTTGACAAAGGGGAATGTAAACCGCGGCTTGTCCGCAATTATGTCGGTCAGTGGAATATGCAAGACGAATTCGAGGAGAAGGTTCCTCCTTTATTCCTTCTGTCTGTCTTTTTCTATTCTTATTTCTTGCTTATTTGCTTGTGTGTGCATTTAACCACCATGTCAACTGCGATAGGCACAGTAGCAGTAGTGTGGTAGCAGTAGCCAAAGTTGCCCAACTCCCAGAATTGATCACAAGTTGTTGAGATTACATCATCGTTCGATGATTAAAGATTGCGTATAATTGGAATGTAAGCGATTTCTAAAATATGGATGCACAGGAGGAATGGTTAATGTCAAGCACCACTCGTATGAAAGGAAGGTCAAGGAGATTTTGGTGCATGTGTTTAGGTTTGATTCTCGCGTTAAACACACTGTTGATTTCACCAAGTATAACCTCAGCAGCTGTAACACCGCTGCCAGGACCTAACAATCCACTTCTTTATGATGATTTTAATGGTGGTGGTCTTTTCAAGCAGAACTGGACGAACTGGTTCAACCAAGCAGGTGGAACAGGCACATATTCTAAGACAACCGTCGACTCGCGTCAAGTCGGGTTATTCACCCAAACGCCAACGTCGAGCTCGTCGTGGGCCAAATTCCAGCCCATGAATGAGACTGTAGATTTGACGGGGTATCGGTATCTAAACGTTACGATGAAAAATCCAGGTTATGCGAATTCACTCATTCGGATTGTTGTTGGGGATGGTACGACCAATTATAATCTAACCGCTGGCTGGGTAGCGATTCCAACAACGTGGACGACGAGTCAATTTGACTTGAATGCTTTAACTCCAGCCCTGAACAAAAAGACAGCGAGGTTTGAAATTTGGCTCCGTCAATCCGGGGGTACTTATGGCGAGACGCTGATTGATGATATTTTCGCGTCTACGGACAACAGTGGCACTGCTCCGACACTAACGGGCACGATGACCGCTAACTCAGCGAGCGGCTATAATCAGAATACATCCTTTACTTTCAAAGCGACGTATACAGATGTAGACAATGAGAAACCATTTGCTATGCAGCTTGTTGTCGACGATACCCTCTATGATATGAGGGAAGAGGATAATGCAGATACCACCTACTCCAATGGCAAAAATTATTATTTCATCACGAAGCTGCCTGTGGGCTCGCATACTTATTATTTCCGAACGACAGACTTGACGTCGAATCCAGTATCAACGACGGTCCAGAATCAACCTGTCGTTACGAACACAGCGCAAGTCATCGATGTCACAGTCAGCCAAGCGGGGTATAACGCTGGTGGATTTAAAAATGCCAAAGTAACTGCAGAGCTTGCACTAACGGATCTATCATATGTCGTGAAGAATGGTGCAACCGTTGTTGCTACTGGCAATATGACGTATGATGGTTTCTTTTGGAATAAACACGTATATTCGATCGATTTCTCATCCATCACAGCTAGCGGTACGAATTATACCGTTGTCAGCAATAGCATTTCCTCCTTTCCATTCGCAATTCAACCGAACATTTGGACGAATTACAAGGATGAAATGACGGCTTTCTATCGCATCTTGCGCGCGAGCGTAGCAACTTCCGATGCGTATCCTGCTGGATATAGCTCGGTCGCACCATCCGCTAATATTTACCATCCAGCTGGTCACTTGGATGATGCGTCATCGGCTGACGGCTTGACGCACTATGATTTGACTGGCAGCTGGTATGATGCTGGAGATTACGGCAAATACGCAGGCAATCAATGGGTAGGTTCAGAAATAGCTCTGGCCTATATTCGTCATGCGGATGCGGCTAGCTCCAAATTCGATAATGACAGCAATGGCGTTCCTGATCTAGTCGATGAGGCCGTCTTTGGCAGTGAGTACTTAGTCAAATTTGCCAATCAATTGGGCGGTGAAATGTATGATCTTAAGAACAATGCCGGAAGCTTCATTCACCCTGCTAAAACGACGGACAACATTAACGGCACAGCGGACGATCGTAAGCTCTCCGGATTAGGGGTAGGAGGCTCCGCCAAAGCAGCGGGAACATTAGCGGCAACAGCAAGAGCAATCCGCACAGCAATCACGAAAGGTGACATCGCGCCAGCGAAGGTCACAGCGCTCACAACCTTCGCGAACAATTGTGAAGTAGCTGCGGTTACATTTTACAATTACGTCGTTGCAAATCCGAATGGACCAATTGGTTCTTACGGAACTCGTGGCGGCATTCCAAATTCCAAGCTTTTAGCGGATGTAGAGCTGTATTTATTGACGAATAACGTAGCTTACAAAAATGCAGCAACAGCTAATATCAACACGCTTGTTTTCGCTGATTTGGCATCAACGAATTATTGGGATATGAGACCGATGTCCTTGGCGGAATTCTATCCAGTTGCTGATACTGCAACGAAAGCTCATATTCAATCCTTATTGAAACAACAAGTTGATTATTTCTTGTCCTCGATAGATGATACGCCATATAGCGTACTGAACCAATTTAAGAATTTCGGTGTGAACGAACCGCATGCGTCTTATCTTGGCGACATGATGCGGTACTACGAGCTATTCCAAGATCCTGCTGCATTGCGTGCGGTCGAGAAGGGGATGTACTGGATTTTTGGGGAAAATCCATGGAATATAAGTTGGGTTTCCGGTATCGGTTCGGACTTTGTTACTTACCCGCATACGCGATTCGATGAAGGCTCCAATTCCAAGCTTGGGTCGGGTGTGGTATTCCCAGGCGCCATGGTCAGTGGACCTAATATGAAAGATACCAAAGATAAACTGAGCGTAAGCCCATGGTATCAAGATCGTTCACTGTACGAAGATGATACGAATCAATGGCGTTACAATGAGTTCAGTATCAGTATTCAAGCAGGACTTTTGTACACGATAATGGGATTGAGTGCGAATTCGACAGCAAGCTCAACAGGCGGAGTAACACCGACGACACTTCCTGTTACATCACCCACCATCGGCGATTATGTGCGAGGTAACGTAACCGTATTTAGCGGTTCCACAACAGGGTTGTCTAATCTCGAATATTCATCCACAGGCACATCAGGTACATTCCTGCCGATGACCGCTTCGGGTAGTGTGTATGCAGGGACCGTTGATGAAAGTGCTTCAGCTGCCTATTCAAATAAAAGAGTGGATATTCGTGGAACAGATGCAACAGGTAGAGAAAGCTACAGTTCAACGCATTACACGGTGGCTGCACCGCTGCCAGATCCATCCACACCATTAATTTACGATGATTTCGGTGGTGGCGGCATTTGGGGTTCTGTTGGTGGTAATGGTGAATGGGTAAACTGGTATACACAAAATGGTGGAACAGCGGCCTTCGTCAAGACAACGTTGGATGGGTTAACGGTAGGTAAATTCTCGCAAACACCGACTGCGGTTAATTCATTTGCTAAATTTCAGCCATGGCATGATTCTGTTGATTTATCTGGATACCGTTATCTTAATTTCAAAGTTAAGAACCCAAGCTATGCTAATTTAAAGATGAAAATCGAATTAAATGACGGTACGCGTACCTATAACTTGTCCGGTGGTTATATTACAGTTCCGACTACATGGACAGATCTAGCCTATAATCTAGATACGTTATCTCCAGCCGTGAGCAAAAAGAAAGTGACATTGTCCATCTGGTTGAACCAAACTGCTGTTGGTTACGGTGAAATGTTCATGGACGAGATTAAAGCAACAAACGTAGCTAGTGGAACGGCACCGACCCTGAGTGCGATTAGTGTTGATAAAGCTTCGGGTGATGCAACAACGGACTTCACGTTCAATACAACGTACACGGATGTGCAGAATGAGAAACCATTTTCCATGGAGCTCATCTTGGATGGGATTGTTCGTCAAATGGTAGCTGTAGATCCTGCAGATGTAACTTACAGTGACGGCAAAGCTTACAAGTATACGACGAAGCTGCCTGTCGGTATTCATTCTTACTACTTCCATACAACGGATACAACCTCCAATGCAGTAAGCAGCGCTGTACAGTCGGGTCCAAGCGTGACACAACAATTACTTCTTAGTGATTTCAATAATGGTCTTGCAACAGGTTGGACCCCTACGAGTGGAACTTGGTCGGTTCAATCCTCGCAATACAGCGGTCAAGCAGGAAGTTCAAACAGCTACTCCATCGCTGGTGAGTCGACTTGGACCGACTACACATTGGAAGCGAAAGTCAGTGTAACCAACAACACGAGTGGCAATAAGGATGCGGGGCTCATAGCTCGGTACACGGATGCCAATAACTATTACATGCTCTACTTGAAAAATAATGATCATGCCAGTAGTCGGAAAATGGAACTGGTGAAATCAGTTGCTGGCGTCAAAACGACATTAGGCTACACAAGCCCAAGTATTGTTGCTGACACGTTCTATACCTACAAAATCGTCTTAAATGGCAGCAATATCTCGGTGTACAAAGATGGTGTGCTTCAAATCAGTGCGGTAGATACTTCCTTTACTAGTGGGAAGATCGGTGCGCGTACGTATGCGAATACGAAGGCCTATTTTGATGATGTTTCGGTAACAAGATAGTAAATGCAAAGAACTTCCAGTTCATGACTGGAAGTTCTTTTAAAGAAGGTGTGCTACGAAAGTGTGCTTTGTCCTTTTCCGATCACCAAAGGAATGACACCAATATGACATTAATCAATTGGAGGCTAATGGAATGCGGATTGAATCGTTCAATAGATTGATAATTTTTAGTTTAGCACTGATAGTTGCTTTTGGATCGCTGCTTTTACCGGTAGATACGAAGAAAGCCTATGCATCCGACGAATTTGATGTGTTAAGGGAGAAGTACGTGGACATGTTATTAGGTCCGTCGACGTATTCACTAACCGATGTTGATATTGCGGCGCGTATCGACGAGATTACAGATACAGCGCAGGAGCTTTGGGATACGATGCTTACGGACGTAAATCGGACTAAACTTTGGAACTATTACGCGATAGGCAGTAATTACCCAGAGAACACGATGTATACCTATCAGTTTCTAGCCGATATGGCCAAGGCATACCGAACATACGGCTCGCCCCTCATGGGAGACCCAGACTTGAAGGCGGCGATTATCGACGGTTTGGATTGGATGCATGGCCACATTTATTATGCCGGCGCTTCGACTTACGGTAAGAACTGGTGGTATTTTGAAATAGGCGACCCACTTGCGCTGAATGAGCTTGTAGCACTTATGTATGATGATTTAACACAGACGCAAATTGATGAGAATGTGGCAGCTGTGAACTATTTCCAGAATGATATCGACATGACCGGGGCTAATCGGATGTGGGAAGTCCGAGTGTGTGCGATCGCAGCCATTCTTGGGAAAAATAATGTTCCAGCGGGTACTACACTCGCCGATGCTCGTGACGGCATGAGTGCCTTTCTTCCTTATGTCACGAAAGGCGATGGTTTCTATATAGACGGTTCGTTTATTCAGCATACGGATATCGCATATGCAGGCGGATACGGTGCAAGCTTGATTTCAAGTCTAGCCGAAATTATGTATCTGCTCGACGGATCCTCTTGGGAAGTTGCTGATCCTAACTTTGCGAACGTTTATAAGTGGATCTATGAATCCTTTGAGCCATTGATTTACAAAGGGAATTTCATGGATACGGTTCGCGGCAGGGAAATATCCAGATACTATGAAGAGGATAATGTCTCGAGCGGTAATGTTATCAGCGCGCTTATCCAACTAGCTTATATAGCTTCTAGCACGGATGCCGCTGCCTTTAGGAGCATGGTCAAAAGCTGGCTGCAGGCAGATCCAGCCCAAACTTATTTGAAAGACGCAAACATGTGGCTGCTCATAGAAGCAAAAAGTATTTTGAATAATTCAAGCATTTTACCGCGGGCTGAGCAGATTACTTACAAGCAATACGCGAGCATGGATCGTGTCGTACAGTTGAGACCAGGTTACGGGTTCAATATAGGGATGTTCTCGGATCGCATGAAAAACTATGAGGCACTCAACAGCGAGCCTAACAACATTTGGTACGTTTCTTCTGGGATGACTACGCTCTATAATAACGATGTGACTCAATTCAACGACAACTTCTGGCCGACTGTGAACAACTACCGGTTGCCGGGAACGACCGTACTTAGCGGCGTTGGCCAAGAAGCCAACCAAAGAGGCGTGCACGCATTTGCCGGTGGAACGGACATATTGGGACTTTACGGCGTAACAGGCATGCAGTTTCAGTCAACGCTTCACGAGAAGAACTCTATAGTAGATTTAACATTGAAGGCCAAAAAATCGTGGTTCATGTTCGACGATGAAATCGTGGCGCTGGGTTCCGATATTAACAGTACAGACGGCGTTACGACGGAGACAATCATCGAAAACCGGAAGATCAATTCTGCTGGAAATAATGCCCTTACCGTGAATGGTACTACCAAATCTACTTCTCTCGGGTTGGCGGAGACCATGACAGGTACGAACTATATACATCTAGGCGGTAACGTGTCCGGTTCGGACATCGGTTACTACTTCCCAGGAGGCGCGACGATCAAGGGACTTCGAGAAGCGAGAATAGGCAGTTGGAATGACATCAATGGGAATGATGCTCCGACGACCGATTACACGCGCAATTACATGAACCTTTGGTTCGATCATGGGGTGAACCCAACGAACGGAACGTATTCCTACGTCCTGCTTCCGAATAAAACGAGCACACAAGTGGCAAGTTACGCGGCATCGCCGAATATTACCATTCTGGAGAATTCAAACCAGGCGCAGGCTGTTAAGGAAACGGGACTGGGCATTACCGGCATTAACTTCTGGCAGGACGCGCGGAAGACGGTAGGCGGAGTAACGTCTGATTCCAAATCGTCGGTTATGACGCGGGAAACCGCGAGCGATTTCGAAGTATCGGTATCGGACCCGACGCAAGATAACACTGGCCACATCTATATCGAAGTCGCAAAATCCGCGAAAAACCTCATTTCGAAGGATGATGCGGTAACGATCTTACAATATAGCCCGACGCTCAAATTCAAGGTGAACGTAAAAGACTCAGCAGGCAAAGCGTACAAGGTGAAATTCGGCTTGACGGGTACGCAGACGGCCAATCCGGCTCCGATCCCAATGCCTAACCTTTATGAAGCGGAGACGCTGCCCATTCATTTGATGACAGATGGTATTAACGTCTATAATGACGCGAGTGCGAGTGGAGGTAAGAAGCTTGGCTTTATTACTTCGGCTGCAGGCGACTTTACGGAATTCAGCGTGGATGTGCCGCAAGCAGGTACTTATGACGTACTGGGCCGCATCATGAAGGCGAGTAATAATAGTATCATTCAGCTTTCGATCAATGGCGTGAACATTGGACCGACGTATGATACATATTGGAATACGTCGGAGACGTATAAAGATCTTAAATTTGGCACGTACACATTCAGCTATCCTGCCAGTTACTTGTTCCGTATCACCACAACGGGCAAGAACGCTAGCGCGACGGGATACCGCCTGATCATGGACTACTTCACACTGACACCGCCGCCAGCCGATGGTTCGATAACAGTGGACAACACGGATTTCGGCTTCTTTACGGATTCAGCATGGGCGGCTAAGAGCACGCCGGCCACTAACTATTATGGTCCGAATTATCGGGAAGATGGCACGAGTGGAGCAGACACAACGAAGTGGGCAAAGTGGGTGCCTACAATTCCTGTGACGGGCAATTATGATATTTACATGAGATGGCCAACAGGCACAACCAGACCAGACGCGGCTCCGCTCGAGATCACATATAGTGGCGGCATGGACACCTCCAAGACGGTAAACCAGCAAGTATATGGAGGCACTTGGCAGTTGATCGGCAATTATCTGCTGACAGCAGGCTCTGCCAACGAGGTGAAGCTATTAGCAACCGATGCGGGGAATACATTTGCGGATGCTGTCAAGTTCGTCCCTACGTTTGCGGACACGCAACAATTGCTTCTTAGCGATTTCAACAACGGTCTTGCGACAGGTTGGACACCAACAAGCGGGACTTGGTCGGTGCAATCCTCACAGTACAGCGGGCAAGCAGGCAGTTCAAATAGCTTCTCCATCGCAGGGGAGTCCACTTGGACTGACTATACGTTGGAAGCGAAAGTTAGCGTAACTAGTAACACGAACGGCAATAAGGACGCGGGATTAGTTGCTCGCTATACGGATGCCAATAACCACTACTTGCTCTATTTGAAAAATAATGATCATTCCAGCAGCCGGAAAATGGAACTTATCAAATCGGTCAATGGTGTTAAAACGGTATTAGGCTACGCGAGTCCAAGTATTGTGCCCGACACATTCTACACGTACAAAATCGTTCTAAATGGCAGCACGATCTTCGTCTATAAAGATGGTGCACTCCAATTTACTGCTGAAGATACTGCCTTTACGAGCGGTAAGATCGGAGCGCGCACGTATGCGAGTACGAAGGCCTATTTTGATGATGTATCGGTAACTAGATAATAATCAAAAAAACTTCCAGTTATTTGAACTGGAAGTTTTTTTGTTGTTAGGAAGGATGTACTTTAAAACGTATCATTAAACTTATTCAGCAGTTCACCGAACCTTTGTTGATCTTCCTCCGTCCAATCTTGCAGATGTTTCGTTAAATATGCCAATCTGGCTTGCTTGTTCAAAGCTAATTCCTCTGTACCTGCATCCGTAAGCTGCATAGAGTAAGCTCGGCCATCTTGTGGATCTGGAATTCGATAGAGATAGCCTTTTTGTTCCAGAGCAGCGGTCTGCCTGCTGATTGTCGAAATGTCGAGTTGGAACTCCTCGGCTAAAGCTTTCACGCCGGCGGATCCATGTGTCGAAATTTGATGGAGCAATAGGTAAGCAGCGCGATCCAAATTACCGACTTTTTTATTCGTGGTCGCAGCGATAAAACGGCGAATGAAGATACCTAGTTCTGCTTCTATGATTTGAATGGCGTTTGTTGTCATCCGATAAGACCCTCTTCGTTCTGTGTTTGAAATCGATCATGGTTGTTATCGTAACATATACCGGATTATTTGAATATCTTCCAGAGTAGGGCGATTAACAGCCACATTAGGATTGACTTCAACCGACATAGTTGTATAATGCAAGTATATAGTGTCATCATACATCTTGTTAGATTAGAAGGCAATAGCAGACGGGAGCGGGCACAATTTGAAAGCTAAGGAAATTATGGTCAGTCAAGTGTATAAAGTAAAAGAAAATGATACGGTTCGCGCAGTTATTGAGAAGTTCCTCATGCACCGGATCAGTGGACTTCCTATCGTGAATGATCGTAATGAAGTCGTTGCCTACATTAGTGATGGGGATATTATGCGCTACATTGGCAAGCACGATGATTATATATTTGGTACGTATCTCTACACGGCTGTGATCAAAGGCGACAATGATGAGTTTCAAGATCGCGTGCGTAATTTGCTTCTTTTGAATGTGATGAAAATAGCACAGAAGAAAGTGATTGCGGTAGATGCTGAAGAGGACATTGAGCAGATCGCTGCTATTTTGGGGAAAAAACGCATAAAAAAGCTACCCGTGATCAGGAGAGGCGTTCTAGTAGGCATTATTAGCAGGGGAGATGTGATTCGGCATTCCTTCCAGTCGCTTTTATAACAAATGTTTGTAAATGAAAGGAGCTATCCTTATGTTGGAACGGCTCAGGCATAGATTATTTTTATTTCCATTATTTATTGTGATCAAAATTTATGTAGCATGGATGATTTTATTTGAAACAGGCCCTTCAGCCAGAATACTTTTGACAGAAATCCCCGCAATCTTAATCACGTATTGCGTGGTTGAATATGTGGTGAAAAAACATAAACTCGCCTGGTATCTCGCGATTGATCTGATAATGACGATTTTGTTTTTTGCACTTGTTATTTATTACAAACATTTCGGCGTTATTGCTACGTATCACGTCTTAACCCAAGCCAAGCAAGTTGGTGCTGTTAAGAAGAGCATTTTCTCGGTAATCGAACCCCAATATCTGTTGTTCTTCTTGGATATCGTGATTGTTGCTTTCTTTGCGTTCATGAAGCCCAAAACAAGAGAGTGGAAGCCGCTTAGCATGAAGATTGTGGCTAGTGTTGCTTGCTTCTCTCTCTTACTTTGTGCACTTAGTGTGATTCCTAACCGCAGTTCCTTCAATGAAAATGTGAAGGCGTCCAAAATGGGCATACTCAATTATGAAATGTATAACCTGCTCTCTCCTAAGAAAGAAGAAATCATTAGCACGGATCAAATTACGCAGTCTGCTATTGACGAACTGAAGAATAAAGTTGCGGTTGAAGCACCCCTCTTACAAGGGGCAGCACGCGGCAAGAATTTGATTATTATTCAAATGGAGTCCTTTCAGAACTTCCTCATTGGTTTGAACATTGATGGAACTGAAATCACCCCCAACTTGAATCGGTTAGCGGGATCCAACTATTATTTCCCGAAATTTTATCAACAAATTGGTCAAGGGAACACGTCGGATGCCGAGTTTATCGTGAATACGTCGTATTACGTACCGCCTGATGGCGCGGCCACACAAGTGTATGGGAAGAAAGATTTACCCAGCCTTCCGAAGCTTCTTCAGAAGCAAGGCTATACCACGATGAATTTCCATACGAATGAAGTTGGATTCTGGAATCGGGATGATTTATATCAAGCCATTGGCTACGATCGATATTATGATAAGCAGTATTTCAAAGATGAGGATGCCTTCTTTTACGGCTCGTCCGATGAAGTGCTGTATCAGAAAACAGCGGCAGAATTAGCTTCGTTTCAAGCGCAGGGAACACCTTTTTACGCACACGTTATTTCCATGAGCGCTCATAACCCGTTCACCATTCCGGAAGAAAAATATAAAATGACCCTGCCTGAGCGGTACGAAGGCACTTTCGTAGGTGATTATATACGTGCTGAGAATTATGCGGACTATGCACTTGGCTTATTTATCGAGGATTTGAAGAAACGAGGGATTTGGGAGAATAGTGTTGTTGTTCTCTATGGTGATCATCGTGGACTACCCTTATTTTCATTAAAAACGGATGATAAACACTTATTGACGGAAATATTAGGTCATGAATATAGCGAAAAAGAACTCATCAATATTCCTCTTATTATTGCAGCGGAAGGCGTCACCACACCGAAGGTGCAAAGTCAGCTCGGAGGTCAAATAGATATTCTACCTACGGTAGCTAATCTACTAGGTGTACCTTTGACAGACTATCTACACTTTGGCCAGGATTTACTTAACCAAACGGCTTATAATTTATTACCACAACGTTACTACTTGCCAACGGGCTCATTTGTAAATAATGAAGAACTTTTCATGTCGGGTAAAGGTTTCGAGGATGGCAACTTCTATACACTTGCCGGTAATGCCAACGAACATCAATCCGCTACGGAAGATGAATTTAATCATGCGTTGAAGCTTCTGCAATTATCCGATAGTTATGTATCTCAACTTCCAGATCGTGTGGAGCCTGAATAAAGGAAAAGCCTTGCGAGCATCGTAAGGTTTTTTTCATACGAGGAAAGATGAGATGGGGGTGAAAATGCCCCCCCTTTTTACGATAACACGAATGTGGCCGCCCAAGATAAGATGATGGCATCATCTTATCTTGGGCATTTGGCTATATTTGGGGGAAATAAAGTGATGGCGTAACGCTAAATCGTTAAATTCTGCGAAAAAATCAACTTTTGGAGCTAATAGCGTTATCGCGTAACGTTATTGTGTGGCTGATAGCCGAAATTGGCCGAATAGCGCTTTTACATAGCGTTATTTATAGTGCTATGTGGCTTCTGGTCCTAGTGTATAGGTACAAATGCGATCGGAACCTGATGCTGGTAGAAGCAGCTTGGATTGGACTAATTTTTGTTTGGCCGTCCAAGATAAGATGATGGCATCATCTAATCTTGGGCATTTGGCTATATTTGGGGGAAATAAAGTGATGGCGTAACGCTAAATCGTTAAATTCTGCGAAAAAATCAACTTTTGGAGCTAATAGCGTTATCGCGTAACGTTATTGTGTGGCTGATAGCCGAAATTGGCCGAATAGCGCTTTTACATAGCGTTATTTATAGTGCTATGTGGCTTCTGGTCCTAGTGTATAGGTACAAATGCGATCGGAACCTGATGCTGGTAGAAGCAGCTTGGATTGGACTAATTTTTGTTTGGCCGTCCAAGATAAGATGATGGCATCATCTAATCTTGGGCATTTGGCTATATTTGGGGGAAATAAAGTGATGGCGTAACGCTAAATCGTTAAATTCTGCGAAAAAATCAACTTTTGGAGCTAATAGCGTTATCGCGTAACGTTATTGTGTGGCTGATAGCCGAAATTGGCCGAATAGCGCTTTTACATAGCGTTATTTATAGTGCTATGTGGCTTCTGGTCCTAGTGTATAGGTACAAATGCGATCGGAACCTGATGCTGGTAGAAGCAGCTTGGATTGGACTAATTTTTGTTTGGCCGTCCAAGATAAGATGATGGCATCATCTAATCTTGGGCATTTGGCTATATTTGGGGGAAATAAAGTGATGGCGTAACGCTAAATCGTTAAATTCTGCGAAAAAATCAACTTTTGGAGCTAATAGCGTTATCGCGTAACGTTATTGTGTGGCTGATAGCCGAAATTTGCCGAATAGCGCTTTTACATAGCGCTATTTATAGTGCTGCATGGCTTCTGGTCCTAGTATATAGGTACGAATGCGATCGGAACCTGATGCTGGTAGAAGCAGCTTGGATTGGACTAATTCGTGAAGTAATTTTCGAGCATGCTGTCCCTTAATGCTTAGAAGATCGCATATCTCTTGAGGCATGAAAGGTCTCTGCAAACGTATGGCGAACCGAAGAATTTCTCGCTGCTTCAACGATAGCTTCAGATCAGTAGTCATGCCGCCGCCATACAATATTCCTAATACTTGCTGAATAAGTTGCTGACAGCGTCGTGGCTTTTCTTTGATGGCATCCAGGGGGAATCGGTAGATGTGCCATCCGTCTAACATCAACTGGTTTTGTCTTTCGCGCTCATACTCAAAGCTTCGACGGGTCATGTTTTTTGCATGTGAGCTGAAATCGTCCACTTCCCAATTGATGAAATAGGGAGGTCTGATGTAGGCGAAGTCCAAATAGAAGACACCATCTCGATAATTGGTGACTTCATACTCAGCATGCAAATAATCCAAGCTTCCGACGGCAGGCAGCCAAATGTCTTGAGCAAACAGTTTTTCATTGTGGGCATGTCCTTCATTTAAGCGACGTAGCGCTTCTCCCGTAAGATTTTTCTTTTGTCTGTCCAACCATGATTCGTATATATCCAAGAATATCCCTCCTCAGCTAGGAACAAAAAACACCGCGCCATCCCGAATAGGGAGGGAGCGGTGTGCTTCACACGCAATAATATGTAATAAATACTATAGTATAAGAAGCTTTTTGTCACGATATTTGAATCGGATAGTAGATGATAAAAGATAGCGTTTTCTCGTTCTCTTGTTATATACTCAACGCAGCTCACATACCATCTTATAACTTCCAGGCTCCGCTCGAAAGCCGATCAAATCACGGTTAATGTGCAACATTGGAGCATTCATGGAGTCATTGTGTGTTTTCAAATAGGGGACTCCATGGGCACGAGCAGTTTGCACACCGAGCATCTTTAAGGCTAGAGCAATTCGCCGACCCCGATATGCTGGGAGTACTCCGGTGTATTCATGATACATGGCACGTGTTTGCTCGTTCTGCTGCAGCGTTACAACACCAATAAAGCGTTCGCAATCCTTGGCGATATGGATCCATTCGGGGCGCACGCCATTCTGCGCGATACTCCACTTTTTCCATTCTTCAAACCACGGAAAGTCTCCGGAGTAGCCTGGAATATCCGGATGTGTGACCTTATATAAATCATGCAGCTTCCTCTCACTGACTTCTCCAGGTTCATCCGCCAAAGTGATGAACTGAATGCCTGTACGTTCAGCATCTTTGATGGATTCCTCGAGTGTACCCCCATCAAATGTTGCCAAGTCTAGAACAGATTCGAAGGAATGACGTTCCTTTACATGGTTGCGTCGTTCAGCAAAATCTAAGGACTGTTCGTCGCTCTCCTTCATATAGCCGATGAGCCGTGTGGCTTTAACTTCAAGTGCCCATTGATTAAGCACCTCATATAGTTCATTACCTATACCGTTACAACGTATTTCCGGGTCTACTACCAGGTTATAGATCAGTGCGCCAGGCTCCGTCCATGGAGCTCGCCATGCGATTGCATAGGCGACAATATGACCATGCTCGTCTTCTACAACCCATTTGGGACGATCCCATCCCATCAACTGTCCTTCTTCATTATAGTGCAGTTTTCCTGGAGGGATTTTGTCCTCGTCTTCGTTCAGCTGTTCAGCTGTTGTTGGTTCTGACCAGATCAGATTTAGGAGCGGTGCTACCGCTTTAAAGTCGTCTGGTTGCTGTAATTTTCGAATAATCCAATTGGGCATGTTACAACCTCCATCAAGGCTTAGATTTCCATACTGTCATTATCTCATGCCAAGAGTCGGGTATCATGGTAAAGTCTGGATATAAGTAAAGTATCTTATCTGTATGGATTCCGTGTGCGTTAATCTATAAAAGTCGTATAAGCACTCATGCCTTTGAACTTATAAGGTGTGTAACCTACATGCTTCTTGAATAGTTGGCAGAAGTAGGAAAAGTTCCCCAATCCAACTCCCTCACCAATATCTTGCACGGACATATCTGTGGTTCGCAGAAGCCAGCAAGCTTGTCGAATTCGACGTGCGGTCAAATACTCGGTTATGGTACTGCCTATGGATTGATGGAAAGTGGCAGATACATGGTTCGGCGTCAAGTGAACAGCCGATGCGAGCTCTTCGAGCCGGAAAGGCTCCATATAATGCGCCTCAATCCAAGCAAGCATTCGTTCGGCTGTGGATGAGCTTCTACCTGAAAGATGAGGCAGAGCATCCGAATTCTTCTCGGAATCGGTACGAAGCTGGTGCAAGAACGCCGTGAGGAAGAGGGTCTGCTCTTCCAGCAGTCGTTCAGGTCCTCGTTCCTTGACCAGATCCAGACGCGGCATATAGCTGCGCAATAAGACTTCAAGCTCCGCAAGACTTTCACTCCGGAATGCCTGCGGCATTAGTGGATCCTTCCACAGCTTCATGAGGAACTCGCGCAACGTTGGAAAGGTAGAGATCGCTGCCACTAAGACAGCCGGTTCCAGTACGAATAGCGAGCGGATATAGTTATCTTGAGGTAGATTGTTGATCCGAATGCGATGTAATTGAAAGGGTCTAAAACAGAAAATAGAGCCTGGCGCCAGCTCGAGAATTTGTTGTTCTATTACGACGATTCCAGTTCCTTCATGAACGATAAGTATCTCCATTCCTTGGTGAGCATGAAAGACTTCTTCGAATGCGTGTGTTCGATCTTTGAAAAACGACAATTGCACCGGGTGCACGTTTAAGTTCATGTAATTCATCAATTTCATAAGCGATCACCTCATCGTATTCTAACAACATTTTATCATAAGAGGCATACACTTTTGTGTCCTTTTTTTTGATACGATGGAGTCAAGTGAATGCGCAACTAGGAGGAGACACGTAACATGTTGAAACAACGATTAACTGAGCAATGGGAGCATTATCGCGGATCATTGGGCGGTGTTTGGGAAGTATGGCGATCCGATAAGTTGCAAAACCATTATAACGTTCCATGGGAAATGGTGACGCTTCCACATACATACAATGGGATGGATGTGATGGATCCCGATCATAAGTATTACCAAGGTCAAGGCTGGTATCGAAACAAACTAGAAGTACATAACCCTTATCCGAAGGGGAGAACGCTGCTTCATTTTGAAGGTGCGGGACAACGCACAGATGTATATGTGTATACCGAAAAAGTAGATTCCCATCTCGGTGGTTACGACGAGTTCACGGTGGATATTACGGAGGCGATGACACGTTCGAAGGAGATTGAGCGATATGCGGGACTTATGCCGGTCGCAATTGCTTGTGATAACAGTCGAGAACTGGAGACGATCCCTTCAGATGCGAGTGATTTCAATCTCTATGGTGGTGTGTATCGTTATTTGAATCTTGTCTATGTACCACAGATATCTTTGGCTCAGGTACATGTTGATGCGCAAGTTGCAGGGGGTTCAGCTCAACAACAAGCAGCCGGAAGCGGCAAAGTCATCGTGCGAGCTAAGTTGTACAATCCCGAACAGCTCCCAGAGGAAATTAAGCTTACCATTGTGCTGAAAGGGCAGGACGGAACCATTGCCGGTCAAAAGGAGATTACCTTACCAGCATGGCAGGGTGAGAAGGAAATCGCGGCGTTCGAGGTGGAGAATCCACGTCTATGGTCAATTGCAGACCCTTACTTGTTCGACTGCTCTGTTGAACTTGACTGTGCAGATGGCAAAACCCGAAGTACCGAACGGTTCGGCTTCCGAACGTTTGAATTTGTGAAGCAGGGGCCTTTTAAGCTGAACGGTGAGCGTCTCTTACTGCGTGGTACGCATCGGCATGAGGACCATGTAGCAGTAGGTGCAGCGATGACAGAGGAAATGCTGCGTGAAGAAATGGGGCTCATCAAGAAGATGGGCGCAAATTTCATTCGCCTTGGACACTATCAGCAATCACGAATCGTACTGGATCTATGTGATGAATTAGGGATTCTCGTTTGGGAGGAAATCCCTTGGTGCCGCGGAGGGTTAGGTGGACCAGCGTATCGTGGTCAATGCATCGATATGCTTACGGCCATGATTGAACAGCATTATAATCACCCATCCGTGATTTTATGGGGATTAGGTAATGAGAACGATTGGGAATGCGATTTCGATCACTTTGATCAGCAGGAAATTCGTACATTCATGAAAGAGTTGCATGATCTGTCACATGAGCTGGACCCAAGTCGATTAACGGCCATTCGTCGATGTGAATTTTGCAAGGATATTATCGATGTGTATTCGCCTTCCATTTGGGCAGGATGGTATCGTGGCGTGTATACCGAGTATGAATCAAGTTGTCAGACGGCATTTGAAACTGTAGACTCGTTCTTCCACATGGAGTGGGGAGCTGACAATTTGCCAACTCGGCATGTGGAGAAACCGTATACGGGCTTTGCTTTTATGACCCATACGAATAATGGCGTCACGGATGAGCGTGATGGGGACTACTTATTGACGGGTGGCGATCCTCGCGTCTCACGTGATGGCGATTGGTCAGAGACGTATTTCTGTGAAATGATTGATTGGTACTTGAAATCACAGGAGAAGATGGACTGGCTGACGGGTGCAGCACAGTGGTCTTTCAAGGATTTTGCAACACCGGTTCGGCCGGATTCTCCGATTCCCTATTTGAATATGAAAGGAATCGTCGAGCGTGATCTGACTCCGAAAGAAGCCTTCTATGTGTTCCAATCCTACTGGTCAGAGGAGCCGATGGTTCGTATTTATGGTCATACGATGCCGATTCGTTGGGGCGCGGAGGGTGAACGAAAGTTGATCAAAGTGTACTCGAACGCTGAACAAGTTGAGCTTTTCCTGAATGGCGAGAGCTTGGGTGTGAAGCAGCGCGATTCGCAAGATTTCCCATGTGCGGGTCTTCGCTGGGAAACGGAGTTGACCGCTGGTGAGTATCATCTGCGTGCAGAAGCCATCTGTAAAGGGACTGTTGTAACCGACGAGTTGCAGTTTACGTATCAATCGGACGCGTGGGGTAATCCAGCGGAAATTCAAGTAACAACGGAAACATTAGAGGATGGACGTGTTTACTTGGAAGTTCGAGCGTTTGATGCTGAAGGCATCTATTGCCTGGACGCGGCTAATTTCGTACGATTTGGATTAGCTGGAGATGGAAAGCTGCTCGATAATCTTGGCACAATCCGTGGCTCAAGACAAGTTCAGCTTGCTAGTGGTCGTGCGGGGATTTATATAGATCCTACAGGTGGATTGCCTGCTGGGATAACGGTTACGGATTTTGTGAGTGCAGGTGGCCCGGCTTCATCTTTAGCTTCTTTATCACAGGGGGATAGAGAAGTTCAGCGTACATATACTTCCGTTGTCAGTGCTGCATGTGAAGGTATGCCTACGGTAACAGCAGTTATAGAAGTTGTGAAGTAAACCCACTTCGAGGAGGCGTATAAGATGAGTGAACTTAAGAATACAGTAAATTGGCAGAACGCACAGAAGCTTGGGGATATTTTGCCCGATGTATGGAACGAGCTGCAAGTGAAGGTTGACCGCATGATCGAGCAAATTGGTGGGAAATCACCGCATGTTGCCAAAGAAGACGGCGTTTATGATGATATGCGAATTGATTGGTGGACGTCAGGTTTCTGGCCGGGTATTCTATGGATTATGCATGAGATGACGGGCAAGGAGCATTACAAAGATGCAGCTTGGGAGTGGGACGGCAAGTTCGAGCAAGCTAGCATTCGGGACAATAATTTCCATCACGATGTGGGCTTCCAGTACTTGCCGACAGCGGTCATTAAGTATAAGTTGACAGGAGACAAAGATGGATTGCGACGGGGGCTACAGGCAGCTAATTTCCTTGCAGGCCGATTCAACATTGCTGGTAACTTCATTCGGGCGTGGAACCAAGATAAGTTAGGTTGGTCCATTGTTGATTCCACGATGAATCTGTCGGTTCTATTCTGGGCGGCTGAGGTGACAGGGGATCCGCGTTTCGACCATATCGGAAGAGCACAGGCGGATACCGTTGTTCAGAAGTTCATCCGAGAAGATGGCTCCGTGAACCATATTTTGAGTTTCGATCCCAAGACAGGCGAGCTAATTGAATCGCTCGGCGGTCAAGGCGCCGGCCCACAATCGGCTTGGAGTCGAGGCGCAGCGTGGGCTTTGCATGGTTTGGCGAATGTGTACCGTTTCACAGGAGACACTCAGTATTTAAAAGCGGCGCAACGCGTGGCGAATTACTTCTTGGCGTGCCTGCCGGAAGATCATGTGGCACACTGGGATTTCCGTGCAGATGCAACGCTGGATAACGAGCCGAGAGATACTTCCGCTGCTTCCTGCGCAGCTTCCGGGTTGATTGAACTAGCGGCTTTCTTACCAGCCAACGAAGGTGCCATGTATCTCCGTGCTGCGGAGCAAATGCTGCTATCGCTAACGGTGAACTACGGTACGTGGGATCAAAAGGAGCACCAAGCGATTCTGTTGGAGGGAACTGGAAATAAGCCGGCGGGACAGAACGTGAATGTATCGCTCATTTATGGCGATTACTATTACGTCGAGGCACTAGCTAAGCTGATGGGATGGAAGCAGCGGATATTCTAGGATAGTAAAAGGAGTTAAGCGGTGTTTTGCGCTTAGCTCCTTTTTGTATGGAAATTAGTTTGCCTCTGCGCAGCCTTGGTGGATGAGTTGGAAATCTCGCTGGCCGATGCTATGAGGGTGAAAACATCACTAAAGCCCGCCTCCACCCGAGCGAAGCCCGCCAAACACAGCATTAGTGATGAAAAACATCACTAAAGCCCGCCAAACACAGCATTAGTGATGAAAAACATCACTAATGCTCACCCGCGGCCGAGCGGAGCCCCGCCAAACACAGCAATAGTGATGAAAACCATCACTATTGCTCGCCCGGCCGAGCGAAGCCCCGCTAAACACAGCATTAGTGATGAAAACCATCACTAATGCTCACCCGCGCCTGCGCGAAGCCCGCCAAACACAGCATTAGTGATGAAAAACATCACTAATGCTCACCCGCGGCCGAGCGGAGCCCCGCCAAACACAGCAATAGTGATGAAAACCATCACTATTGCTCGCCCGGCCGAGCGAAGCCCCGCTAAACACAGCATTAGTGATGAAAACCATCACTAATGCTCACCCGCGCCTGCGCGAAGCCCGCCAAACACAGCATTAGTGATGAAAAACATCACTAATGCTCACCCGCGGCCGAGCGGAGCCCCGCCAAACACAGCAATAGTGATGAAAACCATCACTATTGCTCGCCCGGCCGAGCGAAGCCCCGCTAAACACAGCATTAGTGATGAAAACCATCACTAATGCTCACCCGCGCCTGCGCGAAGCCCGCCAAACACAGCATTAGTGATGAAAAACATCACTAATGCTCACCCGCGGCCGAGCGGAGCCCCGCCAAACACAGCATTAGTGATGAAAAACATCACTAATGCTCACCCGCGGCCGAGCGAAGCCCCGCCAAACACAGCATTAGTGATGAAAACCATCACTAATGCTCGCCTGCGGCCGAGCGAAGCCCCGCTAAACACAGCATTAGTGATGAAAAACATCACTAATGCCCGCCTCCGCTCGCGCGAAGCCATGCTAAACACAGCATTAGTGATGAAAAACATCACTAATGCCCACCCGCGGCCGAGCGAAGCATCACTAATGCTGATAGGTACCCTCTCATTATCGAGGAGTGCAGATAGGATCAATCATTGAAGACGAACGAAATCCACCCTATACCTTGCAGGACGGATTTTGTATAGGATGCATTATTTTATACTTGTAAAGTTGACGCCATGCTTCCTCGCTAGCGCATAGAATCCATAAACAGAAGTGACAGCAATGAAATAAGAGACGAACGTCCAACCAATCGTCCAGCCATGATTATATTCAAGTTTCCCGAGGAGATACACTATATATTCTAGGCAAGTCAAGATGAAGGAAAGTACAATTAGGACACCAAGAGGATGTTTTTTCTTAAAATCAATCCAGTAAATGCCTACACATGCCGCCAAAGGATAGAGGCCAATGTCAAATGGGAGCGCAGAAATCGTTTCATCATCTTCAATTTTCGGCGTAAAATCCCAAAAATCCACATGATAACCGATATCGTTAATAATAGTAGAGACGATGGCAGAGATGGGGGAAATGAGTATAGCAATGGTTGGTGCTTTTTTAAACCAAGCCAAGCCAAGTAGCCAGGGAACAACAAAACCTATCAAGATATTAAATAAAATACGGCCCACTCCTTACTATGTATATACTATCAAGTATGACCCGTACCTCACGACTTAAAACCTCTCTAAAACCGTAATGAGTTCCCCATTTTCTGGCGGTAGTCGCTTGGTGTACAGCTCACATGTTTCTTAAAGTTTCTAGAAAAGTGAAGGTGTAGAAGTTCTGTTGGGTGGAATGAAGGTTTAAGTTCGTGCTGTGCTCAATGCAAATTAGTACCTAACAAAAATCCAGTTTTCCGCAACATATCTTCATGTACGCAAGTGGGTTTGAGGCTTATAGTTGTATATATAAGCGATTACAAGCTCACAGATGAGGAGATGTTGAAGATGAATAAACCCAATATCATTGATACAGATGTTCATAATGCGATAGCACATTCGAGAGATTTGCTGCCCTATTTGCCTAAGGTTTGGCACGATTATTGGCTTTCAGCCGGTCCTGGCTACGGCGGTGGTTGGCATTCCCCAGTAGGTGTGATGCGCAAAGATGCCGTGCCTGATGGCGGTGGAATCCCTGGCAGCGATCCGCAACATATGTTGAAGCATCATTTTAATAAATATGGGATTGATTATGGGATATTGACCGGTTCTGGGATATTGGGAATTTCCTTAAATCCGAATCCAGACTATGGCAATGTTGTCGCAAGTGCTTACAATGACTGGCTGGTTGAAACATGGTTGAAGGCAAGCCCGGTGTATAAAGGATCTATTCTTATTAATCATGCAGATCCGATAGCTGCTGCGAAGGAAATTGATCGTATGGCGAAGCATCCTGACATGATACAGGTTATTATGTGCAGCGGTTCTCGTACATTGTTCGGTCAGCGTTGCTTTCACCCTATTTATGAAGCAGCTGAGCGAAATGGACTGCCTGTTGCCGTTCATCCTGGTACAGAGGGCAGAGGAATTGCAGGTGCTCCGACCCCATCGGGATACCCAACATCCTATTTGGAGTGGCACAATATTTTACCAATTAATTACATGTCTCATGTCAATAGTTTAGTTTGTGAAGGGGTATTTGAGAAGTTTCCTAAGTTAAAATTTGTTGCAATTGAAGGTGGATTAGCGTGGCTTCCACACCTCATGTGGCGGATGGATAAGAACTTTAAAGGACTTCGAGATTTGGTTCCTTGGCTCAAAAGATTACCATCCGAATACATTAAAGATCACATTCGACTCACGACACAACCCATTGAAGAGCCCAGCAAACCAGAGCATATTAATCAAATTTTGGATATGCTAGGTGCGGATAATATGGTTATGTTCTCTTCGGATTATCCGCACTGGGATTTCGATAATCCCCAAATGGCGCTGCAATCAATTCGTAAAGAGCTGCGACAACGTATTTTGGTAGATAATGCTTTAGAGTTATATGGACATGAGACCTTCCCAGCTCCGGTAGCTGCATCTGCTTCTGTTAGTGAGGGGGATTCCTCACAATGAGTAAAGTTAAATCCAGATATGCAGTTTCAAGCGTCCAAGAACTTGCAGAGAAAGGACGCAAGATTATCGAAGTCAAAGGGATTGAAATCGGCGTATTCCTAGTAAATGGGAGTTATTATGCTTGGCGCAATATGTGCCCGCATGGGGCTGCACCAGTCTGTGAAGGTGTCGTGTGCGGGACACGACTGCCCTCTTTAGTTTATGAGTATGAGTATGGCCGGGATCAGGAGATATTGCGCTGCCCATGGCATGGTTGGGAGTTTGGTTTGATAGATGGCAAGCATCTGGTTGAAGGCAGTGTGCAACTGCGAGGTTACGAAGTAGAGGTTGAGGGAAATGAGATTTATGTGCTTATCTAAATGAGTTAATTAGGAACGAGATCTTTCTGTTTATTTTCAATAAGTGCATAGGTAGTAAGCTTGGGAGGTTCCGAACTTGGTCTCTTACATTGGTGTTACTGTGGTTAAAGGAGAAGGTAGTATTGTGCCTGAGGGAAAGCGGATTCCCATGGGCTGGACAGCAGTTGCGATTGGTGAAACATTAGAGCAAAGTGTACGGCTTATATGGAAGAGTGAGATTACGGAACAATCAGCATGGCTGAGAATAACTGTGGCATTGGATGTTCGTGAAGAAGTACGTGTCGAGGCACGTTCAGTGTTAACTAACATATTTATCGGAGAGTGGGACATTAGATATGCTTCTGTGTTTCAGTCTTATCAGCTGTTGCTAAGTCGCGAGCAAGTCGAGCTGCTAGCCATTGAGGGCATCGAACTACGATTAACCCAAGGTAGCTCGCCACTCTGGATATTTACGGAAGGGACAGAGGAAGCTCCTTTGCTATTTCCACATCTCCTTGTCACAAAGGCAGAACCAGGAGATCCATGGCAGAAGATGTCAGCATCGCTGGCGACTCTATCTTCTCTGCAACCTTTTGGCTGGTTAGAAGGTTGTGTGTTAGATGGTTTACTGGATTTGGAACTTGCATATGGTGGAGGAACCTATCAAAGGACGGCTCAGGAGCATTTACAGCTTTTCTTCGATGCGTCAGGCTTGCTTCATTATGAAAACCCACGAAGTGCACCCGTTGATGGGCGCATCTATGGCATTGAGGGAACGTTACCCTTTGCCGCATTAGCTCAACTGGAACCCAATCATCCAGCGATTGACTCGGCTATAGCGTATTGGTTATCCGAAACATCGCAGGATGGTACGATCATGGATGGTAGGATACTCTCAGCAGAGGGCAGCTATACCATTGCCTATCCATTGGCAGTGCTGGCTAAGCTGTATAAGCGAGAAGATTTAGCCCTTCTGGCTATCCAGCAATTGGAGTCTCGCCAACAACGACTCACAAGTGGGACGGATTTGTATTTGAGACTCCATGAGGATGGGAGTCATAGCTTCGCCAATTGGTCTCGTGCTTATGCGTGGTACATGTTAGGACTTGCCAGAACGCTTCGTGTGCTGCACGAATATGATGAACTTGGAACAATGTCTCCGGCAATCCGAGTGCGTATCCATGTGCTTAAAGAGGAACTTGTTCGTATAGCAGAAGTCATTAGAGGTCACCAATCCGAGAATGGGTTATGGTATGTTTATGTGGATGAGCCGCAAACAGGAGTTGAAACTTCAGGCTCTGCCGCGATTGCAGCCTCTTTGGCAATTGGTGTGCAGCTAGGTATTCTTGACGATTCTTTATTAGCAGTGAGTAAGAGAGTCAGAGACGCACTCACACCATATCTAACGGAAGATGGATTTCTACATGGCATCGCACAGAATAATAAAGGTGGAGAAGAGCTCCAGCGTAGCGGCTACCGGGTTTTGTCTCAAATGGGAACAGGACTCGCTGCGCAATTGGATGCTGCTTTGTATCAGATTGAACAACACCTCGTTCAGGGTATTTCCTGAATGAGGTGTTGTTTTTGTGATGGATTGTGAGATAGCGAAAAATTCGACTATCTCCAATAAAACAAGCACAGGGTGGCACCGTAACTCAAAGAAATCGAGTTACAGAGCCGCCGAACCCGCGCCGCCTACCTGTAACTCGAAAAATTCGAGTTACAGACCCTCCCTGCCAGCAGAAGCATCAAAACTTAATCCTGAATGACAGATATCGTCTTTTCCCCGCCGACATAGATGCGATTCGTGAGAGGGTTAAGCAGCAAAGACCCGGACCCAGCGCTAACTTTGAGCTTCTTGAGTGGCTTCAGGCTGCTGCCGTGATAGACGATGAGTGGAACGGCACCTGTTTCTGTGGATTTGGAAACGAATAAGTGGTTTGTTCGTGGATTAATCAGCACATCCGTAAAGGCAGGCACGGTTAAGGAACCGATGACTTTGTTTGTGCGGCTGCTTACAACAAAAATCCGCCCCTTCACGGAAATTTGTGCACTTGAGATATAAACCCGACACGTTAGCGGGTTGAGCGTAATGTCTCGTTGTCGCCTTCCGAGTTGAACCTTACGCACACGAAGGGTTCGCAAGTTCACGACGGAGCTGTATCTACTTAAATTATTAGCCACATAGAGCTGATTCGTTTTTCGATCAATCACAGGTGTGATAACAGGATTTCTTCCGACTTTCCGTGTCGCGATAATCTTATTAGTATCTCCTCGGATTACAGCTAACGTATCCGTCGTTGTGTTGGTTACGTAGATCCGATTCGTTACAGCATTGACTACTATTTGCGAAGGGCGTCCTTGGAATGGAATGGTGCGGTGTACGTTATTCGTAGCGCCATTCAGCACGACGAGATTGGCATTTCGTGATCGTAAGGAGATTGTTGAAACATAGATTAGATTTGTCCGTGTGTTAACCGCAAGATTATCGCTGCGTTCACCAACTTTAATGGTAGAAATAACACGGTTTGTTCGTCCATTGATAACGGAAACGGTACCATCATAAAAATTGGATACATAGATCCGATTTGTCCGTGTATTGATAGCCATATTATATGGCAATTTACCAATGGTAATTGTGGTGATGACTTTGTTGGTTACAGTATCCAGAACACCGAGACGGTTGTCACCTTGAATAAAATAAAGCCGATTCGTTAAAGGATTGATGGCGAAGTGTACGGCAGGGCTTTTGACAGGAATAGTTGCAATCAAGCGTGGCTTGGTCGATGAGATGCTCGGCTTTGAAACGCGCACAGCTTTACGGATTATCATAAAGGATCCCCTTCCCCAAGACATGTGGTACTGCTATCATATTCAGTATCAGGCTAATGGGAACTGCTATAAGGGAGTTAGAACAGCGGGGCACAACTTTTGAACCTTTATAGCGTCAAACATGCATGACAACGATTACAAACCCATCTCTAAGGAGGCATGGAAATGATGCATCACTATGATGGCATTGAACGCATCGGAAATATACAAGCTAATCTTGGCGAAGGTCCCGTCTGGGACCACACGACAGGGGAGCTCATTTGGGTCGATATAAATGGACAAGCCGTACATTTGTATAATCCCGCTGATGGAAGCAGTCGTACAATTCGCTTAGATCAAAAGATAGGAGCCGCCGTGCCAAGACAGCAGGGTGGCATGGTTCTTGCCATGCAGCGAGGCT
Organism: Paenibacillus oryzisoli; assembly: GCF_001653565.1. Classification (GTDB taxonomy): domain Bacteria; phylum Bacillota; class Bacilli; order Paenibacillales; family NBRC-103111; genus Paenibacillus_E; species Paenibacillus_E oryzisoli. The sequence goes on from NZ_LYPB01000070.1 coordinate 76,975, forward strand.
TTCATCTGCTAGATTTGGAAACCGAGACAGTAACCCCCGTTAAAGATCCAGAGAGTCAATTGCCTAACAATCGCTTTAATGATGGCAAATGTGATCGAGCCGGTAGGTTCTGGGCAGGTACGATGGCGCAGAACGAGTCAGCGCCAACAGGCTCACTTTATTGTCTGGATATCGACGGTACCGTTCGAACACTCGAGGATGGCTGTATTACTGTATCCAATGGGTTAGGTTGGAGTCCAGATAATACGATTATGTATTATATCGATTCGCCGACGAAGAAAGTGGTAGCCTATGACTATGATGGAGAAACAGGTGAAATTTCCAATCCGCGTACGGTTGTTACTATAGCGGAAGACGAAGGTTTTCCAGATGGAATGGCTGTGGATAACGATGGTATGTTATGGGTTGCCCAATGGGGAGGCTGGCAGGTAGGGCGTTATAATCCGATGACTGGTGAGAAAATAGGCTCAATAGCTGTCCCTGTGGAAAGAACAAGTTCTTGTGCATTTGGCGGAGAACACATGAATGAATTGTATATTACCACGGCAAGTGTAGGTGTTAGCGAAGAGGACCGAGTGAACCAACCCTATGCGGGAAGCTTGTTTCGGATAAAGCTAGATGTGAAAGGCCCTCAGGCAAATTTTTACGGTGGTTAACGACCCAGATATACATAGAAGAAGCTAAGTTGCTGGTCGCGCTTAGCTTCTTCTTCATTTGCTCCATGGTATGCTACTCATGCAGAATACTGCTTCCGGAACCGCAGAGGTGAGATACCAACAGCCCCTTTGAAACAATTAGAGAAGTAAGGCGCATTAAGAAAACCAATGTGCTCAGCGATTCGCGCAATGGACCATTCTGTTTTGATAAGCAGCAGTTTCGCCTGCTCAATTCGGTAGTCGTGCAGATAGGCCATTGGCGTGCAATCATAGATTTCTTTCATACATCTGACAATATAGTTGGGATGAAAATGAAATTCTTCAGCGAGGGAGCTATTCGTCACATCAGATTGGTAATGTTGGCGTAAATATGCCTCGACCTTGTCTGCCAGTAACTGACCAGGAGACGCATCGCTGCGAGAATGTCCAGCATCGAGGAGACGGAGCAATTCCATGAAGAGCTGCTGTTCACTCCAGTACGTCTCTGAACGAGGATGAGCCGAGTCAGTCAACAGTTTGCGAAGATGTCGCTCCGCAAGCGCAAATTCGGGCGGGGCACCATATTGCGGGATGCGGATCCGATACGGATTCTCCCACCCCTTGCGAACTTGTTGCGAGTAAATAGGCCCGAGGTCCCCATCTGTTGTTTGGTGCCAATCACCTTGAAAGTCGAAATGAATCCAATAGAAAATGGTTTCAATGTCACAGCCTCTAACGGGATAATGGTACCGGTCTGGCAGCAATAATAACGTTTGCCCCTCCGTAACCTCCCACTCATTGTCGTCTTCACCCATATATAGAGTCCCTTTGGTTACCCAGAGCAGATCGAAAATACCTAAATTGCGTCGGCTTGGATGCATTTCTCCTGGAAGGTAGGTGGACAAGCCAATCGTGATGTAGTAGGGAAGTGGGGGGAGTTCCATCCAGATATATCCAGATTCACTCAACGTTTTACCTCCAATTGTCAGTGTTAAATTTTATATAAATTTGGTTGGATTTATTTATATTTCCTCTTTATTTATAAGGATAAACTGTATGTAGGTGATAATCAAATGTTATATAAAATAAGACGACAAGAGGAGATTCTACATATGGTGAATTTCACGAGCAAACAGGCAATGAACAACAAGGTACGCATACAGGATTCATTTTGGGATCCATTTATGGAACTGGTGCGAGGAACCGTAATTCCGTATCAATGGGATGCTTTGAATGACGCAATTGAAGGTGCTGAGCCTAGTTATGCCATTCGCAATTTCCGGATTGCGGCAGGGCTCGAAGAAGGAGAGTTTGGCGGATTCATTTTTCAGGATAGCGACCTTGCCAAGTGGCTCGAAGCAGTTGGGTATTCCTTGGCGATGATGCCAGATCCTGCGTTGGAACAAACGGCAGATGAGGTCATTGAACTCATTGCCAAAGCACAGCATGAGAACGGTTACTTAAATACGTATTTTACGATTAAAAAGCCAGGTCAGGCATGGACGAATTTACATGAAGCGCATGAATTATATTGTGCTGGTCACATGATGGAGGCGGCAGTTGCTTATTATGATGCGACGGGCAAAAGAAAATTGCTAGATGTCATGTGCAGATTCGCTGACTACATTGAGACCGTATTCGGTCGCGAGCCTGGACAAATCCGAGGCTACGACGGTCATCAAGAAGTCGAACTTGCACTCATTAAGCTTGCTCAAGCTACGGGGGAAGAACGCTATGTGAAGCTTGCGCAATTCTTCATAGATGAGCGCGGTACTGAACCGAACTTTCTCGTTGAAGAATGTAGAGATAGAGAGGGCTTCAGCTATTGGACGCAAAAGAAGCAACCAATTCCAACCGTAGCGCAAATGGCGTACAATCAAGCGCATAAGCCAGTACGCGAACAGGAAGTGGCCATCGGTCATTCGGTGCGAGCTGTTTACATGTACACAGCCATGGCAGATCTTGCTAGATTAACCGCGGATGAATCATTGTTCTCGGCTTGTCGCCGTCTGTGGGATAACACAACCAAGAAGCAGATGTACATCACAGGTGGAATAGGCTCAACGCATCATGGGGAAGCCTTCACGTTCGATTATGATATGCCCAACGATACCGTTTACGCGGAAACATGTGCCTCAATCGGCCTCATCTTCTTTGCTCAGCGCATGCTGCAGCTAGAAGCGAAGAGTGAGTATGCGGATGTCATGGAACGTGCGCTGTACAACAATGTCATTGGCAGCATGTCACAGGACGGCAAGCATTATTTCTATGTGAATCCACTGGAAGTTTGGCCGAAGGCTTCTGAACTCAATCCTAGTCGCCATCATGTTAAAGCAGAGCGGCAGAAGTGGTTCGGCTGCTCATGCTGTCCTCCGAATGTGGCACGTCTGCTGAGTTCATTGAACAACTATATTTACACATCGTCGCCATCGACCAATACGGTCTACACACATCTGTTTATTGGTAGTGAGGCTCGCTTTCAACTTGCTGTTGGCGAAGTTGTTTTGACGCAACAGTCCAAGCTTCCCTGGGAAGGATATGTCCGAATCGAGCTAACTTTAGTACCGCAAGAAACGTTTACTCTAGCGCTGCGCATCCCATCCTGGAGCCAAGGGAGAGCTGCGATGAAAATCAACGGTGTGCTGACGACGTACGATACCGTAAATGGCTATGCCTCGGTTGACAGGCCATGGATGCAAGGTGACATCGTGGAGTGGGAGCTTGTGCTCGAAGCTCAGCTGACCATCGCTCACCCCGAGATTCGAGCGAATGCTGGCAAAGTTGCGATTGAACGAGGTCCCCTCGTTTATTGTATAGAAGAAGTAGATAATGTCACTTCTCTCTCCTCCATTTCAATTGATGTGGGGCAGAAGCTCCAACCGAATTATGAGCCAAATTTGCTAGGTGGAGCCGTCATGATTGGAACAGAGGCTTATGCTAATGAATCAACTTCGTGGGTGGATGATTCTCCTTACCGTCCATTTACACAGCAGCAGGCGCTAGAGCGAGTGAGGCTGAAGGCAGTGCCCTATTATCTCTGGGGCAATCGAGGTGTAGGCGAGATGACTGTCTGGATTCGCAAAGGCGGCGTGTAACCCTTGTGAAAGTTAGGAGTCCTTCGGATCTGATCCGAGAGGCTTTTTGCTGCGAGAAGTGCAGAGTCAACGCCTAAAAGGGGGAGTGTGAAAAACACCATATTTACATCGCTTATAACACGTGTTATATTTTGGGTAGAGGTGCTATTAAATTGTCTATGAAAAGAGTAACAAGCTTCGATGTAGCCAAGCGGGCAGGGGTTTCACGCAGTGTGGTTTCGGCCGTTCTTAACGATACACCAGGCATTGGTGTTAGTAAGGAGAAGCGGGAAGCGGTCCTTGAAGCCATCCGCGAGCTCAACTATCATGTCGATGCAAGGGCGAGCGGTATGAAAACAGGGAAGAGCTTCTGTATCGCTGCATTTGGGAATACGCGCAATCCACTGTTTCTGCAGGTACTCGAAGGTATTCAACGAGCGTGTACGGAGTATGGGTATCATATTCTGCTTAGTGGAGATCCGAGTATGGATCTGAGTAAGCTGGCTGATTTCTATTTGCAGCGGAGAATCGATGGTATTATTTCGCTGGATGCACTGAACGCGGTTGACGAGGGTTGGGCTACCCAAAGTAATCAGTTTGGCATACCATTCGTTTCCATTGAAGGTTATGCTGAGCAGCCAGAAGTCGTTTCTATTCTGGTAGATTACAAGCGAAGCGTGTATCAGGCTTTGACGTATATGAATAAACGAGAGGGTATTCATCCCATCTATGTTATTTTTAGAAACGAGCAAGATATCGAAAATTGGGCAGAACGCGACCGTAAAGAAGCCTATTTAACTTGGTGCGAGCAAAACGCAAGGAATCCCATTGTTCGTGTTATTACGTTGGACGATGAACCTGCAATCACGGAGTTGCTGAAGGGAGTATCGACAGATACATATGAGGGTGTTCCTTCCTTGTTAGTCAATTGGTCTGTGGCTGTCCCTCTCATGTATCGGGTAGCGTATGAACTTCATCTTCGAATCGGAGAAGATATTCTGCTCACAAGCGCAGATAATACCAAGCGTAATAATCAAGCTATGCTTCCGATCTTGACTGTCATGGATATCCCTTATGTACGTATGGGGGAATTGGCAGTTCATGCTTTGAATGAGCAAATGAATGAAGTTAAGGCGCCATCCATGGCTATAAAACTATGGGTCGAAGCAGAGCTTCAGCCTGGTGAAAGCAGTTAACGAAAGTACTGCTGACGTCAGGTCTTTTTTTAGGGTAATATAACACGTGTTATATAAAGAGGAGAGCGCACATTATGTTCTGGACAATTGACAAATTAACCAAGAGATTGAACGAATTAGCCTCGTATCGGTATCGCGAAAGCCAAACCATTGCAACATTTAGCTTCCAAGTGGATGAGCAGAAGGGAAATGGTGTCCGGGAGCCCAATTCCAATGAATGGAGCGAAATTAGTGTAGGCGATCGTTGGCAAGGCCGTGACCGGTATGTATGGCTTAAGCAAAAGATAACGATTCCTGCTAAATGGAAGGGGCAGACGCCGCTGGGTTTATTTGATTTCGGGAGGACGGGACCCGGCAATAATTCGGGATTTGAATCGTTGTTGTTTGTGAACGGACAGCCGTTTCAGGGCGTTGACTCCAATCATACGGAAGTATTTTTCCCAGAAGATCTAATAGGCTCGGAGGTTGAACTGCTATTTCGCTTATGGTCAGGACTGGAGGGCGGCGGTGTTCCGAAGGACCAAGTCCATGAGCTCCTTAGAGCGGATATTGCTGTGTTAGATGAAGCGACTGACGATTTATACTACACAGGCCGGGCTATTCTGGAAACGGTTAAACTGCTTAACGAAAACCAGGCAGAGCGTCAAGAGTTGCTGAAGGCGATCGATCGCGCGTTCTTGAAGCTCGATTGGTCCCGTCCAGGCTCGGAGACGTTCTATGCCTCTATACGTGAGGCTCAGACTTTCTTGGCAAATGAAGCGGCTGGGTGGGAGCAACGACATGCCGTCACAGTGCGCTGTATCGGGCACACGCATATCGATGTCGCCTGGTTATGGCGATTAACGCATACACGAGAGAAGTCTGCTAGATCTTTTTCCACAGTCCTGCGTCTCATGGAGAAATATCCAGAGTATGTATTCTTACAAACACAACCGCAGCTATATGAATATATGAAGACCGACTATCCTGACATTTATGAGCAAATGAAGAAAAGGATCGCAGAAGGGCGCTGGGAAGCAGGCGGCGCGATGTGGTTGGAAGCAGATTGCAATCTGACGAGCGGGGAATCTCTGGTTCGACAGCTGCTCTATGGCACACAATTCCTACGTAATGAATTCGGTGTCGAGTGTAAATATTTGTGGCTGCCTGATGTGTTCGGCTATAGCTGGGCATTGCCGCAAATTCTACAAAAGTCAGGAATCAACACGTTTATGACTACCAAAATCAGCTGGAACCAATACAATCGCATGCCGCACGATACGTTTCAGTGGCGAGGGATGGATGGGACAGAGGTTCTTACACATTTCGTCACAACCCCGGAAGTACCGGGTTCGACAGTATGGTGGTACACGTATAATGGCGCGGTTGAGCCTTTTTCAGTCAAAGGTATCTGGGATACGTATCGTGATAAAGAAGTGAATCAAGAGTTGCTGTTGTCCTATGGGTATGGTGATGGCGGCGGTGGCGTGAATCGGGATATGTTAGAGATGAGACGTCGCTTGGAGCACATGCCAGGATTGCCGAAGGTTGTTACGGGGCGAGTCGATGACTATTTTGAAAAGTTGAATGAGACGGTGAAATCGACAGACAGCTATGTGCATACATGGGATGGGGAGTTGTATCTCGAGTACCACCGTGGAACCTACACCAGCCAGGCTTATAATAAACGGATGAATCGCAAATTAGAGCTGCTATATAGGGAAGCGGAATGGCTGCAAGTGTTACAAGCTGTAGTAGCGGGGGCAGATTGGCGTCAATATCCAAGTACCGAGCTGTATGAAGGATGGAAAATTGTGCTGCGCAATCAGTTCCACGATATTATTCCAGGTTCTTCGATCCCCGAGGTGTATGAAGATTCACGTTTGGAATATGCGGAAGCTGAACAGATTGGACGGAAGGCTATTCGTGGGGCAGCTGCAGAGCTGATCGCTGCAACCGAAACCGATCATAGGTCGTTTACGATATGGAATAGCGCTTCTTTTGCCAGAGAAGAGATCGTGGTTATCCCTGTGAATGAGGTTGGGACGCAAGGGCAGTGGGTGGATACTGCCGGGCAGGTGCTGTCCTCTCAACTAGAGGGGGATCAATGGCTGGTGCTTGTATCGCAAGTGCCGTCACTTGGATGGAACACCATTGCTTTCCAAGAAGCAGCAGTGGATGTAGAGAGCACAAATAGCTTCGAAATGGGCTCAATCGCTCAAGGTATTTCGACCCCTTTCTATAACATCCGTTGGAATGAAGCAGGTCAATTACTAAGCATTTGGGATAAGACAAGTGAGCGAGAGGTCTTGGCTGAAGGCGAACGCGGCAATGTGCTGCAAGTGTTTGAGGATAAGCCGAAGGACTTTGAGGCGTGGGATGTTGATATTTTTTATGGGGAAAAAATGCGAGAAGTCACGGCGCTTAAATCTGTCAGCTTGGCCGAAACTGGACCGCTGCGTGCGGTTGTGGTGTTCGCGTGGTCCTACATGGACTCAACGATTCAACAGGAAATGATCGTTTATGCGGACAGCAGACGGATTGATTTTGCAACCAAAGTAGACTGGCAAGAACGCCAACAACTGCTCAAAGTTGCTTTCCCTGTGTCCGTTCGGTCCACGGAAGCTACGTATGACATTCAATTCGGGAATGTGAAACGGCCAACCCATTGGAATACGAGCTGGGATTATGCGCGTTTTGAAAGTGTCGGTCATCAATGGGTGGATTTATCTGAGCGCGGCTATGGGGTTAGTTTGCTAAATGATTGCAAATACGGTCATGACATCAAGGATCATACGATTCGGCTATCGCTGATTAAATCTGCGACCTACCCCGATCCGCATGCCGATCAAGGTGCTCACGAGTTTATGTATGCATTGCTGCCGCACCAAGGGGACTGGGTAGAAGGCGAGACGGTGAAAGAAGCGTGGGCGCTGAACAATCCACTGCATTATTCAGCCGGACGCACATCGGTGGATGCGCAAGCATTGTTCCGTCTTTCCTCGGAGCATGTTCTTGTGGACGCGGTAAAAAAAGCAGAAGACAGCGACGCACTTATCGTTCGTCTCCACGAATTTACGGGATCACGACATAGCGTTACCCTTACAAGTGATTATACCGTGAAGTCTTGGCAGGAGTGCGATCTCATGGAGAGACCCGTCGGAGAAGTGATCGAAGGAGACAGGATAGAGATCTTCATTAAACCTTATGAGATTCGTACGTTTAAGGTGACGCTGTAAGTAGGATGGAGAGGCAGTCCGAGTAGATGTATCTACTTTTGGGACTGCCTTTTTGCATATTGTTTCCATACAGTTTCGATACCTGTTGAGTACCGAACTTGCTAGAGAAGAAGGGATAGAATTAGCTGCATAATTTCCATTTAATGCAAGTCGAGTAGCTCGCATTGTTGAAATGCCATTGCAACCAGCCATTCCAAGCACCGCCAGTTTTCATCAACTACCAGTTCTCAGCCGACTTCTCCAACCAGCTCCTCCAACAAATTCACTCCACATGCTCAGGCCTTCCAGCCAGCCAATCCTCCAAAGTAGCCACACGCGTTGGATATTGGTGGCTTCTTGCTAAGAAGCCGATGCCATGTTGGATCATGGGATCCTGATCTGTTGGCTGATAGCGAAGGTCAACACTCCAACGAACCGTATCGGACATGTTCGGGGTGGACATGTGAAGGCAGCGATCGTTGAACAAAATTGCGCTTCCGGCAGGTACGGGCAGGGCAACGGCTTCTGTTTTGCCAAGTTGACTGTCTTTGAGTGCGGTATAGCCTGTACCTGTGTGGGTTTCACGATGCCACTTGAGTACACGTTTACGATGTGTCTGAGGTTTGATATGAAGGCAGCCATTCACCTTAGTCGCGTCGACAAGCGGAATCCAGACGGTAATAACAGGGTTCGCATTCGCATCCGGCCAATAGGATTTATCTTGATGCCAAGGTACTGCGCCAGCTGCTACTTTGGGGACTTTCGGGCGTACATTGTAAACAGGATTTGCGAATAGTTCACCGCCAATTAATGATTCTACTGCATCCAGTATTTTTGGATTGCTCATCAAGGTGAAGTAGCCAGGGATACGATCACGCCAGCTTCGACCGTATTTCAGGAAGGTTTCAGCGGACAGATTCTGGAATAGCTCAGCTAAGCGATTGGGAAAGGGACGATCTTCAAGTTTGTCTGTAATTAGTCCATCCGTGAACAATTCATTCGCAATCATAGATACCTTTTCAGTCATCGCTTCTCGGGCAGAGGCTAAGTCCTCTTCAGACAATAAGTGGGGAATAATAAGATAACCCTGTTCCTCATAAAACTTCGACTGTTCGGTAGTCAAACTTCCGCTTCCATTTTGCTTTATCAACCTACTCACCCTCCAATATGTGTTGTAATATAGAAAATATAACACTTGAGGTGGACGATGTATTTGCTTCTGTGTCCGTCTGTTGATCAATTCTTCCGGTCATTCTTTTCGCCAAATTACTTTCGATTGTGAGGTTATCATGACATCTTTGACGGCTGTTAGTCCCTATGTAAGAGTGGGGCATTATTATCAATTTCCTGTTGAACGCAATCAAGCTGAGGCTAGCAGAATTGGATATTGCTATGCGTTTCATTTCGTTGCTGGAGGCAAAGGGACGGTTTCCACCAAGGGGAAAACATACCCTGTAAAGAAAGGTGATCTGATCTATTTTCCACCTGAAGTGGAGCACTCCTTTTATGCCAATTCCGATCATCCGCTTTCCACGTATAACCTGTATTGTGATCTCTGGAATTATCCATTGAGAAGCCGTCAACATCTCGTTTGGGATGAAGCTGACTTTAAGCGAGAGTTGTTAACACAGATAGTCCCATGTACAGAGCTGAACATGTTGCCTGTCGTTACACCCATCCAGCATGATGCTTCCCTTGGTCAATTATTCATTCATGCCGTGTCTCAGTCGAGAAGAAACGATCACTACTCCGAATTAATTGTAAGCAATCTCCTCAAGGCATTCCTCCTAGCACTTGTACAAATAGCTGCAACGCCACATTTCATCGATTACCGCATGATTCCGATCATTGAGCGCATGGATAGGGAGGCGAACGCGAGTCGAGGATATGACGAATGGATGAACCAATGCGGTCTTCGCAAAACGCAATTTCATGAGCTTTTCAAACAAGCAACAGGGGTTTCGCCCAAAGCATACTGGACGCAAGCCATTATGAGGCAAGTTGAAGCAGCCCTGTGGGAAAGCAACCGATCGATTACGTCAATTGCGGAGGATTTCGGGTACTCATCGGTACACCATTTCACCAAGCAATTCACACAATTTCATGGTGTATCTCCAACGGAGTTCCGCAGGAGGAAGGGGGAGTAGGATAACTGCATTAACGGCATCTTGGTTATGGAGACACCTTTTTACTACCTCTTCATAAGACCATTGCATGAGCAGGGCATAAACTGCACCTCGAGGGAACAACAGTTTCCGCCGCGAAGATTACTTTTTAAATAAATAGGCATGCTTGCCACTCATCTGCAGTAAATTAATACATATGGCAATAGAGTCGATCTGCCAAGCGTTCAATCAGTGTTTAAATTCATATGAAAATAGGTTATGATAGGGAATGAAATCATAATAGAAAGTGGGATCCATAGTGGGACGTAAGTGGAATAACATAAAAGAGAAGAAAGCTTCAAATGATGCAAGTACAAGTCGCGTGTACGCGAAGTTCGGCCTAGAAATTTATGTAGCTGCACGTAAAGGTGAACCCGATCCGGAATCGAACCGTGCGCTGAAAGTCGTTCTTGAGCGAGCCAAAACGTATAATGTTCCGAAAGCGATCATTGATCGTGCAATCAATAAAGCCAAAGGCAGCTCCGATGAAATCTATGAAGAGCTTCGTTATGAAGGCTTTGGACCAAATGGTTCCATGGTCATTGTGGACACGCTAACGAATAATGTCAACCGCACCGCGTCAAGTGTTCGTGCCGCATTCAGTAAAAATGGCGGTAACATGGGAGTCACAGGTTCTGTAGCTTACATGTTCGATGCGACAGCGGCAATCGGTATTGAAGATAAAAGCATGGATGAGATCATGGAAATTCTGATGGAAGCGGATGTGAACGTGCGTGATCTTCTTGAAGAAGAAGACATGATCATGGTATATGCGGAGCCAGAAGAATTCCACGCCGTTCAAGAGGCACTTAAGCAGGCTGGCATCACGGAATTCGCAGTTGCTGAGTTGACGATGATTGCTCAAAACAACGTAACATTATCCGATGATGCACAAGTTCAATTCGATAAAATGATTGACGCTTTGGAAGATTTAGAAGATGTTCAACAAGTGTATCATAACGTGGAATAGAATGTTAAAATTGCTACAAGCTTGATTTATCAACGTTTTTGCTTGTTGTGTAGTTGTTCTCACTTGTTCAAACGTGTGATTTTGCCGACTTTTACTAATCAACTATGATATACAAAGCTGATTTTTATTGTAAATGCGGTGATATACATTTTTTGTTTCCAAGAAGAAAAAAACTAACATGAACTCACTATTTGTATGGAACTAATATCATACAAGGAGTGAGTTTTTATGTTGTTTGAAGACGTTTTAAAAAATTTCTTTTCGATTTGGACATTAAAAATGATTCAGTACGAACGAAAAAAGGTTATAAAAACAAACAACTTAGCTTTCTTAAATTTTTAAAAAAATGAGTTTAACCTTACTGAGATTGAAGAGGTTTCTACAAGTAATATCAAGGCATATTTGATGAACACGACAGCAAGCTTATAACATAATCAATGTTGCTACTAGGTGCGTTGGAATAGAAGATAACATAGGAACACATACACTTCGTAAGACCTTTGCTTATTTTGCCTATAAAGCAGGAACGGATATTGTGTTGTTGCAACAGATTTTTAATCATTCATCACCATCTGTAACATTACGCTATATTGGCATTTTACAAGACGATATGGATAATGTGATAATAAATTTGAATCTATAAACAAGAAGGTGTGAGCAAATGCTTAATTATGGCGAAGAATTAGTGTATTGGTACTTAAGATTAAATGGGTTCTTTCTTATTGATAATTTTGTGCTTCATAAAGATAATTTAAATAGAACTTCTGATTCAGATTTACTAGCGGTTAGATTCCCATATGTCCATGAAGAAGTAGGTGGGCGAGCAGATGATTGGGATTCACGTTTGTTTGAGAACCTTCACAAAGATAAAATTTTAGGGCTTATTTGTGAAGTGAAAACAGGAAGCTTTAATGAAAATGACTTGTTTAAGGAACATAACATACAAAAAGCGTTTGGCAGGTTTGGGTTTATACAAGATTATGATAAAGCTTCAAGAGAATTACTAGAGTTTGGAAAGTTCGAAACAGATAATTATCAAGTGAAGAAATTACTAGTATCACGCAAGAAGGAAGTGGTAAGTGAAGAATACATTCATATAAGTCTAATTCAAATTCGTAAGTTCATATCGAATAGAATAAGAAAATATCAAGATCGTAAGTTTGGAGATAGAATGTTTTTCCCTTCCTCATTATTGCAATATATGATATGGGAAGAGCAACTAAAAAGATAAAAGTTTGAAAATCGAAGCACCTTTTATTAAGGGGTGCTTTTTCTTGTTTTTATTTGGCAATAGGGGGGCGTGGTTAAAATATATATAGTTATTGGTTTTTTACGCATACCCCCTATGCACTCCCAGGCAGCGACTCTCATCTAAATTTGGGCGATAACTTATCATCAACAAAGATTCACCAAATGTACAGTGTTCCGTAGCCAAGTTAAACTTGAAAAAGATTTTAACTAAAGTATATTTTTGGTAATATTTATATTGTCCACCAACGTTCGACAGATGTAAAATAGTCTTTAATAACTGAATTACAAAAGGAGAGCGCAATGATAACAACAGAAAATTTAACCTCAAAAAAATTAAATATTAAAGGTAAGCTATCTTATCAAGATTTTAAAGATTTCCAATTTCTCCATTCAAAGAATAAACTATGGCTTCAAATCGTTTACTTGTTCGTAATTTATATGATTGTTGTACTCATTCAATCTTCATTTTCAACTGACTTGTTAGCTGTATTTATTCTAAGTGGTATAGTGATAAGTGTTGTAATTGCTCTAATTTCAAAAATCATTATTAATTACAAGCATAAAAGCGTGTTTAATAGTTATAAGCTAATTCATAAGGAGTATATGTACACTTTCGACGATGATGGAATTAGTACTGACTCTGAAGTAGGAAATGGTAAAGTTAAATGGAGTGAAGTGTATAAAGCAAAGCAGAATAAGAAGCTGCATTTAGTATATATTGCTAAAAATCAAGCTCTGATAATTCCAAGATCATTTTTTGAAAGTGCTGTGCAAATAAAGGAACTTGAATTATTACTACGTAATAATCTTTCGATTAAACAATACAAAAGATAACAAACCAACATAAGGGTAGGATCAATGAAAAACAAATTATTTTATACCAGAAGATTCAAAATCAAACGAAAGCACTACAGCTCAATTTACAATCGTAGTGCCCTCAGACCGTTTCCCTGAAACCGCAGCACATATTAAGTCAGCAGAAGATCATGGGAAATCAAATTTCTGTACAATTGATTGTAAAGGCGCAGATGAGAACCGTAATCAATCATTGAAGGGCGTTCCAACAAAGAAGGGGTATGACAGGGATGAGTATCCTATGGCGATGTGTGCTGAAGGTGGACAAGGTGCAGATATAGAGTATGTAACTCCTGCTGATAATCTTGGAGCAGGTTCTTTTATTGCAAATCAGTCAGAGAAATTTGAGGATGGAACGAAGGTTATGATAGTAGTGAAGTAGTTATTTGAGTAGTTATATATGGAATTTTCCAAAAGGAAAGCTATCCGTAAAAGAGTTAGCTTCTTTATGTTGAATTTAATGTATAACGAGTGAAATGGGATGAAAAGGAAATGGGTGAAGTTGATAACTTTGTTTGTTCTTCCAGGAGTAAAGATATTCAGTATCTTTGAAATAATTTTCTTTGCACTTTGGATTGGTTTTGCATTGTTTGGAGCGATTACTCCATATACCTTATGGAAAATAGCACAAAGTTGGAAAGTAACTAAAGAGCCAACTCTTAGAGTCTATCATTTAAAGAGAATAAATGTAAATAATTTGAAAAAAAATAAATAATATCCTTTGAGTGAAACATAAATCATCTACTGATCTAGATATTCAATAGCTGAATATTAAATTGCTTCATTGTAATAATCGATGGTATGTCTTTAAATGAGCAGCTTCAAAATTGCATTAATGCTAACATGGAGGTTGAAGTATGGTTTGGAAGAGCAATCGATGTTTTAAAGATTAAATTATTTGATGACGAAGTGGTTGTAGTTGAAGATGGTAAGTACCTAAGGAGTAATTGTGTGTTGAAGATTAAGTGTAAGAAAGAATAAAAAATGGTACTTAAACAAAAATAAAATCCAGTGTTGGATTTTATAATATTGCTAGTAGCAATATCATTCCTATATTCGCTAATGACTACGAAGCGTTATTTATTGTATATGTTTTCACTAAAAAACATCCTTCTCAAAGAATGCTCCTAGAGATAGATATAAAATTGCGATTAGAAGAGAAAGACCTATTGCATTCCAAATTATTAGTATCATAGAATCACTCCTTTGATTCCATGATACTATTTAAAAGTTAAAATATTATTAGTAAAGTCCTAGTAGTGTGTGAATTGATTTGAATTTGTTGAGTATCTCATGTTCAGAAGTAGAAGGTAGAAGATGAAGGTAGAAGTAAAGTAGGTATGCTCTTAAGTAGCCAAATTTTCAAATAAATGTAAAAAATACAGTTAATTCGGCCATTTCTCTTAATATTTAGTGAATAGATGGAAAATCTACAGCTATTTTGTGTGTGAGTGATTGATGAATTAGTAGCTTTTAATGGAAATTAACTGTAGGAAAGAGTCAATTTCATAATCTCAAACCCGCACCAAACCTAGCTTTTTTCACACATAAAAAGGGACTACCTCCCCAAATCTC
>NZ_LYPB01000071.1:0-126143 GCF_001653565.1 Paenibacillus oryzisoli
GCGTTCCGCCCGCCCGCCCGCGCTCCCCCTTGAACTCCATCGCTCCGCCTCCCCGCGCCCGCTCCCAAGCCCCACCACTTATTACATACTGCCAAGCCGTCTTCTTTGGCGTTTTGCTTTTCTAGCATGGAGTAGCTCGTACACCGTCGGGACCATAATCAGCGTAAAAATCGTTGCTGAAGTCAGACCTCCGATAACAACGACTGCTAAGCCGCGGGAAACGATGCTGCCTTCTTCGGCTTTGGCTAGGACCAGTGGTACCATTGCACATATGGTTGCTACGGCTGTCATTAAGATCGGACGCATCCGAGTAGCCGCGGCTTCCAGCAAAGACTCACGGATGGTCATGTGCTCTTCGTTTTGCTTCACACGGTCAATCAACACGATGGCATTCGTCACGACGATACCGATCAGCATCAAGAATCCGAAGATCGAGGTTACGTCGAATGACGTTTTTGTAATCATCATCCCGACAATAGCACCAACAGCTGCGAATGGAAGGGAAACCAAACTCGCAATCGGAGCACGGAACGATTTGAACGTAATAATCATGATAAGGAGTACGATCCCAATGGAGATGCCCATGGTCATGAATAAGTCGGCAAAATCACTGGATTGCTCAGCAGATGCTCCACCTACCATCAAAGCGACGCCTGCCGGCAGTTTCAAATCCTTCGTGTTTTTCGTGATCTCTGTATTGATTTTGGAGAGTTTCGTTGAGTCAACAAGCGCCGTCACACGCAAGAATTGTTGATTATTCTTATGAAGGATCGTGTTGGACTCATTCGTCTTTTCGATTTTCGCAACAGAGGTCAAGGCTGCTGGTCCCGTTGCTGTCATGATTTGAATATTCGATAGGTCTGAAATCGTTGACGGATTAATCAAAGCATCGAGCACAACTGGGATTTCTTTGTTCTCCAGCTTCATGGAACCTATCGGTGTTGGGTTCATGAGGGAGCGGATCGTGCCTGCGATTTCCTCAGGTTTCGCGCGTGCAGGATCAACCGTAATCGAGTAGCCCGGTTTCGTTACGTTTTGATTACTCGTCACTTTCTCGACGCCTTCAATCCCTTTAATGGCCCCAATGACATCCGTTGCAGCTTGGTCCAAACTCTTGGCAGAATCTCCCGTCAAATCAACGGTAATCGCTGAACCGCTGTTGCCATCGAAGCTGCCACCGCCTGCTTGCAAATCGGCATCTGGATATTTAGATTTTTGAGTGAGAACCGCATCAATAAAATGCTGTGTATCACCATCTTTTTTCATGAATACTTGAAAGGTTGCATTCGTTGGAGGTGCTACACTACCCCATTTGGCATTATTTTCGGTATTCCCTTGTTGCAGAATGAGATGATCAAGCTCACTTTGCCCAAGCATGAATCTCTCTAATTCCATGGCTTTGTCGCGCACGGTTGAAATTGGAGTTTCTGGTGTGTAGGAAAGTGTAACACTCAACTGGCTTGCAGTGGAGCCTCCAACTGCGCCTTTTGGCATGACGAAGTAAAGGGCAATCGAACCCCCAAACAGAATAAGAGAAACCAATATGGAGATGAATTTATGGTTCAAACTCCAGGATAAAATGCTCCTTAGACCTTGCGACTCTTTATGCTCTTTTAGTTTCGTATTGCGCAGCAACCAAGCGCTCATCAATGGTACGACGGTTAATGCTACGAGCAAGGAGGACAGCAGGGAGTAAGTAACGGTTAGGGCAAATGGAAGCAGGAACGCTTGCAATGAGCCTTTCAGAAGCCCAAGCGGCAGGAACACGGCAACCGTTGTTAAGGTAGAAGCGGTAATCGCTCTAGCCACCTCGCGTGTGGCATCCATTATTAATTCTTTGGAGAACTCCGACTTCTGGGTTCTTCGGAAAATATTTTCGATAACAACAATACTGTCATCAACGAGTCGACCTACGGCTACTGCGACACCGCCAAGCGTCAAAATATTCAATGTCACACCGGATTGGGACAGCAGGAATAATGTTAATCCAAGTGAAAGAGGAATAGACACAATTGTAATGAATGTGGAACGAACATTTCTAAGGAAGATCAGAATTACGATTGTTGCAAATAAGGAACCAAGCAGCACTTCTCTCATCATACTGTTCACGGAAGTGACGACAGATTCAGCTGTGGAATAAATCACCTCAGCTGTCGCACCTGGATATTTCGTCGCGATTTCTTCTGAGATTTTATCAACTTCCTTAGAGATATCAACCGCATTGGAACTAGCGTCCTTGGTTACAACCAACGTAAGGGAATCCTTGCCGTTAATACGAGTCAGTGTATCTTTATTTGAGGCTACTTCAACCGTTGCAACATCTTTTAATTGGACGCCTGGTGCAACTGTTAAATGATTCAGTGTTTGGAGATCGTCGAGATTGCCAACGACCTTAATAGCGCTCGTTTTGCCATCAATGGGTCTTTCACCAACATTCATAGTGACATTCTGCCCTTGAAGGACGCCCATCAGCACTTGAGGGGGTAATTTCGCAGCGGCCAGCTTCCCTTGATCAGGGTGAATGATCACCTGGGATACGGATGTTCCACCAAGTGCTACGCTAGCAAGACCTCTAATTTTCTGATACTCTGGCAAAATTTTCTCTTGAGCTAACTCGACATTTTGTTTAGTGATGCCATCTTTAAAGTTAAGAGATACCCAGGAGAGCGGAATCATCGAGGTATTTAATCGAATAACGAATGGTTTCGACATTCCCGCAGGGAGAACAATTGTGGATAGCGCTTCTTGCACGCTGGCTTGGGCATCCTTCATTGAAATATCCGAATCAAATGTCAAATCAATTTTCATAAAGCCATCGGAAGATGTGGAGAAGACTTCTTTCTTTCCTGGTACGCTGGAGACAGCTTTCTCTATGGGGGTAGTTGCACTATCTAGCATGGATTTGGCATCGTAACCTTGCCCGACAACCGTAACACTAATCTGCGGAAAATCTGCACTCGGCAAAAATTCCATTGGCAATTTAAAATAACTGCCTATTCCCGTGCCTAAGATTAATAGCACCAAGAAAATGACTGCTGCCCTGTTACTGAAAGCCCATTTCGTAAACCATGTCACACGACTCGCTCCCTCTATCTTTATTTCTCTAGTCACAAGTATCGCAGCAAAAATAACGCGAATATGGCTGAGGGTTGGTTTCAACTCGGTCTAGAGTTGGAGATTTCTCTTAGGTGTAGAATTCCATTTTCTGATTGATATATGTAAATAGGGGATGAGCGAGATAGAATTTTCATGATTTGGATAAAAGATTGCCTTGGAGGAAATGCTACCCTTATCGTCCATCGTGTGACGAAGATACTGAAGACGACAGGAAGTGAACGTAACGCATGTTACAAGGCAAAAAGAAGTTGATCTGGATAGTCCTCATCTGTGTGGTCTTGTTCAGTGCTTCCACAACGACTGTATTTGCGTATGGCAAAGGTGCAAAAGGCCCTGATGTCTACGCCGTTCAAGGGATGTTGAAGTCTCTAGGTTACTACTCAGGCCCGATTACAGGTTATTACGGCAATCAAACACAAGCTGGGGTTAAAGCGTTTCAAAGTAGATACGGTTTGCCCGTAACGGGAAATATTGACGATCAAACCTTACAATCCATACTTTGGGCTTATGGGAATTTGAAAATTCCCAAGAAGGCGACGCCAACGCCAGCACCAACACCTGCACCGAAGCAGGATATTACACCGAGTCCAACACCTGTACCAGAGGTTCCACCTACGTCAGGTTTAACGGTAGAAGAGCAGCAAATGCTGGATCTTGTAAATAAAGAGCGAGCAGCTATGGGTCTTGCCGCGCTTACAGCGGATCTGGAACTTACCAAGACAGCTCGTCTAAAGAGCCAAGATATGGTAGACAACAAATATTTTTCTCACGATTCACCAACGTACGGCTCACCCTTCGATATGATGGAGAAATTCGGAATTACGTATAATGCAGCAGGGGAGAATATTGCTTGTAATCAAAGTGTCGCGGCAGCGCATGAAGCGTTAATGAACTCACCGGGGCATAAGGCGAATATACTTAGCAAAGATTACACGCATATTGGTATCGGCATTGTAGATGGCGGACCGTGCGGTAAAATGTTTACCCAACAGTTTATTGGAAAATAGAGATAAGGAGCTAGCGCTTTGGCGCGTAGCTCCTTTGTTTCGTGCTCTGTAGCATCCAGCGGGGAGACCAAAGATGCGAAAATACACTTATTTTCGAGCGGATGGCCCAATAGGGAGATCAAAAGTGCAAAAAGGCAACCTTTTAGGGGCCTGAGGGTGTAAAAGGGTCGGAAGAGGTAGAAATAGTTGCCTTTTTGCACGCATTTGCTAAAAATCCGCGATTTTCCTGCGAAAGGTTGCCATTATGCACTTTTGCGGGGGGCGGGGGCTGGCTAGTTCGATCCCCTGAACTCCCTGGGCTCCCACACTACAAAAAAGAGGATCCTAGCCACATGGCTTTAGGACCCTCTTCATTTTTAAGTCGTAGATACAGGTTTAATGGCTTCGGTCCACTCCGTATACTTGCGAAGTGCAGCACCTTGCTCTATCGCATGCCTAGCCATATAGATACCTTCTTCAATGGAGCCTGCCTTCTGGGAAACCCACAAACGGACAGCGCTGTTGAGTAGAACTATGTTTAAGTAAGGAAGGGAGGCATCTCCTCGCAATACAGACAATGTTGTTTCGGCTTGTAGTTCAGCTGTCCATTCCACTTCTGGCACTTCAACCATAAGCTCATAAATTTCAGGGTCAACAATGAATAGCTCGCTAGCCCCATCTTGAATGAGATACGTTCGAGTTCGTTTTTCTACGCTCAGGTCTTCGGAACCTTCCATTCCTTGCACCACTATACCGCGGGAAACCCCGAGCTCGATCAATAAATTCGTGACCTTCTCAAAAACAGTGCCATGAAACACGCCAACAGCCATATAAGGAGCTTCAGTGAAACGAAGCAGCTTCTCCGCCGTGTTGAATACAGTTCTCAAACCGAGTTCTTTGCGAATTTCACGCAGATCGCCAAGTGGCGCACACCAGCTTTCGGTCGGTGTAAACAAGAATCCTGTTCGCGCTGCAGCAGAAACCAGTGCTTCGCGTGATGCCTCAAGTGCGTTTACGCCCATTGTCGCAAGCACATCGGACAAGGTGATGCCCCATTTGGGCGGCATGCTCGGACTGCCGTGCAGCGTAGTTGGCAATCCGCAGGCTGCGAGTACGAATGCGGTTGGTAGCGTTGCGATAAATGTGCGCGAGCGGCCATCATAAGGCCCGGCGCAATCGATACTTCCTGCCATGGGATAAGTGCTGATCCGATTACGTAATGCATGAATAAAGGCTTTGATTTCATCAGGGGATTCCATTTTAATTCGCTCAGCGACAAGGAAAGCTCCGATTTGAGCTTGAGTGGCTGCACCCGTAAGAATGAGTTCGGCTGCTTGAGCAGCTTCTTCATAAGTAAGATCTCTAGCTCCGCGTTTACCGCGGCCTACTTCTTTTAATAAGGATATCATCGTTTGCGGCCCCCTTTGTTCTGATCCTGTAGTATCTGATATACCTTGACGATGGAGGTTGCGACGTCAACCATGCGCTTACGTTCATTCATTGCTTGTTTGCGGAGGAAATCATAAGATTCAGCTTCTGAGATGCCTTTGATTTCGCATAAGATTCGCTTCGCCTGATCAACCCATTTACGTTCTTCGAGCTTGGATAGCAGTTGTTCGCGCTCCTGATGCCACTCTGTTCGCTGGAAATAATGGTTCACACCTAGTATCAACGCGCAATGAATTTCGAGTGGGCTCATCGTCGGGCCAATCAAACCATCTATGCCCCCATCCATCTTACATTCATTAGAAGGAAAAGTTTGCTTATCACACCACCAGAAGATGGGAAGACTCCGCTGCGCCAGCAAACGTATTCGCCAATCTGTGACTTGTTCGGGACCTACTGATAATAATACAGCATCGATCTTAGGGATGATAAAGGAAATTTCTTTCATATTAGATGAAGTATAAATACGAAACCCCAAATCCTTCAAGATTTCATCAGGTAAACATTCTTTTCCTTGAGTGTCTTCCGTTCGAAGGGCAAGTGAGGGCTCAGAGGAGGTAGCTGAGCGAGTTGTCATGAACTCGTCGATCAGAATGAATGATTGTAACATGGGAATACCTCCATCTTGAATAACGTTATCTCATGATAAGTACATGTTAGGTTTTAGTCTTATTTGGTATTATTATACGGCAATACTATAGCATATGCACCTAAAATTTGTCGATATCCTATCCGCACTCTCTGTAATAATATTTTTGTGTTATGTTTATTGACATACAATTAAACGCGTCGTATAATCAAGTTAAGAAATCGGCACAATGATGTGCCACTTAAGCGAAGGCAACGGTGCCTATCCCCTTACCAATACGTAACTGGATAGGCTTTTTATGTTCAATGTAATGAAAAAACTACATCTATCATGCTGTTCACGAGGAAGTGGCAGCAGTGGCAATGAGGCCGATAAACATCCCGTAACTGACCGGGAATGTTTGTCGGCCTTTTCTGTCAGGCGTGCAGTCAAACAAATGGATAGGACAAAAAGAAGGCGAAAAGCCTCACAAAAGGAGAGGGATTGCATGGTTGATCGGAAAAGTTTTATGCAAGTGGGGCACAAAGGGTCTTTGTTCAGTTCATTCTTGTATTTCGACATGAGCTTCATGGTTTGGGTACTCCTCGGACCGCTAGCTGTCATCCTTGCCAAAGATTTTGGGTTAGATGCCGCACAGAAAGCCAATTTGGTTGCTTTGCCAACATTGGGTGGGGCGGTCCTACGACTAGTACTCGGTGTACTAACGGATAAAATTGGTCCCAAACTAACAGGACAGATTGGACTTTCGTTAACCTTAATTCCACTATTCTGGGGATGGCAGTTCGCGAACACGATGGGAGATATGTACTTTGTAGCTCTGATGCTTGGTATCGCAGGGGCAAGCTTTGCTGCAGCATTACCGCTCGCGAGCTCTTGGTATCCACCGCAGTATCAAGGATTAGCAATGGGGATTGCAGGGGCAGGAAACAGCGGAACGATTTTCGCTACGTTGTTTGCCAATCGTTTAGCACAACATTATGGCGACTGGCACGTTGTATTCGGAATTGCCATGATTCCAATCGCGATAACACTGGTTATTTTTAGTATTTTGGCTAAGGATAGTCCCAATAAACCAGCTCCAAAAACGATTGCAGAGTACGGCAAAGTATTGAAGCAAAAGGATTCTTGGTTATTCTGTATTTTCTATAGTGTTACTTTCGGTGGTTTTGTAGGAATGGCCTCTTATCTTACGATTTTCTTTAATACGCAATATGGACTTTCGCCTGTACGTGCTGCGGATTTTACAACACTTTGTGTCATCGGCGGCAGCTTCTTCCGTCCTGTCGGTGGATGGCTCGCAGATAAGATTGGCGGCATTCGCATGTTAATGGTGCTCTACGGAGTTGTTGGTTTAATGATGGCCGGTATCTCCACGCTTCCTGCCCTTTCATTAACAACGGTCATGCTCTTCGTTGCCATGATGGCTTTCGGGATGGGGAATGGTTCGGTATTCCAACTTGTGCCCCAACGCTTCAAATCGGAAATCGGTGTAATGACAGGGATTGTTGGAGCAGCAGGAGGTTTAGGTGGTTACTTCTTGCCCAAAATTCTTGGCAACCTGAAACTATCCACAGGTTCGTTCACACCAGGGTTCCTCATTCTTAGTGGAATTGCAATTGGCTGTATCGTCATTATTGCTGTTGTGCAAGGGCAATGGAAACGTACATGGATTGGTGAAGGCGGTAAAGTAAAAGCAGCTCCTTCCAACATGGATACAGTTCAAGCTTAACGTAGGCAAGGTACGCCGCTGACTCTACTCGGTCAGCGGCACAACCGGTAAAGTTTTTGCTCATGCAGCCTGCACATCAGGCTGTATGGGCAAAGACGTTACGACTAGCGTCTTTGCAGTTCAACCCAACAATCGAACTGCTCAAGCTCCATATCCCACCTTCGTCATTTGGGAGCCCCGCTCCTAAATGACCCTTTTCCACAACAATCTAAATTCAATTGAATGCCATAGTATATGGATGGAAGGATGATCACAATGACAGTCAAGAAAGAGAAGCTAGTCCTGGTCGGAAACGGAATGGCAGGTGTTAATGCCGTTGAGCATCTGCTCAAACTAGCACCAGATAAATATGAAGTTACGATTTTCGGCAGTGAACCTCATCCCAACTACAATCGAATTCTGTTGTCCTATGTCCTCTCCGGCGACTCCAAAGTGGAGGATATCGTCATCCACCCTTATGAATGGTATACGAACAATCATATTACCTTATATACGAATCAAACCATCACGGGAATCGACACAATGCTCCAAACCGTAACAAGCGATAAAGGGATGACGGTTTCCTATGATAAATTGATTTTGGCAACAGGCTCTAACCCATTCATGATTCCTATGCCTGGTGCAGACAAAGAAGGTGTCATGGCCTATAGAACGATCCGAGATTGTGAAATTATGATAGAGTCGGCTAAAAAGTATAAGAAAGCGATTGTCATCGGCGGCGGTTTGCTAGGCTTAGAAGCAGCGCGTGGTTTCCTAAATCTCGGGATGAAAGTCGATGTCGTTCATATCGTGGATACGATTATGGAACGTCAGCTGGATCGGACAGCATCCAAAATGCTGCAAGGGGCTCTCGAAGAGCAAGGCATCAACTTCCTATTAGAGAAGCAATCGGCAGAGATTGTAGGAGATAAACGCGTCACGGGCCTTAAATTTAAGGATGGCACGATTGCTGAAGCCGACCTTATCGTAATGGCTGTGGGCATCAGGCCGAATGTAGCCCTTGCGAAGGAATCTGGTATCGAATGCAATCCAGGCATCATTGTCAATGATTACTTGCAAACAAGCGTTCCGAATGTGTACGCCGTTGGTGAATGTGCGATGCACAGAGGCATCGCGTATGGTCTAGTAGCACCGCTCTATGAGCAAGGTGCCGTACTCGCAAAGCATTTGGCTGGCGTAGAAACGGGGCCGTATGAAGGTTCTATTTTGTACACGAAGCTCAAAGTATCTGGTGTTGATGTATTCTCAGGCGGTCAATTCGTTGAGGCGGAAGGGACCAAAGCGATTCGTATTCACGATGAATTCTCAGGTGTCTATAAGAAAGTCGTGATTAAGGATAATAAAATTATCGGTGCCGTACTTTTTGGTGATACAGCTGACGGTACGCGACTTATGCAAATGATTAGGGAAGAAACAGATATTAGTGGGATGGGCAAAACGGCGATTCTAACGGATGGTTCAAGTGGCGGTGGCGGTGCGGCCTCTGGTGTAGCGGATATGAAGGATGACGCGATTATCTGCGGTTGTAACGGTGTAACGAAAGGGACCATCTGTTCGGCCATTAAGGATCAAGGTTTAACGACGGTTGATGAAGTGAAGAACTGTACAACAGCATCTCGTTCCTGTGGAGGATGTAAGCCACTAGTGAGTGATCTGTTAGCTTATACACTTGGGGCGTCCTACGATAAAAATGCTGCAAAAGAAACCATCTGTGGCTGTACAACGCACACGCGTGACGAAGTCGTTACGGCGATTCGGGAAAAAGGTTTATCCCATGTACGCGAAGTTATGAACGTCCTTGAATGGAAAAATGAAGAAGGCTGCTCCAAATGCCGCCCAGCATTGAATTATTATTTGGGCATGATTCGCCCTGAATCTTATCAAGATGACAGCACGTCCCGATTCGTCAATGAGCGTATGCATGCCAATATTCAAAAGGACGGTACGTACTCTGTTGTTCCACGGATCTATGGCGGTGTTACGAATCCGACGGAGCTTAAGCGCATTGCAGAGGTTGCTGAACAGTTCAACGTGCCCACAGTGAAATTTACTGGCGGACAGCGTCTCGACTTGCTAGGTGTGAAAAAAGAAGATTTGACCGCGATGTGGGAAGCCTTGGATATGCCATCGGGGTATGCTTATGGGAAAGCGCTACGGACCGTGAAAACATGTGTCGGCGAAACGTTCTGCCGTTTTGGTACGGGGGATGCGATGGGTGTTGGTATTGAGTTGGAGAAGCGTTTTGAACGCTTGAATACACCGGCGAAAGTGAAGCTTGCTGTATCCGGCTGCCCGCGAAACTGTGCAGAATCAGGCATTAAGGATCTCGGTGTCGTATCCGTCGATGGCGGATGGGAGCTGTATGCAGGTGGCAACGGTGGCGTGAAAGTCCGCGTTGGTGATTTGATGAGCACAGTGAAGACCGAAGAAGAAATCATCGAATATACCGAAGCGTATCTGCAATATTACCGAGAAACAGGGAAGTACGGCGAGCGTACGAGCGAATGGGTGCACCGTCTGGGCATTGAGCATATTCGTGAGGTTGTTGAGAACGAGGCAGAGCGCAAACAATTGTGTGAACGTATGGATTTGGCCTTATCCGTAACACAAGATCCATGGAGGCAAGCCATCGATAGCAAGAAAATCCAACGTGATCTCTATGAAGTTGTTGAACTGAAGTAGAAATAGAGAGATAAACAGGGAGGAGCAGAGAAAATGATTACACAAAATGAGCAAATGATCTGGGTGCAAGCCGTTTCCTATGAGGATTTAGCTTTTAATACAGGGAGGACGATTCGTTATCAAGGAGAAGAGGTTGCCTTATTCAAATTGAAAAGTGGTAAACTTCAAGCGATCCAAAATCGTTGTCCCCATAAAGAGGGCGTTCTTGCCGAAGGCATCGTCTGTGATGACCACGTATTCTGCCCTATGCATGATCGCAAAATTCATTTGCCTTCTGGTCTTGTGCAAGCTCCGGATACTGGCTGCGTGAAAACGTACCTGACCAAAGTAGATGAGGCTGGAGATGTATATATCGGATTTCCCATCCATAATGAAATGGCTAGTTAGCCCTTATATAACCTAAATATACCTATTAAGAGAGCTAGATCTGCGGGGGTGGGAGCGATGAAATCAACATTGGTTACATTAACGGATGAACAACCCTCCTCCCATTGTTGCTTTTGCAGTATGCAGTGTGGTTTGGAGATAATACCTAGTGAGAAGACAGAGGGCTTAACCATTAAGCCGAGTGGTCATTTCCCAGTGGCAACAGGTCGTTTATGTCAAAAGGGTTTGAATGCCTTGGAACATGTCGTTCATGCGGAACGGATTATGGAGCCGCTCTATAGGGAGAAGGCTAGAGTAGGACATTGGCGGCAAGTCGCTTGGGAGTCGGCTTACGAGGATATTGCGCAGCGAATTCACGCATTGCAAGCGGAACATGGGCGCGATGCGATCGGTGTTTATGGCGGCGGATCCTTAACGAATGAAGTAAGTTACTTACTTGGGAAGTTTACACGCGTAGCGCTTAGGTCCAAATATATTGATTATAACGGTCGTTACTGTATGTCATCGGCAGCGGCTGCGAGTAATAAAGCTTTCGGTATCGATCGCGGGATGACGATGCCTCTATCAGAAATTCCGAATGCGAAATATATCATCCTAGCAGGCACGAATATTGCGGAATGTCAGCCTACGATGATGCCCTATCTATTGGAAGCAAAGAAAAAAGGCGCCGTGATCGTGACCATTGATCCGCGTAATACCATGACTTCCAAAACGGCAGATATTCATGTGAGGCTGCAACCTGGTTTTGATTCCGTGTTCATTAATGGACTCTTGCATGTCATGATCGAGGAGAATCTCGTTGATCACAAGTTCATTCAATCACGTACGTCCGGTTTCGAACAAGTGAAAGAAGCTGTCAAATCATTTACACCGGCTCGTGTTGAGTATGTAACGGGCATCCTTGAAGCGGTGGTACGGACAATCGCTCGTGGTTTCGCCAAGGCGGAGACGGGCATCGTGCTAACGGCGAGAGGGTTGGAGCAGCAAGTGAATGGGGTTGAGAATACACTCAATTACATTAACCTTGCACTGCTCACGGGTAAAATAGGACGTTCAGGCTGCGGTTATGGCGCTGTGACGGGGCAAGCGAACGGCCAAGGTGGTCGTGAGCATGGGCAGAAAGCCGACCAGCTCCCGGGTTACCGCCTGATTGAAGATCCCGCTGCGCGTGAGCATGTGGCGAAAGTGTGGGGCATCGATCCGCAGGAGTTGCCCGGTAAAGGCGTCTCAGCTTACGAACTGTTGCAGAAAATCGACGAAGGCGAGATTAAGGCATTAATTGTGCTAGGATCGAATCCGCTCGTTTCAAGTCCGAATAATCGGATGGTTGAGCGAGCATTGCAAAAGCTGGATCTACTCGTCGTCGTAGATATGTTCGAAACCGAAACGGCACGATATGCCCATTACTTGTTGCCCGGTTCTTCCTTCGCTGAAGCAGAAGGGACCATGACCAACTTGGAGGGGCGCGTATTTCATCGGCAGAAAGCTATGGAGCCCCCAGGCAATTGCAAGCTTGATTATCACATTATCAGCGAACTGGCTGATGCACTTGGACGAGGCGCTTACTTTCAATATGCGGGTATTGAAGACGTGTTTCGTGAACTAGCCGCAGCTAGTGCAGGTGGCAAAGCTGATTATAGCGGCATCACTTACGAACGTTTGCAAAAGGAGAAAGGGATCTTCTGGCCATGCGGGTCAGCTGACCATCCGGGAACACCGCATTTATTCCAAGATCATTTTCATCATGCGGATGGCAAAGCCCTCTTGTTCGGCATACAGCCGAAAATGCCTGCAGAACCCATAGATAGCGACTTTCCCTTCGTGCTCACTACTGGGCGTCTGGCCAACCATTATTTAAGCGGTGCGCAAACGCGCCGCACCGAAGCTCTTCATAAGAAGGCACCTGTACCTGTTGCCGAAATCCATCCATCTTTGGCCAAACGAATCGGCCTAAGCGTGGAACAAAAAATCCGGATCACCAGCCGGCGTGGTTCTTTGGTCTTCCAAGTCAAGGTCACCGAGGGGATCCAGCCTCGCACCGTCTTCGTGCCTTTCCATTGGGGCGACGAGCATTCGATCAACGTGTTGACGAACGACGCCTTGGATCCAACGAGTCGGATGCCAGAGTTTAAGATTTGTGCGGTGAGGGTTGAGAGAGTGGATTGAAATAGAGCACCCCAGTTGGGAATCCAGCTGGGGTGTTTATTTGGTTAGATCATTACACCATTACCCGGCTCCGGGCCTTAACAACCCCGAACTGCGAACCACCAAATTTCAAACCAAACACAAACACCAAACATCAAAGATCAAAGATCAAACACCAAACACCAAACACCAAACACCAAACATCAAACACCAAACATCAAACATCAAACATCAAACATCAAACACCAAACATCAAACATCAAACATCAAACACAAACCACCAATCAGTATCCAGCTCGGCTAACCTCAACTTGGAATCCTCTGGCACCTCGAGTCACCGCCACAAACATCGTTTTATACTTTAACTGGATTTTATACAGTTATTTCCGCGGAATCACGCTAAATATTCCATTTAGATGGAAAATGTACAGTTAATTTATCCCATTTACCTCAATTCTACTAAAATGAGCCAATATAACTACATAAAATCCATCTAAATTTAATTTCAATGGATTTTAAGCAATTTTAGATGTACAAAATCCAGTTAATTTTGTTCGTGCCGGTAATTGGGTAGTTAATTGGCACTGTGACTGGTACATTAGGTCAATGTAGAAATGGAATAGAGAGTTGAATAGAATCTAAAGACAAACATAAAAGCCCCCGTTCCCCTCCGAAGGAGGGTGGGTGGCTTGCATGGATCCCTTTGCTGGTGACGGAATCAGATCTTTAATTCCCCAAGCTTAATCAGTTCTACAACCGCTTGTGAACGACCCTTGACATTTAATTTCTGCATGACGTTCGATATATGATTCCTCACAGTCTTTTCACTAATGAAAAGCTGCTGTGCGATATCCTTTGTCGTTTTGTCCTGCACTAAGAGTTCGAATACTTCGCGTTCGCGGTTCGTAAGTAAAAATTTGTTTTTGTGGTCGCTGCCCATGGATGTGTGTCACCCCTCCTTGCTCGGGTATTGGGAATTACAAGGTTAAGGGATACAGTCAAAATTAGTTTATGAAGGGCTGCTGTCAATGGTGCGGTATCCGGAGAAAAATAGGCGGAATGTATTTTTGAGTTTCAGCGCTAGGCGTGGTAAGCTGAATTAAGGTGTATTCGTAACCGAAAGGGGCTGCTTCGGATGTTCAGGCGTGATTATTTGATGCGACAGATTGAACAATTGACGGTGGTGCTGCATCGGATTCTTTTTAACAAGGAACATATCCCAATTGAAGATGCGCAGAGACAGCTAGATGAAGTCAGTCGTCATTTGTTGGGTTTGAATATTCGTTCCCTCCAGTCATTATCCAGTAAGGATATTCTGGAATTGCTATCCTACCAAGGGAGTATTGATACGGCGAAGGCGTTAGTTATTAGTGATATGTTCGTGGGGCAAGGAAACCTGCTGCTGCAGCATGAAGAAGATGGGGAGGCGTATTGGGCCTATTTGAAATCGTTGGATCTACTCCTCCATGTATCGCTTTCAGATGAAGTTGAGCCGGAAGATGAGGTCAATCAGGAAATTGCCTTAAGATTGGTACAGAGTTTGGAGTTATTGAAGGGCTGGCGAATCCCAGAAGAGATACAGAAGTTGCTATTTCTACATTATGAGAAACAAGGTAATTATGCGAAGGTTGAAGATGTTTTGTTTCATTACATGGAGGATCATCCGGAGAAGTCAGAGATCCTGGAGCGAGGTCTTATTTTTTACGAAAAACTGCTTGGGGCTCAGGACGAGCAATTGAAGGCTGGGAATTTTAGCAGGGAAGAAGTGCTAGAAGGTTTAACGATCATGAAACAGAAGATGCTCTTATAACATTTTAATCGTAGAATTATTATTATAAAGCTGAGGGTGTTGAAAAGATGGCATGGTACCAAGAAAGTTTTGGCGATGATTATTTACTTGTGTACAAACATAGAGACATGCAAGGCGCATACGATGAAGTGAAGAAAATGGTGGACTGGTTGGAGCTTGAGCAAGGAGCTCGACTTCTAGATCTTTGTTGTGGGATGGGTCGGCATTCGATGGCGCTTGCGGAGTGTGGTTATACCGTCACAGGCGTGGATTTGTCGCAAGTGTTGTTACAGGAAGCCATTAAGCAGAGTGGAAAAGAGCAAGTGACTTGGATTAACGGTGATATGCGGGATGTACCGCTCTGTGAGCCGTTTGATGCAGTTGTGAATTTGTTTACGTCTTTTGGTTATTTTGATGAAGATGAGCAGAATGAGAAAGTGCTTCACGAGATGCATCGACTGTTAAAAAAGGAAGGTCGTTTCATAATTGATTTTCTGAATCCGGTTTATGTGAAGGAGAACTTGGTCCCGCAGTCGGAACGGAAGGTAGATGATTTGACCATTCGTGAGATGAGAACGATCGAAAATGGCTGCGTGCGCAAACGGATCACGATCTCTCAAGCGGGGGCACCTGATCGGCATTATTTGGAACAGGTGAAGTTGTACGAGCGTCCGGTATTTGAGGCGATGTTGGCCAAAGCGGGATTACATATTGATCATGTATACGGTGACTATGAAGGTCAGGCGTATTCGCCAGAAGTTTCGAGTCGGATGATTTTTGTTGGACAGAGGGAAGGATGACTACCGGGATATGAACGTCGTGACCGTACATACAGATGAAATTACACAAGTGAAAGTGCCGTTGCCATTCCCTTTGCGGTGGGTGAATGCTTACCTGATTCGCGGCAGCAACGGTTACACGGTAATCGATCCGGGACTGCACACGCCGGAAGCGGAAGCGCTCTGGGAGCAAGTGCTCGAGGAGCAAGGGATTGGGTATGAGAACGTGGAACAAATCGTGCTCACCCACCACCATCCCGACCACTACGGGATGGCCGGTTGGTTCCAGGAGCGCACGGGCGCACCGGTTCTCCTCTCGGAGACCGGATACGCGCAAGTGCAGCTCCTGTGGGGCCCGGAGCAGCCGATGTCTCCGCTGCTCCTGGAGCTTTTTGCCCGGCATGGCTTCCCCGAAGCCGGGCTGATTGAGATGACGAAGCACATGGTGAGCTTCGTCGATCTGGTCTCCCCGCAGCCGCAGGTTACCCTGCTGCGTGAAGGGCCTGTGCGCCTCGGCGACCGCGTCTATGAAGCCATCGAGACCCCCGGCCATGCCGCTGGGCATCTGGTCTTCTACGATGCGGAGGCGCAGGTGATATTTTGCGGCGACCACGTCCTGCCGCAAATATCGCCGAACGTTTCCTTCCTCCCGCAGGTGGAAGAAAACCCGCTCGGCGCATACTTGAGCAGCCTGCAGGAGATCGGCAGGCTGCCGGTTGCGATGGCTTACCCGGGGCACCGGGAGCCATGGAAGGGCTTCAGCGCACGCGCAGAGGAGCTCGTGCGCCATCATCATGAGCGGCTCGCGCTCATGGAAGGGCAGCTAAGCGCGCCGCAGAGCGCTTATGAGGTGTGCCGGGCGACGTTCGGCGACCGGCTGAGTATTCACCAGATGCGATTCGCGCTGTCGGAGACGATCGCACACCTAATCCTGCTGGAGGCCGAAGGCCGCATTCAGCAGGTGGACCCGCAAGCAGATCGTGTGTACTACGTCGCGATATCCAAATAAGTTAAATCCCCCTTCAACGTGAGTGGTTGAAGGGGGATTTTGGTTTCACAAATTTTTACTCTAAGCGTTATATTTCTCAGAGTTGAGGAACGTAGTTGCTTAAACTTAGATTTCGGGTAAAAGCGCTGAAAGCGGTGAATAATGGAACTTCCGTTTTTCGCAAAAATAAGAGAACCACATTCCGTATGCAACGCTTCCATCCCGCGGAAACACGACACTACGTAGCTACTCCAACACATATTCCGATCCGAACAGCACTCCTTACACAAACTATACATGAATGAGTTACATAAACGCGTTGTACTCATCCACCAGTAGCTTGATTTGTTGAGTCTGAGAGGAGATACGGAACGTAGATCCGCTAATATGCAATTAATTGATACTTCTACGGAGATACGGAACGTAGATCCGCTAATATGCAATTAATTGATACTTCCACGGAGATACGGAACGTAGATCCGCTAATATTGCAAATAAGCGATGTTTTGCCCGGATTTCACGTAAATAGCGTCCTCTCGTTCCGTTATGTGACGAAAAGGGGCTGAAAACGCAAAATAAAGGATCTACGTTCCGTTAGACGGAAGGGGAGTGGAGATATTCCGGCAGGTTTTCGGTTCAAGTCGCCTAATGCCCTAGACTGTTCTCTTGATCTTCTGATCTTCAGATCTTCAGATCTTCAGATCTTCTGCGCCTCTGCACCTCTGCACCTTTACTCTCTCTCCCCTAAAGCTCACTTCAAAGGCTTACTATACGTAGGCGTATGATTATGCGCTAATCGACCACAAGCGGCTGCCACAATTCCACAGACCATATCGTCAATAAAGGTATTGCATTTGCCATCAGCGTGATCGCTGTCGAGTTGCTCGATAATACCGATTTTGGCTTTATCGAGATAGCCGAAATTCGTGAGTGCAATCGTCCCGTACATGAGAGGGACAGCAGTTGCGATGCTTTCATCAACGCCGAAAAGTCCTTCGTCCATCCCAACAATATGATTGTATTGTGGATTGAATTCTTTGGCCTCAACCGCTGTATCAATCTTGATCGCGAGTTGAAGCGCATGGAAGGTTTGCTGTTTGCGAAGGACCGCCAGAATATGCTCTTCACAGAGACTTCGTGGCATATCGGGATTGTAAGGGCGCTGCAATTGATCAAGAATCTCGACCATATCATCCAGCAGCACGCCTCGAGCCTCGAGCATTTGCAGATTGCGTTTGGCGTAATCCTCTTTCACGTTGTCCGAAATAATGACACTCGCGGTTGAGGCGACAATCGCACAAATCCCCTTGGAGATGAAGGATTTGGGTCTTTTCGTCGGGAAAAAGAAACGGAATTTGCAGTCGATGAAACCGAATAATGAGATTGCGCCGCTCCCGTATAATCCGCAAATGGACATCGCAATGGTGCGATGAACGTTATAGGCAGGGTCTTTCATGCTAGCTAGCAGCTCAGCATCATGCTTCACCTTTTTTTGAAGTTCCATGAGTGTGGACATGACGTTGAAAGTTTCCGTTTTACTTAATACCCCGAGCAATGTGGTTGTAATTAAGTCGGTTGGAATTTTCTTAATGCCTTTTATTTCAACAAGCAATCTAGCGACTGCTTCTTCAATGACAGCTTGTGGATAGTGACTGAAAACCTCTTCTCGAAATTCATTG
This sequence comes from Paenibacillus oryzisoli, assembly GCF_001653565.1. Classification (GTDB taxonomy): domain Bacteria; phylum Bacillota; class Bacilli; order Paenibacillales; family NBRC-103111; genus Paenibacillus_E; species Paenibacillus_E oryzisoli. The sequence goes on from NZ_LYPB01000071.1 coordinate 18,317, forward strand.
AAAATGAGGGTCTTTTCCTTCAAAAATGTTCTCATAGTAAGACCTCCTTGATCCTGTGTCAGAAAGTGGTTAATCCGTTTGATCGTGACTATGTATATCGGTTTCACGCTGGTATTTAGTATAGCATACCAGTTCGAAATGACGAAGATTGGTCATAATCCTCTTAACGACGAAATTTTTTTGTGATTCATAGAAAGGTGGACAAAAAGTAGTTATAAATCGGACAAAGCCCCGTATACATAGTAATACGAAAAAGCATCGTACAGGCCATGCGAATAGCAGAAATCGAAGGAGGAAATAAGCAAATGAAACATCAACATTGGATCCGTTCAGCCGCTTTAGCGGGGGTGATTGTTCTACTGACCACGGGATGTTCCATTTTGGGCAGTGGAAAGAAAAGTGACATCGATGCTCCTCCTGGGGCAAGTACAGACGTAGATGCGAAGACAACTTCAGCTGCCGTTACCGTCGACATGTCTGGAGATATCACATCACAAATGACAGTGTATGTGAAAGATGCCAAGGGCTTCGTGACTCCGTTAAGTCTAGCGTTGCCGAAGACAGTCTCCGTTGCTAAGACAACATTAGAGTATATGGTGGATGGCGGGCCAGAGACAAGTCAGCTTCCTTCTGGTTTCCAAGCGCTTCTGCCGAAGGGAACTAAGGTTATTAGTTTGAATGTAAAATCAGACAAGAGTGCAATCGTTGATTTCTCGAAAGAGTTCCTAAATTACGATGTGAAGGATGAGCGTAAGCTCCTTGAGGCTATCACGTGGAATTTGACGAATTTCCAGACGATTGATAAAGTTCAACTGCGCGTGGATGGTAAGGATTTGAAAGAAATGCCTAAAGGGAAAACGCCGCTAGATGCACCGTTAGCACGTACAATGGGTATCAATCTGGAGAAGTCAGAAGATACCGAATTTGGTCAAGCTACACCGGTTACGCTTTATTTCCTCAATCAAAATGATCAAAATTACAAATATTATGTCCCTGTGACTCGCCTAATTAAGAGAACGGACGATGTTGCGAAGGCGGTGGTCGAGCAATTAATTAAAGGTCCGGATCAGAAGAAGGGACTTGGTGCTGTTCTCAATGCAACAACAGAGCTCAAGAGCATTAAGCCAGGCGAAGGTTTAATTACCGTGGATTTCTCCAACAAGCTGCTGGGTACAGATCAGAAAGCTTCTGCGGATGCTTTGCAATCCGTCATCTTGTCTTTAACAGAGAACACTACATTTAAACAAGTACAAATTAAAGTGGATGGCGCTGTGAAAATTACTTCTACAGATAATCAAAACTACAGCAAACCTGTTTTGAGACCAACGCATATTAATCCTGCGATCAAGCTGTAATCCCATTGCTAAACTCACGTTCCACCAGGTGATCCCGACGTTTATTAACGGAGGGATACCTGGTGGATTTCCTTTTTTTATCAGATTCACTAGCGCTAGGATGCTTTTCCTCCATGAGTTTGTTACAATGGGGCGTAAGGATTTGTGCATGAGATGTAGCTACAGGAGGAGAAAGACATTTATGAGAATTGGTGGAAGAACGGATCAAGACCTGCGACCTATGCAAATAACCCCTCATTATATAAAGCACGCAGAAGGCTCGGTCCTCATTGAGGTTGGGGATACGAAAGTCATTTGTACAGCAACAGTAGAGGAACGTGTTCCTCCTTTTATGAAAGGGCAAGGGAAAGGCTGGGTTACTGCGGAATACGCAATGCTGCCGCGGGCAACGCAAGTTCGTAATCAGCGTGAAGCAGCAAAAGGTAAACTTGGTGGACGGACGATGGAAATTCAACGTCTGATCGGTCGAGCTCTACGTTCGGTTGTTAGCCTAGAAGCGCTTGGCGAAAGATCCATTACGCTGGATTGTGATGTGATCCAGGCAGATGGCGGTACACGTACGGCATCCATTACCGGTGCTTTCGTAGCGATGGCATTCGCAATTAACAAGCTTGCTACTGATAAAAACCTAGCCAAATTCCCAATCAACGACTTCCTCGCAGCAGTTAGTGTTGGTGTTATTGGAGAAACTCCGAAGCTGGATTTGAATTACGAAGAGGACTCCAAGGCCAAAGTGGATATGAATGTCGTGATGACGGGGCGAGGTCAATTCGTTGAAGTTCAAGGGACGGGCGAAGATGCGCCGTTTTCCCGCAAAGAGCTTGATGAGTTGTTGGCGCTGGCCGAAGCGGGAATTAACACCATGATTGAGGTACAATCCGGTGTGCTAGGGCCGATCGCAGATCGTATTCGAGGTGCTGGGCATGCGGCTACAAAGTAATTTTGTTGTTATCGCAACGCGCAATGAAGGTAAGGTGAAAGAGTTCGCCAAGCTTTTCGGAGCGAAAGGATATAAGGTTCGAAGCTTAGCGGATTACTCGGATTTACCTGAAATTGTCGAGAGTGGGAAGACTTTTGCAGAGAATGCGCGCATTAAGGCACAGATCATTTCAGCGCATCTTCATGTTCCTGTATTAGCTGATGATTCTGGTTTGTGTGTGAGGGCATTAGGTGGTGATCCAGGCGTATATTCAGCACGCTACGCGGGTGAAGATGCTACGGATGCTGACAATAATGCCAGACTGCTTCAGGCTTTGCATGAGTTGGAAGATCGGATCGAGCTTAGCGCTGGGGATGGCCACCCTCCCTTATTGAGTGAGGCCTCCTTCGTTTGTGCACTCAGTTTAATTGACCCCGTGGCGAATGAAGTGATCGAAGCGGAAGATGTCTGCCAAGGTTTTATCATACACGAGAAACGTGGCGAAGGCGGATTTGGTTATGATCCGTTATTCTACATCCCATCACTGGGCCGGACGATGGCTGAGTTGACCATGGAAGAGAAGAATGAAATGAGTCATCGAGCCAAAGCCTTGCGTATGTTCTTGGATCAGCTTCCTGATCAAACCAACTAAATAAAAAGACCTGCAGCCAACGTGAATGCGTGGCGCAGGTCTTTTTTATTTTTCAGGTGTCATCTACAAGTTCATCTAGCGGATCGATATCTTATAAGTGCGCAGCCACAGATCCACTTGAGCTAAGTAAGCGAATAGCTGCGGCCCCGTCATTAACTGACCGAACCAAGGGAGGTTGAAGTCATTGGACTCGGAGCTGGCGAGTGCGCGAATCTTTTTCACATCGATAAAAGGCAAGATAGGGGACGAAGGATCATCTAGAATTTCCAAAACCCATTTTCTCACAGCAGTCAAATAATTCGGGTTGTGGGTTTTCGGATATGGACTTTTCTTCCTCGTCAGCACATCTTCAGGCAGTACACCTCGTAAGGCTTGACGTAATATGCCTTTTTCCCGATCGCCAGAGGTTTTAATTTCCCAAGGAATGTTCCACACATATTCAACCAATCGATGATCACAGAAGGGTACGCGTACCTCGAGGCCCACGGCCATACTCATGCGGTCTTTACGATCAAGCAATGTAGGCATGAAGCGTGTGATATTCAAATAGGACATTTCTCGCATCCGATTCTGCTGCTTGGTTTCCCCGGCTAAACGAGGCACCTCGCTTAAGGCTTGCTGGTATCGATTGCTGACATATTCGACAGGCTTAATCCAATCGATGAAATCGGAGGCGAGCAGGTCGACCCGATTCGCTAACTTGAGTGACCACGGGAACGTGTTCGCTTCTAGAGCTTCTGCATTGTGGAACCATGGGTAACCCCCGAATATTTCATCAGCAGCCTCACCAGAGATAGCAACTGTAGCTTCTTTTTTGATTTCGCGGCAAAATAAATAGAGAGACCCGTCGACATCGGCCATCCCCGGTGTATCGCGGGCTATTACGGCTGTCTTCAGGGATTCCACAAGCTCTGGTGTATCAAATTCAATGTAATGATGCTCCGTGCCTAAATGTTCCGTCATCCTCTTAATCCAAGGGGCATCTGAGTTCGGTTGGAATAGGTTTGCTTTAAAATGTTTGTCGTTATCCTTGTAGTCCACAGAGAAAGTATGCAGCGGTCCTTTCCCGCTTTCCTGGTAATGCGTAGCAGCGAGCGCAGTAAGTGCGCTAGAATCGAGTCCGCCAGAGAGGAGCGTACAGATCGGAACATCCGAGACGAGTTGGCGCTCTGCCGTATCCCGAAGCAATTGCTGTACTTGCGCGGCCGTACCCGCAATATCATCGGGATGGGGATGGCTTTCGAGCTTCCAGTACGTTCGAATGGATAGCCCGTTCCGATCAAAAATGGCAAATTGACCTGGCTTCAGCTCCGACATGTTGCGATAAATCCCATGTCCAGGCGTTCTAGCCGGTCCGACAGCGAATATTTCAGCAAAGCCTTCGGCACCAACTTCTGCTTTGAAATCTGGGTGAGCTAGAATGGCTTTTGGCTCAGACCCGAATAATAGCACACTATCCTGATGGGAATAAAAAAGAGGCTTAACGCCAAGTCTATCCCGTACGAGAGTCAGTGACTGCTCTTGGTCATTCCAAGCCGCGAAAGCAAAGATGCCGTTTAAGCGGTCAATACAAGCTTTTCCCCACTCGATAAAGGCTACAAGGAGGACTTCGGTATCACATGTTGTTCGAAAATGATGACCGCGAAGCTCAAGCTCTTTTTTTAACTCTGGGGCATTATAGAGTTCGCCATTATATACGATGGTATACGTATAGTCGCCTTGTTTACGGACCATAGGCTGAGCGCCATTCTGCGGATCCATAACACTTAGACGTCGATGTCCGAGGGCACAATGCTGTGTAATCCAGGTGCCAGATGCATCAGGTCCGCGCAGTTGGAGCGTTTCCGTCATATTTTCTAGAATGGACGGGTACCCGGTCAAGTCTTTCCGCCAATCTATCCAACCCGTTATTCCGCACATAGACGTTCCTTCCTTTCTTTTGAGGAGCACATAATGATAAAGGGTATGCGAATGGGAGGTATTAAATGTCTGTCCAGAACATGACAAAAGTAAGATGCACCGTGGTTTTTGTGTTTTGTTGACAAGACTGTTACAATCAATCCAAGTACTGCCATTATATAAACGAAGGTGATGACAATGGGAATCAAATATTCAAGAGCTCAAGTTGATTATTTAGCATCGAAAGAGCACTTTTTGCAAATTAGCACACAAGCTGATATTCGAATTGAGAATGCCAAACAAGATGGCGTAGAATTGGGTCAAGCTGAAATGGAAGAAGTCATTGAGAAAGTTGGCTTGCACCGTGCTTACAACGAACTGATACAAGCTGAGAATGTATTGATTAATTGGACGCAAACGGCGATTAAATCAGAACCGGAATTTATACAAAATCGTGCTACGTTTGAATCTTTATATGAAAAAGCACAAACCGATGTTGAATTCAGAGGCGCCATAATTAATTTAGCTATGCGATTAAATACTGAGCTTGTGTGACATTCTATTAGAGCAATGCCATTCTTTATTCAGGAGGCGAGTGCTTATGGATAGTCATTTCATTAGCAAGCTGCATGAGAAGCAGAGGAAAGCCGAGAAGAATAAAAGGACACAAGGTGACGGTCATACAGGCAAGAATTTGCCTCACAAGATGCACTAACGTCGTTTGGCATGAGCAAGAGCCTGTAGGGTAACCTACAGGCTCTTTGTTGCGCTCTTCAGTTTAGTGATGCCGAGCCGTAGGAAAGCATAACCAGCATACTTAGAACGGAAACCCACCATACTAAGATGGCGTTCATTCTATAAATAGAAGGAGTTGCTCACCATGGGCAAGAAGAAAAGTATGATGCAGAAAACGCAAAGTGCCATTGATCACTCGAAGCAATCATCTCGTATTCAATCGAATCTCGATTCAACGGAGCCAGGGCATCACCAGCCAAATCGGCCGTCGGTGTAGATGAATTAACTTTCAGCACCCTTGCTGCACTTGCAGCGGGGTGTTTTTCATTAATGCAGACGGCGATTGGTTACGCTGGGGTTATGTACATCGTTTAAATAGAGGATGCCAAATGTTCCGTAGTCGAAGCGATATGATCATAGTCTTTCTTTAATTGTTCAATAGCATTGGAGTTGATGGAAATATGTTTCGTTATATCCTCAATGCTCTGAATCATCGATGATACTGAATGTGATATATTCGTTAACTGATCGGAGATGTCTTCAGCGGATTGTTTGCTGGAACCTGCCATTTTCCTAATTTCATTGGCAACCACCTCAAAGCCTCGTCCAAGCTCACCGGCACGAGCAGCTTCAAGTGCGGCGTTCAAGCCTAATAGATGAGACTGAGAAGCGATTTCTTTGACAATCGTAGTTACGGATTGGATGCTTCTGACTTGCTTCTCGACTGTAGAAGATTCTCTGCTCATCTCTGACATATGCGTAACGATTACTTTCGAAGCTTCTAATACTTCGTCAGTGTTCGCGGTAATCTTCTCTACCATAGCGTTCAAATAGGCCGTACTCTGTTGTAGGAGGGTTTCACGACTCGTAACATCTGTAGCGACCTTGATGATTGCATCCACATGACCTTCACTATAGATTGGTATGTAGGTTGCTTCTAATGTAAGCCGTTCTCCACCATTAGCAACCCGGATAATTTTATCTTGAAAGGCCTTGCCTTCCCGCAAATCTTTCCAGAGCTTCTCATAGGCTGAACTGGACGCGAATTCAGGCAAACAAAACTTGCTATGATGGAAGCCGATAATTTCTTCCACCGTATAACCCATGGCTGAAGTGAAGAGTGAATTTGCCCATGTTACATAGCCGCTCTTGTCAAACATAATCATAGCGAGATGGCTTTGTATAGAAGACAAAATTTCTAATTGTTGTTTCGTTGTGTCTTGCATCCGGTTCTCTCCTCTAAGTTTATAAGGAACTTAGCTAATTCTGAGTTGTTAACACCTGCTATATCATATTTTATCTCAAAAAACGAGGATGTTCGACAAAATTTGCGGCGGAATTACAACAGATTTTAAACAAACGATGTTAAACATGCTATAAGTTTACAAATAAGAAAAGGCCGCGCATTTGCGCGGCCTTTTCTTATTAAAATGACGTCCCAGGAGGGATTCGAACCCCCGACCGCACGCTTAGAAGGCGTGTGCTCTATCCAGCTGAGCTACTGAGACCTATGACACTTCTTACCGCTTGGACGTGATCCGTTTGGCGAAGCAAGAGTTAATATATCATAACGTATTATGCGAGTCAACTTCATTTTTTAATTATTTTTGCAATCCCTGAGATGATAGAGTAAACTGGCACAAGCGAGACCACGAACGGAGGTGATCCCTATGTCAGATCCTACTTTGGATAATGTCATCCTTTTTCCTAAAACAGAGAAGTTCTATGAAGACGAGTTAACGAAGCTCTTGCAATCCGAACAGTATAAAGAAGCGCTAGAGATCCTTACCTACTTGCTGCAATTTCATAATGTCGATGCGAATAAATCTGATCAATGGGAAGCTTTACGTCATTGGCTGCTCACCATGTTTCCCGAAACGATGTTCTCACCATCCGTGGTTGATGAAGAGGACTCGGAGGAAGAATCGGATCTATTGCGCCAATATATTCATGAGAAATCAGCTTCGGATAACGGTGCATTTGTAATGAGGCTTCAAACCATGCTGCAGGAAGGTTCGCTTGAAGAACAAGTAAGCGCACTGGAACAACTTGCTTTTATCGAGCAAACAGAGGTTAGTCAGTTCGTAAAGACATGGCTATGCGAAAGACCAAGACACCCTCATCTTCAATTCAAAGCTCTTCAAACGCTTAAGCAAATGGGAGAGCACGGTTTCATTGAGTTCCCTAAGAATGGCCGAACCGTTCTCGTAGAAATCGATGAGACGCCGCTTACGGCGGAAGATTTTCCATTACGAATTCGTGATATGATTCGTAGAGTCGGGGACATTAGTGAAATAAGCCAACCGGACTTCGTTTATTTTGCAACGCAGACTTGGCAGGAGTTTCTAGCCTATGCTTACGGTACCTCGATTTACACAGAGCTGCTAAGGACAGAAGAAAGCGCTGTAGACGTGTGGGCCTCTGCGCTCCATGCGATTTTGCAAGACAAATTGTTCGGTACGGTTGATCGTGAAGAACTGCTAGAGACTTATGGTATCGTAGATGCGATGACACTTCAGTGGAAACGTGCACACAATGTGCTGACCGCATTTGTAAAGCAATTTAGCCCAGATCCAAGTTAAGAACAAAGCTCTGAACAATGCTCGCTTGAAATGAAAATGTTATATGGTATAATAGAATGGTTATAATGAGCTTAACGTGAAAAATATATGTCATGGTACATTTTTGGAGGGGAAGGCATAAAATGAAAGCAAGTTGGGAAAAAATAGAGAAGAACGTTGGCGTTCTTGAAGTTGAAGTTGGGGCAGAACGTGTAGCAGATGCTTTGGATAAAGCATTTAAAAAGGTATCAGCGAAAGTGAATGTTCCAGGATTCCGTAAAGGGAAAGTGCCACGTTCCATCTTTGAAGCTAAATTCGGCGTTGAGAGCTTGTACCAAGATGCTATTGATATCATCTTACCAGCAGTTTACGTAGAAGCGATTGAAGAGGTCAAAATCGAGCCTGTTGATCGCCCTGAAGTAGACGTTGAACAATTTGGTAAAGGTCAAGTTATGAAATTCAAAGCAAAAGTAACTGTGAAGCCTGAAGTAACGCTTGGCGACTACAAAGGTATCGAAGTTGAAGCAGTTGACGCTACAGTTTCAGAAGATGAATTGAATGAAGAGCTTGCACGTTTGCAACAACGTCATGCTGAATTGGTTGTTCTTGAAGAAGGACAAGCTGCTAACGGCGATGTCGTTATCATCGATTTCGAAGGATTCGTTGATGAAGTGCCATTCGAAGGCGGTAAAGCGGAGAAGTATTCCCTTGAGCTTGGATCCAATTCCTTCATCCCAGGCTTCGAAGAGCAACTTATCGGACTTGGTAAGGACGAAGAGAAAGACGTTAACGTCAGCTTCCCTGAGAACTACCACTCCGAAGATCTGAAAGGCAAAGCAGCGCTGTTTAAAGTGAAACTTCACGATATCAAACGCAAAAACTTGCCTGAGCTTGATGATGAGTTTGCTAAAGACGTAAGTGAGTTCGATACTCTTGTAGAGTACAAAGAAGAGCTTCAAAAACGTTTGCAAGAGCGCAAAGAGAAAGATTCCGAAGCTGCACTTGAAACTGCAGTTGTTGAGAAAGCTGCTGCTAACGCAGATGTTGAAATTCCAGGTGCGATGGTAGAAGCTGAGCTTGATATCATGGTAAAAGAATTCGAAAGACGTCTTCGCTCCCAAGGCATGACGCTTGAGATTTACTACCAGTTCTCCGGTCAAAACGAGAGCGCATTGAAAGAACAAATGAAAGAAGATGCTGAGAAGCGTGTTCGTAATAACCTTGTTCTTGAAGCTATCGCAGCTGCAGAAAAAATCACAGTTTCCGACGAAGAAGTTGACGCGGAACTTGAGAAGTATGCACCTTCTTACCAAAAAACAACAGCTGAGCTTCGTGAGCTGTTTGCTTCCAACGGATCTCTTGAAGGTCTTAGCAATGATCTAGTTATCAGAAAAACGGTTGATTTCTTGCTTCAAAATAGCAAGCATGTTTCCGCAGCCGTGTAAATAAGGTAAGTAAAGGCACGTACGCAAGCAACGTGCCTTTCTTTTACCCTAATTTACGTCTAAAAGCTTTAGTACATACGTATTACCGCTTACATAGCTGATTTCAGAAAAATGACATTGTTGCCCAATCGTGTTAAACTGTAAATGAATCTCAGTATAAGCAATTGAGAGAACATGGCGCTAGTCGCAAAAGGAGTTGGTACAATGAGTCTTATTCCTATGGTTGTAGAACAAGAGGCTCGTGGGGAGCGTTCCTACGATATCTACTCGCGTTTACTTAAGGACCGCATAATCTTCATCGGGACAGCTATTGATGACGATGTGGCTAATTTGGTCATTGCCCAGCTGCTCTTTTTATCCGCCCAGGACCCTGAAAAAGATATTCACCTATATATCAACTCACCTGGTGGGTCTGTTACGGCTGGAATGGGTATCTTCGATACCATGCAGTTTATTAAACCGGATGTATCTACGATTTGTGTAGGTATGGCCGCAAGTATGGGTTCTTTGCTGTTGACAGCAGGGGCCAAAGGCAAGCGATACGCGCTGCCGAATGCAGAAGTAATGATTCACCAACCGCTCGGCGGTGTTAGGGGTCAAGCAACGGATATCAAAATCCATGCGGATTGGATTATCAAGACCAAGCATAAACTCAACCAGATTTACGTGGACCGAACGGGACAGCCGCTTGAAAAGATCGAAAGAGACACCGACCGAGATAACTTTATGAGCGCTGAAGAAGCGAAGGCATACGGGTTAATCGACGAGGTTATCACTCGAAACGACTTGAAATAAAGGAGTGATCCCATGTTTAAATTTAACGATGAAAAAGGCCAACTCAAATGTTCCTTTTGTGGAAAATCCCAGGACCAAGTTCGCAAACTTGTTGCCGGACCGGGAGTTTACATTTGTGATGAATGCATAGAGCTTTGCACGGAGATTGTGGAAGAAGAATTAGGGCATGAAGAAGAACTTGATCTGAAAGATGTTCCGAAACCAAAGGAAATTCGCAATATTTTGGATCAGTACGTTATTGGTCAAGAACAAGCGAAAAAATCATTGGCTGTTGCGGTATATAACCACTACAAAAGGATCAACTCTCAGAACAAGCTTGAAGATGTTGAGCTTCAAAAAAGTAATATCGTCCTTCTAGGGCCTACAGGTAGTGGTAAAACACTTCTTGCGCAAACACTTGCTAAAATCTTGAATGTGCCATTTGCAATTGCTGATGCAACTTCGTTGACAGAAGCTGGTTACGTAGGGGAAGATGTTGAAAACATCTTGCTCAAACTGATCCAAGCGGCTGATTACGATGTTGAGAAAGCAGAGCGCGGCATTATCTATATCGATGAGATTGATAAAGTTGCACGTAAATCCGAGAACCCATCCATTACACGCGATGTTTCCGGTGAAGGTGTACAACAAGCTCTTCTCAAAATTCTTGAAGGCACAGTAGCTTCCGTACCTCCACAAGGTGGTCGTAAGCATCCGCACCAAGAATTCATCCAAATCGACACGACAAATATTCTATTTATTTGCGGTGGTGCATTTGACGGGTTAGAGCAAATTATCAAACGCAGAATCGGCAAAAAAGTAATCGGCTTTAGCACTGACGGTATGAAAGTTGATTTGAAACCAGGTGAATACCTATCCATGGTCCTTCCTGAGGATCTATTGAGATTCGGTTTAATTCCGGAATTCGTAGGCCGTTTACCGGTTATTTCAACACTAGAGCCGCTTGATGAAGCAGCGCTTGTGCGTATTCTTTCCGAGCCCAAGAATGCACTCGTGAAACAATACCAGAAGATGCTCGAGATGGATAACGTTTCGCTTGAATTTGATGCAGAAGCACTGGATGCGATTGCCAAAGAAGCGATTAAACGGAATACCGGTGCTCGTGGTCTAAGAGCCATCATTGAAAGCATTATGCTTGATGTGATGTTTGAAGTTCCTTCGAGAACGGACGTATCTTCTTGTGTCGTTTCCAAAGAAACGGTGCAGAACAAGATTACGCCGGTTCTGACAAGCAAAGAAGGCGCACAGCCGTCTGGTAAGAAGAAGGAAGAAAGTGCATAACCTAATCTTATATAAATGAACAGACAGCCTCCAATCCGATTTCCATTTCTGGGAATTGGAGCGGAGGATGTTTGGTGTCATGGGGAGAGAAACCAAAATGTTCCATAGACGAGATACCAGAGCCGTTCGGGTAGGCGATTTAACGATCGGCGGCAGTAATGAAGTCATCATGCAAAGCATGTGTACAACCAAAACAGCTGATGTCAAAGCGACGGTTGCTGAGATTCTTCGTCTTGAAGAAGCAGGTTGTCAGCTTGTTCGTGTAACGGTCAACAATAAAGAAGCTGCTGAAGCAATCAAGGAAATTAAGAAGCAAATTCATATTCCGTTGGTGTCTGATATTCATTTTGATCATCGTTTGGCACTAGCTGCAATCGAGAATGGGATTGATAAAGTTCGTATTAATCCGGGTAATATCGGTCGCCGTGAGAAAGTCGAAGCCGTCGTGAAGGCATGCAAAGAGCGCGGCATTCCGATTCGTATCGGTGTTAATGCAGGCTCCCTAGAGAATCATCTTCTTGAAAAGTATGGCTATCCGACGCCTGAAGCGATGGTAGAAAGCGCCTTGTTCCACATTAATATATTGGAAGAGCTCGATTTCCAAGATATCATCGTTTCTTTGAAGGCTTCTGATGTCCCTATGGCGATTGCGGCGTATTCTCAGGCTGCGAAGGCGTTTAATTATCCACTCCATCTTGGGATTACGGAGGCAGGTACACTCTTTACAGGTGCTGTGAAAAGCGCGGCAGGTATCGGGACTTTGCTTAACATGGGTATCGGCAACACGCTGCGTATTTCCTTAAGTGCTGATCCTGTTGAAGAGATTAAAGTTGCTAGAGAACTTCTCAAGACGTTTGGGTTAATTACGAATGCCGCGACGCTGGTTTCCTGCCCTACATGTGGTCGTTTGGATATTGACTTATTCTCCATCGCTAATGAGGTTGAAGACTATATTGCCAAAATCAAAGTGCCGATTAAGGTGTCTGTATTGGGTTGTGCCGTGAACGGGCCTGGTGAAGCGAGAGAAGCGGATATTGGCATCGCAGGTGCTCGTGGTGAAGGGATGTTGTTCCGTTACGGAGAAATGATTCGTAAAGTGCCTGAGGCTGAATTGCTTGCTGAATTGAAAAAAGAAATTGATATTATTGTAGCCTCCTACGAACAAACTGGGGTTATCCCTGGGCGCAAGCAGCACTAAGTAGATCTCATAAGAAACGAAATAACAAACCGTTAAAGAACTCGATAAGGATTCTTTAACGGTTTTTTTTTGAAATATCAGAATTTATAAGTTTTACTTACTAATTATGATGAATTTCTAGATAAACGCTCCTGTCCTTCAAAGGACGGCGTATCCGTTTATTTTGCATGTCCACGCCTAAACGCATATTTGGCTAGGAAGTGAAGCATAATGAGTAAAACTGGAAAGCATGCTCAATTGTAGTAAGACTTTCTGATGAAACCTAGTAGGAGGAGAAAAGGATGAAGTTATTTCCAACGTATGCCTTATGTCGACAGATGGCGTTTACCCTACTCACGGGGGCTGTCTTGATAGCGAGTCCAGGAGTTATACATGCTGAGCCCAATATTATCCCGCAGCAGCCGACAGGAGCGATTACAAAGAAAGTAGCCATCGTCATTGACGATTTCGGCAATAACATGGAGGGGACAGCGGAAATGCTGAAGCTGCCCATTCCGTTTACCGTGGCTGTCATGCCTTTCTTGCCTTCCACGAAGCAAGATGCGCAATTAGCTCATGACAGGGGTCTCGAGGTCATTCTACACCTTCCCATGGAGCCTGTGAGAGGGAAGAAGAGCTGGCTGGGTCCAGGAGCGATCACAACGGATTTGTCCAACGAAGAAATACACAAACGGATCGTTGCAGCGATTGACGATGTTCCTTATGCCATTGGTATTAATAATCATATGGGTTCTAAGGCAACCGCGGACGAAAGAGTCATGAAGATTCTTATCGAGATTTGCAAAGAGCGAAATCTGATACTCTTGGATAGTCGAACCACGCCGAAAAGCTTAATCGGTAAAATTGCGGATTCACGTGGCGTTCCGCATGCCGAGAATTTATTATTCTTCGATGATCTGTATACCTACAGTCATATTAATAATCAAATGGTTAAGCTTAGAAAATTAATACACGACAAGGATGAAGTGATTGCTATTGGCCACGTAGGGCCACCAGGTAAGAAGACTGCTCATGTCATCCATGAAGCCATTCCAAGTATTCAGAAGGAAGCAACGTTTGTTCCTATTTCCCAAATGGTCAAATAGATTAATTATTTCGATTGTGTCATGGCGAAATATTGTTCAACCGCTTGCGTAATGGCTTTGGCAAGCTTGGCTTGATGATGACTCTCATTGAGGAGTTTGCGATCTGATTTGTTAGATAGAAATCCAAGTTCAACAATGACGGAAGGACATTTGGTGTACTTGAGTACATGATATTTCTTACCAAGTACAGGAAGTTCTTCCGTACCATAAACTTGGTTTAACGCATCTTGCAAAAGGCTTGCTAACAGAATGCTGTCAGATTGATTTTGATAAATGACAAGCGGTCCGCGTGTGTTCGATTTTTTGGACCAATTGATATGCAAACTTAGCATCATGCTCGGTTTAATGGTATTGGCGAGGCCAGATCGCTGAGCGAGATCTTTGCGATGTCTGCTTCCGTATGACCACGTATTGTCATCGCTCAATGCATAGTCCTCGGTACGGTTTATAATGACGCGATACCCTTTTTTAACAAGTGATTTATATGTTTTCTTGGCGATAGCTAGATTCATATCTTTTTCTTCATACTTGCCAACCATAGTCCCGCTGTCGATTCCGCCATGTCCTACGTCAAGAATGATGTCCGCGGTAGGAAGAAGGGGATCAGAACGAGCAGCCGAAGCTAACTGTGAATTAGGCACGCAAAGAAATAGCGCAAGTAGAATAATCAACAAGTATTTCTTCAAATCCCGCCACATCCTTTTAGAAGAATAACTCTCCTTATCCTTCTTCCGCAAGGGGGCTATCATACGCGATGCAAAAGTTTGCATGGATTGGATTAACCTTCTTTTACACGGGAATAATGGAAATTAGCAGGTGCAGATAGGCTAACATATAACGTATCTAATCGAAGATGACGTGTTCAAGGAGGTTCAACACATGAGTTTAAGTATCATACTAATGGTCATTCAAGTGTTTTTTGCAGTTGTAATCGGGTTGTATTTCTGGAATTTACTGCGAAATCAACAGACGAACAAGTCTGCAGTAGATAGAGAGTCTAGGAAAGAACTGGAGAAATTGCGCAAATTGAGATCCATTTCGTTAACCAAACCTCTGTCAGAGAAAACGAGACCTTCTTCTGTGCAAGATATTGTTGGCCAAATCGAAGGGTTGAAGGCGCTGAAAGCGGCGCTCTGTGGCCCGAATCCGCAGCATGTGCTCATATACGGTCCGCCAGGCGTCGGTAAAACGGCTGCAGCGCGCGTCATTTTAGAAGAAGCGAAGAAAAATCAAGAATCTCCATTTCGACCGGATTCCAAATTTACGGAGATAGATGCGACAACAGCTCGTTTTGACGAGCGTGGTATTGCTGATCCCTTGATTGGATCCGTTCATGATCCCATTTATCAAGGCGCAGGTGCAATGGGCGTTGCAGGGATTCCGCAGCCGAAACCTGGCGCTGTAACGAAGGCGCATGGGGGAATCTTGTTCATCGACGAAATTGGTGAATTGCACGCAACGCAAATGAACAAATTATTAAAGGTGTTAGAAGACCGTAAGGTGTTCTTAGAGAGTGCCTATTACAGCTCTGAGGATGCGAATATTCCAGGGTATATTCATGATATATTTCAGAATGGGCTACCGGCAGATTTCCGTTTGGTTGGAGCGACAACGCGCACGCCGAGTGAAATCCCTCCGGCGATTCGTTCACGCTGTCTGGAGATTTTCTTCCGACCACTTTTGCCTGGTGAAGTCGGCGAAATTGCAAGAAAAGCGCTAGATAAAATTGGTTTCAAAAAATGTGAAGATGCGATAGAGGTTGTTACGAAATATGCAACAAATGGCCGTGAAGCTGTCAATGTGATTCAATTAGCCGCAGGTATTGCTCTAACCGATAAACGAGATTCGATCACGGCAGCAGATATTGAGTGGGTCGTGAATTCATCTCAAATTCCGCCTAGACCAGAGCGCAAAGTGCCACCTCAACCACAAATTGGCTTCGTTAATGGTTTGGCGGTTTATGGACCTAATTTGGGCACGCTATTAGAGATTGAAGTTTCGGCGATTCCAACTGCGATTGCGGGAACAGGAAAATTCAATATTACAGGTGTTGTTGATGAGGAGGAAATGGGTGGGGGATCCCGAACCATTCGTCGTAAAAGCATGGCTAGAGGCTCTGTTGAAAATGTATTAACCGTGCTGCGCAAGCTTGGTTTTAATACGTCGGATTATGATTTGCATATCAATTTCCCTGGTGGTGTGCCGATTGATGGACCATCCGCAGGTATTTCGATGGCTACTGCGATTGCCTCAGCCATACATAAAATACCTGTAGATAACAAATTAGCCATGACGGGAGAGATGAGCATACATGGGAAAGTGAAGCCTGTGGGCGGTGTTGTTTCTAAAGTAGAAGCAGCATTCCAGGCAGGCGCTACTCGTGTCATTATTCCAAAGGAGAATTGGCAAGCTTTGTTTGTTGATCTACCTGGCGTTGAAGTTGTGGCGGCGGAAACGATTGAAGAAGTACTTGCGGCGGCTCTGGGCATAGAGATACATGAGCATGTGATGCCATTACCTTTCACAATGGAAAGAACGATTCCAACGACAACGTTACCGATTCTACATGCCAATTCACAGCATACAATTGACTCTTAAGGGAGGCTTTTTGCTACCTTACATGGTGCGTTAGGCCTCAATTGGTGTTTTGTTTAGAGTTTTGTTAAAATGTAAAGGCAACGTAGGGAGAAAATTCCACATAGATGAAACAAACGGCTACACCTTCCCTTGGACAGGTGCGTTTATCTACAATAAAGCCGACTTATCATGTGAAACTTATTATTATTTTTTATTTCAAGGTGAGACTTTGAACCGAGGTTCAAGGATCCCTATTATTGGAGGTGCAGAGGATGGGGCCTGGAAAAATGAAAGTGCGCAGATTGCCGTTATTGCCACTTAGGGGACTGCTGGTCTATCCGAGCATGGTTCTACACTTGGATGTAGGACGAGAAAAATCGGTGAAAGCACTCGAGCGGGCGATGGTAGATGACAGCATGATTCTCCTCTGCTCTCAATCAGAGATCAACATAGAAGAACCAACGAAAGAGGACATTTATCGCATCGGAACTATTGCGAAAGTGCGACAAATGCTCAAATTACCGAATGGTACGATTCGTGTTCTAGTTGAAGGTGTTTTACGTGCTGAAATCGTAGAGTACTTGACGAATGACGAATATTATGAGGTCACTGTAAAAGAATTGCCTGAACAAGAAATTTCAGATCCTGAGATTGATGCTCTGATGAGAAGCGTACTTAGTCAGTTCGAGCATTACATCAATCTTTCTAAGAAAGTGACGCCTGAAACATTAGCCGCGGTATCTGATATTGATGAGCCTGGCCGATTGGCAGATGTGATTTGCAGTCATTTATCGCTTAAAATCAAAGATAAACAAGATATTCTCGAGACCGTTGAGGTTCGTGAACGGCTCGAGAAAATGCTTAATATTTTGAATAACGAGCGGGAAGTACTTGAACTCGAACGCAAAATCAGTCAGCGCGTCAAGAAGCAAATGGAGAAAACGCAGAAGGAATACTACCTCCGTGAGCAAATGAAGGCTATTCAGAAAGAGCTTGGGGACAAAGAAGGCCGTGCTGGTGAAGTTGACGAGTTGCGTAACCAGCTTACGGAAGCCGAGCTTCCGGATAAAGTCCGCGAGAAGGTTGAGAAAGAAATTGATCGATTGGAGAAAATGCCTGCAACTTCAGCAGAAGGCGGCATCATTCGCAATTATATCGATTGGTTGCTAGGTCTACCTTGGCACAAACAGACCGAAGATGATTTGGATTTAGATAAGGCGGAAGAGATACTGAACGAGGATCACTTTGGTCTTGAGAAGCCGAAAGAGCGCGTGCTGGAGTACTTAGCCGTACAGAAGCTAGTCAAGAAGCTCAAGGGTCCGATTCTTTGTTTAGTTGGCCCTCCTGGGGTTGGTAAAACGTCAATTGCGCGCTCTATAGCTCGATCGATGGGAAGACAGTTCATCCGTATTTCGTTAGGCGGCGTGAGAGATGAAGCTGAAATCCGAGGTCATCGTCGTACTTACGTTGGCGCGATGCCAGGACGAATCATTCAAGGGATGAAGAACGCCGGCGCGAACAATCCTGTTTTCTTATTAGATGAAATTGACAAGATGGCGATGGATTTCCGTGGAGATCCGGCCTCAGCATTACTTGAAGTATTGGATCCGGAACAAAATAGCACTTTTAGTGATCATTTCATTGAGGTACCCTTTGATTTGTCCAACGTGATGTTTGTGACCACGGCGAATGCCGTGCATAATATTCCTCGTCCTCTGTTAGATCGGATGGAGGTTCTATATATTCCAGGTTATACGGAGATTGAGAAGCTCCAAATTGCCAAGAAATATTTACTTCCTAAGCAGAAACGTGATCACGGCCTTGAAGAAGAGCAACTTGTCGTGGATGAGGCTGCACTGATGAAGATCGTGCGGGAATATACGAGAGAAGCAGGCGTTCGTAATCTTGAACAGCAAGTGGCAGGCATGAACCGTAAAGCAGCGAAGAAGATTGTCTCGGACCCAGAGACTCCTGTTCATGTAACGGTTGATAACTTAACTGATTATTTAGGTCCCGTTAAGTTTAAATATAATGTTGCCGAAGAGAAGGATCAGATCGGTGCTGTGACAGGTCTAGCTTGGACGGAAGTCGGAGGAGATACACTCGTCATCGAGGTATCTGTATTGCCTGGTACTGGCAAGTTAACCTTGACGGGTAAGCTTGGTGATGTGATGAAGGAATCTGCGCAAGCAGCATTCAGTTATACGCGTTCGCGCGCTGAAGTCCTGGGGATTGCCCCGGATTTCCACGAGAAGAATGATGTACACATTCACATCCCTGAAGGTGCTATTCCGAAGGATGGTCCATCTGCTGGGATTACAATGGCTACTGCATTAATCTCTGCCTTGACGAATATACCGGTTTCACGCTTGGTTGCGATGACTGGAGAGGTTACACTTCGCGGCCGCGTACTACCAATTGGCGGCTTGAAAGAAAAGGCGTTAGCGGCACATCGTGCAGGGATTCGCACCATCCTTTTACCTCAAGATAACGAGAAAGATATTATCGAAATACCGGAAAGTGTTCGCACAGAGATGACGTTCATCCCTGTCAGCCACATGGATCAAGTGCTGGAACATGCGCTTATCACAAATAAGCCGACGGCTAACGTCGGATCGACTTAGAAAGTAGTTGATCATTCATGAAAGTCAATCATGCTGAATTTATTATCAGCGCGGTTGGACCTAGCCAATATCCAGAGGATGCCTTGCCAGAGATTGCTTTGGCAGGGCGTTCGAATGTGGGAAAATCGTCACTCATCAACTGTCTGATTTCTCGCAAAAACTTAGCTAGAACCAGTTCCCAACCGGGCAAAACTCAAACGCTTAACTATTATAAAGTGAATCAGGACTTATATTTTGTTGATCTTCCTGGATACGGCTATGCGAAGGTTTCCAAAACCAAGCGCGAGCAATGGGGTAAATTTATTGAGAGCTATTTATTGAATCGTGAGCCATTGCGCCTTGTGATGCAGCTAGTTGATTTGAGACATCCGCCTTCCAAAGATGATCAGGCGATGTATGAATGGCTTCGCCACATGGATGTACCTGTTCTTGTTGTTGCGACCAAAGCGGACAAGATTCCTAAGAGCAAATGGCCGAAACATTTGAAGATTGTACGTGAAACACTAGGGATGGATAAAGGAGTTCAACCGCTCATGTTCTCTTCTGAGCTAGGTCTCGGCAAAGATGAACTGTGGGGAATTCTAGAGCAAGCGATTGCTTACGGCGAGCCGGACCCTCAAACCGAAGAAGTTCTAACTAGCGCTGTAACCGATCCGCAACCGTCCTAATCGCAGGACGGTTTTTTGCGTATCGCCCAGCATACAGTTCAAAGATAGAGGAAATCAAAAAGAAGTATGCGGGAAAGTGAGGTAAACTGGGGGAAATTAAACGGCATTCCAGTTTATCAAGGATTTTTCAGAATATTTGGCTGATTATCATGATTTGCTGGCAGGAATATTAAGGACGCTTGTAGTATAATAATAAGCAAGGTAATAGTTAATGGCTTGAAAACAAAGAATCGAGGGATTTTTATGGCACAAAGGTTAGCGACTGAATATGTCAAAACCTGCCTCCAGTTAACAGAAGCCGATATGTTGAAGTTTTTTCAAATGTTTGTTGACCATGGCGTGACACTGCAAGTCAAAGTTTTGGAAAACGGGAATCAAGAAGTTGTTTTCCAAGATGGCGAAGGTCAAGAAATCGTCCTTTCATTTGAGAAGAAATCGGGCCTATATGAATGCACAGGATCCTGCAGATTAAGTAATACCTTATTAGCTAATTTAATGCGTAAAGCAGTATCGGAATTCAAAGGCAGCGCGAAAGTCAATCGGATTTATCCAAGCTACACCATGGTTTATTATTATGAACGCGGAACCGTTGTGAAGATCGAGGAAATCAAAGGTCAACTTTTAACAATTGTCTATGAACACAAAGATACCATTGGTCTTATGCAGATGATGTTCCAGAAGAAGGAAGTTGAGCAAGAGATCGAAATGATCTACGATCAAATCAATCATCTTCTTGACATGCGAAACATGCTGCAGGCTAGGGATGAACACCAACAGATCGACATTCGCCTCAATGAACTGACACATCGTTTGTTCGTATTGGAGGCATAATCACCCATACATGCTGTATTTATGGAGACCCATTTTTGGGTCTCTCTTTGTTTTCAGGCACATGCAATGGCCTTGCAACATAATTTAGATATGGCGTCGATGTGACAGTTGGCCTTTAACAAAAAAAACTATTGCATTTCTCGTCGATAGATGTTATTTTTATTCTCGTTGAAACAATATAGGAACCAGGATTCACTCAGGACATTGAATGTTGCGAGAGATTATACCCTCGGGAAGTGAATGACGTAGGTCCTAGCGGATGAAATTTTTACACACATTTTATTCCTAGGAAGGGGGAACCGAAAGATGGAAACAGAATACTCAACTTTCGGAAGACACGTTGCTGTTGATACTTGGGGGGTAGATTTTGAACTTCTGAACAATGCAGAATGGCTGCAAGCTCAGATGGTCGAAGCTGCCGAGGTATGTGGAGCAACTGTTTTATCTGTACAATCCAAGCAATTTGAACCACAAGGAGCAACAGTTCTCGTAATGTTGTCCGAGAGTCATCTCTCCATTCATACTTATCCTGAGAGAGGTTTTGCCGCACTTGATTGTTATACTTGTGGTGAGACAGTCGACCCTCAATTAGCAATCGACTTTATGGTATCCGTTCTAAAACCAGAAACGTTCTATGCGAAGAAACTTGTTCGCGGAATGGGTGAACTACAAGTAGAAACTCCTGAAATAAAGCAAGCAGAGCTTGTTAAATAAAATTCTGCACATTAATGATAACGATGACCACGGAGAAATCCGTGGTTATTTGTTTGTTCAGACCCCCATACAATGATATTGGTGATACATGTCCAATTCAATTGGAGTGGGGGAAGAACTTTGAAACAAAAGCTAATCCGAAAAACGGTGCTGTACGTCGTTGTTCTCTTCTTAATCATTTGGCCTGTGTATCAACTCGTCCAAATGTTAGGCCATCAGAAGGAAGACCACGATGCCACACATTTGCTGTTCCAAGTATCCTTGTTCCAAATGGAAATATTGAAGAGCTCTTTAGAAGAAGCCTTGCAGAGTAAGAGTACCAATGAGCTCGATCCCGTGAGGAGAGCGCTATACTCAGCGGAATACACGCATGAGCGGCTGATTTTGGCAGCAGGGGGTAAAGAGGAGTTGGACTCCCTTAGCTTCATGAACCAATTAACCCAATACATACAGCGGTTGCAGCTTGGTGGAGCCAGAGCTTTGAAAGCAGATGAGACAGTGACATTGAAGGAAGCCCAGAAGCAATTTGGAGAGATGTATGAAGTCTATGCGAAAATGATGGCTTCGAACGGCGATATCATTTCATCGCAGAACACCGAACTGTCGAAATTAGATCGGGAATTGACTTCCTTTTTAAGAAAAAAAGGGCTGCAATAAGGGATTCTCTTCCTAAGAGGTATAGAGGAGCACAGAGCTGTTAAAACTAACGATCAGAACCCAAGCATTCATAATTTATTCAAATATTTTGTCGGAATGTCTGATTTGCTGTGCTATAATGATTCTAAATAGAAGGAAAGGCAGGTGGTACCCATGCATATTATCGCAGTAGGTTTGAATTATCGGACAGCCCCTGTAGAAATTCGTGAGAAGTTTGCTTTCTCAGATCAAGATTTACCGAAGGCAATTGCGGAACTGAAAGAAACGAAAAGCATCTTGGAATGTGTCATTGTTGCCACCTGCAATCGCACCGAAATTTATGCCGTCGTGGATCGTCCTCAGCTGTGCAGTCATTACTTGACGCATTTTCTTGAGCGTTGGTTTCATGTGACGAAGGATCAGTTCCAGAAGCATTTATATAATTATGAGAATGAAAAGGCAATCGACCATTTGTTCCACGTAACAACTGGACTTGATTCGATGGTCATCGGGGAAACCCAGATTCTCGGACAAGTGAGAGATGCTTTTTTAGCGTCTCAACAATTGAAAGCAACAGGTTCTTATTTCAACACGTTGTTTAAACAAGCGATCACACTTGCTAAGAAAGCACATTCGGAAACGGGCATTAGTAATAACCCTGTCTCCATCAGCTACGCAGCCGTAGAACTCGGTAAACGGATTTTCGGAAGCTATGTGAACAAGACGATTATGATTATTGGTGCGGGCAAGATGAGCGAGTTGACCGTGAAGCATCTATATGCAAATGGTGCCAACAAAGTTATCGTTGTGAATCGCACGTTGGAAAGAGCTATGGAGTTAGCTGGCAAATGGAGCGGTGTGGCTTGTACGCTAGAAGAAATGCCGGAATATTTACCTGAGGTTGATATTATCATTAGCTCGACAGGAGCTCCTGGATACGTTCTGACGAAGAAGGACATTCAAACGTATGTGCAAAAGAGAAAATCTCGCCCGCTCTTTATGATGGATATCGCGGTTCCTCGGGATCTGGATCCAGAGATTAGCGGTTTGCCGAATGTGTTTCTTTACGATATTGATGATTTGGAACATATTGTGGATAAGCATTTGCAGGAGAGGAAGAAAGAAGCGGCTAAGATTGAAATCATGATCACGTCGGAGATCAATGCTTTTGATCAATGGACGAAGACACTTGGTGTCAGTCCGCTGATTAGTGCCCTGCAAACGAAAGCGAATCAAATTCACGAAGAAACCATGGAGAACATGCTGAATAAGCTGACTGATCTGGATGAGCGTGAAATTAAAGTAATACGCAAATTAACGAAGAGTATTGTGAATCAAGTGTTGCGTGATCCGATTCTAAGAATCAAAGAAATGGCCGGAGAGCGCCATGGTGACGAAGCATTGGAAATTTTCACGAAGCTATTCGCATTAGAAGATACGCTTAAACAACAAGAACAGGCAGATCAAATAGCACAAGAGCTAGAGTCTCACTTCAACAAAGTGGAAAGCAAACAAACAATGGATGAGAAGTTGTCTGTTCGTGGTTTGCAGAACGCGGATATTCTAGCCCCATCTTGATAATAAGGCGCTAACCGCCTAGGAGAGGTGCCATGGTTACACGTAGCTGGTTGTTTGATGCGATGATTTATATGTATGCCCTGAGCCTACTGTTTTACTTTTCGGATTTCGCCAATGCGAACCGGAGTGCGAAACGGATGGGGACGGGGCTGCTTTTGTTTGTATGGGTTTTGCAAACTGCTTACTTGGCTATCAGTTTATATGGTCATTTGACAGAATGGGCTTTCGTTCGATCTGACGTTCTTTTTATGTTTTCATGGCTGATTGTCACGATATCGTTGGTCATCAACCGTTTCTTCCGAATTGAATTGTTCGTATTTTTTGTAAATGTACTTGGTTTTGCAATCCTTGCACTGAATATATTTGGAAATCCGAATGTCGTGCCGATCAAGTCCAATTGGGACATTAATGATGAGCTATTATTCATTCATATTTCGCTTGCGATTGGCAGTTATGCCGCGTTTTCAATTGCTGCTATTTTTTCAGGGATGTACATATTTCTACATGCAAGGTTAAAAAGTAAAAATTTCTCTCAAGCGGTTATGAGACTGCCGTCACTTGAGAAAATTGAACACTATACGTATTTGTCGGTCATTATCGGAGGGCCGTTGCTTCTCATGGCTTTAAGTCTTGGTGTGGTATGGGTCGTGCTTGAAGGAAATCGGAATCTGCTTTACGATCCCAAAGTAATTAATTCTTTCTTCGTATTGGCAGCATACTCGTTTTATTTATTTCAACATAAATCCATGCGGATTTCAGGGAATAGGCTAGCGGTATGGAACCTTGCAGCTTTCTGCATCGTCGTATTGAATTTCGTTGTTTCCAACCTTGTATCTGATTTTCATGGGTGGATATGGAGTTAATGAGCTGGCAGTATCCGTATCCCATTATGATGAATTTAGCGAATAGCAAGTGCCTGATAATCGGCGGTGGGCGTATTGCTGAACGGAAGCTGCGCTCGTTGTTGCAAGCTGGGTCCATCGTAACTATAGTCAGTCCAGATTTCACGACGGGTATACGAGAGCTTGCTCTTCAACCGAATGTGATCGTACACAGGCAATCTTATCACCCGTCACTTTGGAAAGCTGATAGCGAGAGACGCTTTACATTAGTCATTGCAGCAACGAATGATGCACAAGTGAATAAGCAGATCGCACGGGATGCGAATAGCTTTGGGTGCCTCGTCAATATTGTGGATCAACCTGAGCTTAGTTCCTTTATTTTACCTTCTGTTGTGCGCCGGGGTAAGCTGGTGATTACAGTGTCTACAGGAGGAGCAAGTCCTTCAGCGGCTCGCAAAATTGCCAAGGAGCTCGACAATGCTTATGGTGATGAGTATGAAATTTATTTGGATTTTCTTACCGATACCCGCCTGTTGATTCAGAGTCGTGTGACAGATAAAGAAGCTCGACAACGATTATTTAAAGAAATGCTGGCCTGGGATCTCATGAGTTACATTCGTGAGGGAACCTTTGAAACTTGGAAACAGCAGTTTACTACGGCATTACATAATACCGTTTGGATGCAAACGCAAGAGCAGGGAGAGAGTGAACTGCCTTCTTGGTCTTTCATCAGTGAGATTAGGCAGCACGTATAGGAGGCGGAGACGTATGAGAACGATTATTGTAGGGACAAGACAGAGTGCCTTGGCACTGACGCAAACAGGACAAGCAGTTGAACTCTTGAAGCAGCTTGCTTCTGAACATGGCATCGAATGTCAATTTGAAATTAAGAAAATTGTAACCAAAGGCGATCGTATTCTGGACGTCACGTTATCCAAAGTCGGTGGCAAAGGCTTGTTCGTGAAGGAAATCGAACAAGCGCTGACAGACGGGGAGATTGACATTGCCGTTCATAGCATGAAAGACATGCCGTTCGAGCTTCCGGAAGGCCTTATTGTAGGCGCGATCCCGAAGCGCGAAGATCCGCGCGATGCGCTGATCACGCGCGGGGCTGGATCGCTGGACGAGCTGCCGCAGGGCGCGCTCGTCGGCACAAGCTCGCTGCGCCGTGCTAGCCAGCTGCAGCATCACCGCCCGGACCTCCGGATCGAGTCGATCCGGGGCAATATTGATTCGAGGCTGCGCAAGCTCGAAGAAGAGAACTTCGATGCGATTATGCTTGCCGCTGCCGGTCTGCACCGGATCGGCTGGCAAGATCGCATTAGTAGCTACTTGCCGCCCGAGCTATGCCTCCCTGCCGTAGGGCAAGGAGCGCTGTGCATCGAGTGCCGCGGCAACGACGCTTTCGTGCTGGACTTGCTGGGCAAGTTCCAGCATGAACCAACGGCGCTCGCTGTGCGAGCGGAGCGGGCTTTCCTCGGCAGACTCAACGGAGGCTGCCAGGTGCCGCTCGGCGCTTACGCGAGCGTCGAGAACGGCAGCGGGGACGAAGCCCCGCTGCTGACCCTCACGGGCATGGTAGGGACGCCTGATGGCGTGACCATGCTGAAGGAAACGGCTTCCGGGAACGATCCGGAAGCGCTGGGTTCTCTCGTTGCGGATATGCTCATCGCACAAGGAGCCGAGAAGATTTTAGCTGAGGTGAGGGAGTGATTGCTGTGAACAAAGGAAGAGTTTTTCTTGTTGGAGCGGGTCCTGGCGATCCTAAGCTCATCTCGGTACGTGGGATGGAAGCGATCCAAAGAGCAGATGTCATCGTATATGATCGACTGGCGAATCCACGCTTATTGAAGCATCGTAGACCAGAAGCAGAACTCATCTTTGTTGGCAAGCTGCCAGATAAACACATTTTAAAACAAGAAGAAATCAATCAGTTGCTTGTGGATTTGGCGTTACAAGGCAAGATCGTAACACGTCTCAAAGGTGGTGATCCGAGTGTATTCGGACGCGTCGGGGAAGAAGCGGAGCTTCTAGTGGATAACGGGATAACCTATGATATTATCCCAGGAATCACTTCTTCGATTGCTGTTCCTGCTTACGCAGGTATTCCGGTTACGCATCGCGATTTCACTTCATCAGTTGCCATTGTAACGGGCCATGAGTATCCGAATAAAACGTATTCCAGCTTGAATTGGGAACATCTGGCCAAAGCAATTGGCACGATGGTGTTCCTGATGGGTGTTGCCAATTTGGAGCAGATTTGCCGGGAATTGATTCGTTGCGGGAAGCCCCCAGAAATGCCTGTTGCCTTAGTTCGTTGGGGAACTTGGGCAGATCAAGCGACGATTACAGGTACACTTGCAGATATCACAGATAAAGTCCGAGAAGCGAACTTCAAATCCCCGGCTGTCATTATTGTTGGTGAAGTTGTTAAGCTTCGTGAGAAGCTGGCATGGATGGAGAAGAAGCCGCTGTTTGGCAAGCGAGTGCTCGTCACGAGAGCTCGGAGTCAAGCGAGTGAGCTCGTGGATCTGATTGATGATTTGGGTGGAGAACCTGTTGAATTCCCCGTGATTCGCTTACAGGCGCCAAGTCGTCCAGAAGTACAGCAAGCCCTGGATTCAGCACTTGAGAAACTACAGGAATTCGACTGGATTGTTCTAACAAGTGTGAATGGCGTTGAATTCTTCTTCCGCAGAATGCGTGAGCTGCGTATTGATGTTCGTAAAATGGGAAATGCACGAATTGCTGCCGTAGGTCCTAAGACAGCTGAAGCACTTGCTGAGCGTGGTATCATGGCAGACGTGCTTCCAGCCAAGTTCCAGGGAGAAGGCATCCTAGATGCCATTCAAGGGGATTTGAACGCTGGTCAGAAGGTGTTATTGCCGACAGCGGATTTGGCTCGTGATTATTTACCTTCCAAACTGAAAGAGTTAGGTCTTGAAGTGACAGAAGTAGACCTCTACGAGAATGTGCTGACCACGGATGACGGGGACGAGATTATTCATCTTTTGCAAAATCAAAGCATTCATATTATTACTTTTACAAGCTCATCAACCGTTACAAATTTACTGGAAGCACTGAAGCAACTCGGTACGGAAGATCCGTTATCGCTGTTGCAGGGTGTCGAGATTGCGGTAATTGGTCCCAAAACGGCAGAAACCGTCCTTCAAGCTGGTCTGTCGATTACATATACGGCTAAGGAAGCGACTGTAGCTTCTTTGGTACAAAGTATGATTCAAGGAGGCGGAAATCCATCATGAGTTTTCCAATCGTACGTAACCGCCGCTTGCGCGGTAATGCAGCTATTCGTAATCTTGTTCGTGAAAATCAAGTAACGGTGAACGATGTCGTTCAACCTATCTTTGTTGCTCACGGTACAAATGTAAAGTCAGAAATTGCCTCGATGCCAGGTGTGTATCATTTCTCGCTAGACCGTGTCAAAGAAGAAATCGATGAAATTACGCAATTGGGCATTCAAGCGATTCTGTTATTCGGCGTACCTGATCATAAGGATGCGACAGGCACGTCCGCATTCATGGATGATGGTATCGTGCAACAAGCAACGCGCTTTATCAAAGAAATCAATCCTAACTTGCTCATTATCGCGGATACCTGCTTATGTCAATTTACGGATACAGGTCATTGCGGCGTCATTCATCATCACCCGATTACAGGGCAAGCGGATGTTGCAAACGATCCTTCTTTGGAACTACTCGTTCGCACGGCTGTTTCGCAAGCCAAAGCGGGGGCGGACATCATTGCTCCTTCCAATATGATGGATGGTTATGTGCAAGCTATTCGTACTGGACTGGATGAAGCTGGTTATGAAAACACGCCGATCATGGCCTATTCCGTTAAGTATGCATCAGCTTACTACGGTCCTTTCCGTGATGCGGCGCATTCCACGCCGCAATTCGGTGATCGGAAAACGTATCAAATGGATCCTGCTAATGGCCGTGAGGCGCTTCGCGAAGCATCAAGCGACGTGATTGAGGGAGCGGACTTCCTAATGGTGAAGCCAGCGCTTGCTTATATGGACATTATCCGTATGCTCAAAGATAACTTCGATTTGCCTGTTGTCGCTTATAATGTGAGCGCAGAGTACGCCATGGTGAAGGCTGCTGCTCAGCAAGGCTGGGTGAACGAAGAAGCCATTGTTATGGAAACAATGACGAGCTTCAAACGTGCTGGAGCCGACATTATCCTTACCTATTTCGCCAAAGATATCGCACGCTACTTGCAAAAGTAATGTATTCATGAACCATTTGTCCGCTGCGATCCTAAGCAGAAGGAGGGTGGTTCTTTTGTCATACTTTTGTCGCAATAGAGAAGCTTACGTTGGTTGTGAGAGGGGTATAATTAGGGCATAATGGATGAGAATAGATGGAAACAAGAGGAAGGTGCCTCATGAGTTATAACGATAATTTTATTAAAGCATGCCGGAAAGAAAAAGTTGATACGCTGCCTGTTTGGTATATGCGTCAAGCTGGCCGCTACGACCCGGACTACCGTAAGATCAAGGAAAAGTATTCCTTGCTTGAAATTTGCCAGCAACCAGAGCTTGCAGCTGAAGTAACCATGATGCCGATTAAAAAGCTGGGCGTAGATGCCGCGATTTTGTACTCGGATATTATGAACCCAGTGGCATCGCTTGGTGTTGATTTCGATATTGTGAAAGATATCGGTCCTGTCATTCATACACCGGTTCGAACGGCACAAGATGTTGAACGACTTCGTCCAATTGATGTGGAGAAAGACTTGTCCCACATTCTTCAAACGATTCGTATTCTAGATAAAGAATTAGAAGTACCGTTGATTTCATTCGCAGGTGCGCCATTTACGATCGCCAGTTATTTGATTGAGGGTAGACCCTCCAAGAGTTATATTCGCACGAAGCAAATGATGTATTCCGAACCAGCAGTCTGGTTTGCTTTAATGGATAAGCTTGGAGATATGGTCATTACGTATCTGCGTGCACATATCGCCAATGGTGCGAAAGCCGTTCAAGTATTTGATAGCTGGGTGGGGGCGCTCTCTCCAGCCGATTTCGACGTCTATGTACGTCCTACGATGATGCGGATTTTCAAAGAGCTATCCCATTTGAAAGAACCGAAAATTTATTTCCCAGGCGTTAGCTCAGGTGAGTTGCTGCCGTACTTGACAACGATTCAAGCCGACGTAATTGGCTTAGATTGGCGAGTGCCGATTTCCGTTGGTCGTGAAAGACTTCAGAACCGATATGCCGTGCAGGGCAATCTGGATCCTTATATTTTAACAGCACCAATGTCAGTGATTGAAGCGCAAGCGAAGGCGATTATGGATGATGGGATGAAGCAGCCAGGGTTTATTTTCAACCTAGGACATGGCTTGTTCCCGGAAGCATCGCTTGAGAAATTAAAGGAATTAACGACGTTTGTTCATTCCTACTCGCATTCCGTTTTAACCCAGCAAGCTGGAAAGAGTGGTGTTTAACATGGCCCCAAAACGTATAGGTGTCTTAGTCATGTCGTATGGTACGCCGGAAAGTTTAGATCAAGTAGAAGCGTACTATACCCATATCCGTCGTGGTCATCCGCCTACCCCTGAACAATTGCATGAATTAACAACGCGTTATGAGGCTATTGTTGGTGGCTTCTTCCCGTTGCGTGAAAATACGAATAAACAAGTCAAGGGGCTCGAAGCTACGCTTCGTCAGGAGCATCCTGAGCTTGAATTTGTCTGTTATCAGGGCCTTAAGCACGCTCAGCCGTATGTTGAAGATGGTGTTGAGCAGATGGTTAAGGATGGCATCACTGAGGCAGTAGGTGTCGTTCTAGCTCCTCATTATTCGACAATGAGTGTTGGCGGCTATGTGAAGAGAGCGAAGGATAAGGCGGAAGCGCTAGGACTTAACATAACGTTCGTACTGGATTATCACCTTCATGAGAAGCTGCTGGATGCGCTGCAAACGCGGGTAGAGAAAGCTTTGGGGAGATTTGCTGAAGCGGATCGAGATAACGTGAAGGTTATCTTTACTGCGCACAGCTTGCCAGAGAAAATTCTGGAAATGAAGGATCCGTATCCGGATCAATTGCTAGCTACTTCCAAAGCGCTTGCTGATCGGGTTGGTCTTACGAATTGGCAGTTCGGTTGGCAGAGTGCAGGCCAGACCGCAATGCCTTGGTTGGGTCCGGACATCATGGATGTCATGCGTATGATTAAGCTAGAAGAAGGCGTGGATAAGATTCTCCTCTGTCCAATCGGTTTTGTTTCTGATCATTTAGAAGTACTTTATGATATCGATATTGAAGCTCAAGGATTGGCCAAAGAGCTTGGAATTCATTTGGAACGTACAGAGTCACTCAACACCGATCCGCTATATATGGAAACACTAAGTGATGTTGTCTACAAGAAATGGCAAGAGGCAGCTGGTTCGCAATGAGTAACAACGTGCCTCATTATATGATTATTGGCGGAGGTATTACGGGGCTCAGTGCTGCTTTTTATTTGAAAAAACAGATGACGGAGAATGAAGCCAGCGGAGGTGGCCCCTTTCGTATTTCTGTCGTTGAGAAATCTCCGTCATTTGGCGGGAAAATTCATACGATTGGGCACGACGGTTTTGTGATTGAAAAGGGTCCTGATTCCTTCCTAGCTCGTAAACGTCCCATTATTGATTTGGCTTATGATTTAGGCATGGAAAATGAGCTGACAGGGACGAATCCGAAAGCGAAGAAAACGTATATCGTTCGTGGGAGAAAACTTCATAGGATGCCTCCTGGCTTGGTTCTAGGAATCCCGACTCAAATGACACCTTTCATGAAGACAGGCCTTCTCTCGCCACTTGGCAAGCTGCGCGCTGCGATGGACTTGATTTTGCCAAAGAGGGATATTGCTGAGGATGAATCACTTGGACATTTTCTGGAGCGCCGACTCGGTAAGGAAGTGCTTGAGCGTATTGTTGAGCCGCTGCTTGCAGGGATTTACGCTGGGGATACGTATAAGCTGAGCTTGAAATCCACCTTTCCGCAATTTCGGGCTATGGAGCAGAAGAATCGCAGTCTAATTCTTGGGATGATGGCAAGCCGGAAGAATGTGACGGAGGAAAGCGCGCATTTGCCTGCGGCTGTTCGTAACTCGGTATTTGTCACGTTCAGACGAGGACTGCAATCGTTAGTAGAAGGTCTAGTAGATGCGTTAAGTACAGTGGATTTACGTGCGGGCATTGGCGTTGTGTCAGTACGTCGTGTAGCGGCTGGGCAAACGGAAGTTATCTTCGAGGACGGTCATCGTGAAGTCGTCGACGGAGTCATCGTGACCACGCCAACGTATCAAGCGGCAAAGCTGCTTTCCGAACTCCCGGCGGCAAGCAAGCTAGCGAAGATTGACTATATATCTGTAGCCAATGTCATTATGGCGTTCGATCGTAAAGATATACCATTTGAACTAGATGCCTCGGGTTTCCTTGTTCCTAAGCATGAGGGGTATACCATTACAGCGTGTACGTTAACGTCTGCCAAGTGGCTGCATGCAGCCCCAGAAGGCAAGGTGCTGCTTCGTTGTTACATTGGTCGCGCTGGCGAGCAGGAATGGCCGGCATGGTCTGATGAACAATTAATCAGTAAAGCGCGTCAAGATATAGGTGATCTGCTTGGAATTACGGCTGAACCTAGTTTCGTTGAAGTGACAAGATTGATGCATTCCATGCCGCAATACCCCGTAGGCCATTTAGAAGCGATCGCGGACTTCAACAAAGAATTGACTGCAGCCATGCCGCGCGTACTGGTCACGGGTGCAGGGTTTCATGGTGTCGGGCTGCCGGATTGCATAAGGCAAGGCAAAGAAGCGGCAAAGCTGCTTGGAGATCTTGTTCTGAGACATGCATGATAAATAATAAGCAACTGCGTGTTTGTTAACGGAGCTTGGTCAACTCTAAAGTGAATTCACTTGGAGAGATCATTAGGATCTTCTTCTCTTCGAGATCGCGAATGACTTGCATGAGCGTTGATTTCTGAACACCAGCGAGTTGAGATATTTCATCATAATTAAGAACAAGCTTAATGACGATTGTGGTTCCTTTACGAAGGCCATGCGAGTTCGCCATTTTGATTAAGCTTTTGATAACCCGTGTTCTAGCATCGACGAACGTTAAGTCATAAACTTGTTGGTTGGTGTCCCGCAACCGATTACTGAGTTCTTGCATGATGCCTAAGCTAATGTCAAAATGATTACGAAGCAAATCAAGGAAGCTTTGGCCTGTAATCGTAAGGAGTGTGCATTCTTCCAAGGTTTGGGCTGAGGCAGAACGCGGTTTGCCATCGATGAGCGAAAGCTCTCCGAAGCTTTCTGTGCTTTTGCAGATCGTCAGTATTTTCTCCTCGCCAGAGGTACTGGTTGTGTAGATCTTAACGGAACCGCTGAGGACCATATAGAAAACAGAACCGAGTTCTTTTTCCTGAAATAGGATTGTACCTGATTTATAAGTACGTCTTGTACAAATTTCAATAAGCGCGTTCAATTGATGCTCGTTTAGTTGGGCAAACAAAGGAACTTTCTTGATTAGCTCTAGCATAGGTTGTACCGCCTTTATAGGTAGTTATGGGTAGGATATGACCTCATTTTATCACAAGATTACGATATTGGGGGCTAAATAATGGTAAATTCGAGCAGAATCGACAAAAAGTCTGCGGCCGCTTTTCAAGAAGCAAGGGGGCTGATTCCTGGTGGGGTGAACAGTCCAGTTCGTGCTTTTAAATCGGTGGGCTTAACACCTTTGTTCATGGAGAGTGGCTCGGGCTCGCGTGTAACGGATATCGATGGGAACACTTTTATTGATTATGTAGGCTCATGGGGCCCGCTTATCGTAGGTCATGCTCATCCGAAGGTACTCGAAGCCATTCAAGTGACGGCGATGAAAGGTACAAGCTTCGGTGCTCCGACATTGCTTGAAACCGAGATGGCGAAGCTTGTCATTGAACGCGTACCATCCATTGAAATGGTTCGCATGGTTAATTCGGGTACGGAAGCTACCATGAGTGCGTTGCGACTGGCTCGTGGATTCACGAAGCGTGACAAGATCGTCAAATTCGAAGGAAGCTATCATGGGCATGCAGATGCGCTGTTGATCAAAGCTGGGTCTGGAGTTGCTACACTTGGTTTACCAGACAGCCCTGGTGTCCCAAGCAGCGTGGCATCCAACACAATCACGGTACCCTATAATGATTTGGAATCTGTGAAGCTTGTATTTGAAAAGTTCGGAGAAGAAATCGCTGCACTTATCGTAGAACCCATTGCAGGCAATATGGGAGTTGTTCCTCCAGCAGATGGATTCTTGCAAGGTCTTCGTGACATCACCAAGCAATATGGCTCCTTGTTGATTTTTGATGAAGTTATGACTGGTTTCCGTGTGCATAAGAACTGTGCACAGGGGTTGTACGGTGTAACTCCAGATTTAACTTGTCTTGGCAAAGTGATCGGTGGTGGGCTTCCTGTAGGTGCCTATGGCGGCCGCTTAGACATCATGGAGCAGATTGCTCCTGCAGGTCCGATTTACCAAGCGGGTACGTTATCAGGTAATCCACTTGCTATGGCAGCTGGTTTCGCAACCTTGTCTTTACTAGGTGAGCCAAATGTTTATGATGAATTGGAACGCAAATCAGCTAGACTAGAAGCGGGCTTTGCTGCGAATGCTGCCGAGTTCGGTATTGCCAGCACGATTAACCGTGTAGGTTCCATGGTATGTCCGTTTTTCACAGAAGTAGCTGTCACTAACTATGACACAGCCAAAACATCCGATCTTGGTCGATTCAATGCCTACTTCGGCAACTTGCTAGATCTAGGTGTGTCGGTAGCACCTTCTCAGTTTGAGGGGATGTTCGTGTCTACCGTTCATTCCGATGCAGATATTGAAACGACGATCGAGGCTCATCGTGAAGCGTTGAAACGATTATAAGAAAGGAGCAGCCCTCCGTAGAATATACTACGTGAGGGCTGTTCTTATTTTAAAATATCAGAATTTATAAGTTTTACTTACTGAATTATGCTGAATTTCTAGATAAACGCTTCTGTCCTTCAAAGGACGGCGTAGCCGTTTATTTTGTGCGGAGTGATGAGTGTACGATGTACGGATGCTGATAAAGTTGAGGGGGGTTCTTCAAGGGAATAGATAAATTATCTCCAGTTAAATTTGCGATTTCTCAATCAAATTAAGAGATAGATGGAAAAAGTACAGTTAGTTACTTCCAATTTACTCGATCCCAACAATAGCGGCATTTTTACCTACATATTTTCCAGTTAATACAACTTCCTTCTGCTGACGTTCCCGCCAGCTCGCCCGCCGCGCGCTTTACTCGCTGAAGAGGAGACCACACACGTATAAAAAAAGTTAGCATCCGTTGAAACGGATGCTAACTTTCTATAAGTAAATTGCTGTTGCTCATCTATTTCAATTACTAGTTAGGTTTAACTGTTGATGAAGTAGACGTAGATGCGTTCGGTACAGTCTCCGTTCCATTCGTTGCTGGTTTCGGTGTAGTGCTAGGTGTAGGCGACGGTGTTGTCGTCGTCGTTGGCTTGGTACTACCCGTGTTGGTACCGGTGTTTACACCACCCGTATTCGTATTCCCACTACTAGGCGTTGGCGTTGGAGTAGGAGTTGATGTCGGGTTGCCTGTATTTGTTGGTGTAGGATTAGTTGTATTCGTTGGTGTTCCAGTAGACGGCTTATCCGTCGTGTTCGGTTTCGTCGATTCCGTGCTTGAAGGTGACGATGACCCGCCTGCTTTGACAGATTCTGATGTGTTTCCTGGTTTCGCTGATGGTGTTGGCGTTGCTTTCGGTGTTGGTGTAGGTAATTTACCTTGTGCTTTCAGTTCTGCTTGTTCTTTCAAGAATTCAGGGTGAGTTGAAGCACCGCCTGCATCAATCGTCGTCAAGCCAGCCCAGATGTTCTTCACTTCGACTTTCTCAGGATGATCGAATACTAAGAAAGCTGAAGGCAAGCGACGCTCGCCATAACGGCTCGACGGTTTGGTAATCAGTGCATTATTATAAACCATCTCAGAGGATGCCCCGCCATCAAGGAATCCAGCATTGATTACATCATCTTCTAAGAATAGATCCTGAACTTCTTTCAGGGTAGCGCCAACACTTGATGTTTGACGACCATCAATGACGATAAAGATAACTGTACCGTCTGCTTTTTGACCAACTGCTGTACGCGGTGCACGTCCCCATCCGCCATCACCACTAGTAATTAGCGGTTTACCGTTCGCGATTACACGCGGGTAGAAGGACACAGCTTCCGTGACACCGAGCTCTAATAAGGCATTAATGGTATATTTACCAATAATAAGCGTACCTTCTTTGGTAAATCCAACAATTTGTTGCGGGTTACTTCCCTCTTGGTCGGTATAAAGGATTTCGCCACCGGACATAATAGCACCGATTGGGGCAAATCCGTTTCCGAGGCCGTCAGGATCATTGAAGCCACCGCCATTGACGCCGGCAACAGCACCTGTTCGTTGAACCATAGCTGTAATTCGTTCACCCTCACCTTGTTTGGAAGGCACGACTACTCGGATTGAACGAGGATCATATACATACATGCGTTTACCCTTCCACAGGGTGCCGGAAATATCTTCTACTTTAACGAGACTTTCAATAGGACGATTGGTATTAAACTGGACTGCCTCTATATCTTGCTTCTCAATCGAGTTAACTTCGGTTAGATTCTGCATTTCAAGAACCATCTGGTCTCGGCGCTGTGCGCCTACGAAGATCCAAGCCCAATCACGATGCTGCGTTGTGATAACGGTTTTGGCCAAATACTCGCGAATGAATGTTCCAGGTGGGGTTAGAAATAGAAAGCTAGAACTTAAAAATGTACAAGCTGCAAGGATAAGTAACGTCCGCTTCAGCCAACTATAATTTCGAAAATGATTTGCAATTGAACTACCCAAGGTAAACCTCTCCTGCTCTATTAATAAAATGATAGATAATGTCGAAAAAAAACAATACAAGTATAATAGTATCATATTTTTGCATGCAAATGGTATTGGTAATTGTTAAAATAAAGTGTACATAATCCCTCTTCCTTAAGGAGCTCGTTCTACTTATGAAACGTTATTACTTTTTTGATTTCCCGATCGACCTCATGGCGATTGTTTTTGTATTTCTACTCATGCTGCTAGCAATCTTCCTATCGTTTCGTAAAGGTATGAAATCATGATGACTTGGTCGCGCGATGGGGAGTGGATGGAGTTACCGCTTCCCAATGAACAATGGAAACCATTGAAACCTGGTGCTGTGGAAGAACTGGCGACATATTTGCCTGTGCCTCGCAAATTTTTCTTGCGTTTAGCCTCTCAGGGGCTTATTCGCACGGACAATCATAAGATTCAGCTGAAAGTATTTCCGCAGGAAAAAGCTGTGTTTAAACCGGAATCTTACCAATTAGACGTTATATTTGAAGATGAGTTCACTCTAGTTGTGAATAAACCGGCTGGTAAGTCTGTCCACCCTGCTGAAGCCTCACAAGGAGGGACGCTGGCTAATGCGGTAGCTTACTATTATGAAGCGACAGGACAGGCATGCAGCGTTCGTCATATTCATCGTCTAGATAAAGATACGACAGGTGTTGTACTTTATGCCAAAAATGAATGGGCGCATGTCCTATTAGATGAAGCCATGCGTGAGAAGCAAATTGATAGACGCTATATTGCGTTGGCTCACGGAATTTTCAAAGAGAAGGAAGGATGGATTGATGAACCGATCGCCAAGGACCGACATGAGCCAGGGAAACGAAGAGTGGCCCCTAATGGGGATCAAGCGCTTACGCATTATCGCGTTCTTCAGCAAATGAAAGCTGGTGCGCTCGTAGAAGTGGAGCTGGAAACCGGCAGGACGCATCAGATTCGCGTTCATCTCAGTCATTTAGGACATCCACTCATTGGAGATACCTTATATGGGGGCTCTTCGCGATTGTTTGAACGGCAAGCACTTCATGGCGAAAGGCTAATTTATAAGCATCCGATTACGCAAAATGAGGTTGTTGTACACGCCCCGTATCCACTAGATTTCAAGACGTTGTTGGATCAAATGTCAAGGAATTAAAAATGTAGTCATGCCTGGCCTTATCCACCCATATACTTAGAGAGACAATCAAGTATATCACCCAACAATTCGGAGCTGCATGATGTTTCGAATTAACGGAAGGGAGGAACATTTCGGTGTCTGAACAACAACCAGGGTTACGTTTTGATATTTATGAACGTGTGCATTTACAGGATAATTTGGCGGCTATACAAGAATTGAATGAGGTAGAATTACTTCCGCATATTCAAGTAATAACGCTAGATGATCAAGCGATCCTGAAGGGGAATCTACTACTGACAGGAAACTATTTCAGTGAAGAAGGTGGGAGTCCTCGCACGCTTGAGCATTTGATTCCAGTCGAAATTACACTGCCTTTGAATCGTATTCATCGTGTAGAAGATATTCAGGTGGAAATTGAGAATTTCGATATCGACCTTTTATCTGCACGAAGCCTTAATGTAACAGGTGTTCTTTCTTTGCAAGGTGTAGAAATGGTTTCTGTACCGCAAGAAAGCTGGCGGGAGGATGAAGAGGTTACGTTCGTCCATCAAATTGAGTACCCACGTTCCGAGCCTATCATGCCTTACGCATCAGGACCTATACCTATACCAGCACCTTATGATCAAGAGCCACAGATTCCAGAAGTCCAACAAGCTCCACAAGTCCCACAAGTTCAACAAGTGATTCAACCACCACCAGCGCCAACGCCAGTTCTTCCTACGCCTTTGCCTACGCCAACTCCTACTTTAATCGCTGCTACACCAGAACCAACGGTGGTTGCAGCTCAGCCAGAAGCCATTTCGGGAGATGGCTCGATAGGTGTGGATTTTGAACAAATCGAGCTGAAAGTGACCCCGCATGGAGATAGTACCGTCGTTACAGAGGAGAAAAAGGAACTGAAAGTTGCCTTTGGCAAGAAGGCAGCGGACGCCGTGGAGGTTAACCCATATGGCATCAAATCGCTATTATCTAAGGCAGGCACGTATCTTTCCGACAAGCGGATTGCGGAAGCTGAGGCGCAAGCGGCTCTTGAGGCGGAATCGCGGGTAGATCCGGTAGAGTGGCGGCGATTATTCCTCCAGAGGGGATCGGAGTCGCAAGAGTTCAGGAAGCTCAAACTATGTATCGTGCAGAAAGACGACACCCTAGACTCAATCGCGAAGCGTTATCAGTTGACGACGCGTGAGCTTCAATTGATGAATCGTTTAGGCGATCAGGATATCGTGGTTGGTCAAGTTATTTATTTGCCCAAATAAATACCTATACATAGGCAAGAGCCTTTGGCTGCAGATCGCAGCTGGGGGCTCTTTATGTTGTGCCCTTGTATAAAATCTACCGTTTCGCCCAATACTAGAAAATAATCCTGAGAAGTGGGTTCGTAATTATTGACTATATGTCGATAATTCGATATCATATAGTGTAAATCATTTTCAAACCAACATATGGAATTGCAAGGATAGGGAGTAGTAGTCGGAACGCCCTTCAGAGAGTGGAACTGCAGCGCTGAGAGGTTCCTCAGGATACATCCGATCGAAGTCACCCTGGAGCAGTAAATGTGAGTGCAAGTGTGAGTTTCATTTCTCGCAGGCATTAGCATTTTCCGGTCGCAGCCGTTATCTGTTTAAGTGTCATGTTATTTGCTATTTGGGCAATTGCATGAAATGAAGGTGGTACCACGGAAGCTATACCTTTCGTCCTTTTTGGGGCGAAAGGTTTTTTTGTGTTTATAACAACTAGCCAGATATGGAGGTACTATGATGACCGAAACGAAATTACAAACGGAAATGCCTACAACGTATGACCCGAAAGAAGCGGAGCGCAAGTGGTACGACTACTGGATCAAAAATGAATTCTTCAAAGCAGGCAACCGCCCTGATGCAGAAACCTACACCATCGTGATACCGCCTCCGAACGTAACGGGGATGCTGCACATTGGGCATGCACTTGATTTTACACTGCAAGATATACTGATTCGTACGAAGCGTATGCAAGGTTTTGACACACTGTGGTTACCAGGTTCCGACCATGCAGGGATTGCTACGCAAACCAAAGTTGAACAAAAGCTTCGTGAACAAGGGCAAACGCGTTATGATCTTGGGCGCGAGAAGTTCTTGGAGAAGGTATGGGAGTGGAAAGAATTATATGCGGACACGATTCGTGAGCAATGGGCCAAAATGGGCTTCTCTCTCGATTATTCGCGTGAACGCTTCACATTGGACGAAGGGCTTTCGCAAGCGGTTCGTGAAGTTTTCGTAAGTTTGTTTGAGAAAGGTCTCATCTATCGCGGCAACTATATTATTAACTGGGATCCGGCGGCTCGCACAGCGCTTTCGGATATTGAAGTAGAATACAAAGAGGTACAGGGTGCCTTGTACCATTTGAAATATGAAACAACAGACGGTTCAGGATCCATCGTAGTAGCTACGACACGTCCTGAAACGATGCTTGGTGATACTGCGGTTGCTGTTCATCCGAAGGATGATCGCTATAAGCATTTGATCGGCAAGTCATTGCTGCTTCCAATTGTAAATCGTGAAATTCCGATTATTGCAGACGAGTATGTTGAAAAAGAATTCGGAAGCGGCGCGGTTAAAATTACGCCTGCACATGACCCGAACGATTTCGAAGTTGGTAAGCGTCACAATCTGCCACAAATTCTCGTTATGGACGAAACGGGAACAATGAATGCGAATGCTGGGCCTTACCAAGGGAAAGATCGTTTCGAGTGCCGTAAGCAAATCGTTGCCGATTTGAAAGAGCAAGGTGTTCTGATCAAAATCGAAGAGCACGTTCATCAAGTTGGACATAGCGAGCGCAGTGGCGCAGTTATTGAGCCTTACTTGTCGACCCAATGGTTCGTGAAAATGCAGCCTTTGGCTGATCAAGCAATTAAAGCGCAGAAATCAGGCAATGGTGTTAATTTTGTACCAGACCGTTTCGAGAAAACGTATTTGAACTGGATTGAAAATGTACGTGACTGGTGTATTTCCCGGCAACTATGGTGGGGCCATCGTATTCCTGCTTGGCATTGTGCGGATTGCGGTCAAGTTACGGTAACTCGTGAGGATGCGACGATCTGTTCCCATTGTCAAAGTGCGAATCTCAACCAAGATAACGATGTTCTAGATACGTGGTTCAGCTCGGCGCTATGGCCTTTCTCCACATTAGGGTGGCCGAATGATTCCGAAGATATGAAACGTTTCTATCCGACGAGTGTGCTCGTTACAGGCTACGATATCATTTACTTCTGGGTTGCTCGGATGATTTTCCAAGGTCTTGAATTCACGGATCAAATTCCATTCAAAGATGTGCTTATGCATGGTCTTGTTCGTGATTCCGAAGGACGTAAAATGTCCAAATCGCTTGGGAACGGCGTTGATCCGTTAGAAGTGATCGAGAAATACGGCGCAGATGCGATGCGCTATATGATTTCTACGAGCTCCACGCCAGGGCAAGATTTGCGCTTCCGTTGGGAACGGGTTGAGCAAGCTCGTAATTTTGCCAATAAGATTTGGAATGCTTCCCGATTCGCTCTAATGAATTTGGAGGGCGTTACCGCAGCAGATATCGATTTGACGGGTAAACTGGGCACAGCGGATCGTTGGATTCTACATCGCTTGAACGAGACAGTTCGTGATGTAACACGTCTAATTGACAGCTATGAATTCGGTGAAACAGGCCGTCTACTGTATAACTTCATCTGGGATGATCTCTGTGACTGGTATATTGAGTTCAGTAAACTGAGCTTATACGGTACAGATGCAGCCGCGAAGAAGCAGACACAATCGGTACTTGCATATGTTCTTGATCAAACGCAGCGTTTGATTCATCCATTCATGCCGTTTATTTCAGAAGAAATTTGGCAGCATCTGCCGCATGTTGGGGATACAATTACGCTCGCTGCATGGCCGACTGAGAATGCCGCTTTCGAAGCGCTGGATGCGATTCGTGAGATGGAGCTTCTGATGGAAGCGATTCGTTCCGTTCGTAATATCCGGGCAGAAGTGAATGTGCCCATGAGTAAGAAGGTTGAGCTTCTAATTAAACCAGCAAGTGCTGAGACACAGGACATTCTTAGCCAAAATGAAGAATATTTGAAACGTTTCTGTAACACATCCTTGCTTGAAATTGACCTTGCAATGGCAGCACCAGACAAAGCAATGACATCGATTATCACGGGGGCTGAGCTTTACTTGCCATTAGCAGGTTTGATCGATATCGCACAAGAGTTAACACGCTTAGACAAAGAATTGCAATCCTTGCACGGTGAAGTTGAGCGCATTGAGAAGAAGCTGGGTAATGAAGGCTTTGTAGCTAAAGCGCCTGCGAAAGTTATTGAAGAAGAGAAAGCCAAGCTGGCTGATTACGCAGATAAACGGGATAAAGTTATCGCGCGATTAGCGGAGTTAAAGGCTTAAGAACGTAAATTATACGATTGCCTAGGTTCGTCTACATGGTAATTCATATAGTAAAAGAGGATGAGAACAATGGATGAAATCAAGAATACGGCGGGTGAATTTCAATCCGCACAGGAAGCCATTGATTGGATCGTTGGACGGATGGAGAAGCTGGGTATGAAGCCTGGCCTCCAACGTATGGAACTGTTGATGGAGAAGTTGGGTCATCCTGAACGCAGGTTGAAGTTCATTCATGTAGCGGGAACGAACGGTAAGGGCTCAACTTGCGCTTACCTTGCTTCCGTGCTTGGAGCTTGCGGCTATGATGTAGGTACGTTCACTTCACCTTACTTGGTGAGGTATACGAACCGTATACAAGTCAATGGCGCCGATATTGAGGACGACGTACTACTACGTTTAGTGAATGAAATGAAGCCAATTGTGGATGAGATTGCAGGTACAGAGGTTGGTTCGCCAACGATGTTTGAGATTTCAACGGCACTGGCGATTCTATACTTTGGGAAAGTAGCTTATCCCGACTATGTTGTATGGGAAACTGGACTCGGGGGAAGGCTGGATAGCACGAATATCGTGAATCCAATTGCTACTGTAATTACGAATGTCGGTCATGATCATATGGACATTCTCGGGGATACCTTAGAGCTTGTAGCGGCTGAAAAAGCGGGAATTATTAAAGCGGGTGTTCCTGTCATTACGGCGGTGGAGCCTGCGGCGATTTGGAGCGTTATCGAACAAACGGCTAAGGCGAAGAAAGCAACGCTCTACTCCCTTGGCGATCAATTTTCGTTGACGGATGTGACGAGTGAGCTTGACCGTCAAACCTTTCAGTTTAACGGTCCATTCCGGCCGATTCCTGAGTTAGCTATTACATTGAATGGAGAGCACCAA
The DNA here is from genome assembly GCF_001653565.1 of Paenibacillus oryzisoli. GTDB lineage: Bacteria > Bacillota > Bacilli > Paenibacillales > NBRC-103111 > Paenibacillus_E > Paenibacillus_E oryzisoli. The sequence goes on from NZ_LYPB01000071.1 coordinate 61,095, forward strand.
TTGAAAAATGCCGCTGTCGCGGTCATGACGCTTGAGGTTCTTCGCCAATATTACGCAACTATCGTGGATGATGAGGATTTGCAGAAGGGTCTTTCTGGAACCAAATGGCCAGGAAGATTGGAAATGGTTTCACACGAGCCGCGCATTCTCATTGACGGCGCTCATAACCCTGAGGGGGCTGCGACGCTAGCTGCAGCACTTCAGAACGTGTATAGTTATAAGAAGCTTCATATGATGATCGGAATGCTAGCCACGAAGAATCATACAGGCTACTTAAGGCATATACTACCATTGGTGGATACGCTCATTATTACGGAAGCCAATTTTCATAAAAAAGGGGATGCTTACGCCCTCGCTGAAATTGCAAACGGTCTGCTTCGAGAGATGAATCTAGAAGTAGATGTTGTCGTAGAACGCGATTGGAAGCAAGCGCTAACCTTATTAACAAATAGAACTGAGCAGGATGATCTGGCGGTCGTATCCGGCACGCTGTATTTAATTTCTGATGTTCGTTCTTGGATAACCTATCAAACCGATTCTGAAAAAGGATGGTGAGAACAGCGTGAATCAAGCAGAACACGTACATTTTATTGGAATCGGCGGATACGGCATGAGTGCCATTGCCAAAGTCATGCTCGAGATGGGATACCGTGTCTCAGGGTCAGATATTGCTCAGCAGGAGTTAACTGAGAAATTGAAAGCCAAGGGCGCTCAAGTCTTTATCGGTCATCAGGCAACGAACGTATCTGGTGCTGATCTTGTTGTATATTCAACCGCAATAGCCAAAGATGATGTCGAACTGCAAGCAGCAGAGCAGATGAACATCCCGATCATTCATCGTTCACAAATGCTGGGACGGCTGATGAATGAACGCAAAGGGATTGCTGTAGCAGGCGCCCATGGGAAGACTACAACCTCTTCCATGATTGCTTTGGTTATGGAAATTTGCGGTACGGATCCAACGTATATCATCGGTGGAGAAATAATGAATGTTGGCAGTAATGCCAAGGCTGGTAAAGGGGAGTATGTGGTAGCGGAGGCCGATGAGAGCGATGGAACCTTCCTGCAGTACCACCCAACTCTTGCGTTAGTGAACAATATCGAAGCGGACCATTTGGAAAACTATAATGGCGATTTCGAGAACTTGAAGAAAGCCTACAAACAATTCTTGAGCCAAGTAAGACCTGGCGGTAAAGCGATTGTCTGTCAGGACGATGAATTCCTGCGCGAGATGATTCCAGAAATTCAAAGTCAAGTGATTACGTACGGGATCGAAACGCAAGCGGATTATATCGCTCGTGACATCTCACTAGGTGATCGCAAGGTAACCTTTACAGTAGAGTCTAATGGGGCATCTTTAGGACAAATCAGCCTGTCCGTGCCTGGTAAACATAATGTGTACAATGCGCTTGCGACATTGATTACTTGCATAGAAGCAGGACTATCTTTCGAGAACATTGCGGAAGCGATTCAAGAGTTTCGCGGTGCAAAGCGTAGATTCCAAGTGCTGGGTGAAGTTGAGAACATCTTGGTCATTGATGATTACGCGCATCACCCTACAGAGATTCAAGCAACGATTTCCGCTGCCAAAGCAACGAGAAAGCGTATCATCGCCGTGTTCCAGCCGCAACGGTATACACGAACTTACTATTTGTTCGAGCAGTTTAGCCGCTCCTTCTTAGAAGCGGATGAAGTGATCATAACGGATATCTATTCACCAGCAGGCGAACAACGGATAGAAGGTGTTGACTCTGCTAAACTCGTTGAGTTGATACGAGGCAACAGCAACCCGAATGTGCAGCATATTGCCACACGTGACGAAGTACTGACCTATTTAATAGACCATGTTCAACCAGGTGACCTTGTACTCACGATGGGTGCAGGAGACATCTGGAAGGCAGCGGATGGGTTAGCGAAATCGCTGCGCAAGAAATACGAATCACATACCTAGAGAGAAGATCGCTTGAGCCGATGGGCTGGGGGCGGTCTTTTTTTCTTGAAGGAATCATAATATGGTCCTCTCTCTCATACTCTAGTAACAGAAGATTGGGACAAGATCACACGGCATTGTACCCGTTTCGGGCCATATATATGATGAGGAGTGAGAGAAGAGGATGAAAAAAGCTAGAATTACATATCGCTTCGACCCCAATGAAGGAACAGAATCGACACGCAGAGCAGCCAGGGTGCATGATCAAGAGGAGAATATCATTCCACTCTATCAAGAAGAGTTTAAAGTGATAGAGCCGAAGATAGATCGCAGCCCGAAGGAAGTAACACGATATGAGCAAGGGGAAAGAGAGCAAGTAGAATCACTATTTGAACCGCATGCGCTGAATACGTTTACCACTGATTTTGGAAGCTGGCATAGCCAGATTGAATCGGAAGGAGAGCGTGTGGAACGAATCATTCGGGAAACCCAAATATCTCGTGAGGGGCAGAATCCACCACTTCCAACAACGGTTATTCGACAAGAGAGAGAGCCAGAGCCGGATCCGGATCCGGAGCATCATCGAGAGGAATGGTCAACTTGGACTCCCAAAGAACCCTACCGGGACCCTGGGAATGAAACGCGTTATGCGAAGTCGTCTGGGGCGCCGTGGATTCGTATAGCCACATCAGTGGCAGGGGCAGTGGTAACGGGAATCGCATTCGGTTTCTTCGTGCTCTCTATGTTCTCCTCAGAGCGAGATACTACCACGATCGTAGCGACAACAATTCCGAGTAAAGTTACGGTGGCATCACCCAATACACAAGGATCTGCCTCCACGACCAAAACACAAACAGGTACGGGCGATGTCGCTTTACCTGCTACAACTGCAGCTGTCACTGCCGTGCAAATTCCTGCTAAATCGTATACCTTCTTGCAAAATGGGGTGTTCAGCTCGCTTCAAGGCGCTCAAGCTGTTCAAGATACGCTCAATAAGAAAGGACTTGCTTCTGCGCTGGATAATTCCGATAAGCTTACTGTGTTTGTAGGCTTTGCTAAGACGAAGGACGATGCCATCGTTTTGAAGCAAGGTGTGCAGGCTACGGATAAAACGATTGAGGTGTTTATGAAAAATGTGGATTTTCCGGCAGTAACGGGTATTCGTTGGTCTGGGGCAAAGCCGGAGTCCTTACCGAATTATATTGCAGAGGGTGACAAGCTTGTGACGGCAATTAGTGGTCTGACACTTATCCATTTGGCGGAGACGAAGCCAACGGCGCTTACAGATGTCTCTTTACAGTCCATTCGTACTTCCCATCAGACACTAATTACGCTGGGGACAGCACTGACTAACGGAGCGGGAGATGATGTTAAGCCGTTGCTGACGAAGATGACAACTGCGCTTAATAGTGCTGTTCAATCCATGGAAGAATATAAGAAAACACCGTCTCAGGCACTAATGTGGCAAGCGCAATCTGCTTTAATGCAGTACATTATTGCGCAGAAAAATCTACTGAAGACTGTTAGCGTAGCATAAAAAGAAAGAGGCTGTCTCAATAGTCTATATAGACTTATTGAAACGCCTCTTTTTCGCTATTTAGCAGTAAATAATAAAACGACTTCCCGTAATTTAACTGGATTTTCTCCATCTATTCGAAACGGATTTAGCGAATTCTGATGATTAATTGTATTTCTTGTAGTTAAATTCCTTCAAATGTACCGATTTTTCAAATTTCATAGAATTTACCTGTAGTTTTTCCATCTAATCACGAAAATACCTCAAATTCAATCACATTAGCTGTAGTTTTTCCATCTAAATGCGATGCAGCAGTGGGACAACTATTTTCTTCATGAGGTTTAACAGCCGGCGTGTGACCGAGCACCTCGCGCCGGAGGGCGCACGCGGTGCGAAAAAAACTGTTATTTCGTGATGTATCGATCGAGCATGGCTGCAATCTCAGCCCTTGTCATGGTTCGATCAGGCTTAAAGGAAGTGTCCGATATACCATTAATAATGCCTTTATCCTTCAAAGTTAGGATAGCTGAAGCGCTCCACATGGACTTCGGTACATCATCGAATGCGGCTGTATACGTTGGTTGTGGCGTTGGTGAAGTCATTTGCAGAAGCTGATTGAATAAATAAGCAACTTCCCCGCGTGTAATCGCTTGATTCGGACGAATCGTACCGTCGGCATACCCTTGTAGTAAGTTTAACTTCGCCGCTTTGGCAAAAACGCCGGCTGCCCAATGGGTAGGAGATAAATCCGAATAGCTTTTCGATGGGGTAGCCCCGCAGCTGTACACATTGGCAGTTACACTACCGGTTGAGCTGCAGATAGCTGGCAGCTTGTCCAAGGTAAATACACGATCCATCAATGTGAGGAACTCTGCTCTCGTCAGTGCACGGTCTGGTTCGTAATTGTTGCCGACCCCTTCGATAATCCCTTTATTCTTCATGCGAAGAACAGAAGATCGGGACCAATGTACAAGCATGTCGGTAAAAAGAGGTGGTTCATAGCTGCTAATTCCATTGGCGATGCCAATCGCCATTTTAGAACGCATTGCACTGCTAGCAAGCAAGGCTGCATCACCCGAATTCGTGAGAAAAGCCGTTTCTACTAGAATACTCGGAATGGTTCCCATTCGGGCAACGTAGACAGCGCTTGGCGTCAGCCCCAAGTCTTTGGTACCGGCTTGCGCAAGTAATCCATCCTGCACACGCTGCGCCAAATCTTTACTGTAAGGCGTTAACTGCGTCATTTCACTGCTTGCTGGGTAATCTTCCTGTGGGTACGCGTTATCATAGTAAAGTACCATAGTTCCGTTGGCTTTGGGGCTCGAATGCGCGTTGGCATGAATGGATACGAATAAGTCAGCCTGCTGTTCGTTCGTGAAGGCGACCCTTTGTGCGAGTGATAAGAAGGTGTCGTTGGTTCGTGTCATGACGACTTCGTAACCGCGATCAAGTAGGGCTTGTCGCACCTGTAACGTGATGTCCAGATTGACATCTGTTTCACGGAGTCCGCCAACACCGATTGCGCCGGGGTCACTTCCACCATGCCCAGGATCAAGCACGACCTTGTAAGCGAATGCATGATAAGGGAAAGAAAATGTGAGTAATAAAGTGAACAGAATAAATCGTTTGAGAAGAGTCATAGTTGAATTTACCTCCGGTAATTATCATACTAGGATTGGTCTAAGCTGTAAGCAGGTAAGAATCACCAAGGATGATTTCACGCATGGGCTGTTTATTTGACATGGAAAAAAGAGGTCAATCCTCGTATAATAGGCTTGTACTTATACAGAGAGGATGACAGGAATGAAAAAAAACACGTTTACTCTAATCATTTTTCTAATCGTCGGGTTAATTACCGGGATTATTATCGGTCAGCTGCTGGCGCCTGTTCCTGCTCTCTCATTTCTAACTAAATCGGTTGAAATTTCTTGGGAACCGAAAGCGGATTTACAAGTTGTGAAATATCAATTCGACCTTTTGGTGAAGCTAAACCTATGCAGTATTATTGGATTAGTAGGAGCATATCTCCTATATCGGAAACTCTAGTGAGTTTATGAACGTTATAAACGTAGGATTATTTAGGAGGTAGCGTACGTGCAAACCAAAGAAGATCAAAGACTTATTCTTGCTTCATCGTCACCTCGGAGGCAGGAGCTTATCCAATCATTTGGATTACCCTATATTATTCGTGTAAGTGACGCGGATGAGACCGTCGAACAAAAAATAACGCCAGCGGAGCTCGTTGAGCTGCTTTCTTTACGCAAAGCGGGGACAGTTCGAGATATGTTAGAGACCCAAGATCAGCATGGTATTATCATAGGCTCTGACACGGTTGTTGTGTATAACGAGGAAATTCTGGGCAAACCGATCGATGAGCAAGATGCGTTCAGGATGCTGAAAGCACTGCAAGGGCATACACACCAGGTGTATAGTGGTGTTGCTTGCGTAGATGCAGCTACGGGTCAAGAAGTTGTCTCTCATAGTGTAACTAATGTACGGATGAAGCCCATGACGGATGAACAAATTCTGCGCTATATAGCTACTGGGGAACCCAAAGATAAAGCGGGATCATACGCAATTCAAGGCATAGGCGCTACGCTAATCAGCGGAATTGATGGCGATTATTTCACAGTTGTGGGACTTCCACTTTCCTTGCTAAGTGATTTACTGCTGACATTCGATATCCAAGTACTGTAACTTCATTTCCAACCCTATCCATTCTAGTCCAAAATAGGGTAATTAGATTGACTGTGCAATCTGTAACGGTTACAATGACAGTAAGCGACATGACTTCGCATTCTTCTGGGAGGTACCTGCCATGAACAGCGAATTTACAATTGCCGTCCACAGTCTTGTTCTATTAGCACACTTACCTGATCATATGGCAACTAGTGAAGAGATTGCAGCTAATGTATCAACGCATTCTGCCCGTATTCGTAAAGTTATGGGATTTCTTCGAAAAGCAGGGTACGTGTCGACGAAAGAAGGCATTGGTGGCGGATTTATACTGAGTTGCAAGCCTGAGGAAGTCACACTCGGGGAGATTTATCGTTTGACATGTCAAGGTACTTTGAAGCCGAGCTGGTGCTCTGGTGATGAGTCCAAGCCTTGTATGATATCATCCAAGATGGATCGATTGATGGGTACAGTTTTCAACGATGCTGAGAAGCAGATGGAAAATTACTTTGAAGGTCATACAATTGGCAGTATGCTAGAACAAATCAGGGCATTTGAATGCCCGAAATCGAATACAGAATCTTTATCCTAGAAGCCCTCGGATCTAACAGTCCGGGGGTTTTATGTCGTTTTTGGGGCTTATATACCTATGCATGGGATAGCAAGAAGTAACATAACCTACAGTACGGAAGAGGGGAAAAGATGGAAAGCTCAAGTTTGATGCTGAGAGAAGTTCCGTTTGAAGAGAGACCGCGGGAACGAATGCTTCAACTGGGGGCAGGGGCACTAAGTCATGCCGAACTGCTTGCCATTTTATTAAGGACAGGTACGGTAGCTGAATCAGCCATTCATTTGGCAAGTCGGATTCTAAGTGAAAGCGGGGGGCTTCGCAGTCTTGTTGATATGAGCAAGGATCAGTTAACGCAAATCAAGGGAATTGGTAATGCCAAAGCTCTGCAAATTCTTGCGGGTATTGAGCTAGGACGCAGACTGGCTAAGAGTTCATATGAGGAGCGGATAACGATCCGTTCGCCCAAAGATATCGCGAATTTAATGAGCGAGGATCTTCGTTACTTACAGAAAGAACACTTTGTTTGCTTGTTCCTCAATACTAAGAATCATGTTATCGCACAAGAAACATTATCTATGGGAAGTTTAAATGCCTCTATTGTCCATCCAAGAGAAGTTTTTCGTGCAGCGATTAAAAGAAGCAGTGCCTCCATCATTTGTGTACATAATCATCCTAGTGGAGATCCGACCCCAAGTCCGGAAGATATTAGTCTGACAGGTCGTTTAGTAGAAGCTGGTGCAATAATTGGTATTGAAGTGTTGGATCATGTTATCATTGGAGATCAGAGATTTATAAGTTTGAAGGAACAAGGCTTTATGTAATATAATAGAACACGCAACAGGAAAGGAGCTCTTTGTATGTTTGGTGGTTTTACGAAAGATCTGGGGATTGATTTAGGCACCGCGAATACATTGGTTTATGTAAAAGGCAGAGGAATTATCGTTAGGGAGCCTTCCGTGGTCGCCCTTCGTACAGATACAAAAACAATTGAAGCAGTTGGTGAATCAGCCAAAAAGATGATTGGTCGTACACCTGGGAATATCCGAGCCGTACGCCCAATGAAGGATGGCGTTATTGCTGATTTTGACACGACTGCAACGATGATTCGATACTTTATTCGTCAAGCTCAGAAGCAACGTTGGTTATTTCCGCGTCATCCGAATGTCATGGTGTGTGTGCCATCCGGGATTACAGCTGTAGAAAAGCGTGCCGTTGAAGATGCAACGAAACAAGCGGGAGCAAGAGAAGCTTACACGATCGAGGAGCCATTCGCAGCTGCGATTGGCGCGGATCTTCCCGTATGGGAACCGACGGGTAGTATGGTTGTTGATATTGGGGGAGGTACGACAGAGGTTGCTGTTATCTCACTCGGCGGTATTGTAACCAGTCGCTCCATTCGTATTGCTGGTGATGAAATGGATGAAGCCATTATTCAATATATTAAACGTACATACAACCTAATGATTGGGGAACGCACCGCTGAAACGCTGAAGATCGAAATCGGTTCTGCTTTAAACACAGATAAGGCAGATTCACTGGAAATTCGTGGTCGTGATCTTGTCAGCGGGTTACCCAAAACGATTAGTGTAACGTCTGTGGAGATCACAGAATCGTTGTCAGATACGGTAAGCGCTATTGTGGAAGCCGTGAAAGTCACGCTTGAGAAATGTCCACCAGAATTGTCGGCCGATATTATGGATCGTGGTATTGTACTGACCGGTGGAGGTGGATTGCTTCGTAATTTGGACCGTCTGTTGGCACGAGAAACGGGGATGCCTGTTATGGTTGCCGAGAATCCGCTCGATTGCGTTGCAATTGGAACGGGACGTGCCTTAGAGAATATTCACTTATTCAAAAACAAATCAGGTTCGAGGTATAAGGGTTAATTTTCGTTAGAAGGTGCTAATTTGTTTAAATTCATGGGAAATAAACGACTTATTTTTCTAATGTCAGGTTTAGTCTGCTTCTTTATTTTGATGGGACTAACACTAGGGAATCGTGGGCCGATGACATGGCCTGAGAAATTCGTTAAAGACTCCATATCATGGACGCAAGGACTCTTGTATAAGCCCGCTGCGCAGGTAGCGGGCTTCTTCGAAGACATCAGACAATTGCGTGTCATTTATGAAGAAAACAAGACATTAAAGCTAACGCTAACACAATATGCACGAGATACGCAGCGTTTGAACGAGCTTGAATCGCAGAACAAACGACTGATGGAATCGCTGGGCTTTACAGAACGTCAGCGACAAGCCAACAACTATACATATCGAATCGCTGAGGTCGTCACCATTGATCCAGATCCCTACAACAGCACCGTAACGATTAATTTGGGTGATAAAGATGGGATTAAGGAGAATATGGCGGTTATGACTGTCGATGGCTTAGTGGGAAGAGTGAGTAAAGTGTTTGGCTTTCACTCCAACGTGCAGCTGCTATCAGAGACGAATGATACTGACAACAACTCCAAAGCAATTGCCGTCACAGTCAAAGGGAATGATTCACAGCCGTTCGGGATGATCGAATCGTATGATCCCAAGGTTGGGGAGCTCGTTATGAATAAAGTTGAACATGCTGACGATATGAAAGTCGGGGATACGATTATTACTTCAGGTTTGGGGCAGGTATTTCCCAAAGGGATCGAAGTGGGGACGATCTCTTCGATTGGACCCGGGGAATTCGGCATTACCTATAAAGTAATGGTGAAGCCGAAAGCATCCTTTAACCGGATTCGTGAAGTGTTCGTTGTTGAAGTTCCGGAAGTGAAATGAGGTGAGCGGGCAAATGAATAGACATGTGTTATGGCTCATCCTGCTCGGCCTGTTTATCCTTCAAGGCAGTTTAGTCGTATGGTTGCTGCCAGCCTCATGGCAAGCAATCGTGTATGTTACACCTCATTTACCTTTGGTATTCATTATCTTTATTGGACTTTTTCATCATCGTCATGCGGCGTTGCTATACGGGCTTCTGTTTGGATTGTTACACGATTTCACTTACTATGGAGCGATGCTGGGTGTGTACTCTTTCAGCATGGGGCTCGTAGGTTATTTGGCAGGTCTTGTCCAGCGCAAGCAGCCCAATCTCATTTTTTACAATTTGCTTATTACAAGTTTAGGATTATTGCTTTTTGAGTTTCTCAACTATGGGATCAACCGCTTATTCAAACTAATCGCCATTGATTTGAATTGGGCTCTCACCCATTACATGCTCCCAAGTGTTCTATTCAATTTACTTGCGGCCTTGATTTGTTACGTTCCCATCCGCAAACTGCTTGAAGGCAAACGACTTGCAGCATCAGCGAAGGAAGATTAATTTTCCAGGGGATAAGCAGGAGAATTTAGAACAAGGGCCGAAATGTATAGGTTGGGAGGTCGTCATGCCATTATGTCTGTAGCGAAGCACCACGTGATGATTAAAGGGGTCAAAGATGGCCTAGTATTTTTACTAAATGACGCATGCGATTGGCAAGAGTTGTTGCAAGAACTGCAGCATAAGCTCGAGAAAACGCATCAACAAATATTAACGGGTCCAATCATTCATGTGAATGTCAAACTGGGCAACCGTGAGGCCACCGATGAGCAGAAAGAAGAGATCCGAAATGTGATTAAGCAGAAGGGGAATCTCTTAATTCAATCCATTGAAAGCGATCCGCCTAAAGTGGAAGTTCCACCGGAACCCAAGGTATCTATGACAACGCTAAGAGGAATGATTCGCTCAGGACAAACCCTTCATAACGAAGGAGATTTGCTTTATCTTGGTGATGTCAACCCAGGTGGAATCATTACATCTACAGGGAATATTTACATCATGGGTTCACTTCGAGGAATGGCTCATGCAGGGTCTGATGGAGACGAGAAAGCCATCATTGCTGCGTCTCATATGCGGCCTACACAATTACGAATTGCTGGGGTCATTAGTCGTTCGCCAGATGAGTGGGGAATCGAAGAGGCTTTCATGGAATTTGCTTATGTCAAAGACGGTAAAATGGAAATCGATAAGCTGCATCAGCTTCATCGGATATGGCCGGATGCGCCACTTAAATAAATACTTATAACATAAACTGTGTCTGGGGTGAGGAATATGGGAGAGGCTATCGTTGTCACCTCAGGTAAGGGTGGCGTTGGTAAAACGACGACTTCCGCTAATCTGGGGACTGCACTTGCACTTCTTGGGAAGAAAGTATGCATGGTTGATACGGATATTGGCTTGCGTAATCTGGATGTTGTGATGGGATTGGAAAATCGAATTATCTATGACCTTGTAGACGTTGCGGAAGGTCGTTGCCGTTTGCCGCAGGCGCTGATAAAGGATAAGAGATTTGATGAACTGTATTTATTACCTGCCGCTCAAACGAAGGACAAGCACGCCGTAACTCCGGATCAGGTGCGAACCATTATTATGGAACTCAAAAATGATTTCGAATATGTCATTATTGACTGTCCGGCGGGTATTGAGCAGGGCTTTAAGAACGCGGTTGCTGGCGCAGATAAAGCTATTGTCGTCACAACTCCTGAAAATGCCGCTGTGCGTGATGCGGATCGGATTATTGGCCTTTTGGAAAATGAGAAAATATCTTCACCCAAGCTTGTCATCAATCGGATTCGTCCTCAAATGGTGAAAAAAGGCGAAATGCTGGATATCGATGAAATTTGCTCTGTACTAGCTATCGATTTGTTGGGTATTGTACCTGATGATGAGCATGTGATTAAGGCTGCTAATCTAGGTGAGCCAACGGTGATGAACCCTTCATCTCGCGCAGCCATTGCCTATCGGAATATAGCTAGACGCATTGTTGGCGATACGGTGCCGCTCATGCAGCTTGAGGACAAAACCGGTTGGGTAAAAAGAATGAAAAAGTTTATTGGAATAGGATGATAGTTCTGTGTTTGCCAAACTGAAAAACATTGATATTCCAATTGTTGTCATTCTGATTGCCTTCATGGTGATAAGTACAATGATGGTCTACAGTGCTTCTGTCGATCATCCGACCATTAACATCAGCATTTCCAAAATTTTGATTTTATATGGAGTAGGACTTATCGCTTTTCTAGGCTGCAGTTTATTCGATTATCGTGTACTTTTACGTATCGCCCCCTACTTGTATGGGATTGGCATTGTTTCACTGGTTGCTGTCTACTTTTTTGGTAAAAAGATTCATGGTGCCCGCGGCTGGTTTGAGCTTCCGGGAGGATTGACATTCCAACCTGCAGAGCTCGTCAAGTTAATTTTGATTGTTTGTATTACAGCACTGCTAGCCAGACGCGGCGGGGACTTACTTCAGGTGAAGAATGATATAATTCCCGTTGGTTTGGCTGTTTCTATTCCTTTCGTACTTGTGCTTATACAGCCTGATCTAGGGAATGCGATTATTTTTGTCATTATTCTGATTGGTATGCTATGGATTGGGAATATCAAATACTCACAGGTGTTGATAGCGATCCTCCTCGTAGTCGGAGTAGGTTTCCTGACACTTACCTTATACAAACATTTTCATGATAGTTTGTTTGAGATGCTTAAGGGATTCGGCTTTAGTCATTGGATGGACCGCATTGATACGTATCTGTACCCGCATGATGTATCCGAGGATGATAGTTGGCAAGTACGAAATGCAGTAAGAGCCATTGGTTCAGGTGGGCTTGAGGGAGAAGGGTATTTACAAGGTACTTCGGTACATAGTAATTTTATTCCTTATGCCTATTCCGATTCTATCTTTGTTGTGGTCGGTGAAGAATTCGGATTCCGTGGTTCTGCTGTCCTGTTGCTTATCTATTTCATGCTGATTTACCGGATGATTTTAATTTCGATTCAAAGTTCAAATATTGGTGGAGCTTACATTGTTGTCGGTGTCGTGTCGATGTTCGTTTTTCAAATATTCGAAAATGTAGGGATGTTAATCGGTATCATGCCATTGACGGGCATTACGCTTCCATTTGTAAGCTATGGAGGTACTTCTCTTCTGATCAATATGCTCTCAATTGGTCTTGTCATGAGTGTGAAGTTGCATCAGGAGCGTGCCCCTGAATTGTTTTAATCCTTGATTATACTAAGCCCGTGGCCATATTGTGGTCGCGGGCTTGTTTCAATTCCTGCAAACCGGTTGAGAAAAGCACTTTTCACATAATCTTGTCCATGTGCTCATAGGCTGTACTAATGAAGTTCTATGAGGAGGGGATTCTATGGTTATAAAAGATAAAGTAAAGCAACGCCGACTAGAGCGACTTCGCCATTTGCGAGAATCGTCAGAAGTTTCACAAGGAAATGGGAGCTCTCACAGATCCTCTCCGTCGCTTGATTTCCTAGTACCAACTCGACAGGTAGAGGAAATGCCCTTATATGCTGATCCTGACTGGAGAAGGCGAATGGAAGATCCTGAGTTTGCTTGGAGGCAGAAGCTTATGAAGGATATGGCGAATGATGATTCAGAAAGAGGGTTGCTCACCCCGCCATCTGCTCGGAGAATTGCCATGAAGTTACTTATCAGTGGTGCCCTATTTGCCTCTATTTACGGTATGTTTCACATAGACAAGCCATGGGCTGATCAAGGGAAGCTCTATATAACGGCAGCACTAACGCAATCCTATGACTTTACAGCTGTGTCCGCGTGGTATGCTGATAAATTCGGAGGCGCTCCTTCCTTTATTCCTAGCTTTAACCGTGCAGCCAATGAAGCAGTGATTGTAAGTACTTCGAAGCGTACGTTGTTCGCACCTGCCAAAGGAAGTGTGTTGATCAGGTATGATGGGAACCTTCATAAGGGTGTCAAACTGAACACAGCTGAGTTTGCGCCGGTGTATGCGATGGATACAGGACAAGTCATCTTCGCAGGTACGACGACGGATACGGGAGTAACCGTTATGATTCGCCATCCTGGCGGATTAGAATCGCTATACGGCGGACTCAGCGAGGCTACGGTTTCCGTAGGGGATTGGATGAAGGTGGGGGAGCCGATAGGTAAGGCTTCTGCCAAAGATTCAGCGAAGGGGAATCTGTATTTCTCTGTCATGAAAGAGGGCGTGACGATCAATCCGGCGGATGTGATCACATTTGATTAAATGGGCAGGCACCAAGTATCGTTTCCATCCCCTTTTTACGCTAATTATGATTGGCTGTGCGATAACGGGGTATTTCCTAGAGGCAATCACGCTATTCGGCATCGTACTCATTCATGAACTCGGACATCTAACCGCGGCGAAAGGGTTCGGTTGGAGAGTTCAAGAAGTGCAATTACTTCCCTTTGGCGGTGTCTTAATTGTTGATGAGCTAGGGAGTACATCTACGCGTGAAGAGTTGATCGTCGCTATAGCTGGACCACTACAACACCTATGGATGATAGGGTTGGCGTTGATAATGAAGTCATTTGATATCGGAAATGGTAACTGGTGGGATTACTTCATTGAAGCGAATCTCATGATCGGTTTATTCAATCTGATACCTGTGATGCCGCTCGATGGCGGGAGAATTATGCAAGGCTTGTTAGGTTATATCATGTCCTTCCATAACACGATTGTCTATTCGGTTTGGATCAGTATGATTATTAGCTTATCGATCATTGTTATGTCGATGATTCAGCTTGTACAAGGGCAGCTGCCGATCAATTTCCTCGTTATCGGTCTGTTTTTACTTGTATCGAATTGGTACGCTTATCGGCAGATTCCGTATCACTTTCTGCGTTTTCTTATGGGGCGCGGCTTACGTGTAGGACAACTGCTGGGCCGAGGTACAAGAGCGCAGCCTATTGTCATTACGAAGCAGCTTACGATGGCGGAGACGCTAAAGCTTTTTATGCGAGAAAGATACCACTTAATTTATGTCGTAAATGAGGCAGGACGCATCCAAGCTGTTCTGCCCGAGCAGCAAATCGTAGGCGGTTATTTAGATGGGAAAAAACCGGGGAGTGCAGTTTCCGATCTTTTCATGTAAAATAACTGGTGAGGTGAACATGTATGAAGCAACTGATAATTCACTGCGCACCAGAGCTTACACAGGCGGCATTGCTAGAAGATGGACGTCTGGTGGAGTATGATACGCAGTATCCGCTTGAATCTCAACGGGCAGGCAGCATCTACATGGGCCGCATCGTGAACGTACTTCCTGGCATGCAAGCGGCATTCGTCGATATAGGACTTGCGAAGAATGCCTTTCTTTATATAGACGATCTCCTTCCCGTTCATGTGGACAAGCAGCCTAAGATTAAGCCTTCCATTGCAGATATTGCCGAGGTTGGGCAAATGCTAATGGTTCAAGTGAGCAAGGACCCCCAAGGCACCAAAGGGGCGCGAGTGACTACGCACGTTTCCATTCCGGGACGTTGGATCGTGTATATGCCAGATGCTGATTATATTGCCATATCTCGCAAAATTGATCTAGAAGCTGAGCGGCAGCGACTGAAGCAGTTAGCAGAGGGTAATCTGATGCCTGGTGAAGGCGTTATTATTCGAACAGGTGCAATAGGTCAAAGTGAAGAAGCCATCCGAGATGATCTGCAAAATTTACGCGATATATGGAGTAGCATTCTAGCGAAGCGCGATGAAACGCATGCTCCCGCACAGCTGTACCAAGACTTGGATTTATTGCCCAAACTAGCGCGAGATGTGATATCGGATGAAGTTCAAGAAGTGTGGATGAGCAACAACAAGGTCTTTGAAGAAATGAGAACTTTGCTCCGCAAACAGCAGCCGGGTTGGCGTGGCCGCATTGCTTTCTACGACCGTAGAACACCTATGTTCGATCATTTCGGCGTTACAGAAGAGTTGAATCAGAGCTTTCGTCGCAAAATTTGGCTTCCTAGCGGCGGCTATTTAATTATCGATCAAACCGAAGCTCTTACCGTAATTGATGTCAATACAGGGCGATACACCGGTTCTGTTGATCTTGAGCAAACAGTTACAGATATTAATCGTGAAGCAGCTGTCGAGATCCCTAGGCTTTTGCGGCTTCGTAACCTTAGAGGCATTATAATTGTTGATTTTATTGATATGCATGGGGAAGACAATCGTGCGAAGGTCATGGCGAATATGGCGGAAGCTGTGCGCAAGGATCGTTCTAAGACGACAATTGTTGGTTGGACCAAGTTAGGGTTGTTGGAACTGACGCGGAAACGCAAATAAAAGGTTTGCATATGAAAATAAAACTGTGATATAATACTCGGAGTGTGTTGTTTAGGCATGCTGTAACCGCACGAAACAGGTCGAAGTACGCGAGTGGATTAGATTCCGTTCCGTCACCTGCACAAGGCGAGTCTGAGACATGAGGAGGTAAGTGAAAATGTACGCAATTATTGAAACAGGTGGTAAACAGTACAAAGTTCAAGAAGGCGATGTTCTTTACATCGAGAAATTGAACGCTGCTGAGGGTGAGGTTGTATCTTTTGATCGTGTGTTCTTGGTTTCCAAAGAGGATGGCCTAGTAGTAGGTGCTCCATTGGTTGCTGGTGCTTCCGTTTCCGCGAAAGTGGAGAAACACGGCAAAGGCGCAAAAGTCATCGTTTATAAGTACAAGCCGAAAAAGAACTATCACAAAAAGCAAGGTCATCGTCAACCGTACACAAGAGTAGTAGTTGAGAAAATCCAAGCGTAAGAGACAAGCCTATGATCTACGTGACCATAGAACGTCTTGAACTGGAATCACCTCAAATTCTTTCTTTTGTCGTTGAAGGCCATGCTGAGTTTGACGTGCCTGGCAAAGACTTGGTCTGCGCCGCGGTATCAGCGATATCCGTTGGTACTTGTAATTCGATAGAATCCTTAACCGGCGTGATTCCCATTCACGAAATGGAGCCTGGACTGCTGGATGTAACCATCCCGGACAGTGCGCGCGACAATTCTGATACTTGGAATCAAGTGCAGTTAATTATAGAATCGATGATCGTCATGCTACAAACGATTGAACAAACTTACGGTGACTATATAACGATTGAAACAATCTATCACAAAGGAGGATAACACCATGTTTTTGAAATTGGATCTCCAATTATTTGCTTCCAAAAAAGGGGTAGGTTCCACAAAGAACGGTCGTGACTCACACTCTAAGCGCCTTGGCGCTAAACGTGCTGACGGTCAAACTGTTACTGCTGGAAGCATTCTTTACCGTCAACGCGGTACGAAAATTCACCCAGGAACGAACGTAGGTATCGGTTCGGATGATACACTTTTCGCTTTGGTACAAGGCGTAGTGAAATTCGAGCGTTTGGGCCGCGATCGCAAAAAAGTGAGCGTATACCCAGTTGATGTAGCTCCTGTAGCTGCAGCTCTAGAAGCGTAATTAGAATCCCTGGTGAGCGAGAGTTCATCAGGGATTTTTTCTCAATATGCAAGGAAAGAACCTCTAACCGTGATCACTCATTTCGGATGGTCCGGGGCAGGGGTTTTCTCGTTTGTTTGGTGAAGTTTTCCAGGCAGCATGATATACTGGATGAACGGTTACAAAGCGGGAGAACGGGGCGAGCGGATAATGAAGCAATTGGGCAGCGCACAGGTCTATGTATTAGCACTTGTGCTCATAGGATTGACTGGCTTGTTGGTGACAGAACCGTGGATTATTCGAGTGGCATTTCTACTAATTATTCTCGTAAGTGGGTATACAGCATGGAGACTACAAGTAAGTAGAATGGAAGAGAAGTGGCGTTCTACATTAAAGCAGCAAGAGCAAGAGGATCATCTTAAGCTGATTGCCGTTGTAAATCGCTTGCGGCACGATTGGATGAATGATACCCAAATTTTATTTGGTTACATTCAAATGAAGAAGTTTGATAATTTGCGGCCCTATATGGAAAAAATAAAAATGACTATGCAGCAGGAAAGCAATCTCTCCAAACTGGGAATCCCCTCCTTTATTGCTTACTTGCTTCAGTTCCGTGTACAGTCCAAGACATTAGAGCTGAATGTGGAAGTTGAGCAAGAAGTTAATCTTGGACAACTCCCCATTAGTCACGGACTGATTGAACGATTGGTTCGGCAAGTGGTGGCATGCATCCAGGAACATACGGCATTCGAAGAGGGGGAAAGTGGCACACTCAGCTTGGAATTTGATGTTCAAGAAGATGGCTTACTGCTTGATTTTGTATATCAAGGCCCCTATAATCGGGAACAACTTGAGCAATCGGTTTTGGCACGTTTTTCGTCGAAAGGTTCACAGTATTTGCTTGAAAATGATGATTGGCATGAAGAAGAAGCAAGTGTCACGCTGCGATTGCCGTTTCATATATAAAGTTGAGGTGTAGAAATGTTTGTTGATAAAGCGAAGATTTTTGTAAAAGGCGGCGACGGTGGTGACGGTTTAGTCGCTTTCCGTCGGGAGAAGTATGTACCCGATGGCGGCCCTGCCGGAGGTGACGGAGGCAACGGCGGAGATGTTATTTTTCGAGTAGATGAAGGTTTGCGGACGTTAATGGATTTCCGTTATCAAAAGCACTTTAAAGCAGATCGCGGCGAGAAAGGCCGCAACAAAACGATGCACGGAGCCAATTCGGAACATATGATCGTTCGTATCCCTCCGGGGACGACTATCATTGATGATGATACGCAAGAAGTGATTGCTGACTTGACACGCCATGGGCAAGAGGTTGTCATTGCCAAAGGTGGTCGAGGCGGAAGAGGAAATGCACGCTTTGCAACGGCGCGCCTAACAGCTCCTGAGATTGCCGAGAATGGTGAAGAAGGCGTCGAGCGTTGGGTTACTTTAGAAATGAAAGTAATGGCTGACGTAGGGCTTGTCGGTTTCCCAAGCGTGGGCAAATCAACCTTACTATCTGTCGTTTCAGCTGCGAAGCCCAAGATTGCAGCGTATCACTTCACAACGTTAACGCCAAACCTAGGTGTAGTTGATGTTGGCGATGGCAGAAGCTTCGTGATGGCCGATTTGCCAGGTTTGATCGAAGGTGCGCACGAAGGCGTAGGTTTGGGACATGAGTTTCTACGCCATGTAGAACGGACGCGGGTTATTGTACATGTCGTGGACATGTCGGCTGCGGATGGTCGTGATCCGTACGAAGATTTCATCAAGATTAATGAAGAAATCAAGCTCTACAATGCGAAATTAGAGCAGCGTCCTCAAATCGTAGTAGCGAACAAAATGGACATGCCAGAGTCGGAAGATAACTTGGCTTTGTTCAAAGAACAGCTAGCTGCTGATGGTAAAGAGTTTGAGGTTTATCCGATTTCGGCATTAACGCGCGGCGGCGTACAAGAATTGCTATATAAGATTTCCGACATCGTGGAAAGCATCCCGAATGCCCCTGAGGTTGAGGGCGTAGCTGAGGCACAAGAGCGTAAGGTATATCGGATTGAGAAACGTGAAGAGAACGACTATACGATTCGTCGTGATAATGATGTATTCGTTATCGAAAGTCCTTCGATTGACAAGTTAATCAAGCGGACGAATTTTACGACCCAAGATGGTATCGCGCGTTTTGCTCGTATTTTGCGTAACATGGGCATCGATGATGAGTTGCGTAAACGTGGTGCAGTCCATGGACAGACGATTCAAATCGGTGATTTTGACTTCGAGTTCGACGAGAACAATTTGTAAAACAAGGCACTTATCCTAAGGGGTAAGTGCTTTTTTTATGTCAGCTAATGTGTCACAATACTTGACATAAAGTTTTAAATTGATTACCATTTTAATATTAACAATGAATCGTGTTAGTAAACATGACATAATAGTAGCGGGAAAGGAGGAGTATGATGAAGAGATGGATTCAAGCGATGGGTTCGGATCAGACACGTTTGCGGAATTTAACCTACGACGAAGCTTTCGAAGCGGCTTGTGAAATGGCGAAAGGAGATTCAACAGACGCGCAATGCGCAGCATTTTTAATGGCGCTCTGTATGAAAGGGGAAGGGGACGACGAGTTGATGGCCTTTATTGATGCCTATCGCAGCTATTCTTTGAATTATCCTCCGCATCCTTACTCGCTTCACTCTATCGGGCTCACAGAAGGGAGGAAGCGATTTCCGATTACGCTGCCTGTCTCCCTGCTGCTGGCGTCAGTGGGGTTCACACAGGTTATGCAAGGTGGCGATGCGCTTCCGTCCCGCCAAGGGACCGCCCTGAAGGAGATGGTAGAAAGCCTCGGTGTATCTTTACAACTTTCTGTGAAGGCTTGGCAATCGATGTTAGTTCATTTGCATATCGGATTTCTACCTACAGAGCAACTGTGTCCGCCAATTGGACGACTGAAACAGGTGCGGGAGCAATTGGGGATACGAACGGTCATCGATACGATAGAGAAAGTGTTAAATCCTGTACTTTCGACGAACTTAATTATCGGAGTGCAACACCGCAAAGCAATGGAATCACTGATTCCGATAGTGATGCGTTCGGAGTTTCAACAAGCGTATATCATCTGCGGCATTGATGGTTCTGAGGATTTGCCACTCTATGAAAACAGTACAATTCGGATTGTGACACCTTGGGGAGATGAGTCTCGCAATGTTGAGCCGCAGAAATTTGGTTTCACAAGTACGCCATTACCCAACCTTGCAAAAGAAGAACAGATTACGATGGTAAAACGTATTATTTCAGGTGAGGATGGGACTGAAGTTAAGCGTGAACGTGATCATGTCATTTTTAATGCGGGGCTAAGATTGAAATGGTTTGATAAGGTAGACAGTTACGAAGAGGGCTTTCAGCTTGCTGAAGCTTTGCTACAGCGGAAAGAAGCCCATAAAACGATGCAGCGCTGGATTGAACAGAGTCAGTATTTGAAAATGCAAGATCTTGCTGACAACGATGATTCCTCTACAAAAATAGGTTGAAAGCCCTTCTGAAAGCTGTTGAGTAGGCAGCTAATGGGGGCTTTTTTTCAATATAGAATTAATATGTTTGACATATTAATTTGGCAGTATTGCTCCATAAAACGCTCCCGTCCTTAATGGTCGGCATAGCCGTTTATTTTGTGGGGGTAGGCGAATTGGTAGATGTTACAGCTAAAACTTAATCAATGGATATGTTACCATTTACTAGTGTCATATTGATTCGCAAGTACATAACGCTAGGAGGCTACAAAATTGAAGAAACAATTACTTGCTTTTGCCCTTATCCCATCATTATTATTTGGTGCTGTTACAGTCCCATTCCCTAAAGCAGCTTCAGCTGCAACTACTGGTAAAGTTATTAGCAGTGTGAGTTTTCGCCAAAGTCCAGATGAGAATTCACCGCGTATTCGCTATTTAAAAGCTGGTGAGCCTGTTTCCATTATTGAGAAAGTGAACGCCTATTGGTATAGAGTTCAAGTGACAAATGGTCAAATCGGTTATGTCTCAACGAGTTCGAAATACATACAAGCAAACGGTCAATCTACAACACCTGCAACGGGTACAGGACGTATCGTCGCAAGCGTGAGTTTCCGTACTGCTGCTAATGAAAATGCAACGCGAATCCGTTATCTCAAGGCAGGAGAAACCGTTCAAATTCTGCAGAAAGTAAATGCATATTGGTACAAAGTCAAAGCATCGGATGGTCGTGAAGGATACATAAGCACAAGTCCTACCTACATATCAACATCAGGCGGAAGTACATCACCTGATACGAACACAGGTGGCGGTACGACAAGTGAGAAGATTCAAAAAGTGATAGCGGCAGGTAAGAAATACTTAGGAACACCTTATGAATATGGGTCCAGTCGCAATAACACAGCTACGTTTGATTGCTCTGATTTTGTGCGTCAGGCATACTTGGATGGAATTGGACTGAAATTACCATCCGATTCGAGAGGACAAGGCGCGTATGTGAAGTCACTTGGGCACCATGTAACGGACTGGCATAACCTCAAAGTTGGCGATCTGATGTTCTTTATGTCTTATAAAGGGACAGCAGAATCCAACTATTCAGGAATTAACAAGGCTACACAAACGATAACACATGTCGCTATTTATTTAGGCAATGGTCAAATTCTCTCGACGTACTCCAAAGAAAGTGGTGGCGTGCGAATTGATTCCATTGCAAATCGGCATTGGGAGTATCGTTTCCTATACGGAGGTAGTGCACTGTAAGGAATCAACAAAAAGAGCAGGCAACGAGAAATCGTTGTCTGCTCTTTTTCGAGTCATGGGTAACTTAAATTTGCATCGGGTCCAATAAAGGATTCCAGTGAATCGTTGGCGTGTCTGTCCCTAGTTGAACGCCTGCTGAGCCAATCCACGGATGAGAAGTCCGGCCTACACTGAAATAATGTTCGAGTAAACAGCGGAAAATATAAGGCATCGGACGATCGAGGACAGCCGATTTGTGAATCCAGTGCAGATCACCTTCCGAGGTAACGATTCGTGGAGTCACATCTGTTGTACCGACATAGAAAAATTGTTGGCGTATTTCTTGGCCGTTGAGCCGAAGTAAGACATATTGCAGCTGTAAATCTTGAATCTCATCTTGCTCGATGCCGGTTTCTTCCCAAACTTCGCGGAAACAAGCCGTTCTTGGTTGACTAATTTCATGCGGTTCGAGATGACCACCTATTGCCGCCCATAAGCCGGGAGAGATCGTGCGGTTTAATGCGCGTTTCATCATAAGGAGTTCGTCATGCTGGTTCCATAAAAGTGCAGTAGACATCATTCGTAATGTAATCATGGGGAGACCCCTCTCTTCGTTCGTTCCATTTTAGCTTAGCATAGAAAAGGAAGAGGCTGCAAAGGCGGATGCTTGCATGCATTTTGCCTATTGCTTCACGGGGCATGTTTCGATATAATGTCCTCTATAGGGAAACATTAGTCTTTTTGGAGAGGACGGTAGTTAGGTGCCGGAGAGCAAAGAGTTTCATCCAACCATGAAGCACATCGGACCTGAGAGGTACTACTTAGTCCGTGAGGATATTCTTCCAGAAGGTGTTCTGAAGACAGCCCAGGCCAAGGAGCTGCTTGCACGCGGTGAAGTGAAGACGATTCATGACGCTGTCGAACAAGTTGGGCTGAGCAGAAGCGCCTTCTATAAGTATAAAGATGGCATTCATCCACTTAGCAAGCTGGAGCGAGAACGTATTATTACGATTTCAATGGATTTGGAGCATAGGTCCGGAATATTGTCCCGCGTACTCGCACTTATCGCCAATTTGGATGGCAATGTATTGACCATCCACCAAACGATACCACTACAAGGTATGGCGAATGTCGTTATATCTTTAGAAATTTCATCCATGGGTGAGGAGATCCGGGAAATTGTGGATCGCCTAGGAGCGCAAGACGGAGTCAAGCGTGCTATGGTCATCGGCCAAGGCAGTTAAGATTTGCATACAATACAGGAGGTAATGAAATGAAACCCATCAAGGTTGGTTTATTAGGATTAGGTACTGTAGGAACAGGTGTAGTGCGTATTGTTGAGGGTCATCAAGAAGATTTGCAACGTCAAACAGGTTCAGTTATTGAAATTGCAAAAATTCTTGTACAAGATAAATCCAAACATCGTAACATTTCTGTTGATGTGGATAAGTTAACAGAGAACGTCTGGGACGTAATTGGTGATAGCGACATTGATATCGTTGTTGAGGTCATGGGGGGCATTGAAGCAACGAAAGCCCATATCCTAACAGCACTTGGGAATGGCAAGCACATTATTACCGCGAATAAGGATCTAATGGCGATGCATGGTGCTGAGATTTTGGCCAAAGCTGCTGAGAATAATTGCGATGTTTTTTATGAAGCGAGTGTTGCTGGCGGAATTCCGATTATTCGTGCGCTCGTGGAAGGCTTCTCCTCAGATCGGATAACGAAGATCATGGGAATTGTGAACGGCACGACGAACTATATTTTGACTAAAATGAGTCAAGAAGGCGCTGCGTATGCCGATGTGTTGAAAGAAGCGCAAGAACTAGGTTATGCAGAAGCAGACCCTACTTCAGATGTTGAGGGCTTAGATGCAGCTCGCAAAATGACAATCTTATCGACGCTTGGTTTTCATGCCAATGTCGCTTTGAGCGATGTGTCAGCGAAAGGGATTTCCAAGGTAACGAAGGAAGATATCCAGTACGGTAAGAAGCTGGGGTATGAAGTCAAATTGCTTGGTATCGCTGAGAATCATGACGGCCATATCTCCGTCAGCGTTCAACCAACGATGGTCAAAAACTCGCATCCTCTAGCTTCCGTAAATGGCGTATTCAACGCAGTCTATGTGACGGGCGAAGCAGTTGGTGAAACGATGTTCTATGGTGCGGGTGCAGGTGAACTACCTACGGCAACTTCCGTTGTAGCCGATTTAGTGGCTGTTGTACGCAATTTGAAATTAGGCATTAATGGACGTACGGTACAAGCTCCTTACAAAGAGAAGAAGCTTAAAACGGATGAGCAAATCGCTTCCAAAAACTTCATCTTGCTTCATGTTGAAGACAAAGCAGGTGTGCTTGCACAAATAACACAAATATTTGCAGAGCATGAGGTTAGTTTGGAATCCGTCTTCCAACATCCGAATCAATCGAACCCGAAAGCGGAAATCATCATTATTACTCATGATGCGAACCAAGCGAGCATGAAAAATGTATTGAATCAATTCGAATCCATGGATGTTATCCATGCGATTAAGAGCGTATATCGTGTAGAAGGTTAGAAATCGGTAACGCACTCGTCCTAGGGGGAGTGCGTTAGACGTTTATTTTAAGGAGAAGCGAGGCGCAATTTCGAAATGAGCTACAAGACAGAACAAAAGGTAAGGGTGAAAGTACCGGCAAGTACAGCGAATTTAGGTCCCGGCTTTGACTCCTTAGGGATGGCCTTGAACTTATATGCTTGGATTGATATGGCGATCTCTGATCAGACAAGAATTCAATTGATTGGCGATCAGATGAGCGGAATTCCTACGGATAAATCGAATTTAATCTATAAGGTAGCTCAAATGGTGTTTGATAAAGCGGGCGTTTCGCATCCGGAACTTGAGATTTCCATGTATAGTGAAATTCCACTTACGCGTGGTTTAGGAAGCAGCGCTTCAGCAATCGTAGGAGCACTTGCAGGTGCGAATGCGCTTATCGGGAACAGATTCTCAACCTATGAACTATTCCAAATTGCTTCGCGTCTAGAGAAGCACCCAGACAATGTGGGCGCAAGCCTATATGGTGGCATCGTCGTAGCGTTCTGGGATGAAGTGAGGGCAGAATCCATACGGATTGAGCCCCATCAGAACCTGGATGTGCTGGTGGCGATACCCGCCTTCCAGTTATCGACAGAAAAGGCGAGAGGCGTTATGCCGCAGCATGTAACTATGAAAGATGCGGTGTTCAATCTTAGTCACTCCTCGTTGCTTGTTGCTGCTTTGAGCACGGGCAATCTCGAGATGATTCGTCTTGCCATGAAAGACAGATTACATCAGCCTTATCGCGCGGCGCTTATCCCTGGCATGAAGACATTATTGAATGAATGTGAAGACCATGGCGCACTTGGTGTTGCTTTGAGCGGGGCAGGACCTACCATGTTAGCGCTGGTTGATGCACGTAGTGAGAAGAAGCCAGAGCTAGAGAAGTTCCTTCATGAGACGTTGGCAAAGGAAGGCATTGATGCTCAGCTACTTTGGCTGAAGCCGAGCCAAGAGGGCGTGACTACCACGATTCTTCGAAGCGAAGATGCGAGTCTCCTCTCTTTAGTGGAAAATGAGGTGCTGGCATGAAGCGAGTTGCCATTCTTGGACCGAGCACGTTCTCGGAGGAAGCAACACGTCACTTTCTAGGTGAGAATTTTACGTATGTTTCCTATAAGTTGATCTCTGAGGTATTCAATGCAACTGCATCAGGTGAAACGGATTTAAGTGTGATTCCCATTGAGAATACGCTAGAAGGTTCTGTACATCTCCATGTGGATTGGCTTGTGCATGAAGTTGACCTTCCGATTCGAGCAGAATGGGTATTTCCAATCGATATGAATTTGATTGGCTACCCCAATCCAAATACAGACGTTAATCCAGCGAATCCATACCTTCATATTCGTAAGGTATTGTCGCATCAAGTTGTGCCTGCACAGTGCAACCAATTCATGAAGCAATATTTGCGCGGGGCCGAGTTTGAACAAGTGAGCTCCACGGCTGAAGGGGTTCGCATTGTATCCGAACTTCAGGATCCGACGGTTGCAGCGATTGGGACTGCGATTGCCTCCGCGAATTATGACGTACCTATGTTACAACGAGAGATTCAAGATCACAAGGATAACATGACTCGCTTCTTGCTTGTCGGTAAAGAAGCTTCGGAGTTGATGCCTTCGGAAGTTATGAAGACGACGATTCTGGTTACACTGCCAGAAGATTATCCTGGTGCCCTGCACCAAGTGCTATCCGCATTTGCATGGCGAAGAATCAATCTTTCGAAGATTGAATCGAAACCAACGAAGAAGAAACTTGGCATTTATTATTTCTATATTGATATTGTGGGGACGATGGACTCCATTCTTCTGCCTGCAGCTATTCAAGAGATCGAAGCGATTGGCTGTCAGGTTCGTATTCTAGGTTGTTATCCAAGCTATCCGTATATTGGATCTTAAGGGAAATCCCTTGCGTTTATGACGCGAGGGATTTTTTTTGTTCGATAGGGGCAAAAGCCTAGGAACGTGCATAAACTGTACTATCATGATTGTAAATATGCGAATGCTGACGCGGCCAAGTTTCTGGCGAATGTTTGAGAAACGCGAAGGAGATGCATACGAAGTCAGTTTTCAGAAGAAGACTTAAAGGAGGTAGGGTTTTGAAAATCCATATTGTCAAAAAAGGCGATACCCTGTACGAGCTCGCGAAAAAATATCACACTACACTAGACCAGATTATTGCACTTAATCCGCAAATAGCTGATCCTAATCAGATTGATGTCGGGATGAAAGTGAAAATTCCATCTACCGTTAAACCGGCTGAACCAGCTCCATCTGATTTTGTTTATAAGCATGTTGTACAACAAGGTGATAGTTTGTGGAAACTGGGGAAAGCCTGGGATGTACCACTGCAAGCGATGATTAAAGCGAATGCACACTTAAAGAATCCTAATGTACTTATGACAGGGGATGTTGTTTTCGTCCCGAAAATGCAGCATGGGCATACGCATAACAACCAGCATCATATGCCTCATCATACATCAAAACTCAGCACAGAACCGTTTGCTCCCATGCCTATAACGCAGCCAATGCCGCCAACCGATGCGTACCAACAACCAATTATCGCGAGCCCACAACAACCTGTCGTTGAAGCACCTCCGTTATCTACGGGGGAAACGGTTCCATCCCTACCACAAATAACGCAGCATATGCCGGTTATTCCGGCCCCGGTCATGGAAGATCATGAACTTGATCAACCCTATGGGCAAGCGGTACATCCGTTCCAGCAATTTCATATTACAGCCACGGAGGTCTTTGCCTACCCCGAGCAGCAGCATGAAGCTACGACGCTTCCGGTTTATCCTCCTTATCAGGAAGAGCCGTGTGAACAGCTCCCAACGATGGTAGCTCCAGTTACTATCTTGGATGAAGGCTGCGGATGTGGTGGACCTTCGATGAATGAGCAGCCTTGGATGAACTATCCAGCGCATTATGCCAATGTTCCTATGGGGAACCCTTGGGATCAAGTGCCACAGGAGATGCATGCAATGCCTGCTTTTTATCCGCCTCCGATGCCGTATGATCACCCGATGGCGCAACACTATGCGTTCCAGCATGATCCCTATGGTATTCCGTATGCGGGTCAAGGACAGTTTGCTCAGCACGCTCCATATGAAGAATCCTCTCTGTTGCCGCAAGTTCATACGCATGAACTGAAGAAGGTCACGGATACAGTTGCGGAAATTGACATCGACATTCGGGATAAGCACAAGTCAGCTAAACCCAAAACAAGCGGAAGCCGAACAGCTCGCAAAGTTAAATTATCAGGAGCCTCATCGTTGAGTGCGTTCTTGCAGCAACAACAACGGGGCATCGAGAGACAGGAGCCGAGCAAGTCAAACGGCCCTTGGATTAATTTCTGAGTTTCAAAAAAATAAGCCTCAAATCACGAACTATATCGTGGTTTGAGGCTTTTGGTATATGCTATTAAGCGATCATGCCTAATGTGAAGAAAGTCATTAAACCAATAACGAAATTCATTCCCCATTTCTTCCGAAGAAGCTCACGGCCCCGGTGCAAACGAGTTTTCACAGTTGTAATTGGCAGATTCAGGCGCTCACTAATTTCTTGAAGAGAAAGCTCCTCTAGATAGTACAGCGTAATAATCCCTTTATATTTGTCCCCTAATTTGTTGATGGAAGCGTGCATATGCTCTTGAATTTCTGTTTGAAGAACGGCATGTTCCGGCGATTGATCTTGACTGGCAAGCTTACTGTAGTAGCTGTAATCATCATCAAAATCATTTAGCTCCGCATCAAGGGATTGAACAGGTCTCTTTTTACGCAGCAAATCGATGGCAACATTTTTTCCGATCCGATAAATCCAGGTTGAGAAATTCTGGCTTTCATCAAAGTGGTTTAAGTTCAAATACACGCGGATAAAGGTTTCTTGTACAATATCCTCGGAATCAGGACGGTTATGCAGCATCCGAAACGCGAGCTTTTGAATTTTGCTACGATAGAGCTCGACTAACTCCACGAAAGCGTTGCGATCGCCTCGTCTGGATAATTGAATTAATTGAAGTTCTGCCACATTCATGATGTTTCCCTCCTTAGAGTTGTCGTTTAGAAAAAGGTGTAAACCAGTCTCATTTGCTTATAACATATATATCGTCATTCCTGTATGCCTATGAGAGTTTTTATCCTATCTTTGACTATATCATTTCTGTGGCTACAGTCAAATTCAAATGAGCGCGCGAGCTCAATTATAACCAATTGTTACCGAAATTTTGTAAGTTTCGTGACAATTTATAGGGATCTTAGTCGAAGTCAATGTCTCTCTTCTTAGGGATCTTTGACGACTAGCTACGTGGACTTGGATTTGAATGAGAGACAGTGGTTGTATTCGTACTTGAGGTGCCTGTTCCAATCTTATGAACTTCGTTCCATAAGGCTACACAGCCCCACAAGATAACGACGCCGATAATCAGGAGGGTTGTGCGTTTGATTGGTTTTCTTCCATTCATGGTTCATTCACCATCCGTCTTGAAATATGAGAAGGTAATGTTTCACATACTACATGTGCTATATTTTTGGATAAACGCTCCTGTCCTAGAAGGACGGCGTAGCCGTTTATTTTGATTGGTTTCGTATCTTCATTCACTACTATGGTAAATGATGTATAGTGCTTCTTGCAAATGGAAACAATACGAAAAAACAAGAAGAAGGGGATATCGTGACTGTACATCGGTTCTTGAAGCAATTGAAGAAGAGACTACGCTGGAAGCGAAGTTGGTTGACCTTAGGAATATTCGTTCTGGTTGCTGCTGTTACCTGGTCCTTATTTGGCGATGATGCACCTTACAATCCGAAAGTTGCTACTCGCGCGACCCTTGCTGTTTTAACACCAGAGAAGGATGTGCGTCTTCAGGAAGCAACGAAATTACTGCAAACCATCTCGGACCGCAGAGAAAGCTATTTGCTTAAGTCCTATGTTTGTGGCGAAGAACGCAGTCAATTGGGTTCGCATACGTCACAAGAATTACTTTCACTGCAGAAACAACACCCAAGTTGGCAGTTAAGTATACAAGAGAATGGCGATGTTGTGTTTACGGAAAATATTGAAGATTTATCTCCAGACTGCAAGGAAAAGGCAGTGTTCGGGATAGACGGCAGCAGCAATTTGTCGTTATTCAATGGAACTCCTGCAAACAATCACATTATTCGCACCTTTTTCCAACTCAATATTCAGCAGTTAGAAAGCAGTTTGCCAAGAGATACAGTGGCACAACTCCATGAAGGAATTCGAGTTACTGATATAGAGGAGTATAATAGCGTATTATCTACGTTCAGCGATTATGCCATAGAAGTCACGGAAGGTGCAATGTCACGTCCTTAGTTCAAACAATACCATATATAAAGATCAAGAGATAGTTCGGGGAATTCCCGAGTCTATCTCTTTTTTTCATTCTCTGCTATAATGGAAATGACTACATATGTTCGCTTTTTTTAGATGGGAGAGAAACACTTTGCGTATTCTAGGGATTGATCCAGGGATCGCGATCGTAGGCTTTGGCTTTATTGATAAAATCGGTAGTAAACTAGTTCCGGTACAATATGGTTCGATTCAAACGGAAGCACATACGGATCCAGGTATCCGACTGAAAGATGTCTATGACGCTACAGTACAATTGATAGAGAAATATAAACCAGATGTGATGTCCATTGAGAAATTGTTCTTTAATCGAAATGTAACCACGGCATTTACCGTAGGTCAGGCACGAGGCGTGATGATCCTTGCAGGTGTGCAGGCTGGTTTGCCGATTGCTGAATATACACCGCTTCAAGTCAAACAAGCCGTTGTAGGGTATGGAAATGCAGAGAAGAAACAAGTACAGGAAATGGTCAAGATTTTGTTGAAATTATCCCAAGTACCGAAACCAGATGATGTAGCTGATGCGCTCGCCATCGCTATTTGTCATGCTCATTCTTCATCACTTCAATCTAGGATAAATGAGGTTAGAAAAAGATGATAGATTTCTTACGAGGTAAAGTTGCACACCGTGAAAGTGAGTATGCGGTTCTCGATGTGAATGGGGTGGGCTATCGTGTGTTCTGCCCGAACCCCTATGCGCTTTCACACAAAGAGAATGAAGACGTCACGATGTTCATCCACTATCATGTGCGGGAAGATGCGCATCTTCTGTTTGGCTTTGTAACGCGCGATGAACAGTCCTTATTCCGTTTATTGCTGGATGTCAGCGGTATTGGCCCCAAAGTTGCGCTAGGTATTCTAGCAGCTGGCGGTAGACCAGAAGCAGTGATTCTAGCTATTAGCCAAGAGAATTTGGCATTCCTAACGAAACTGCCTGGAATCGGCAAGAAAACAGCGCAGCGCATCGTCTTAGATCTGAAAGATAAACTAGGCTCTGTGAGCTTCTCTAGCCCTGAGGCTGCTGTTGCATTAAGTGTCGTTGGATCGGCGCAATTAACAGAAGGCGGACTGCCTTGGAGCGAAGCGAAGGAAGCGTTGATGACACTTGGCTATACGGAAGCGGAAGTGGATCGTGCTTGGCTGCAAGTGAAACCAAAAGCAGGACCATCGGATTCTGTAGACGTGCTGGTGAAGCTTGCTTTGCAAGCGTTATTTACCATGTAAAGGAACTGAACGTGCCTAGAAAGGAGGGACACCATGGACAATGAGCGGATCATATCGGCTAATTTTATGATGGAAGACAATGTGGTCGAGTATAGTCTGCGTCCACGGTTTTTGGCTGAATACATTGGCCAGAAACAGGCGAAGGAGAACCTCAAGATCTATATTGAAGCTGCCAAAATGAGGAAAGAAGCTCTGGATCATGTACTTCTGTATGGACCGCCTGGACTCGGGAAAACAACGCTGTCCAACATTATCGCCAATGAACTTGGCGTGAATATTCGAACAACCTCCGGGCCGGCGATTGAGCGGCCTGGCGATCTAGCTGCCATCCTGACGAATCTGCAGGAGGGAGATGTGCTCTTCATCGATGAGATTCACCGACTCCACCGAACGGTGGAAGAGGTGCTGTACCCAGCGATGGAGGACTTTGCCCTTGATATTATTATCGGCAAGGGGCCAAGCGCACGCTCTGTGCGTCTCGACTTGCCGCCATTTACCTTGATAGGCGCCACGACACGCGTTGGGCTGCTCTCTGCGCCGCTGCGCGACCGTTTCGGGGTCGTCAGTCGGTTGGAGTTCTACACGGTCGATGAGCTGAGCTACATCGTCAGCCGGACAGCCGACATCTTGCAGGTCGGCATCGTTGGTGATGCTGCGCGCGAGATCGGTATGCGTTCACGCGGGACTCCGCGTATCGCGAACCGATTGCTGAAGCGGGTGCGTGATTTTGCC
Source organism: Paenibacillus oryzisoli (assembly GCF_001653565.1). Lineage (GTDB taxonomy): Bacteria > Bacillota > Bacilli > Paenibacillales > NBRC-103111 > Paenibacillus_E > Paenibacillus_E oryzisoli. The sequence continues at coordinate 92,663 of NZ_LYPB01000071.1, forward strand.
CAGGTGAGAGGCGACGGCATCATCACCATGGAGCTTGCTAAGGAGTCGCTAAGACTTCTGCAAGTGGATGATTTGGGATTAGATGAAATCGACCATAAGATGCTGCGGGCAATTATTCAGAGCTTCCAAGGGGGCCCTGTAGGGCTTGAAACCATCGCAGCAACCATCGGTGAGGAAAGCCAAACTATTGAAGATGTTTACGAGCCGTATTTGCTTCAAATTGGTTTTATGCAGCGTACACCAAGAGGGCGGATCGTGACGCCGCAAGCGTACCACCATCTGGGTTTACCCGTACCGGAGCAACGATAAATAAGGCCTTGTACGGCCAACATGAATTGACGATTTAAGAAGCTTTTGCCGCTGCTGGAAGGGCGGGCAAGAGCTTTTTTTGTCTTTTTTCAGCGAATAAACAAAACTTCTGTCTCTTACTAGAGTCTACATTACTAGATGATAGTGTAAGAAAGGATACGATACCTTTATGTTTGGAAGACATAGGCTAGTCAGCCCCAAGCGAATTGCCATCATAACGGCAGCGGCAATAACATTTACAGCTAGTTTATATGGGGGATCCGAAGCGAATGCCGACGGCATTAAACACTTGGATCAGATTCGTGTTGCCCTAGTTATTAATGCGGTCAAATATAAAAAGATTGAACCACTAGTTTCGCTCACCTCCCCAGGTGGATTCGAAATTGGTGTGCGTGGTTCAGCGAACACGGAATCGAAGACATGGGCTTCCATTTCGGATGCTACGATTCGGATGTCACTAGATCAATACAGTATGATGATGCTAGAGACATCAGACTACACGACGGCTAGGACCTTGAACGGCAAACTCGCAGTAATGGCAGAAGAAAGTTTCGTGTTAAGTCGTATGAAGCTGGGCAAAATGGTCTACCAAGTGTATTACGGGAATCTGCCTACGAAGGGGGAAGCCGAAAGTGCGGCAGCCACAGCTTTAAAGGACGCCACAGTAGCGGCATTGACGAAATCAGCCCCTCCTGTGCCTAGCGGTCCCCTCCACTTGAGTGCGGGAATGTATGACTCAGAGGCAACAGCCCAGCAGCAGATCGCCGTGTACACGGGGGCTGGTATCCAAGCTGATCTGGTTTTACAGGAGAATGGGGCTGGCAATGTGGCCTATAGTGTCTGGTTAGGGAGCGAAGCAACGGATGCCAAGCTTGACCTCGTGAAGCAAGCTGCTTTAAAGGCTGTACCTAATACACCTCTTCAACCAGCGAATACGAAATCCCCCTACTTGATCCGCAGATCAGACGTAACAAGTTCGGCCAGTCCTACTGTTGCTGTAGCCCATTATGTGACAGCTGTCGGAGAGCAGAAAACGGTGATACATCCTAAGAAGCAGGGCATCGCGGTGAAAGAACGTATGGACCGCAAATTCCGTGGCGACATGGAAGTAAGCACCTATCATGATCGACTGGCGTTGGTCAATGAACTTCCTATGGATCAATATTTATATGGGGTTATCGGTGCAGAGCTTAACTCGCAATGGCCATCAGAAGCACTGAAAGCACAAGCTGTAGCAGCGCGTACTTATGCCATCGTTCAAGGGAACAAGTATGAGATTGCGCAAGTAACGGATACAACGCTTGAACAGGCCTACTATGGTTTGGACAAAGAATTTACAGCTGGTAACCAAGCAGTTGATGCGACAAAGGATGAAGTGATTACGAACATGCGAGGCTTGATAACACCAGTTTTTGCTTCTAATGCGGGTGGAATAACAGCAGATTCTACAGAAGCTTGGGGCAACTCGGTTGACTATTTGCGCAGTGTTGCAAGTCCAGATGAAGGTGCTGAACAGGGCAAAGCTATCTGGTATCAGATTCAACTAGCAGACGGCCGAATTGGTTTTGTACATAGTATGTATGTGAAGGATAGCGGGCAGAAGGACAAGGCGGGTAAAGCCATCTACGAAGCAACAGAATCAGATGTCAACGTGCGCTTAGCACCATATGTGGATAACTTAGCGAATCCTAGTATAGCTAAACTGGCAACCAAGGAGAAAGTCGTCATTCTTGGTCAAGAAAGAGAATCGAATGCCTACTCATGGATACGAGGTCCGTATACCTTAAGTGAAATTAAGAGTAAGCTCGAAGCCGCTAAGATAAATATCAACGGGGAGCTAACCTCACTTGAAATTTCCAAGAGAGGTCCATCGGGGCGTGCGATTGAGTTGAAAGCGAACGGCGTTATCGTCAAAGTGGACAATCCCGACGCTATTCGAGGCTTACTTGGCGGTTTACCGAGCACGCTGTTTGAAATAGAAGGAGCAGGCAGTTATACTGGTACTAGCTCATCTGCTACGAGCGTTGCCAACATTGCGATTTTGAGCGGCTCTGGGGTCGTTACGAGCTCTTCATCATCAGATAGCGTTTATGTGTTGGCTGGGAAACAAACGCAGCCTACGGCTGTGAAGAAAACGGAGCTAATGACGCTAAGCAGTACGGGCTTAAGCAAGCCCGCGGTGACGGGAACAGTTGGATCTAGCATCCCACCTAAGGGGTCAACCGCCCTACAAGGAAACCAGATTATTTTCCGCGGAAAAGGATTTGGTCATGGTGTTGGCATGTCGCAATGGGGTGCAAAGGGCTTTGCAGAGAAGGGCTATGATTACAAAAAAATACTTCAGACGTACTTTACTGGGGTCAACATAACGAAGGAATGAATAACTAACATGGAAGTACAAGCATTTGATTTTGAATTACCTGAATCTTTGATAGCCCAGACGCCGCTGCTAGAACGCACGGCGTCTAGATTGCTTACCTTAAACAAAGAGACAGGCGAAACTGCTCATCGTACATTTGAAGATCTGATCGCTTATGTAGAAGCCGGGGACTTACTCGTAATGAACGATACACGAGTCATTCCAGCACGGCTTTTTGGTATGAAGAAAGACACGGGCGCCAAAGTGGAGATATTGCTATTAAAGCCACTAGGCGAGGATCGATGGGAAGCGCTAGTCAAGCCAGGGAAACGCATGCAGCTCGGCGCTGTTGCGGTATTCGGTTCATCTAATGAGGGTGGCGAGCCTCTACTAACTGCGGAAGTCGTTGAAGTAGGCGACATGGGAGCTCGCATTCTGCAATTCCGGTACAAGGGAATTTTCAATGAGATCCTGGATCAATTAGGCGAGATGCCGCTTCCGCCTTATATCAAGGAGCAGCTATCCGAACGGGAACGATATCAAACAGTCTATGCGAAGCATGAAGGCTCATCTGCGGCCCCAACGGCAGGATTGCACTTTACGGCAGAATATTTGGAAAGATTGAAGGATAGGGGTGTCCGACTAGCCTTCGTTACGTTGCATGTAGGTCTAGGTACGTTCCGACCTGTATCCGTAGATAAGATCGAAGATCACCAAATGCATGCTGAGTTTTACATTTTGTCCGAAGAAACGGCTGCCTTAATTAATGAGACGAAATCAGCGGGCAAACGTGTTATTGCTGTCGGTACGACTTCTGCACGTACGTTGGAGACAGCAGCAGGATTGAGCCGTGAGCAATCTGGGTACCAAGAAGGTCAGCCTCTACGCATTCAGCCTTCCCAAGGTTGGACGTCGATTTTCATTTACCCTGGCTACTCGTTTGGTGTTGTAGACGTGTTATTAACGAATTTTCACCTGCCCAAGTCCACATTGCTTATGCTTATAAGTGCACTTGCTGGTAAGGCCAATATTATGCGAGCCTACGAAGAAGCTGTGAAAGAAGAGTACCGATTCTTCAGCTTCGGCGATGCCATGTTGATTTATTAAATCATGCAATTAACCGAGAAGAGCAAGCCTAGAATAGGAAGTGGATATCATGACAGCAGCAGTAACGTATGAACCGATCAAAACTTGTAAACAATCCGGCGCTCGCTTAGGCCGCGTTCACACGCCGCATGGCGTTATCGAAACCCCGGCATTTATGCCTGTAGGTACGCAGGCCACGGTAAAAACAATGAGTCCAGAAGAATTGAAAACGATGGACGCGCAAATTATTTTAAGCAACACGTACCACTTATTCATTCGCCCTGGACATGAGATTGTAAAAGAAGCTGGCGGACTGCACAAGTTCATGAATTGGGATCGTCCCATTCTGACGGACAGTGGTGGCTTTCAAGTGTTTAGCCTAAGCAATATGCGTAAAATTACGGAAGAGGGCGTCACATTCAAATCTCATTTGAATGGTGATAAGTTATTCCTATCACCAGAGAAGGCGATGGAAATCCAGAACGCACTTGGTTCAGATATCATGATGGCTTTCGATGAATGTCCGCCGTTTCCAGCGGAGTACGATTACGTGAAGAAATCCTTGGAACGGACGACGCGGTGGGCGGAGCGCTGCCTGCAAAGTCATGCTAGACCACAGGATCAAGGGTTGTTTGCGATTATCCAAGGCGGCATGCATGAAGATCTGCGCAAGCTCAGTGCGGAGCAGTTGACTTCCATGGATTTCCCGGGGTATGCTATTGGTGGACTGAGTGTAGGTGAGCCTAAGCACTTGATGTATGAAGTGTTAGATTATACGACACCACTTATGCCTGCGAATAAACCTCGTTATTTGATGGGGGTTGGCTCGCCGGACGCTTTGATTGAAGGCGCTATCCGAGGCATTGATATGTTTGATTGTGTATTGCCGACGCGGATTGCTAGAAACGGGACTTGTATGACAAGCTCAGGTCGTCTAGTTATTCGTAATGCCAAATATGCAACGGACTTCGGGCCGCTTGATGCCAAATGTTCTTGTTATACATGTACGAATTACAGTCGCGCCTATATTCGACATCTCATCAAAGCGGATGAAACTTTCGGTATTCGTTTGACGACGATTCATAACCTTCACTTTCTACTACAGCTTATGCGTGAAGTTAGAGAAGCCATTAAGGAAGATCGCTTACTTGATTTCCGAGATACCTTCTTTGCCGCTTACGGGCTGAATGATAATGAAAGAGGATTTTAAGAGAGGAGGATACCTATGTTTCTATTGGCAGAAGATGCTGCAAGCACAGGTGCAGTAGGATATTTGTATACATACGGGCCGTTGGTGCTCATGTTCGTAGTTTTGTACTTCTTACTTATTCGTCCACAGCAAAAAAGACAGAAAACACGTAGTCAAATGCTCGGAGGATTGAAAAAAGGGGATAAGGTTGTTACGATTGGCGGGCTTCACGGCACGATTGTAGAAATCACAGATGACATTTGCGTACTTCGCGTAAACGATGCTACGAAAATGACTTTTGATCGCTCGGCGGTTAATGCAGTTGCACAAACGCAAGCAACGAAAGAGTAAGCATACAAAAAGCGAGGTCCTATAATAGGCTCTCGCTTTTTATTTGCTTATTTACTTGATATTAATATTCGTTATTCTTTACTGGCCGCTTAAGGAGTGCACGCTCACCAAGGATTAGTCGACCTTCAGCAATTCGTAGACCCATTCGAGCAGCGACGACACCGAGCACAACACCAGCACACATATCGGACAACCAGTGAATACCTAGATAGAAGATTGTGAAAATAATAAAGGCTGCTGAGCAGGGAACGAAAATTTTCCAAAACATGTTCCGGCTTTTTACAGCGATAACCGCCATTGAAACTGAGATGGATGTGTGCAAACTTGGGAAGCAATTGTCGAGTCCTGATAAAGGTCTGTAATCTTGCTCGAAGGTTGGGAACACATCTAAAATGAGTAGATCAACTTTTGGGTGGAAAAACCATACTTCATTAACTGGAAAAAAGAGGTAAAACGGGATGGCTATCATATAATTGAACATCAACGCATAACAGACGGCATAGAAAAGTTTATGATTCTTCTGGTAGGTGTAAATAGCAATTGAAGTAATCATAATTGATGGGAAGATAATAACATAGAAATAACTACATACGACCGTAAGGATATCATTATGAAAAAAGTTCTGGATCGTTGCGACAAAGTCACCTTCGATGCCGTAGATCGATTTCGTGAAATCAGCTTTGTACTGCATGCCCTTCTCGATGGCCATTTCCATCTTGTTAAACATGAGAATCATGAGCAAAGCGATAAAGTGAAACAGGAACTTACGTGATGTAAATATTTCATGAACTAAGGAGCTAGCAATGGTGTATGGGCTCTTTCGCGTTGCAATAATTACAAAAGCGAAAATTGTTAGTACAATATAAACTGTCGCATGCGTCATAGATTGAAAAGGGCTCAAGTTGTATCCCCCTATATATTGGAAGTTTTGTGCGGCAATAACTATGACATTATACCACATTCAACGGGGGGGAAGTGCAATCTTCACGGAAAAGACTTATTTCTGAGTATTTACACCAAGTATGCCGCCGAGCGCCCCAGATGCGAATAAAATGCCAAGCAACTGGAGGGACTGAAGATTCAACCCTGCATCGAATGCCAGAAAACCGACTAAGAAAATGAGAATGAAATAGAAGATGCCGACCATACCCCCGTGATACCAGCCGCGGTTACCGGCCCGTTTGCCTGAGACCCATCCTCCAATAAATAAGGAGACTGCATGGATAATGGTTGTTAATGTGTGTAAGGAGCTTTCTTGTGTGCTGGTTAAAAGCAAAAACAAAGAGGTCACAATCGTTCCAATGGTCATCATACTAAATGAATAGAGTAGTCCTGAAAATAATGGTGATGAGATTCGAATGGGACTGACCGTTTTCATAGGGTTCACAGACATCATTCCTTTCCTATATTCGAACGCTTCATTAACATCATTGTATGGCCAAGCACATAGAATTAGTACAAACTATAGATCAAAGGAGTGTGAATATTTATGACTGAATTCTCTCAAGGTCCAGTATTGTGGCAAGCCATAGCTGCCCTGCTTATTTTTGCAGCTGCTTACGTTTGCATATTGATAGAAAAATGGGATCGTATGTATACCGCGCTTGCTGGGGCTAGTTTAATGTTGATATTAGGCATTGTGCCGTTCTCCAAAGCATTTACAACTTTCGCAAGTTGGCCAATTTTAATCTATCTCGTGAGTCTTTTCATTATTTCTAGCATTTTTCAGAAAACAGGTATTATCACCTATGTAGTTAGTGCCATTGTTCGAAAATATCGCATGCGAGCATTGACACTCATTATCAGTCTTTCTCTGATCGCAGCGCTAATTTCCGCACTACTGGACAGTTTAATGGCTGTCGTTGTTATCATTCCATTCATCATTATTGCATCCAAAAAAATGAGGTTGCTGCCAGCCCCATTTCTAATCTCAGTATTGTTATCAGTACATATTGGTGGAGCAGCAACGATTATGGGGAATATACCTAGCCGTATGCTTGGTGCTTCAGGACACATATCAGCGGGGGAAATGTTTATCAAGTTGTTTCCACTGATTTGCTTACTGTTAGCTGCCGTTTACTTCACGATGTGGTTGATTTATCGAAAGCGCTTGGTGGCAGCAGAAGCACATATGCGCGAGCTGCTAAGCTTAAAGCCAAGCTCCTATTTATCTCCCCATAGAGAGTTCGTATTAGGAAGCAGTATTATTACGGGGCTAACCATACTTATATTATGTCTTCATGGTGTATTAGGATGGAGTCCGGCTTACATCGCAGCTTCGGGGGCTTTTGCTTTACTTATCATGAATTACAGAGATATGAAAGAGCTAATAAAAACGAAGGATTATGGTGCCGTCTGGCATCACATAAGAGAAACACAATGGCTCTTTTTCTTGGGACTGTTTATTATGGTTGGGGGCTTAACGTATGCAGGATTTTCAGGGTTCATTGCAAATCGAGGTCTTGAACTAAGCCAAGGGAGCATCTCGTTCCTTTCTATTTTATTGCTATGGTTGAATAGCTTTGGCACAGCCATGATGGATAATATCCCGTTCATTGCTGCGATGATGCCAATTGTGGATGGGATGGACCCGCTGGTAGACATACCTGTACAGCCGATGTGGTGGGCGTTGATTGTTGGAAGCGCGATCGGGAGCGGTGTGACACTCGTAAGTTCGATAGCTAGCTTATACGCGGCATCTTTTGCCTATCACGATGGTGTGAAGTTGAAACAAAGTGAGTATGTGATCGTGGCTGCCCCGATCTGTTTCGTACTGCTGTTGATTTCTACATTATATTTCAAATTATTCTTGTTGTAATTGCCAACAATTGAATACGTAATATCTGCATGATGAGGTACGTACACGGTCAGAATACCAGTGAACTCCGAGAACAAGCTAGAGCTTGAGAATCAGGGAGGAAAGCGATGGATATTCTGACCATTTTTTTGCGTACGGTGCTTATCTATTTTGTGGTATTTCTCATGCTGCGTATCATGGGGAAAAGGGAAATCGGCAAGCTGTCACTATTCGATCTAGTCATTTCGATCATGATTGCGGAAATTGCCGTATTCGTGCTTGAGGACGTGAAGAAGCCGCTAATGTCTGGCATTTTACCCATGGGAACTCTGGTGCTTATTCAAGTTGTGATTGCCTACATTACGTTAAAGAGTCGCACTATTCGTGTGCTTTTTGACGGGAAACCGAGTTTGCTTATCAACAAGGGAATGATTAATCGAGATGAAATGAAGAAGCATCGTTATAATTTGGATGATCTGATGCTGCAATTACGACAAAATAAAGTTATGAACGTGGCTGATGTGGAATTTGCGATACTGGAACCTTCGGGGAAGTTAAGTGTAGTTGAGAAAGACAAAAATGACAAAGAGACAGAGACGGAAGTAACGAAATCAAAGAATGCGATACGTTACGAAGGTTTGCCGCTGCCTCTCATTATGGATGGCAAAGTACAAGACGATAATCTAGAGAAAATCGGCCAAACGAGGTTTTGGTTGAAAAATCAGCTCCAAGAAAAAGGGGCAAAGGATTTTAAAGAAATTTTCTACTGTTCGATTGATCATCGCGGCAGAATGTTTCTTGATCGCAAGAGATGAGTCGGTGCTGTCAGTCAACGAATTATTTTTTTGCCCATCGTCACCAGACGACTGATATCTTTGAGGCTGATAAGTCGGAATACCGTGATGAAAACGATGTAAGAGAAGAGGCCTAGCAACAAGGAGGAGAGGAAACGTATCCAAGTTGCAGATACCCAAGGTGTGTACATGATGATATAACAGACAGCACCGGAGAGCAGCATGGACGCGCCTATTTTCCCGAAACTGCTTCCTTCCATCCGGAATTTGAGCAGCCGAACGACACTATTCCAGTGCAAAAGTGTAACTAAAACGATATTCACGTTGATAGCGAATACAGCGCCTTGTATGCCCATTTCAGGCTTGCTTGCCAACCAATAGATTAAGAATAACTTAACTGTTGAGCCAATTAGCGTGTTGATTAGCGCAGCTCCGGGCTTGTTCAAAGCTTGCAGGGCAGATTGCAGCGGTGCTTGAAAATAAATAAATATCGCAATCGGTGCCATCATCTTAAGCATGACGCTGACTTCAGGCTGATTGTAGAGGTATTTGCAAATCGGTTCAGCGAGTACAAACATCAAGACTGAGAAGGGGGCACCTGTCACTAAGGCGAGCTTTAGCGATTGGTGCAGTCGCATATGGATCGTCTTAAGATCTTTGCGGGCGGCAGCTTCACTTAATGATGGAATGAGAGAAACAGATAAGGACATGGTAAGCGCGCTCGGTAGGAGGATGATGGGAATAATCATACCTTGTAATGCGCCGTACTGGGCAGTTGCAAGTGATGTCGTGATGCCGGCGATTGCTAAACTCTGGGCAATTAAGATCGACTCCAGTAAGTAGGAGCCAGCTCCAATGAGTTTGCTTCCTGTGATTGGGATGGAGATGCGTAAGATTCTTCGCAGATTGGAGACTCGTCCTGTAGTTTTATGCGTACCAATGTGAGCAAGTGGAGTCTTGGATGAAGCTTTCTTATCCCATCGAAAATGAATAGCCAGTACGGCTAGTCCACCAATTTCACCTGCTAAGACGCCAATCATTGCACCTGCTGCTGCATATTCGATGCCATAGGGGATCATCATATACGAACATACGAGAACCATGACAATACGAATCAACGTTTCCATAATTTGCGATGTTGCGGTTGGGATCATATTTTGTCTGCCTTGAAAGTAACCGCGGTATACGGCGGAGACGCCAATAATGGGGATCATGGGACTCATACATAGGAATGTGTAGTAAACGCGGGAGTCTGTCAGTAAATGTGACGTAATCCATGAAGCCCCAACGAGACAGATCGCGGTAAATATGAAGCTAAGAGATAGGGTGATTGCAAGGGAGATGCGCAGAATGCTGCGAATCCGTGTTTCATTTTTCTCTGCCTCTGCTTCAGCGATGAGCTTGGAGATGGCAACGGGAATACCTCCAGTAATGATGGTTAAAATAACGGATAGGAATGGCCATCCCATCTGATAAATGCCGATGCCTTCAGCTCCGATCACACGCGGTAAAGTCATTCGGGGTATGAAGCCAAGTATGCGATTCAAAATGCCCGCGGCGAGCAGGATCATTGTACCTCTTATAAACGACTGCTTGGTCACTGCCATACCCTCTTCCGATAATGTCATACCTATGACTATGCGCGAGGTGGCCAAGCTCATGCTAAGATTTTGTGGATACGTATGCATTTGGCAGGAAATTCCGTAGTGGATATCGAACTGTATAATATACAGGTAAAATCGAATACCCTAGCTTATGTTTACGCAGATAGTTTTGCTTCTGCAAAACTTTTAGGAGGATCCCCCATGAGTGAACTACAGGATAATGGAAGTGAAGAAGAGAAGCCAGGTATGTCGGATGAAGAACTGAATGAAATTATCGAAAGCTTGTGTTTAAGCAAAGTTGAAGAGTTTATTCTGCTTGGGTATGAGCATGTGACTGGTAAGGATATATGGGATTGTGTAAGCGATAAATATCGCAAAACAGGCTTGCCTTCTATCCATCAAATCGTAAATGACATTTTATCCCTCAAATCTACAGCATTTATGAACTGGATGACGATTAGTATGTATAGAGGAGCCCAATTCTAAGAATGGGCTTATTTTTTTTATGCGGAACGACTTAAATTGACTCGTTTTTCAGACCTGAGTATAATAGGCATATTGAGTATTGAAGGGAGACTAGCAACAGATGCTGGATTGGAAAAGAATTTCGTTCTTTTTTCTAACGGTCGTCATTGTTCTGGGTGCAGTTGGAGTTACGAGCCCTGGATTAGTAGACCGTATTAAGCTTGGATTGGATTTAAAAGGCGGGTTTGAAATTTTGTACACCGCTGAGCCATTAACGGCTGGACAACCCCTCACGAAGGAAACGCTTACGGAAGCCGCACAAAGTCTTGCGAAACGTGCCGATTCCCTTGGTGTCGCTGAACCAGAGGTGTATCCAGAAGGATCAGATCGTATCCGTGTACGTCTTGCTGGTGTTGAGAACGAAGAAGAAGTTCGTACGTTGATGTCCAAGCCTTCTGTATTGACGTTCAGAGGCCCAGATGGCACTGTGTACATGAACGGAACTGACTTCGTTGAGAACGCTGCGAAATTAAGCTACGATCCGAATACGAAGCAACCGATTGTTGAAATTAAAATGAAGAGCAGAGAGAAGTTCAAGGAAGTTACAACTAAACTTACTGGAAGCACACTCTCCATTTATTTGGATGATGATTTGCAATCGTCTGCATCGGTCAATTTCCCTATCGATAGCGACTCCGCAATTATTACACAAACGAATGTTGCTGAGGCGACAAAAGTAGCGAAAATGATTAACTTAGGCGCAATGCCGCTTAAATTAACAGAAAAATACATACAACGTGTTGATGCTACATTAGGTAAAGCTTCCTTGCACGAGACAGCAAGAGCAGGGTTAATCGCTTCGGTCCTAATCTTCTTGTTCATGGTGCTGTACTACCGTGTTCCAGGTCTAGTAGCGGCTTTCACTTTGATTACTTATGTTTGGGTACTACTTGCGATCTTCGACTTTATGAATGCCACGTTGACGTTGCCTGGTATTGCTGCCTTAGTGTTAGGCGCAGGGATGGCTGTCGATGCGAACATTATCACATACGAGCGTATTCGCGAAGAAATTCGTGCAGGCAAGAGCATTCTTTCATCCTTGAAAGCAGGGACGAAGCATTCCTTCCGAACGATTATGGATGCGAACGTAACCAATTTAATCGCAGGTATCGTGCTTTATTATGTAGGGAACGGTGCTATTCGCGGTTTCGCAGTTATTACGATGATGAGTATTATTATCAGTATCTTAACGAACGTTTTGTTCTCCAGATGGCTGTTACATCTTATTATCCGGGGTAATTTGCTGAAAAAGCCAAGTTATTTCGGTGTAAAGGAGGCAGACATCCGTGGACTCTAAGAAAAAGTACGATTTTGTCAAAAATCGCAATATCTATTTCATTATATCGGCTGTTATTCTAATCGCAGGGTTAATCGTTATCCTAACCTCGAGTATGAATTTCGGAGTCGATTTCAAAGCAGGAACGAATATTGACCTTGTTGTCGGCAAGCAGCTGGATGGCGCGAAGGTTGAAGAAATTTTACATGGTTTGAACACAAGCGGCGATGTGAAATCGAAATATGCGGATCCTACAATCGGTGGTAATAATAGTGATCGAGTGTCAATTCGTTTCGATGACGTATTAGACGATGCGACGGTGAACAAAATCCAGACCGCATTTGCAACTGCTTATAGTGCAGAGGTATCGAAGGAAATTAATACAGTTGATCCACAGCTTGCTAAAGAGTTATTGATGAAAGCCGTGTATGCTGTTGCCATTTCAAGCGTATTGATCTGTCTGTATGTGAGCATCCGTTTTGAATGGCGTTTTGCCTTGGCTGCGATTATCGCAATCCTGCATGATGCGTTCATCGTTATCGCGATGTTTGCGATTTTCCGCTTCGAAGTGAACCTACCCTTCCTTGCGGCTGTATTGACCACGATTGGTTATTCCATTAATGATAAGATCGTTATCTTTGACCGGATACGTGAGAATCTACGGTTTGCTAAACTGAAGACAGATGCAGATTTAATTGCCCTCGTTAACGATAGTATCTGGCAAACGATGGCACGTAACATTAATACAGTTCTCGTTGTGTTAATCGCTGCAGGTTGTTTGTACTTGTTCGGAAGCGAGTCGATTAAGTTGTTCGCTTTGGCCAAGTTAATCGGTTTGACGAGTGGTGCCTACTCTTCCGTCTTCATTGCATGTTCCTTATGGTATTTGTTCAAAAGAAATTCGTTAATGCGTTCTAAAAAGAAAGCTGCAGCGTAATAACCATAATAACCGGCCGCGTGAACTTTGCGCGGCCTTTGTATCCGTTCAGGGGGAATGTCCACGTGAATGAAGAGGGGCTTCGTAAGACAGAATTTGCGCTTTGGTCAGCAATGCTTGTACTTACTGTGTTGGCTTGTGGGATGGGAATAGTGGGCTTTGGTGTACATAGTAATTCTCTGATCGCAGCTGCGGCACAGTCAGCAGCTGGAATATGTGTAGTGGCTGCTGCCATCGCTAGAGTTAGAACGATGAGTGCGCAGTTGGCCAGAGCATCTTTCCGGGGATTGGATCTACGAATATCCATGGGTTCGATTCTATTGATTGTCCTGATCATGCTTATTGGGGCGGAATTAGGTGTCATAGCGGTTAAATCCGTGATAAACCAGTTCAAATATGAGGCCGCCATGATGAATGTTGCCCTTCTCGTAATAGCGCTGCTTGCGAGGGAAGCGATGTTCCAACTCTTAAGCAGGCTTGGCAACCAATTAGGGACGGAGGAATGGATTGCCAGTGCACGAAGACGCCGTTCCGATATATACTCTTCTTTTGTGGTCATTGTAGGTGTTCTCTCGACCATGTTGGTTCAAGCATTCGGCTTTACGGGGTTTTCTTATATAGATACATGTGCGGGACTCATCGTTGCACTCTTTATTGGTCAAATGGGATTCTCATTAGTCAGCAAAACCATATCCATACCAACTGAAAAAGTTCTTCACGAGGAAGAGGCAACTGACTATGTGAATGCTGTTCAAAAGATTCACGGTGTGATTACTGTAGATGACCTGAACGCGAGAGAACATGGGCATTATGTGGTCATCGATATGACAATCAGTGTCAATCCTAAGCTTTCTGTTTGGGAAGGGCATGAGGTGTCTAAGAAGATTAAACAACAGCTGATGAAGCAATACCAACATATCTCGCATGTCTATATTCATGTGAATCCTTACGATGCAGGTTATCCCTATAAACAAGGGGATGTGGAAGCAAGTGAGCTGCCATCTGTTCTACACTAAATCATTGTTTTCGAAGATTACGTACCCAGAGATTTTCATCGGAAAACACCAAGGAGGAGCTATCAAGTGCTAGCACCGAAGGCAAGATGGAACATTGGAAATGCCGATGAGGCGCTTGTAGAAGAATTGGTTCGTGAGCTGCAGTTGGATCCCTTGGTAGCCCGTATTCTAGTGCTTCGAGATATTCGGAGTGTGTCAGAGGCTGGGCAATTTATGCAAGGTGGCGTCGATCATTTCCATGATCCCTATTTATTAGACGGGATGTTGCCAGCTGTGGAGCGCATTCGTAAAGCTTTGCACAATAACGAATTCATCCGTGTTTACGGCGATTACGATGCAGATGGTGTAAGCAGTACCTCTTTAATGGCGCATTTGTTAACTGGGCTAGGAGCGAACTTTGATACCTATATTCCGCATCGGATTCGTGAAGGCTATGGATTAAATCGTACAGCGATGGACTTGGCAAAGGAACAAGGTGTTCAGTTGCTTATTACCGTGGATACGGGAATAAGTGCTCTTCAAGAAATTGCCTATTGCCAAGAAATTGGGTTGGATGTCATTGTGACGGATCATCATGAACCGCCAGAAATACTGCCCGATGCCCTGGCTGTAATCAATCCTAAGAAACCAGGCTGTCCGTATCCCTATAAGCTCTTAGCAGGTGTCGGTGTGGCTTTTAAGCTTGCACATGCGCTGCTGGAGCGTTTCCCCGAGGAACTTCTTGAATTCGCTGCGCTTGGAACTGTGGCCGATCTGATGCCCCTCACAGGTGAGAATCGATTGCTTGTGAAGATGGGCCTTGCGCGTATGCAGGATTCTAGCTATGTTGGATTTCGTTCACTGATTGGTGTGTCCGGCATTGAACGGAAAGAGATTACTGCAGGGCACATCGGTTTCTCGCTTGCTCCGAAGATTAATGCAAGTGGTCGCTTAGAAGCGGCTGATATTGCTGTCAAGCTGCTAACGACAACGGATGAAAAAGAAGCGGAGCAAATTGCCTTCGAATTGGATATGCTGAATAAAGAGCGTCAACAAATTGTTGAGGATATGGTCCAAGAAGCATTTGCGATGGCTGAGGAGCAGCGAGCGAAGGGCTTGGATAAAGTCATTGTCGTAGCGAAAGAGAATTGGAATGTTGGTGTCGTCGGAATCGTTGCCTCCAAGATTGTGGAGAAATTCTATCGGCCTACACTTGTGCTGAGTATTGATCCGCAGAAGGGGATGGCCAAAGGTTCTGCACGTTCGATTGCAGGCTTTGATTTACATAAGGCGCTGACAGCTTGTAAGGATCTCCTGGACCACTACGGGGGTCATCAAGCAGCGGCAGGGATGAGCTTGGAGACCGGTCATCTTGAAGCCTTCGCGCTACGATTGAATGAGCTTGCGGCGGCAACGTTGACGGAGCAGGACTACGTTCCAGTCTTACGGGTAGATAATGCGTGCAACCTAGCAGATGTTCCAATTGCAAGCATTGAGGGCCTAGAGTTATTGGCACCATTCGGCATGGGCAATCCATCGCCTAAGTTCATGTTTACGGATTTAGGACTTGAAGATATTCGAACCATGGGCAAAGAAAAGCAGCATCTCAAGCTGGGGCTATCTCAAGTTAAGGATGAAGTGAGCTGTACAGTTGAAGCCGTAGGCTTTGGCAAAGGGAGTTTGGCTGCGTTAATTGCCCCGTCAGCCAAGCTAGATGTCTTGGGAGAGCTCTCCATTAATGAGTGGAATGGGGTTAGGAAGCCACAGATTATCATGCAGGATTTGCGAATCCCCCACAAGCAGGTATTTGATTGGCGTGGAACGGGACAATTGCATGTGAAGCTTGCTACACTTACGAGCAATCTCTCCGCAGGACCAGCGGCGCCTCTGCGCTCACCAGGAATCGTGCTTTTTGATGAAGCGGATGCAGTATTGTATCAAGGCATGGCTGCTGGAATCGGACATACTGTTCCGTATTGGATCGTACAGGATACGGGCCAACTAAGGCCAGCGAATGAAGCTGCGAACGAAGTGGCGTTCGACGAGTTGCAAGATGTTATTTTATACACCATGCCTCGACGACTTGATAGTTTGAAATCGGTCCTTCAGCAGGCGACTGGGATGATGCGGTGCTATCCTGTATTTGCCGAGCTAGGTCAGGATAGCGGCAATACGTTGCCTTCTAGAGATATGTTTAAAATGCTGTATGGCACCTTGCAGAAGGAGAAGTCACTTCAACTGCACGATACCAGGATGATGACATCTTTCAGTAAACGTTCGGGATTATCACTTGGCATGATACATTTTATTTTATCTGTTTTTGAAGAACTAGAATTTGTCGTGAAACATGATAATATGGTTACATTAAGTGCCACGCCTGCCAAAAGAGATTTAACATCATCACGGTTGTACCAGCATCGATTGCATCGTCAAGAAGTTGAAGCCATTGTTATGTATTCTTCAGCGAAAGAGCTGGAGCAATGGATCGCTGATAACACCAGGATAAACGAATCCGTCGTCCTCTAAGGACGAGCGCGTTTACTAAGGTAGATGCGAAGCAAAAGTATAAAGTGTGAAATACTTACTTTTCTACTAAAATAAACAGAGTTTACATTGGAGGAAATCATATGAATTTCAAAGATTATATCCGCGTTATCCCGGATTTTCCGCAACCAGGCATTCGATTCAAAGATATTACAACACTGTTACAGAATGGGCCTGTGTACAAAGAAGCCATCGAGCAATTAAAACAACTCATTCAAGACAAAGAAATTGACGTCATTGCAGGTCCAGAAGCGCGTGGATTCGTTATTGGAGCCCCTCTGGCAACAGCACTCGGCGTGGGTTTTATTCCTATTCGCAAAAGCGGCAAATTGCCTGGTGAAACGATTGAAGCGGATTATGGTTTGGAATATGGCAAAGATAGACTGGCTATGCACAAGGATGCGATCAAGCCGGGTCAGAAAGTGCTAATTGCCGATGACTTGCTTGCAACAGGCGGAACGATTCAAACGTCCGTAGATTTGATTAAACAGCTTGGTGGAGAAATCGTCGGTGCTGCTTTCTTAATCGAGCTTACGTATTTGGATGGCCGCAGTAAATTCGAAGGTTTCGATGTCGTTTCACTCGTTCAATACTAAGACAGGGTTAGAGAATCGAATGCTCGTTGTTCGATTCTCTTTTTCATAGCATTCTACGGTGTGAATGTGGCAAGTTCGCGGCAGCAATGATGCTTTTTGTCGAAGCCTGTACGTGAATAGTTGACGAGGGGCCTGACTTGCAGGCATAATGAATAAAAATCAACTAAAGGGAATGGGTAGATGCATGGGTATAGAGCAGCTGCTGGAAAAGGCCGCCACCTATCTGAAAGAGAATGATTTGCAGAGGATTCGGGAGGCCTATGAATTCGCGGATGAAGCCCATCATGGCCAAGTGCGCAAATCAGGTGAGCCCTATATTCTGCATCCGCTCGCTGTTGCAGATATACTGGTGAATATGCAGATGGATGTCACTTCGGTGATTGCTGCGCTTCTGCATGATGTGGTTGAAGACACAACAGTTTCGTTGGAGACTGTTCTAGATAAATTCGGGAAAACCTGTGCGATGCTCGTTGATGGTTTGACGAAGCTGGAGCGCATTAAGTTCAAATCCAAAGAAGAACAACAGAATGAGAATTACCGCAAAATGTTCGTTGCGATGGCGCAAGATATTCGGGTTATTCTGATTAAGCTTGCGGATCGTCTGCATAATATGCGGACCCTCAAATATCAATCGGAAGAAAGTCAGCGCCGCATCGCGGAAGAAACGCTGGAGATTTTCTGCCCAATTGCGCATCGACTTGGTATTTCCACGATCAAATGGGAGATGGAGGACATTGCCCTCCGTTATTTGAATCCGCAGCAGTACTACCGGATCGTGAATCTCATGCAGAAGAAACGGACCGAGCGTGAGCAGTACATTGAGGATGTCATTCACAGCATCAAAGAGAAATTGGATGAGATGGGGATTCAAGGGGATATTTCGGGTAGACCCAAACATCTCTACAGCATTTACAAGAAGATGAGCTCCCGCGGCAAGCAATTCAATGAGATCTACGATCTTATGGCGTTGCGCGTCATTGTTGACGGCATCAAAGATTGCTATGCTTCTTTGGGGATCATTCATACGTTGTGGAAACCAATGCCTGGCCGCTTCAAGGATTACATTGCGATGCCGAAGCCGAATATGTATCAATCCTTGCACACGACCGTTATCGGGCCGAAGGGCGAGCCGCTAGAGGTTCAGATTCGGACATGGGAAATGCATCGTACCTCCGAATTCGGGATCGCGGCGCATTGGGCTTACAAGGAAGGTGGAACTGTTGTTCCATCGGGTACCTTCGAGGATAAAATGAGTTGGTTCCGCGAGATTCTGGAGCTTCAGCACGAAACAAACGATGCGTCTGAGTTCATGGAATCCATGAAGATGGATTTCTTCTCTGATCTTGTTTTCGTATTTACGCCCAAAGGGGAAGTTATCGAGCTTCCTGCAGGCGCAGTTCCGTTGGATTTTGCCTACCGGATTCATACCGAAATCGGCAACCGTACCATTGGTGCCAAAGTCAATTCGCGGATCGTTCCGCTCGATCATAAGCTCAAAACCGGCGATATCATTGAAATCCTAACGTCTAAGCATTCCTATGGGCCAAGTCAAGATTGGATCAAGATCGCGCAATCCTCTCACGCACGCAGTAAAATTAAGCAATGGTTTAAGAAAGAGAAGCGTGAAGAGAACGTTGAAAAAGGTAAGGATATGATCGAGCGCGAGCTTAAGCGCTTAGCCATCGATCCTCCAACCTTGATGAGCGATGATAAGATGCTGGAGGCAGCGAAAAAGTTTAATTTTAGCGATATTGAAGACATGCTCTCGGCAGTTGGTTTTGGTGGTATTACGGCTGCACAAATATGCACCAAGCTAACAGAGAAGATGCGCAAGGAAGCGGAAGAAGCTCAGATTATTAAGCTGAGTAGCGAAGTGAAAGAAGTCAAAGCGCCTGCTTCTGCGGAGCGCAAAAGTCGTCCTACGAATGGCGTTCGTGTTAAAGGTGTAGACAACTTGCTGGTTCGATTTGCGAGATGCTGCAATCCAGTTCCTGGTGATTTCATTGTTGGCTATATTACTCGTGGACGCGGCGTTTCTGTCCATCGCTCGGATTGCACGAACATTCCGACGAGTATGGGCGAGGAAGAACGGGTTATCGAAGTGGATTGGGCAGAAGCTGTTGAATCCAATTTCAATGTTGAAATTGAGATCACCGGCCATGATCGTCGCGGTTTCTTAAACGAAGTGCTGCAAGCTGTTTCCGAGAGCAAGACGATGATTTCAGCTGTATCTGGCCGCTCCGATAAGAATAAGATGGCAACGATTCATATGACCATTTTGATTAAAAATATTGATCATCTGCAGTCAGTTGTAGAGAAAATAAAGCGTGTCAAAGATATATACTCCGTTCAACGGATTATGCAGACCTAGGTAGATTAAGGGGATTTCGGAACGATGAGAGTAGTTGTTCAACGTTGTAAACATGCGGAAGTAACCGTCAATGATCAAACTATCGGTCGTATCGGGCAGGGACTTATGCTGTTGGTTGGTATAACCCATGAAGATACCGAACACGATGCGAAGTATCTCGCAGATAAAGTGGCCGGGCTCCGTATTTTTGAAGATGAAGGGGGTAGAATGAATTTGTCTGTTCTTGAGACAGGCGGAGCCATTTTATCTGTATCTCAATTTACGTTGTATGGGGATTGCCGTAAGGGCAAGCGCCCGAATTTCATGTCAGCGGCAAGACCCGAACAAGCGGAACCGTTGTACCAGGAGTTCAACAGATTGCTTAGAGAACAGGGGTTGCATGTTGAAACGGGGGCATTCGGTGAAATGATGGATGTTTCCTTGACGAATTGGGGACCTGTTACCTTGATGATCGATAGTAAATAAGTTGTTTGAGTGAGGGGTTTCAGGATAGGCAGCTTGGACGCTGGTTATACTATACATGTATATACTAGCGGTTAGGAGCCTACAGATGCGCCAATCCATAAAAGAAAAGATGATAACTGCCCCGATACAGCAATTGTTTCATACCTCCATGGCGGAGCGAATGAGTCAAGCTAATGCTTTTGCGGATGTTGAAATTAGTGCAGAATTCACTTCTGAACAGGAAAAAATGAGAAGCATTCCTAAGAAATCGTTCCGGTAATTCATAAAACCACGTCTGTGCTGTTCGTCAGCCTAGCGTGGTTTTATTTGTGTCAGAGGCAGAATTTCTCTCCTCGATTAAATTGTGGTAAACTAGCCTATGGAATTATTGTAAGACATGCAGGAGATAAAGGTGGGTGCTTAAAGTCGTAATGGCAAATTCGAATCGCAACAAATCGACATCCAGAGGTTGGCTATGGTTAATGGTAGGATTGATTGTACTTACGTTGGTTGCAGCAACAGCCGCCATGTACTTTCAATATAATCACCACAAGAACGCCAAGGGACACAGTGATCAGCAACAAGCTCTTGAAGAAGTGAAATCGGTTAAGAAGGCAAAAGAAGCCTATGATGTCATTGTCATTGGTACGGATCCAGAAGGTGTGGCCGCTGCGGTCTCATCAGCGCGGAATGGATTAAGTACGCTGCTTGTTGATGGACGAGATCGTGAAATCCTAGGTGGATTGATGACGCTTGGATGGATCAACTCGCTTGATAACAATTATTCAACGAACAAAACTTTGCTGGGCAAAGATGACGTATGGAACAAAGGGTATTTCTCGGAATGGTATGCCAAAACAGAAGGTGATTCCTTCGATGTGAATACAGCGGCTAATGCCTTCTACGAAGCCGTAAAGAACGAGAAGAATATTGATGTCTTGATGAAAACGAAGAAGATTGATCCACTGCTTACGGCCAATAAAAATGCGGTTCAAGGTGCGACAATCACACTAGAAAATGGCAGCACGCAGGTTGTCAAAGCCCCATCCGTTATCGATGCGACGCAAGATGGTGATTTCGCAGCTGCCGCGGGCGTTCCTTTTACAATGGGGCATGAGGATATCGGGGATCCCAAGTCCAAAATGGCTGTCACGTTAGCCTTCCGTTTGAAGAATGTTACGCCTGAAGTATGGAAGTTGATGGCCAACCGGTTAAATGGCGATGACAATTCAGGTACGGGTGTTACGGATGTGAGTGTATTCGGATACAGTGAAATGAGTAACTATCCCGCACTTAACAAGGAAAGAGCCAAGATGAGAGGCCTCAATATGGGGAGGCAAAATAACAATACCGTGCTTATTAATGCCTTGCAGATTTTTGGCGTAGATACCTTCGATCCGAAGTCGGTGCAAGAGGCATTCGATATTGGGAAAAAGGAACTGCCGAATATTGTTGCATATATGCAGAAAACGTTCCCGGAGTTCTCTTCGGTTGAGCTCGATGGTTCCGCACCAGAGCTTTATGTGAGAGAAACTAGGCACATGCAGGGCGAATACCGATTGACGATCGTCGATGTATGTACGAATGGGGATCAATGGGATCGCATCGGTTTCGGATCTTATCCCGTCGACATCCAGCGTATCTCACCCACAGACTCAGGTAATGTCGTGTGTAAGCCTAAACAATACGCGATTCCTTTCCGCAGCATCGTGCCGCAGAAAATCGATGGTTTACTTGTTGTAGGCAGAGCGGCAAGTTATGACACCCTTCCCCATGGAAGTGCACGTGTTATGCCGACGGGTATGGCCGAAGGGGAGGCAGCGGGTGCTGCGGTGAGCTTGGCGAAAGCTGAGAACATGACTTTCCGTCAAATTTCAGCTTCCAAAGATATGATCGCAAAGCTGCAGGCTCAGCTGAATAAGCAAGGTATGGAAATTCAGCCGATGACCATTAAACCTCAGCCATTTATGGAACATAAGTCATTCGAGGGCTTGAAAACAGCCTTGATGCTTGGATTGGCATCCGGTGCTTATGATAATAACTTCCGCTTAGATGACGTGGCCAATCCGAAGCGAATGGTCAATGTGGTTGGTGGTGCAAGGAAGATGAAACCAGGTGCTTTTACAGGGGATGTTAACCAAGCCATTGCTAAAGTAGAGAATGCGGACAAGGTCCCATTGACGCTTGAGCAAGCTAGTTACACATTTACCCAAGCACTAGGTATTCAAGCCACAGCGGCTGAAGCGCAAGCGAAGCTCGTAGAGGGGAAATTGCTAACTGCTGCAACGATTAGCGGTATTGCAGATAAGCAAAAGTTGACCAATGGGGACACGTACATGATGATTCGTGACGTTAAGATTGGTTTGACGGGTAAGCCGTAGCATACATCAATAAAGAGCCTTATTGCCGCAGTAGATGTGGCTGTAAGGCTCTTAGTTTTGTAAGAGGCTATGGAAGAAAGGGTGAATGCGGTTACATTTCTTAGTCTTCGTCAGCAGCTTCTTCATCCGCTTCTGCTTCTGCGGATTCCTCTGATTCTTCCTCATCTGCAGCTTCTGGCTCCTCGTCAGCGGACTCCTCACTTTGGGCTTCTTCTGATTCCTCAGCGTCTACTTCTTCCTCATCAGACGCTTCTTCTTCTTCAGCTTCAGGTTCCGACTCTTCAATGGCCTCTTCGTCGGCTGCTTCTTCGTCAGCAGTTACTTCGTCAGCAGTTTCGGCTTCGGATTCTTCCGAGAAAAGCACCACGAGATCTTGACGTTCCTCTTGAAACTCGTTTTGTAGTGTCATTGTTACAGCCTCCAGATGTTGTATTCAAGGCCATCTGCCTTGTAGTACATGTATATGTGAAATTAGGCTGAATATACGGATGAAACGAAATGAAAATGGTTGAAAGTAAACGCAATTTTAGTGTCATCAAATTGTAATACGTACTTCATGTTCCTTTAATCTTGGGGGGATATACTAATAGTCGACCCCCTTTAAAATATAAACTTTTGAAAGCCTGCTGCTCCGTGCTGCAGGCTATTTTCTTTGTGCATGCGAGCGTAAGTCGATAAAATCGACTTACGCGATCTGAAAAGCGTCGCCCGGAGGCTGTAAGTCGAAAAATTCGACTTACAGGATCTGAAAAGCGTCGCCCGGAGGCTGCAAGTCGAAAAATTCGACTTACGCGATCTGAAAAGCGTCGCCCGGAGGCTGCAAGTCGAAATAATCGACTTACGCGATCTGAAAAGCGTCGCCCGGAGGCTGTAAGTCGAAAAATTCGACTTACAGGATCAAAAAAGCCTCCGGGAATTGCCGCCCCGCGGCCAACTGTATACAAAAAACCGCCACAGCCTAGGCTGGACGGTTTGGAATTCAATTATTACAGAAGCGCATCGATGGAATATTCGCCAGCACCGATTAATGCAACACCAAGTGCAATGACAAGTAATGCTAGATTATATTCATACCCATTGGAGGTTACCCAGTAGCCGTTTTTGCCGTGTACTTTAATAATCGCCATAATCATTGTAATAATAATAAGAGCTGCGCCAACTTCTGTCCATAAACCAGCGGCGAAGAGAAGCCCGCCACCTAACTCGATTAAACCAGCTAAGACCGCCATCATGACGCCAGGTTTGATACCGATGGAATCAAAGAATCCGCCTGTACCTTTAGGTCCGTAACCACCGAACCAACCAAACAATTTCTGTGTACCATGTGCTGCCATTGTTAACCCGATCACCAAACGAATAATAAGAAGTCCTAATGCCATACTAACATCTCCTCTTTAAATATATTTTGTTTAATAACTTACTTTATGTTAGTATATTATTACGAAGCACTTACTTTTGTCAAGCGACTATGTTAAAATAGTTCTTACAGGAGTGTTTGATGCCGTTATCGGCAAGAACTCGAAGGAGATGATTAAGATGGAAAATGAACAACATCAACTATGTCCCAAATTCGAGCATGCATTCGAACTTCTGGGAAAACGTTGGACAGGACTTATCGTGAATGTGTTGCTATCTGGACCTAAGCGGTTCAAAGATATCTCCGTATTGATCCCAAGTATGAGTGATCGCATGCTATCGGAAAGATTCAAGGAGCTCGAAGCTGCAGAGATTATTATTCGACATGTTTATCCAGAAACACCGGTTCGGATTGAATATGAACTAACACCCAAAGGGAAAGGACTTCAGCCCGTCATGGACGAAGTACAAAAATGGGCGGATTCTTTTAACTAAATATAGGTGGAGAACGTAAAGTAAGGATGGTTATCTCTTGACTTTGCCCTTACCAATGTTTACAATAACCATAATGTAATGTCATAAGAATGTGATCCATTGAAGGGACACAGTAATTCGCCCCCACATGTACAGAGAAGGAAGCCTAGGCTGCAAGCTTCCCATGATGAGTGAATGAACAGACCTCCCCGAGGACCAACTGGGAACAGCCATGAGTCTCATGTGCCAAGTAGTAGTTGTGCGAATAGCGGGCGTTAACCGCAAAGAGCAAGCTGTGTTTGATTGCGCAAGCAAGAAACATGGCATTGCTGAATGTGGGTGGTACCACGGGTGAATTTGTTAATCAGATCTCTCGTCCCTGACGCTAAGTCGGGGATGGGGGATTTTTTGCTTTTAGAAAAAGGTGCACAAGGTGTGTAAGTAGAGAAAAAGGGAGGTTACCAAGATGAGTATTCAGAAGCCAAAGGGTACACAAGATCTGCTTCCAGGTGAGGTGGAGAAGTGGCAGTACCTGGAGACCAAAGCGAGAGATTTATGTCAACGTTTTAATTACAAAGAAATCCGTTCGCCTATTTTTGAGAGTACAGAGCTTTTCTCGCGTGGAGTTGGAGAGACGACAGATATCGTAGAGAAAGAAATGTACACATTTCTTGATAAAGGCGACCGCAGTATGACACTTCGACCGGAAGGTACGGCGGGTGTCGTTAGAGCCTATGTAGAAAACAAACTGTATGGTATTCCTGATCTGACGAAACTGTTCTATGTGGGGCCAATGTTCCGCTATGAACAACCACAAGCGGGGAGATACCGCCAGTTTCATCAGTTCGGTATTGAAGCTTTCGGATCGGTGGATCCAAGTATAGATGCTGAAGTCATTGCGCTTGGTTACACGTTCTATAAAGAGATTGGGCTCAAAGAAGTAACCGTGGAAGTGAATTCCGTGGGTACACCAGCGGTTAGAACAGCTTACCGCGAACAGCTTCAAGCTTTCTTTGCCCCTGTGAAGGAACAGCTATGCAAGGATTGTCAGTCGCGCTATGATCGCAACCCTATGCGTATTCTCGATTGTAAAATCGATCAAAAGCATGGCGTAGGCGCACCTGACATTCTTGAGTTTCTAGATGAAGAGTGCAGCACGCACTTCGCACAGGTTCAAGAGCACTTAACAGCGATGGAGATTCCATTCCGTATTAACCCTCGCTTGGTACGCGGTCTGGATTACTACACGCACACAGCGTTTGAATATAAGGCAGCTGGTATTGGTGCGATTGACACGATTGGTGGGGGCGGACGCTACAATGGTCTCGTCGAACAGATCGGTGGACATGGAACAGACCAACCGGGAGTTGGTTTGGGACTTGGTCTTGAGCGTATTCTGCTCGTACTGCAAGCGCAAGGTGTTGAAATTCCGAAGCCTGAGCCGCTTGATGTGTACTTAATTGGATTAGGCGAAGCAGCGGAGAAAGAAGTTACGAAGCTTCTACACCAGCTAAGAGTTCAAGGTTTAAAAGCGGAGAAGGACTATCAGGGCCGCAAGATGAAGGCGCAAATGAAGTCTGCCGATCGCTTCCAAGCTACTTATGTAGCGATTCTTGGTGATGATGAGTTAGCGCGCGGCGAAATTACGCTGAAGAAGATGGAAACAGGGAATCAAATCACGGTAAGTTTAGTGGATCTGGCCTCACAAGCTGCAAAGACACTATTCGAATAGATAGCAACATCATTCATAAAACTTCGAGGAGGCAACAACAATTATGATGCTCAAAACACATCATTGCGGGCAGCTAACAAAAGCCCATGTAGGCGAAACAGTAATACTTAACGGGTGGGTGCAGGTAAGACGAGACTTTGGGGGACTTCTTTTCATTGACCTACGTGATCGCAGTGGCTTAATACAAACCGTGTTTAACCCGGATTTCTCTGGCGACGCGTTGGCTATTGCTGACCGTGCGCGTAATGAGTACGTGCTTGCAATTAAAGGGAAAGTCGTAGAGCGTGATGTAGAAACGGTTAACAAAAACATTCCGACTGGTGAAATCGAAGTTCAAGTAACCCATATTGAAATCATGAACGCAGCCAAAACACCTCCGTTCTTCATTGAAGATGGCGTTGAAGTGGATGAAGCGGTTCGTTTGAAATACCGTTACCTTGACCTGCGTCGTCCAGAAATGCAACGTACGTTGATGCTTCGTTCCAAAGCGTCCAACATATTCCGCAATTTCTTAGACTCCCAAGGCTTTATTGACGTAGAAACACCGATTTTGACGAAAAGTACACCGGAAGGCGCGCGTGATTACTTGGTACCAAGCCGCGTGCATCCAGGCGAGTTCTTTGCGCTTCCGCAATCACCACAAATCTTTAAGCAATTGTTGATGGTTAGTGGTCTTGAGCGTTACTACCAAATCGCTCGTTGTTTCCGCGACGAAGATCTTCGTGCAGATCGTCAACCTGAGTTTACGCAAGTCGACATTGAGACTTCATTCTTATCCCAAGATCAACTTCTTGAGATTCTTGAAGAGCTCGTAGTGAAATTGATGAAAGAAACAGCGAATGTTGAAATTGCACGTCCTTTCCAACGTATCACACATGCTGAAGCGATGGCGAAATACGGTTCCGATAAGCCGGATCTTCGTTTCGGTCTTGAGCTGCAAGATGTATCGGATATCGTGTCTACATCTGGTGTTCAAGTGTTCGCAAACGTAGTAAACGGCGGAGGACAAGTTAAAGCTCTGAACGCCAAAGGCTGCGGTACTTGGAGTCGTAAAGAGATCGACGATCTTCTTCCGTTTGCAGCACGTTATGGCGCGAAAGGTCTTGCTTGGATTCAAGTGAAAGACGGCGAGTTCAAAGGACCGATCGTGAAATTCTTCAACGAAGCCGAAATCGCTGCACTGACAGAGCGTTTAGGGGCAGAAGAAGGAGATCTACTTCTATTCTCTGCTGATAAAAAGAAAGTCGTCGCTGACGTGCTTGGTAACCTTCGTCTGAAAATCGGTCGTCAACTTGGCCTAATCGATGACTCCGTGTTCAAATATGCATGGGTTGTAGACTTCCCACTACTTGGGTATGACGAAGATGCGAAACGTTATGTAGCGGAACACCATCCGTTCACGCGCCCGAACGAAGACGACATTCATTTCTTCGATACAGATCCAGGTCAAATTCGTGCGCAAGCCTACGATCTAGTCTTAAACGGCTATGAAGTAGGGGGCGGTTCCATGCGGATTTACCAACGTGATGTACAAGAGAAAATGTTTGCAGCGCTTGGTTTCTCCAAAGAAGAAGCGAATGAGCAATTTGGCTTCTTGTTGGAAGCATTTGAATACGGTACGCCTCCACACGGTGGTTTTGCTTTCGGATTCGACCGCTTGGTAATGTTAATTACAGGTCGTACGAACCTGAGAGAAACGATCGCATTCCCGAAAACAGCTAGCGCAACAGACTTGTTGATGGACGCTCCGGGAACAGTTGATGATAAACAACTAGAACAACTATCGATTCGCTTAGCGCTTAAGCAGCCTGCTGCGAAAGCCTAAGAACTTTGAAGAGGAAGTGTTCCCATGCTTCACCAATTTTCGCGAACTGAATTAGCGATTGGACCTGAGGGTCTAGGAATTTTGAAGAATAGTACAGTTGTTGTACTCGGTATTGGCGGTGTCGGTGGCATTGCCGCGGAAGCTTTGGCGCGCTCAGGCATTGGACGTTTGATCCTTATTGACAAGGATGTCGTCGATATTACGAACGTTAACCGTCAGATCCATGCTCTTACGACGACAGTTGGTCAGCCTAAGGCTGATCTAATGCGAGACCGTATTCTTTTAATAAACCCGGAGTGCGATGTCATCTCCCTCCGGATGTTCTATACAGAGGAAACGTATGAGCAAGTATTCGCGTATCCGATCGATTATGTGTTGGATGCGAGTGATACAATTGAGTACAAAATTCATTTGATCAAACAATGTCTCGAACGTAAAATCCCGATGATTTCTTGCATGGGTGCAGCGAATAAAATGGATCCAACGCAATTTAAAATTGCGGATATTTCCAAAACAAGTATGGACCCGATTGCACGTGTCATTCGTCAGAGATTACGTAAAGAGGGCATTAAGAAGGGCGTTAAAGTCGTGTTCTCGATGGAAGAGCCGATGAAGCCGCGGGAAGATGTTACTGAACAAATCGTGCCTGCGGATGCACCAGATAGACGTAAAGCGAAACAACCGCCTGCGAGTAATTCGTTTGTACCTCCTGTAGCGGGACTTATCATGGTGAGTGCGGCTGTGAAGGATTTGCTGGAGATTGGTGCGAAGAAAAAATTATAAAGTTGAGGGATATCCATGGAAATGGGTGTCCCTTTTTTTGGTATTTACATATATCGAACAAATATATATTGACTCGATATATGTGTTCTGGTACATTGATAATTGTTAGTAGATGCATTTCAACGGAATGGAGGATTTATAACATGAATAGCCAAGATGTGATTTTGGGTTTACTCATGCACCATAGCTTATCTGGCTATGACATCAAGCATAAGATGGAGACAATTCTATCCTATTTTAATAACGCAAGCTTTGGCACGATTTATCCTACACTTAGCAAGATGGAGAAGGATGGCTTGATTACGAAGGAAAGCGTCATTCAAGAAGGAAGGCCGAACAAGAATCTCTATTCCATCACAGAGGGGGGGAAGCTTCAATTTAAGAAGTACATGTATAGTCCAATCGAAGACAATGAATTCAAATCAGATGCGATGACACGGTTGTTTTTTGGTGAGTTTGTAGAGGCGGCTATTATGGTTGGTGTGTTAGAAGAGTACCTCGTGCGAACGAAAGTAAATATGGAGCGATTACGTAAGCTGTACGTGGATTGTCAGCCTGATATGTCGCCTACACAGGAAATTTGCATCCAAATTGGAATTAACAATTCAGAAAGTCAGATCCTTACCCTGACAGAAGGAATAGCACGCTTGAAAAATGTAAAAGAGAAGTGAGGTAGATTTCGACATGGCGAATAGGAAAACAGGTTTGATTATTTTGGCGATGGCCCTTGGACTTCTCATGTCCGCACTCGATAACACCGTGACATCAGCAGCGATTTCACATATCATTAGCGACATTAATGGTTTTGATAAAATAAGCTGGGTATTCACCGCCTATATGCTGGCCTCTACAAGCACGATGCTTGTATTTGGGAAGTTGTCAGATATGTTTGGTCGGAAATTATTTTATATGATTGGGATTTCGATTTTCCTCATTGGGTCGGCACTGTGCG
The DNA here is from genome assembly GCF_001653565.1 of Paenibacillus oryzisoli. Lineage (GTDB taxonomy): Bacteria > Bacillota > Bacilli > Paenibacillales > NBRC-103111 > Paenibacillus_E > Paenibacillus_E oryzisoli. The sequence goes on from NZ_LYPB01000071.1 coordinate 122,343, forward strand.
GTATGGCTCAGGATATGACCCAACTTATTATATTCCGTGCCATTCAAGGTATCGGATCCGGGGCGATTTTCCCGATTTCATTTACGATTATTTATACGATATTTGCTGACCCGAAGCAGGCGGCGAAGTTGTCAGGTGTGTTTGCAGGGATATTTGGTCTTTCTTCTGTAGCTGGGCCGCAAATCGGTACGCTATTGGCTGAATCATGGGGGTGGCGCTGGTGTTTCTACGTGAATTTGCCACTGGGCGTATTGTCATTCCTCGTCTTATTTTTTGCGCTAAAAGAATCACGTTCCGATCGTCGTCCGAAAATTGACTATTTAGGTACGCTGTTTCTCATTGTAACAACCGTTTCACTGATGCTTGCGCTTGAATTCGGTGGTAAAGATTACGCTTGGGGTTCATGGCAAATTATTAGCTTGTTAATCGTCGCAGTTGTGATTGGATTCTTGTTTATTCAAGTGGAGCGCCGGGCGCATGAACCCATTCTTCCGTTACCCCTGTTCAAAAACCGCATGGTCTTAGCGACAGTCTTAGCTTGTCTATGTCAAGGTGCGATTATGTTTTCGGCCATTGCTTATTTGCCTATTTTCTCAACAGCGGTACTGGGCAATGCGAATTCCAATAGTTTGCTAACGCCTATGATGTTTTCTTTAATGGTTGGTGCCGTTGGTTTTGGGTTCCTGCAGCGCTATTTCAGCTTCCGTGCTGTCTTCGCTTTCAGTATGACAGCGGGGATTGTTGTTAGTTATCTGCTAAGCGTAGTCAGTCATGATGCCAGTAAATTCTATATGATCTTGCTTATGGTCATTCTTGGGGTTGGTGCGATCGGACCGTTAATGAGTGTGGCTCAAAATGCTGTTGCACAGAGTGTTGACCGCAAATATATTGGTGTCAGCTCCTCAATCGTTGGGTTCTGGCGAAATATTGGCGGGGTACTAGGTGCGTCAATCATGGCGACTATTGTGAACAATAACTATAGCAGCCTGATTCAGGAAGGTGCTGCCGCACATCAAATGCCGCTTGATAAACTTGCTACTTTGGGAAACCCTGAGCAATTAATACGAGCAGGTTCAGCGCTGCCACCAGATACAATGAACTTCCTGCGCGACTCGCTAGGAACTGCGATCAATCATGGTTTTATCCTTAGTATTGCCTTTGGCGTTGTCGGGTTAGGCGCAGCTTTTATTGCGGGACCACTGCGGTTTGCAGTGCCAGCACCTCGCCAGGATGCACAACAAGAACCTGTTGTTTCTCATTGAAAAATTGTCTCCTCCATGCGTGCGCTCTGCGCGTTGGAGGAGTTTTTTGGTTGGATTGACATGACATGCCTTTCTAGGCAAGGTATAATGGACAGACCCACTTTTATAACAAGTAAAGGAAACTACTCATGGATTTGTTTACATATGCATCATCACAAGATCCCGTAGGCAAGCTGCTCGCAGACCGGATGCGGCCAACGACATTGGATGAATATATTGGCCAAGAGCAAATTGTCGGCAAAGGCAAGCTCCTACGTCGTGCGATTGAGGCGGATCAAGTGACGTCGATTCTTCTTTATGGGCCGCCAGGGACAGGGAAGACGACGCTCGCGAACATTATTGCGAATCGGACCCAAGGCGAATTTATGAAGCTCAATGCGGTTGATGCTTCGGTGAAGGACGTCCGTGAAATCATTGAGCAGGCCAAAAACACCAAAGCGATGTACGGGCGTAAAACGACGCTCTTTCTAGATGAAGTCCATCGCTTCAACACCTCGCGGCAGGACGCGCTGCTTCCTGCGGTAGAGCAGGGCATCCTCATCTTCATCGGGGCGACCACCGAGAACCCGTTTCACCATGTGAACGGGGCCCTCTTGTCGCGCTCGACGCTGTTTCAGCTAGAGCCGCTCACGGCGGAGCATGCGCTCATCGCCATGCGAAGAGCCATCGCCGATCCGGTGAAGGGGCTCGGCTTCATGCGCCTCCACGTGGACGAGGAGGCGCTTCTCCACATCGCGCAGATGGCCAATGGGGACATCCGCCGATCCCTGAACGCGCTGGAGCTGGCAGCGCTGACGACTTCACCTGAACCGGATGGCACGGTTCATATCACGCGCGAGGTGGCGGAGGAGTCGATCCGCCGCCCCATCGTGAAAGCGGACGAGTCAACGCAGTATGACGTCTTGTCCGCCTTTCACAAGAGCGTGCGCGGCTCTAGCGACGCCGCGCTGTTCTGGTTCCTCTATGCCGTCGAGAAGCTCGGCATGGATCCTATGACCTTCCTGCGGCGTCTCATCGTCGCTTGCAGCGAAGATATCGGGCTCGCCAATCCGCAGGCGATGGTTCAGTCTGTTACGGCGATGGACGCCTACCACAAGATAGGCTGGCCGGAATCGAAGTACATCATTTCCCAGGCAATTTTATTCGCTGTGGAAAGTCCGAAGTCCAACTCGATTCCGCTCGCCATCATGCGTGCACAGGAGATGATGGAGCGGGTGAAGTCAGCGGAAGTTCCGTTGCACCTGCGGGATACCCATTACAAAGGGGCAGAGAAGCTCGGTCATAAAGGTTACATGTATCCGCATAATTACCCGGGGCATTATGTGCGTCAGCAATACTTGCCGGATGAGATTCAGCATGAAGTTATTTTTGCCGCAAGTAATCAGGGCACAGAAGAGAAAATGAAGCAAAATCAACACAAAAGAAGAGGGACGCCTACAGATTCATAGAATCCGTAGAGTCCCTCTATTTTCTTGCTCCATCAGTATGGTAAATACCTTTTCTGTTACAGGGTCATATCGAATGGACACGATGAGTGGGAATTCAGTGCCATTCTTTTTGACCCAGAAGCGGAACTGCTGTTGGACAACACCAGGTGCTACGGTAGACTTTCCGATATATCTGTAATCCAGCAACGTATACACCTTTCCAGCTTCGTGAAAAGCAAGACGGCTCCACTTGGCATAAGAGGGGTCATGCATAGGCGCCCTTACGGCATGACTACTGTTGCCATGTTGGATGGTGTCTAGGGCCAATACAGGTGAAGATTCAACCCAACTCAAGCCAAACATGAGTAAAATAGCTATAATTTTGCTCAGTATCGCTCACACCTTTCGTTAGTAGCGTGTGCGGCAGTCGGAGCATGCATACGCCATAATGAACGGTAAATAACAGCAAAAACATCATCTTATAATAAAAATGCTCTTAGGATAGCTTGAATGCGATGTCTGTCGCATGGCTCGAGGGGGAGGAATTAATGATCACTGTATGTTAGCTCACGTTGAATAGCGTGTATGACAGTATGTGTTGCTCATCGCGTGGAATGGCATGTATGACGATTCGTGTGAGGCATTACATTGTTTGAGTACAGGGGTGTGGCGTGGGTGTGAGTCGCGTTGTATGGAGTTCATGACGTTGCGTGTTATGCCTAACTTATACTAGTACTGGGGAGGCGTGTTACGAAGCACATGAATTTACTTGGAGCTACTTGGTGTACCTATGAGGAGCAATAGTGATTAAATGTATTTTATACAGGTAATTCTTGAGGAAACTCCTTGAAATTTCGAATAACTGGATTTTCTACAGGTAAATTAGAGTTTTTGCACCAATTTTACGAAATGAGTCCCGATTAACTACCTATTTTCCATCTAATTCTATTTTTTAAGTGAAATCCTTCGAAATAGCTGTACTTTTTCCAGTTAAACATTTTTGCTACCACAAAAACTCACTCCTCCACCAGCCAGCTCAATAAGCTAAACCTACCTCACTCCACCACCAGCCAGCTCAATAAGCCAAACCTAACTCACTCCTCCACCAGCCA
>NZ_LYPB01000071.1:126320-196098 GCF_001653565.1 Paenibacillus oryzisoli
CCACCAGCCAGCTCAATAAGCTAAACCTACCTCACTCCACCACCAGCCAGCTCAATAAGCCAAACCTAACTCACTCCTCCACCAGCCAACTCAATGAGCCAAATCTAACCCACTCCTCCACCAGTCACCCCAGCAGCTCCACCCCCCTGCCTAAACCTAACAAAAAAGAAGCACCGAAGTGCTTCTCCTCATTACAGCTTAAAAATCTTTCCTAAATACTTGCCAGCAGCCTCGCTGTACTGCTCTTGGAGCAATGTTCGCAGCTGGGCTTTCGCTTCAGGTGTTGGAAGGATGTTCTTTGCTATGCCATGCAGCTCCATCCAATGAGAAGCTGTCATATAACAGGTGCTGTTCCAGCCGTTTTTCGTACCATTGGCGTTCAGACGCTCACTTATCCCTGCAATCACGATATCGGTCTTACTCTGCAAATCGATCAGAGCACGGTCGAACTCGGCTTTCGATTCTTTCGATTTCAAATCGGTTGCAGCGCGCAGTGCCTTAACATCGATACCTTCATTCCCAGCGATAGCGTGATAGACATCGACAGCCGCTTTGGACAACTCACCATCCGAATAACGCTCGTCCACCGTGTAGGGATCTTCCAGTAAGTTTTTGATTAACGGAAATAGATCGGAAGAAATTAATAAGGGCTTCTTGGCGAAAAACCGCCCATAAGCAGCAAGACCGTCACCTGGCAGGCGATCGCGCCATAGCCAAGGATCTGTTTCGAGTCCTGTATGCCATTGCTCATGGACCGTTAAGGATTCAAGAGAAGGATGCTCAGGGATGAAAGAAGAGAGGGGCAGAAGGCCAATCTCCTTAACGAGTCTTTTCACATCTTCATACGTATCAGCTTTTATCGTTACCTCATTCATAGCCATATACATTCTCCTCCACACTAATCTTTTTGACGAATGTCTTGCCTTATGTTAGTCCTGCTCTGCGCTTTGCGTCACTCGTGGCTCTAATCGTTAATCTCTACGTGACTAGCACCACGCTCACTTATGAACCTTATCGATCACACCGCCACCTAAACAAATTTCCCCATCATAAAAGACGACAGATTGGCCTGGCGTGACTGCTTTTTGCGGCTTATCGAAAACAACTTCGCAGCTACCATCGGGTTGCATCGTTAGTACTACACCTTGATCCGCTTGGCGATAACGGAATTTGGCTGTACACGTGAAGGCACCAACAGGCTTCGTAGCAGAAATCCAGTTTACGTCAGTAGCTGTTAAGCCTTTGGAGTAAAGTCCAGGATGCCCTTCACCTTGCACAACGAGTAGTTCATTGGTTTCCAAATTTTTGTCCACAACGAACCATGGCTCACCAGAGCCGGATCCGCCAATCCCAAGGCCTTGTCTTTGGCCTAATGTGTAATACATTAACCCATCATGGCGTCCTTTGATCTCACCATTACGAACATCAACCATATTGCCTGGGCGAGCAGGGAGGTATTGGCTGAGGAACGTTTTGAAGTCGCGCTCACCAATGAAACAGATCCCCGTGCTATCTTTCTTCTTCGCCGTTGCAAGTCCAGCCCCTTCAGCAATTTCGCGTACTTTGGATTTGGGCAAGTGACCGATCGGGAACATGGCTTTGGCAAGTTGACTTTGATTAAGGACGTTAAGGAAATACGTCTGATCCTTGTTCGAATCATTTCCACGCAACAAAACGAATTCGCCGTCTTGTTCCTTCACTTGCGCGTAATGTCCAGTGGCGATGTAATCGCCGCCTAGATCAAGGACTTTTTGCAGCAATTCACCGAATTTAATTTCACGGTTACACATAACGTCTGGATTTGGTGTGCGACCCTTGGTGTACTCGTCCAAAAAGTAAGCAAAAACTTTGTCGTAATACTGTTTCTCAAAATTGACTGTATAGAAAGGAATGTCGAGCTGGTCACAGACCCGTCTGACATCCTCTGCATCTTCTTCTGCCGTACAATGACCAAATTCGTCAGTATCGTCCCAGTTTTTCATGAAAATGCCGATAACTTCATAACCTTGCTCTTTGAGCAGAAGCGCGGCAACCGAAGAATCGACACCTCCGGACATCCCTAAGATGACACGTTTTTTTGTTTCCATCACGTAAACCTCTTTTCCATCTTGAAATAGTAGCAGGCATATGTTTCACATATACTTGGGTTCTATTTTTGATAATCACTGTGATACGTCCTTGGAGGACGGCGTAGTCGGTTATTTCAAATGACTTTGGTAGAGCTGTTCATTTTCAACACTACCATTATACATGCCAATGGCTTAAATTTAAAATATTTCATGAGAATGTCATTGTTTTTCCCCCACTTTCCAAGGGTTTTGTGATAACATAGATACGATATACGGATGTTTTGGAATGTTTTTGCGAAAAATGGAAACGCTGTTTACCTAGATAGGGACGACCCTGGTGTTGAAGCGTGGGAGCAGATTTGGTAAGCATCTCAAGTTTTAGCGATATATACAGACTCCTTGATGGCATATCATGTTGAATGAGGTGTTAATTTTGAAGATCTCCACAAAAGGTCGTTATGGACTAACGATCATGATGGAATTAGCCAACCGAGTGGGTGAAGGGCCGACTTCACTAAAAAGCATTGCTGAGAGACATCAGCTCTCTGAACATTATCTTGAGCAACTTGTAGCTCCTTTGCGGAATGCGGGTTTAGTCAAAAGTATACGCGGAGCATACGGTGGTTATATTCTTTCTAAATCTGCCGAGCAGGTAACTGCAGGTGAAGTTATTCGTGTACTAGAAGGGCCAATATCCCCTGTAGATTTTACGGAAGAAGATGATCCCGCCAAACGGGACTTGTGGATTCGGATTCGTGATAGCATTGCAGAAGTGCTAGACTCCACTACGTTGGCGAACCTGATTTCTTTTGAGGATAAAGGTAAAAACGATAATTACATGTTTTACATTTAAGGTGACACATGGAACCTATTTATCTTGATCATGCTGCAACAACGCCCGTACATGCCGACGTATGGGAGGCAATGTTGCCGTTCTATACAGCAAATTATGGTAATCCTTCGAGCACACATAGCTTCGGCCGTGCGGCAAGAACTGCGCTGAATCGCTTCCGTGATGGGATGGCGAACTCCTTGGGTTGTATGCCTAGTGAGCTTATCTTTACAAGCGGCGGGACAGAAAGTAATAATATGGCAATATTTGGGATTATGCAGGGGGATCAAGCAGGCAGAAAGCATATCGTAACGAGTGCGATTGAACATCATGCTGTGCTCCATCCCTGTGAACGGTTGGAAAGCCTAGGATATGAAGTTACATACGTGCCGGTAGGTTCAGACGGACTAATTCAAATAGAAGATGTGGAAGCAGCTATTCGTCCAGATACAGCTCTCATCTCTATCATGTATGTGAATAATGAAGTGGGAACTATTCAACCTATTGAGCAAGTAGGCCGTCTAGCACACAGATATGGCATTACCTTTCATGTTGATGCGGTGCAAGCTTTAGGGAAGATTGCCCTGAATCTTGCAGAACTGCCCGTCGATCTCGTGAGCCTGTCTGCCCACAAAATTTATGGCCCCAAAGGCGCAGGTGCCCTCTACGTTTCAAAGCATACGAAGCTGCTTCCTCACGTATTCGGTGGTTCACAAGAACGCAAGCGCAGGGCTGGGACTGAGAATATTCCCGCGATTGCCGGCTTTGCTAAAGCAGTTGAAACCATTCTTCCGCTCCAAGAACACAACTACACACAGGCAAGTGAGCTTCGCGAACTGATGATTTCCGTCTTAGAACAGCAATTGGGCTGTGAAGGTTTTACAATTAACGGGCATAGAGCATGGCATGTTCCGCACATTTTAAATATTTCATTTCCAGGTGTTTCAACAGAAACACTTTTAATGAACCTTGATTTAGCAGGGGTAGCTGCTGCAAGCGGCTCCGCATGCACGTCTGGCTCACTTGAAGTCTCACATGTCTTGCAAGCCATGAAACTTCCAGAAAATGTGACTCACTCCGCTGTACGATTTAGCTTTGGAATGGGGAATTCTAAAGAACAAATCGAAACGGCCGCCCATAAAGTTGCAACCATTATCCATCGGTTGCGTAATAAGTAGTACTGGGTGGTTCTAGGAGGCGTCACGTTTGCGCAGAGCGCACGAATTAATAGGACTTCCCGTTGTAACCGTTGAGTCGGGTAAGCAAGTTGGTGAAGTGAAAGATTTATTGATTGACCCAACGTGGAACATAAGCGGCATTATACTCGAAGCGAAGACATGGTTTTCATCCTTACGTTACATTTCATGGGAGGGGATCGTGTCTGCCGGAGAGGATGCTATAACCATACCGAACGACAGTGTCATTTGCGAATTTGGGCAGAAGAATGAGTGCCATGCTTTCCTCGAGGGAAGCGACAAGATTAAGGGACTCCCGGTCCTCACTGTGGGAGGGCACGAATTAGGCGTGGTAGAAGATGTTTATTTAAACCAGAATTGGGGTAAACAAATAGTAGGTTATGAATTGTCCGAAGGGTTTATTTCTGATTTAAAAGAAGGGCGAAAGTGGCTTCCCATGCCAGAATCGGCAACCATGGGGGAAGATGCGATCATCGTGCCTGGACATTGCGCTCAGGAAGTAGAAGAACTCTTCGTATCCAAAGAAGAATAGGGTGAGCATGATGCGTTGTCCAAACTGTAACTCCAAAGATATTGGAAAGATCGGTTCCCATCAATTTTACTGTTGGGGTTGTTTCATCGAATTAAGTGTAAACGGAGATAAGATGTCCGTGTATCAAGTTGAGGAAGATGGTACATTAAGTTCTCTGGATGATTTATTTTTTGAGGAAGAAGTTTCTCATATCCACGAGCACGTGAACTAAAGTTAACTATGAAGCGTTATTGATTAGGCGAGGAATCGCTTGAACAATAGCGCTTTTTTTGTTGTTCGGTGCCAAGTCAGGATTAATTTGGTGGGCTAGTACACATACTGTATGAACGTCACGTCGAATTCAAATGACAGAGGTGGAGGCAGTATGGAACGATTTTGGAGTAATAAATGGTTTGTTGGGATAATATATGCCTTGCTAATCTTAGTCGGGCTATATTTGCTTGTGCTGATTAAACCGATCTTGTTTCACTTGTTCACATTCATCAAAGCCATCGTGATGCCCTTCTTCATAGCGATCATCATCTCGTATATTTTAAACCCTGTCGTCACGATCTTGAATAAACGCAAAGTGCCGAGAACGATTGCCGTACTGCTGATCTATAGCGTGTTTATCACATCTGCGACAGTCGTTATTATGAATATGACGCCGATGTTTGTGGAGCAGGCTGCGGAATTAAATGAACACATGCCGCAAATGGCGATGAAGGCACAGTCGCTTGTAGATGGCTTTAATCAGAATCAATTGCTGCCGGATAGTGTTCGAAATGGATTCAATCATTCAATTGGGAAGCTGGAGACGAAGATTTCCATGGCGGTCGCGAATTACATGAACCAAATTGGATCAACCATCAATATGCTCTTTATAGCTTTCATCGTGCCGTTTCTGGCCTTCTATATCTTGAAGGATTTCCAGATTATCGAGAAGACTGCACTGGCTGTTGTACCCCTAAAGCATCGTAAAAAAACCGTTTCTCTGCTCATGGACATTGATTCAGCGCTTGGTAACTATATACGAGGGCAACTCCTTGTGTGCTTGATTATTGGTGTGCTCGCTTATGTGGGCTATTGGCTGATCGGAATGCCGTACCCGCTATTGCTTGCTAGTGTTGTTGCGATCTTCAATATTATCCCGTACATGGGGCCTTTTTTTGGCGCGGCTCCGGCTATTATCATGGCATCGACCGTCTCGTTGAAAATGGTGTTATTCGTTGCACTTGTCAATTTGACGGTGCAAATTCTCGAAGGGAATGTGATCTCACCTCAAGTTGTAGGCAAAACTTTGCATATGCATCCGCTGTTTATCATATTCGCCTTGCTTGTGGGTGGAGAAGTAGCGGGGGTGGTTGGATTGATTTTGGCGGTACCCTTCTTCGCTGTGTTGAAAGTTATCATCCAGCATGTCTTTATTCACTTCGTTCATAAGTCAACAACCTAAGTTTATGTAATAGGATGGTAGCAGAAGACGCACAAAACCCCTTGAGCCATGACTTGCGGGATCATGGTCCAAAGGGTTTTGCACGAGGGTTGAGGAGTTAGAAAAGGTTGTGGCCCATACGTAAACCATGAAATGGACTACGGAATAAGTGAGTAATAAACAAGCTGTAAGTTTTCTGTTCGATGAAAAAATTTCTATCGAAGTAACTCATTGATGAACGACCGCGTTTTACGGTAAATTTTATCGCCATTAAGAAAGCTGGTTTCAGTTCCTGAAACTTATTCTTTCTTAAGTGGTAATGAAAATCATTATCAATAAACCTAGTATACTTCTATTGAGAATCATTGTCAATGGGGATTTTGCTACTAATTTTAATGAGAAATAATTGACTACTTGAGATGTTTGTCTTTATCTTCTCCTTGGCTATCGTCTTCCTCTTTTTGTTCCTTCTGTTCTTGAAATTCCACATGTGATTGCCCTGTAATGTAATCAAATGGATTGTAACGGCTATCAGGAATTTGCTTTCGTATGATTGTTTTCGCCATAATGTAAATGATTAAGACGAAGATGGGGAAAATGAGTCCGAGCAAAGTAAGGGACGAAATGTCCATGAGAAGCACCTCCATATAACTCTATTGTACCGTATCATGCCCTCATATTGACAGGCAACCCCCATAAAGTTATAATTTGCCTTATCTATATGTGAAATAAAGCGTTGATGAAACTTAGTAAGCCATAGCTCATCGTCAGAGAAGAGGTTCCGCTTGGCAGCGTTAGCTGCGAAGATCGGCTGGAAGAACCTTTCGGTGCTAGGATGGCCCAAAGCTCGTTTCGGAGTGTGGATGAACTCCACCGGTTGGACCCGTTACAAATCCGCACAAGGAGATTGGATTCGCTCTATGCCGCAGGCACAGGGAGCAAGAAACCAATAACCAGGGTGGTACCGCGATGATTCGTCCCTGTTTGCTGCAGGGGCGTTTTTTGTTTTTTGTAAACTTATCCTAGATGTGGAGGCTCACAGACATGAAAGCAAGTGAAATTCGTTCCAAATGGCTGCAATTTTTCGCAAGTAAAGGGCATAAGGTTGAGCCGAGCTCCTCGTTAGTTCCACACAATGATCCATCCCTATTATGGATTAATGCAGGGATTGCACCGTTAAAGCCATATCTGGATGGGCGTGAAATCCCAGAGAATCCACGGATTACGAATGCTCAGAAATGTATCCGTACCAATGATATTGAGAATGTAGGTAAAACGCGTCGTCACCATACTTTTTTCGAAATGTTAGGGAATTTCTCAATCGGAGATTATTTCAAGAAAGAAGTTATTCCTTGGGCGTGGGAGTTTCTAACAGATCCGCAATGGATCGGTTTTGATCCGAATCGGATCTCAGTAACAGTTCACGAAGATGATGAGGAAGCTTTTGACATCTGGAACAAGCAAATAGGCATTCCTGAGGAACGTATTTATAAGCTCAAAGAAGATAATTTCTGGGATATTGGTGAAGGTCCATGTGGCCCTTGTACGGAGATTTTCTACGATCGCGGTGATAAATATGGTGACTTGTCGGATCCGGAGTGCTGGCCAGGTGGGGAAAATGAGCGCTTCCTAGAAGTATGGAACCTGGTATTCACACAGTTCAATCATAATTCCGATGGCAGCTATACACCGCTTCCTAACAAGAACATTGATACAGGCGCAGGCTTGGAGCGTTTCGCTTCCATTCTTCAAGATGTTGATTCTAACTTTGATACCGACCTGTTCTTGCCAATCATTGAGAAAACGTGTGAGTTCACAGGTGTTGCTTACCACGTGAATGAAGAGCATGATGTAGCGCTTAAAGTTATCGCTGACCATATCCGTACCGTTGCTTTCTCCGTTGGGGATGGTGTTCTTCCTTCTAATGAAGGTCGCGGCTATATCATTCGTCGTTTGCTGCGTCGGGCAGTACGCTATGGGAAAGTGCTTGGCTTGGATAAACCATTCTTATTCAAGTTAGTGCCTACAGTTGGCGATATTATGGGTGTTTATTATCCAGAGGTTGTAGATAAGCGTGAGTTCATCGAGAAAGTGATCCGCACCGAAGAGGAGCGTTTCCACGAGACGTTGAGCGACGGGTTAATTATTCTTGCCGAGATGGTTCAGAAAACGCAGCAAGCTGGCACGAACCAAATCAGCGGGCCAGATGCATTTAAACTTTATGATACGTATGGCTTCCCGTTTGACTTGACAGAGGATTTTGCATCGGAGAAGGGGCTGACGGTCGATCGTGCAGGCTTTGATGCTTCTATGAAGGAACAGCGCGATCGCGCCCGTGCAGCGAGCAACAAAGAAGGCGGAATGAAGGTTCAAGGTGGGCCACTGTCCGAACTAACGATTAAAAGCGAATTTGTTGGATATAATGAGTTGGTAGTAAGTGGCAATATCGAAGCAATTGTGCATGAGAATGAACTCGTGGAGCTAGTTGGTGTTGGTGAGACTTGTCAGGTCGTTCTAGATCGTACGCCTTTCTATGCAGAGAGCGGAGGTCAAGTTAGTGATCGCGGTACGATTCGTAATGATCAAGTGATCTTGCAGGTTATTGACGTCATGAAAGCGCCGCATGGCCAACATGTACACAAGGTTATTGTTGAGTCTGGCGTACTTCGCAAAGGTGACACTGTACAAGCGATAGTGGCTTCTGCACCTCGGACAGATATTATCAAGAACCATACTGCAACACATTTGCTGCATAAAGCGTTAAAGGAAGTATTAGGCACGCACGTCAATCAAGCAGGTTCCTTGGTAGAGCCAGATCGCTTGCGTTTTGACTTCTCACATTTTGGTTCGATTACTAGTGAAGAGCTGCAAGACGTGGAACAACGCGTGAATCAACAAATTTGGAATAGTACGAACGTGGACATTTCCCTCAAAGCGATTGCAGAGGCGAAAGCCATGGGAGCTATGGCGCTGTTCGGTGAGAAGTATGGCGATATCGTTCGCGTTGTACAAGTTGGTGACTATTCATTAGAGCTTTGTGGAGGTTGTCACGTTCAAAATACAGGACAGATTGGCTTGTTTAAAATTGTAAGTGAATCAGGAATTGGCTCAGGCGTACGCCGGATTGAAGCTGTATCGGGTCGTAGTGCTTATGAATATTTAGATGGGCAGCTGCAATTGTTGAAGGAAGCAGCTGGCTTGCTGAAATCGAACATCACCGATGTGCCTAAACGTGTAGACGCAACTTTGCAGCAATTGAAAGAGCTAGGGCGCGAGAATGAGTCACTGCGTGGTAAGCTAGGTCGTATTGAGGCAGGTTCGCTTACGGATCAAGTGAAACAAGTAGCAGGCGTTTCTGTTCTAGCCGCGCAAGTTAATGCGGCTGATATGGATTCGCTTCGTAACATCGTTGATGAGATGAAGGGCAAGCTAGGTTCGGCTGTTATCGTCCTAGGAGCTGCTGCTGAAGATAAAGTCAACCTGGTTGCGGCGGTAACGCCTGATCTCGTTTCCAAAGGCTTTCACGCGGGTAAAATTATTAAAGAAGTCGCGGTGGCAGTTGGAGGCAGCGGTGGCGGGCGTCCAGACATGGCACAAGCAGGCGGTAAGGATGCATCCAAATTGCAAGCGGCATTAGCTAGCGTAGAGGGACTACTTTCACAATTTGCATAAAAGGTTGTTCAAAAAGTCCGCTTTTGATCACGAAGTAGTTCAGGAAGCATATTCGACATCGAAGATTGATTACAGCCGAAAATTCCGGTGCTCACGTAGCTATCACTACGCTCCGCTCCTCATTTCCTAGCTTCTATCAATCTTCTCGGTGCTGAAAACCGGAATTTTTGAACCCGAACTATAATTTTTTTTCGAATGGACAGGAATTTTTAAAACCATAGAGAATATATCACATGTATAACGCAAGTTTTTTCAATTATTTTACAAAGGTCACAAGGAAGTGGGGTGCTCCTGATGAGTTCCATGGACAAAACGATGAAGTTCAATGTGAAGGCGGAAGAGATCGAAACTTCGCCGAAGGATGTATTGCTGGCGGTGTATGATGCTCTTCAGGAAAAAGGGTATAATCCGATTAACCAGATTGTTGGTTACTTGCTTTCGGGGGATCCTGCCTACATTCCGCGTCACAATAATGCGAGAAGCCTCATTCGTAAACGGGAACGGGATGAACTGATTGAAGAATTAGTTCGTGCTTATCTGGGTCAACACAAATAGTAGAAAAGAGAAACAACATGAGATGGATGGGCTTGGATTATGGGGATAAAACCATCGGTGTCGCATTAAGCGATGAGCTTGGATGGACAGCCCAAGGGCTTGAAGTGATTCGCCGCAATAAGCCGGGAGAAGACATTGAACGGCTTATCCAGATTGTTAATGAATATGGCGTATCGCAAGTGGTCGTCGGGTTACCCAAGAATATGAATAATACGATTGGGCCTCGCGGCGAGATTGCGATTGCTTTTTCAGAAGAATTAAAACAAAAGATCAGTGTACCAGTACACCTATGGGATGAGCGATTAACAACCGTAGCTGCGACACGGACGCTTCTTGAAGCGGATGTAAGCCGTAAGAAACGGAAGCTAGTCATTGATAAGATGGCTGCACAGCTTATTCTACAAGGGTACATGGATGCCAATATGAAGAGGTGAATGAACGTGTCCAAAGAAGAATTGCGTGAAGAAGAACCAGAAATCATTTACATCCCGGACGATGAAGGCAACGAAGAAGAGTTCGAGGTTATCATGAAATTCGAAGTGGACGGTTCAGATAAGAAATATATGATGGTTGTGCCTACAGACGGCGGAGATGAAGAATCCGACGAAGTGTATGCATTCCGTTACGAAGAAGACGATGATGGCGAGGATCTGAAATTATTCACCATTGACGACGAAGAAGAATGGAACATTGTGGAAGAAACGTTCAACACCCTAATGGCGGAGTTCGATGAGGAAGAAGAAGCATGAGTTCGACAACACCTTCTGATGTATTGCGCAAAACTTACGGGGATGATATCCTGTTGTCTGACGACCAAAGTGAGTCAACGGTATATCAACTTCTGAAAGAATTCGTCTATGAGAACCAAACGTATGCTGTTATGCAATCGGAAGCGTTGAAGAAGGAAGATGAAGTTGCCCTTTTTCGTGTCGTTTCCGGTGCAGATGGTGAATATGAATTAGTTACCATAGACGATGACGATGAGTGGGAGACGGTTTCGGAGCTGTACGACGAAATGGTTTTCCCTGAGCAGAATGACTTTTAAGAAGTAGATAACCGAGCGGATGATATCCGCTCGGTTTTGTTGTGCATATGGTTAATGCTAGTTAGGGAAGCTACAGCCAAAGACTAGATGAGGGACATTCTTAGGAGGAATCGAACCGTTGTGAATATGGATGATGAGCTAGAAGAATTACAGAAGCCTAAGCGCAAAGTGCTGAAGTGGGTATTGCTTAGCTTTGGTATTGCCCTGTTGCTTCTTCTCGGCACAGCCGCCGGCATTGGATTGTTTATTGCGAGTGCGCTGCAGCCTGTTGACGCTTCTGACCAAGAGGTCCGTGTATCTATCCCACAAGGCGCCAGTTCGATCAAGATCGCAGATGAACTAGAAACGAAGGGACTTATTAAGAATTCTTCCATTTTCACGTACTATTTAAAGTTTAAAAAGCAAGGTTCCAAATTTCAAGCTGGTGAATATACGATGAAGCCAGGCATGACATTTGAAGCGATGATTGATAAACTCAACAAAGGAGATGTCGTGAAAGAAGAAATGATTCGCATCACGATTCCTGAAGGTTATACCATCGATCAAATTGCGACTAAGGTCAGTGAACAGAGTACTTGGAAGAAAGAAACGTTTCTGGGGATAGTCGATGATCCTGCGGGCTTTCCTAATGAGTCAACAGCATCCATTCCAGATACGAAAAATATCAGACATCGACTAGAGGGGTATATTTTCCCCGAAACGTACGAATTTAAGAAAGGCTCTACTGAAAAGGAATTCGTCGAACGTTCCTTAGAACAACTAGAGAAGATGCTTGCGACGCTTCCGCCGGATTGGAAGGACAAGTTGAAGGCTCGTAATCTCTCCATTCATCAAATGCTGACCATTGCTTCGTTAATCGAGCGTGAGGTTGTTGTTGATACAGAGCGTGCTACGGTTTCTGGGGTCATCGTGAATCGTCTGAAAATGAATATGCCACTTCAGATCGATGCCACTGTTCAGTATTTATTCGATAAGTCGAAGGATCGTTTGTTGGAAAAGGACCTTCAAATTCAAAGTCCATATAATACGTACTTGAATACAGGATTGCCACCAGGTCCGATCGCAAGCCCTAGCCTAGCTTCTATCAAGGCGGCGATTTATCCAGAAGAAACGAAATATCTGTTCTATGTGACGAAGAAGGATGGAACCATGGGTCATTTATTTGCGGAAACCTTTGAAGAGCACAAGAAGAATATAGCTAATAGTAAAAAAGCCACGAATTAAGTTGACAGAAGGTAGGTAAGCACGTGAATAAACCAGAATTAGTCATCAGCTGTGGTTCAATCGCTGATTTGAAACAAATGATACTCGCAGGTGCAGATGCCGTAATTATAGGAGAAGATCGCTATGGTCTTCGTTTGCCAGGCGAAGTACAGCTGAATGAGATCGAGGAAGCTGTCGCATGGGCTCACGAACGGAATGCGAAAGTGTATGTCGCGGTTAATAATATCTTAGATAATCAAACACTCGGTGGTTTAAAAGAGTACTTAGCTGCTATTCAGACATATGGAGTTGACGCCATCATTTTCGGAGATCCAGCAGTCGTCATGACGGTTCGTCAATTACCGGAGCCACTGCCTCTTCATTGGAATGCGGAAATGACCTCGACGAATTATGCTACAGCGAATTATTGGGGCAGGCAAGGCGCAGTTCGCGTTGTTCTGGCGAGAGAGTTGAACATGGAGCAGGTGCTGGATTTTAAAGCAAAGTCAGAGATTGCTGTTGAAGTTCAAGTGCATGGGATTACGAATATTTATCACTCCAAGCGTGAGCTGGTCAAGAACTATATGGCACATCAAGGGACGAAGATCGAAGAGGATCGTTCCAAAGGACGAGGACTATTTCTTATCGAACATGAACGACGTGACCAACGGTATCCTGTTTATGAGGATCGCAATGGCACACATATAATGAGTTCCGAGGACTTTTGTATGTTGGAAAATTTGCCAGAGCTTATCGACGGACAAGTGGATAGTTTGAAAATTGAAGGTTTGCTCAAGTCATCGCAATACAATGAAACAGTCGTGAGAAGCTATCGCGCTGCAATTGATGCTTATTGTGCAAACCCTGAAGGCTACGAATTTCAGCAAGACTGGCTGGATGCGATTGTGGAGCTACAGGATCCAGAGCGTGAGCTCAGTTTCGGATTTTTCTATAAAGAACAGGTATATTGATTGAAGAAAGAAGGTGCTCTCCTAGATGACGACAGCCATAGAAGCACGAGCCAGGGGCAAGCGTGTAAGACTTGATAAGCCGGAGCTTCTAGCTCCAGCAGGTAATTTGGAAAAGCTTAAATTTGCGATTCATTATGGCGCAGATGCTGTATATATCGGTGGACAGAAATATGGTTTGCGTTCGAATGCGGATAATTTTTCCAAAGAGGAAATGCGTGAAGGCGTCGAATTTGCGAAGCAATACGGGGCCAAAGTATTCGTGGCCACGAATATCTACGCACATAATGAGGACATTGAAGGTTTAGATGAGTACTTGCGAGGACTGCAGGAGGTCGGTATTTCGGCTATTATCGCCGCAGATCCGATCATTATGGAGACGTGTCGCCGCGTTGCACCTGAACTCGAAGTTCACGTTAGTACGCAGCAGTCCGTCATGAACTGGCAAACGGTACAATTCTGGAAAGATCAAGGCATAGAGCGGGTCGTATTGGCGCGTGAGGTCAGTATGCAGGAAATCGATGAAATCAAAGCGCATGTAGATGTCGAAATTGAAGCTTTTATTCATGGCGCCATGTGCAGTTCGTATTCGGGGCGTTGTGTGTTATCGAATCATTTTACGGATCGCGATTCGAACCGCGGCGGCTGCTCGCAATCATGCCGATGGAAATATGATTTATTTACCAAGGATCAACCGCTGGATGATCCGCTCGCAACGGATTTCCCTATGTTTGCTGAGGATGATGATGCTTTCACCATGGGCTCCAAGGATTTAAGCATGATTGATCATATCGCGGATATGATTGAATCGGGTGTGGATAGCTTCAAGATTGAAGGGAGAATGAAGAGCATCCATTATGTGGCAACAGTCGTGAACGCCTATCGCCAGGCAATCGATGCTTACTTCGAGGATCCTGAGCATTTCAAGCTCAATCCGGTTTGGCAGGATGAGATTCATAAAGCGGCGAATCGACCTCTAAACGATGGATTCTTCTATGAAGCTCCAGGTCATGAAGACCACATTTTTGAACCGGAAGATAAGGTTGTTGGCTTTGATTTCGTTGGTTTAGTTATGGACTATAACGCAGATACTGGTGTTGCACTAATTCAGCAAAGAAATCATTTCAAGTCCCATCAAGAGATTGAATTCTTCGGCCCTGAAGGGACACATTTTAAACAAACAGTTGGAATGATCCAAGATGAAGTGGGTCAAGAATTAAATGCTGCTCGACATCCGCTGCAGTTGGTACAGATAAAAACTGTATTACCTGTAAAAAAATGGGATATGATGCGTAAAAAAACAGGAAAATAGTACCATGGAAGCTTTCTCCAGTCTAAGTTATAGTGGAGAAAGCTTTTTTAATTATTTGTATCGTTTTATAAAGGATATTGGAAATGAATGTCGAAATTTAGGTATAACGACGCATGTAAACCTTTTCATTGAGCAGGCATTCAAAGAAGGTTAATTAGAAACTAATGGTGGTGAACGAAATGACAAAAAAACTCCAAGGTATCCGCGCTATTGTAAACAAAGTAGTTCAAGCAACAGGTCAAGTTCGAAGGGGTCGAAACGTTGACACTGCAGGTGGTGGATCTTCTTCACCGAATGGTACATACGCTTTCAAAGGTCCAGGCAACATTAAGCTCGAAAACCCTGTGAAATCAGTAGGTATGAAGTTATTTTTAATGTTTTTTATTAGTATTTTGTTTTTCGTTCTTGTAGTAGGGATGATTTCGTATTCCGTCTCCAAAAGTGTTATTAAGAATAAGGTGTCCGAATCCAGTTTACAAACCGTTACACAAGCAGGTCAGAAGTTAGATTTCCTGTATCAGACTTTCGATGATGTATCCTTACAAATTATGCTTAATAAAGAATTGCAAGATTTACTTGATAAGATTCCTAAGTTAGAGGCATCTTCTTATGAATCACTAGATGTTACACGTCAATTAACAGAGAAATTAAACGTCGTTACCTTCTCAAATAAATCAATTAAGACATTACATCTATACCGTCCAGATGGTAAGTTGATTGTGATCACGGGTGCAGGCGGCGCTCCGGTGGCTGAGAATTCAGCTTCAACAGATTGGTTTAAAGCAACGGTAGAAAATGCAGGCAAAGTCACATGGTTGGATAGCCAAACCAAAGGATATTCCAGTAGTTCCAACAACACGTTTGCGATCAGCCGTCTGATGCGTAATACGTTAACGAATTCGTCAACAGCTGTACTAGTTCTAGAACTAGGCACAGAAATTTTAACGAAAGAGCTTAGCGGAATGTCATTAGGGGATGACAGTAATGTCATTATTACGAATGCAGCGAACAAGAACATCGCTGCCAAAGACATGACGACTATAGGCAAAGAATCATCTGTTCAGCTCACGAAAGAGCAGATTGAAGAGGAACATGGTTCCTTCATCACGAAAGATGATCACTTGGTTGCCTTCTACAAGTCAGCCGTATCAGGCTGGAACTTGGTCGGTGATATACCAGTAAGTGCGTTAGTGAAAGATGCGAAGAAGATTTACAACTACACGCTTCTGATTGCCTTATTTGCAGCGATTGCAGCGGTTATTATCGGTATCATCGTAGCGAGAATGATTGGCAGCCCACTCATTAATCTTCGTAACCTGATGCAGCAAGGTGCCAAAGGTAAACTTACCGTTCGTGCCAATTACAAGTCCAAGGATGAGATTGGCCAACTAGGTGCAAGCTTTGACGTCATGATGCAGCAGATCACGACATTGGTACAACAAACAAGTACGTCTGCACAAGCCGTATTTGAAACAGCGCAAGAATTGACGAATTCCTCCAAAGTAACGGCAACAGCGGCAAGAGAAATTGCTGTGGCGACGGATGAAATTTCTAATGGCGCAGGCGGTTTAGCAACGGAGTCTGAGAAAGGCAACGAGCTAACACACCATATTGGTATTCAAATGAAGCAAGTAATTGAAGCCAATCTTGAAATGGGAACTGCGGCAGCGGATGTACAAACGTCCAGTGAACTTGGAACGAAGTATATGTCAGAGTTGATTGCCAAAACGAACCTAACGGAAGAAATGATTCGTTCCATGGTTGATAAAGTGGATAAACTGAAAGAAAGTACACGTTCGATCCGTAAAATTTTGGATCTCTTGAATAACATTTCGAAGCAAACGAACATCTTATCTTTGAATGCCACGATTGAAGCGGCACGTGCAGGCACAGCGGGCAAAGGTTTCATGGTCGTTGCGGATGAAATTCGTAAACTTGCGGATCAGTCCAAACAATCGATCGATGTTGTTGGACAAATTACCGAAACGATTCAAGGCGAAATCGATGAAACTGTTAAAGTTCTTTCAACAGCAACCCCAATTTTCCAAGAGCAGATTATGGCTGTTAAAGAAGCAGATACGATTTTCAAACAAGTAACGAATCACATGGGCGGCTTTATTGTTCAGTTGAGCACGGTTAGTGATTCTATATCTACGCTAGAACAATCCCAAGTGGTACTGTCTGATGCGATGACGAATGTCAGTGCAGTTGCTGAGGAGTCGTTGGCCACTTCCGAGGAAGTTGCTTCCCTAAGTTCCGAACAGCTGAGCATTAGTGATGGTTTGGTGAAATTGTCAGACAAGCTGGATCAACTATCGCAATCATTGACCGATACGTTATCCAAATTCGAAGTATAAGTGCAAGTAGACGAGTCCACTCTCCAATAGGAGGGTGGATTTTTCTCGTTTTTACGAAAAAGATCCGGTTTGACTAGAAGTCAGAATGCCGATACTGGAAGTAATGAGGTTATTCTGAACCATACCAAAGGGGATCGTACAATGAGTGAGAATCAATTATCATCGATGGAGAAGAGACGCATGTTTTTGATGCTCTTTTTGATTCTGCTTATATTTGCATGTCTATTCGGCAAGTTGTTCTGGATCCAAATAGCGGCAACGGAAAGTTATTCATCGCGAGGGATCAATTTGGTGAAAAATTCGGTGATCCAGAGGCAACGCGCGCTTGTCTTAGAGAGTGGAAGAGGCGAGATACTAGATCGCAATCTACAGCCTTTGACTGGCAAAATTGTGAACGCGTTAGTCGCCTTCCCAATCAACAGTGAATTTGCAATGAATGGGGGAGAAGTGAGCCAGTTAGCTCGCGTCTTGAAAACGAATAGGGAAAGTTGGATCGCATTTGCACGTAACTTGAAAGAGCCACAAGTATGGGGAACGCAAGATGGGGGGAAGGCGGTCTCCTTAAGCTCCCAACAAGTGAAGGAAATAGATGGGTTAGGACTCGCTAGCATTAAGGTGGTGGAAATGGAAGACCGCTATCCTACGGGTATGACTGCGCGTCAGTTAGTTGGTTTTATCGGTCAAAATCCAGATCGGGTGATGCAGATTTACGGTTCTGATTTGGAAAAAGGGCGTGTTGCCCTAACTTCAAAGATTGGTGGAGCAGGCCTTGAGAAGTCTTTCGATTCGTGGCTGCGCGGTGTGGGTGAAACCTCAATTTCTTATTTCACAGATGCGGGAAAAAGGCCTCTTGCAGGGTTGGATGCACGGATGATCGCTCCGGATAACTCGTACTACCCTGTGAAGCTAATAACAACGTTAGACAGCGACGTGCAGCAGCAAATAGAAGCGCTCATGGACAAGCTGCATATTCGTGAGGGAGCGGCCGTTGTACAGGAAGCATCAGATGGCGATGTGCTCGCCATGGCGAGCAGGCCGAATTATAGTCCATTACAAGTGGACTTAGCTAGTAATAATTGGAGCAATTACGCAATCAAGGCAACGGCGCCAGGGTCGATCTTCAAAACCATTGTAGCCGCGGCGGCGTTGGATGAGAAACTTGTGAATCCTACGGAAACGTTTAATTGTGAAGGTGCGCTTGGGAAGTATGGCTTTACTTGCTGGAGGAGGGATGGGCATGGACCTTTAACCCTAGAAGAAGGATACGCCCAGTCATGTAATATCGTGTTTGCGAACGTGATGCAGCGTCTAACGGCCGCTCAACTAGAGACATATGCCAATAAGCTAGGCGTGCTTAATGAGGTAGGATGGACAGGGAAAACGGATATGAGAGATGTTTTTGAACAATTCGACTCGGAGGAGAAAGGGCAATTATTTGCTGCGCATACCCCAGAGACGGATGAGGGGGTTCTGATGCAAACAGCGATCGGTCAAAGGGATGTTAGAATGACGCCACTACAGGCGTCGAATATGGTTGTAACTCTGTTGAATGAGGGGAAGGGTTTTACCCCTCGGGTTGTGCAGGAAATACAGTATCAAACAGGGCGTCAGATGGAGGCATTTCCTGTTAAAAGATTAAATTCTGATGCTGGCAGCATATCAGCGACAACGAGTCGCACTTTGCTCAGTTGGATGAGGGAAGTTGTTACAGAAGGAACAGGGCAAGGCCTACAGGGGGCGAAGTGGAAACTGGCAGGGAAGTCCGGAACAGCACAAATTCAAAATGGCAAGCAAGAAAAAGTGAATCAATGGTTTATTGGCTATGGTCCTGTGGAGACGCCACAATATGCCGTATCTGTCGTCATCAAAAACACAGACCCAACTGAAAGTAATAAGGCAATTCCTTTATTTAAGGGGATCATGGACATTTTGGCGAGTCAAGGGTTGTCAAACAGCAAATAACAGGTATGATGGAGGTTAAGTCTATTTGGCTACCCATGCCAATGACACATACTAAATTCAGGAGATCTAACCTTATGCTTACCCAATTGCCTTCAACCTTACGAGTGCTTGATCGTTCAAAAAATACAGAATCCCAATCGATTTTATATGCTTTTGCTTTAGAAGAACTCTTATGCCGTGCAATTGGGCAGGGAACATCCCCCATTCTACATATTTGGCGGCATCCACGCGCGTTCGTTATGGGGTTAAGAGACAGCAGATTGCTAGGCGCTGCGCAAGCAGATGAATGGCTCCGAAGTCAAGGTTATGATACTGCTGTACGCAATTCGGGTGGAGCGGCAGTACCTTTGGATAGGGGAGTCGTTAATATATCTTTGCTGCTCCCGAAGGGTGCAGGAGATATGGAGCACCGCAAAGATTTTGAGGGGATGGTCGGCTTGATTCGAGACGTAATGGCTTCCATTACGGATCAAATTGACCAAGGAGAAATTATTGGTTCCTTTTGCCCGGGAGAATTCGATCTGAGCATTGGTGGGCGTAAATTCTGTGGAATAGCACAGCGCAGACAGCAGCTTGCCATCTCTGTACAAGCTTTCCTAATCATCGAAGGGCGCGGCGAGGAAAAGGCTGCATTGGCTCGCGGATTTTATGAGAGGGCTGCAATCTCGGCTGCCAAGCATGATTATCCGACGGTTGTGCAGGAAAGCATGTCGAGTTTAGCGGAGTGCTTGCAGCTGCCGTTAACAGCGGAGATGTTCGTAGAGCAGCTCCGGCGGGTGATGGACACCGCAGGGATCCAGTTTACCCAGGCCGGAGATATCGCCGGCTATCCCACTGAATCCCAGGTGCATGACATGATTGCTTTAATGAAAGGTCGCTACGGCATTTCAACCTAAAAAATAGTGCAACGCCGCTGGCATCTCGACTTGCCAGAAGCCCCATATATGCTTGCCAGGTTTCTCTATATAGTGAAGCGTGGCATTTTTGTCTTGCAAAAACGTGTGCGTCAGTCTGTTTTCACGGACGAAATCGAAGGTGCCGCGCTCTGTTGTAACGTCGGTTTCATCTGTACCGATCAACATATAAATCTCTAGCCAAGATAAGTCGTCCTCTTGTTTGATTCTTTCGCGTGTTATGTCGAAAAATGCGCCTGACAAGGATATAACTCGGCAAAAAAGGCTAGGATAATCTAAGGCGAGATGCAAGGAAACTGTTCCTCCAAGAGAATCTCCCGCAAGAATGCGTTCAGATCTCTCCGTACGGACGGGATAACGACTTTCTACATATGGGAGAAGCTCCTCTGCGAAGAATTGACAGTAAGTATCATGACGCTCTCCCTCCGGTGCATATTCGGATGTCCGAATAGCGTTATTCACATCGACTCCGACAACAATGGCAGGTTCTAGATCCTCATCGAGGATTAATCGCGTAAGGGTTGTAGCAATTCTGCCGAAATTAAAGAACTGTTCACCATCTTGACAGTAAATAACAGGATAGGAGAGCAGTTCGTTATAACCAGGGGGGAGATAGATCCGTAGGGGCCGATTTTCTCCGAGTAGGCTCGAGGTTACTTCATCTTTGACAATAGTACGCTTATACAAACGGGAGTCGTCTAACATGGTTGATCTCCTTCTTATTGGGGTAGGTGTATTATAGCAGTTGTTGTTTCCCTATAAACTGTATTATATATTTTGTTAAACTGTACTATTCACTAACAGTAAAAAAGGTGAGATACCCCGCCACTACTGGTGTACAATTCACCAAAACAGGATTATAATAATACTATAACAGAAGTTCAGATAGTAGGCACCAAAATCATATAAGAGGTGAAATGGTATGAGTAAGCCACTTGTCAGCCAAGCAAATTATGAAGTGACCACAGAAAAGGTTGAGCCATTGCAGGTTCTTGCTCCAGACGGCACAGTCGTAAATCCCGACAAAATGCCGAAGCTTAGCGATGAACAATTGAAAGAATTAATGAGAAGAATGGTATTTACACGCGTATGGGATGAAAGAGCAGTTAATCTAGGTCGTCAAGGCCGTCTTGGTTTCTATGCACCGGTTTCTGGTCAAGAAGCATCCATGATTGGTAGTGAATTTGCCTTGAATAAAGACGATTTCATCTGCCCAGGTTACCGCGATATGCCGCAATTGGTATGGCACGGTCTTCCGCTTTATCAAGCATTCTTGTATTCCCGCGGTCATCAACATGGCGGACAAATTCCGCAAGATGTTCACGTACTTATGCCACAAATCATTATCGGCGCTCAAATTCTTCATGCAACAGGCGTAGCGATGGCTTTCAAGAAGCGCAACCAACCGCGTGTAGCAATTACTTATACAGGTGACGGCGGAAGCTCTGAAGGTGATTTCTACGAAGGCATGAACTTTGCAGGCGCATTTAAATTGCCTGTCATTTATTTTGTACAAAACAATGGTTATGCCATTACAACACCTTATTCGAAACAAACAGGAGCTCTTTCTGTTGCACATAAATCCGTTGCTGCGGGTATCAAAGGCGTGCAAGTAGACGGAATGGATGTTCTAGCT
Organism: Paenibacillus oryzisoli; assembly: GCF_001653565.1. GTDB lineage: Bacteria > Bacillota > Bacilli > Paenibacillales > NBRC-103111 > Paenibacillus_E > Paenibacillus_E oryzisoli. The sequence goes on from NZ_LYPB01000071.1 coordinate 147,988, forward strand.
GTTGTTCAAGCTGTTACAGAAGCTGCTGAAAGAGGACGCAGAGGCGAAGGCGCTACGTTGATCGAAGCATTGACATACCGTTTCCGTCCACATTCCCTAGCTGATGATACAACGAAATACCGTACCAAAGACGAAGAGTCCGATTGGGAACCAAGAGATCCGCTTACTCGTATGCGTTTGTTCTTGACGAAGAAAGGTCTTTGGAGCGAAGAAGAAGAAGCGAAAGTGAAAGAAGAAGCGAAAGCTACTGTTGCTGAGCACATCAAAAAAGCGGAAGAAACAGAGAAAATGACAGTCGCTGGTTTGATCGACTCCATGTTCGAAGTGACACCTTCCCATTTGGAAGAACAAAAGGAATTGTATAAATAGAGTAAACACATAGGCACGAAACAAGTTTTAACTTTAGGAGGCACAGAGTAGTCATGGCACAAATGACAATGATTCAAGCGATAAAAGACGCGATGCGCGTAGAATTAGAAAGAGATCCTAATGTTATTTTGTTCGGTGAAGACGTTGGTAATGTTGGTGGCGTGTTCCGTGCAACAGAAGGCTTACAAAAAGAATTCGGCGAAGAGCGTGTATTCGATACGCCGCTTGCTGAGTCCGCAATCGGTGGACTTGCGGTTGGTTTAGGCGTGCAAGGCTTCCGCCCAATCGCTGAAATCCAATTCGTAGGATTCATCTACGAAGCACTTGACCAAATTTGCGTGCAAGCTGCTCGTATGCGTTACCGTTCTGGCGGCCGTTATAACTCCCCGATCGTATTCCGTACGCCGTTTGGCGGAGGGGTGAAAGCAGCTGAGCTTCATACGGATGCACTTGAAGGTCTTCTTGTTCAAACACCAGGGATTAAAGTTGTTGTTCCTTCCAATCCTTACGATGCAAAAGGTCTTCTAATCGCAGCTATTCGTGACAATGACCCTGTTTTCTTCATGGAGCATTTGAATTTATACCGTGCTTTCCGCGGTGAAGTACCAGAAGGCGAATATACAGTCGAGCTTGGTAAAGCGAATGTTGTCAAAGAAGGTTCTGACGTTACAATCATTACTTACGGCGCTATGGTTCACACGTCCATGAAAGCTGCTGAAGAAATCGAAAAAACAAAAGGCGTGAAAGTCGAAGTTATCGACCTTCGTACACTTCTTCCATTAGATATAGATACAATTGTAGCTTCGATTAAGAAAACAAACCGTGCGATCATCGTTCAAGAAGCGCAAAAAACTTCCGGAGTAGCCGCAGAGGTTATTGCTCAAATTAATGAAAAAGCGATTCTACATTTGGAAGCACCTGTTCTACGTATTTCACCACCAGATACGGTGTATCCATTTGCACAGATTGAAGATGCTTGGTTGCCAAGTCCAGCAAGCGTTATTGCCGGGATTAAGAAAGTTCTTGAATTTTAATTCACCTAGTCGAAGGTAACAGGAGGTCATACACGTGGCATTGTTTGAATACAAGTTCCCAGAGCTTGGTGAAGGCATACATGAAGGCGAGATCGTGAAAATGTTAGTTAAAGCGGGTGACACCGTAACTGACGAAACGATTCTTATGGAAGTACAGAATGATAAAGCAGTCGTTGAAGTTCCTTGTCCGGTTGAGGGCAAGATCGTCAGCGTTGCTGTCAAAGATGGACAAGTCTGCACAATCGGCGAGCTTGTGATGACGATTGAAGTGACTGGCGAGATGCCTGCGGCTTCGATGCATCAAGGTTCCAGCCACGCGGCACCAGCCGTGGCGGTTGCAACTCCACCTGCGGTTGCACCAGCAGCAGTAGCAGCACCAGCAGCAGCGCCTGCTGCGGCTACACCAGTAGCAGCCGCGCCTACAGGCAGCGCGGCCCGCGAAGTGCTTGCGACGCCTAGCGTGCGCAAGCTGGCAAGAGAGAAAGGCATCACACTCGCAGAGGTGACGCCTACAGGGAAGCACGGCCGCGTAACACGCGAGGACGTGGAAGGCTTCACAGGAGCGGGCTCTGCAGCAGCTCCAGCAGCAACAGAAGCGGCTTCTTCAGCAGCTTCTGAAACAGCAGCAGCACCTGCAGCAGCAGCGCAGGTAGTTACTGCTGGCGATCGCGTCGAAGAACGGATTCCGTTCAAAGGCATCCGTAAGATCATCGCGAACGCGATGGTTAAATCCGTGTACACGGCTCCGCACGTGACATTGATGGATGAAATCGACGTGTCAGCACTAGTTGCACTTCGTGAGCGCACGAAGCCTCTAGCAGAGAAAAAAGGCGTGAAACTGACGTACCTCCCTTTCATCGTGAAAGCATTGGTAGCAGCTTGCCGTCAATTCCCGGTCATGAACGCAATGATCGACGAAGAGAAGCAAGAAATCGTCTACAAAAAGTACTACAACATCGGGATCGCAACAGATACTGACAACGGCTTGCTCGTTCCTGTTATCCATGATGCTGACCGTAAAAACGTATGGTCGATTGCTTCTTCCATCAAAGATTTGGCTGTTCGCGGTCGTGAAGGCAAATTGTCTCCGAACGAAATGAAGGGCGGCACGATTTCCATCACGAACATCGGTTCTGTTGGCGGTATGTTCTTCACACCGGTCATCAACTTCCCAGAAGTTGCGATTCTAGGTGCAGGTCGTATCACAGAGAAACCAGTTGTGAAAAACGGTGAAATCGCGGTTGGACATGTTATGGCGCTTTCCTTGAGTTTCGATCACCGTATCGTTGACGGAGCGACAGCACAAAGCTTCTTGAACTACATCAAACAGCTTCTGGCTGATCCAGAGCTTCTCGTCTTGGAGGTGTAACATCATGGTTGTAGGAGATGCTTCTTTAGATATAGATTTGTTGGTTATTGGTGCGGGTCCTGGCGGTTACGTGGCTGCGATTCGCGCAGCACAGCTTGGTCAAAGTGTTCTTATTGTTGATAAGGATGCTTGGGGCGGCGTGTGTTTGAACCGTGGTTGTATCCCGTCCAAAGCTTTGATCTCAGCTGCGCACACATATGAGCATGCACAGCATGCTGACAGCATCGGGATCTCCGTGGAGAACGTGAAAGTGGACTTTGCGAAGGTACAAGCTTGGAAAAACAGCATCGTTGCCAAACAAACTGGCGGCGTTAGCGCATTGCTCAAAGGCAACAAGATCCAGACGTTCCAAGGTGAAGCGATGTTTATCAACGAGCACGAAGCACGTGTGTTCAATGATGCAGAAGCGCCGCGTTACCGTTTCAAAAACTGCATTATCGCAACAGGCTCCCGTCCGATTGAGTTGAAAGCTTTCCCTTACGGGGGAAGAATTATCTCCTCGACAGAAGCTTTGAACTTGCCTGAAATTCCGAAGAGCATGATCGTTATCGGCGGTGGCTATATCGGGATCGAGCTTGGTCAAACGTACGCGAAATTCGGTACTAAAGTAACTGTTTTGGAAGGCTCTGATCACGTACTTCCAGGCTTCGAGAAAGAATTTACGAAGCTGGTAGCTAAGAGTTTAGACAAAGTTGGCGTAGAGGTTCATACGGAAGCGTTGGCGCAATCCTGTACCAAAACTGACAACGATGTTACGGTTACTTTCACAGTGAAAGGTGAAGAGAAACAAGTCACGGCTGATTACGTTCTTGTAACGGTTGGTCGTCGTCCGAACACGGATGGCGAGCTTGGTCTAGACCTTATTAACTTGAAAATGACGGACCGCGGTTTGATCGAAGTCGATAACCAAGGTCGCACAAGCATTCCTCATATTTTTGCAATCGGTGATGTGGTCCCTGGTTTATCCTTGGCACACAAAGCTTCTTATGAAGCCAAAGTCGCGGCTGAAGCGATTGCTGGACAACCAAGTATCGTTGATTACAAAGCAATGCCTGCTGTCGTCTTCTCCGATCCAGAGATTGCAGGTGTAGGTCTAAGCGAAACCGAAGCGAAAGCGCAAGGAATCAATGTTACCATTGGTAAATTCCCTTATGCGGCTAACGGGCGCGCAAACTCCTTGAACGCGGCGCAAGGCTTCGTGAAGCTTGTCGGCGACAAAGAAACAGGCCAATTGCTTGGTGGTCAAATCGTAGGACCAGAAGCTTCGAACTTAATCGGTGAGCTTGCTCTAGCGGTTGAGATGGGTGCCAATCTGGAAGATATCGCACTTACGATTCATGCACATCCAACATTGACAGAAATGATTATGGATGCTGCTGAAGGTGCACTAGGTCATCCAATTCATCAACTTGGTAAGTAAGTTACAGGTGTAATAACGGTTATATCGATACCTTTAGATAAAAGTCCCGGGAGTTTGGCTGAAGAGCCGCTCTACGGGACTCTTTTAGTTTTACTAAAACTTGAATTGACGCCCGGAATCGGCTGCTTATATAATTTGAAGATGAATTCATGATAGCCAAAATGTAAGGAGCGTTGAAGATGCATACACCGAAACCGATTATCATTGGTCACCGCGGCGCGGCGGGCGAAGCTCCAGAGAACACACTTGCTTCATTTGAATTAGCACTGGAGCAAGGCGCACAAGCGATTGAACTGGATGTACATATCACGAAGGATGGCGAAATCGTCGTTTGCCATGATGGAACATTGGATCGCACAACGAATGGTTCAGGACTTATTTGTCAACAACAATGGGCAGATATACAGAAGTTAGACGCTGGGGCTTGGTTTTCGGACAAGTTCGCGGGTGAACGCATTCCTCTTCTAAGCGAGGTTTTTGATCTGGTGCCGAAGGGAACGCTCATCAATGTGGAAGTGAAATATGCCTACGAAGGTCGGATGGAGAGTGCACTACTGGCATTTTTGCGAGGAGTAGATCGGAACGAAGATGTCGTTATTTCTTCTTTTGACCATAAAGTGATTCAGCGCTTGAAGCGGGCAGAACCGGCGTTGAAGGTAGGCTTGCTGTATGCAGCCAATCTTATTGACCATGGGGCGTATGCCAAACTGCTCGAGGTTGAAGTCTATTCCCTGCATCCACATCATCACTCTTTTGAAGGGTCAGATATCGCTTTGGCTACCGCAGATGGGTTAGCTGTCTATCCCTACACAGTGAATGAACTCTCAGACTATCAACGGATGATTGATGCAGGTGTCACGGGGATTATTACAGATTTTCCTGGCAGGCTGAAAGCATATTTGAACTCGAATTCATAATTCGAATCCATAACCAAGAATAAATAGACCGAGGCATACACATGCTGAGGTCTTATTTCTTTTCCCCGCATACAATGAACTATTGACAGACTCGAATGAGATACCAATAGGGGGAATTTCCATGTTTAAATGGATGTTCGTTACGCTAGTAAGGCTTTTACTTCCGTGCTTGCGTCTGTTTGTGTTGCTTGCTTTTAAGGTGGGAGTGACAGGCATGGAGAAGCTCGATATGAGGGGAAAAACAGTTCTTATTCCGAACCACGTATCGTTGTTGGATGCCGTAGTGCTGGCATTAATTTTACCTACAGATGTAGCATTTGTGGTGAATACGAACATTGCGAAGCGATTCCCGTGGGTCCTCCATTTCAGGGCTCATATTACGGTGGATACTTCGAATCCTTATGCCGTTCGTACGATGCTAAAAACGATTCAAAGTGGAACACCTCTCGTCATTTTTCCAGAAGGAAGGATTACGACAACAGGTGGCATGATGAAAATATATGGCGGCATTGGGTATCTTGCCCTTCGATCTCAAGCGCGTATTGTGCCGATTTCAATTGAGGGTTTGGAGTATTCGAAGCTATCCTATTTGCGTGGAAAAATAAAGCAACGCTGGTTCCCACGGGTGAATATAGCGTTTGGCGAAGCTTTTCAAGTACCGCCAGGCGATGTGCGATTTACAAGAAAAGTCCAGAAAGAGCAGGCGACAGAGGAGATCCGCGCTAAGCTGTTAGGTCATTTGCTGGAAAGTCGGCTGCAGCCTGAGGTTAACTTATTCAACGAACTGCTGGCAGCTGCTCAGAGGCATGGGCAATCGAGGGTCATTTGCGAAGATGCCATGAGTAATTCTGTATTGACGTATCGGAAACTACAGTTGAGCAGCTATACACTGGCAGTTCGGTTGGGGAAGCTTGTCGCTGAGGAGAAGCGGGTTGGATTGTTGCTGCCCAATGCCGCGGGGCATGTGGTCACGCTATTTGCATTATTCCGATTAGGCGTTACGCCTGCTATCTTGAATTATTCTGCTGGCAAGCAGGCAATGCTGGATGCGTGTGAGACAGCTGAAGTTCGGACTGTGCTGACATCTCGCGTGTTTATCGAGAAGGCGGGGCTATCGGATTTTATCCAGAGTGCTAGTGGTCTATTCACGCTTATGTATCTGGAAGATGTGAAGGAAGCGCTAACTATACAAGATAAGGTGCATGGTTTGCTCCACTTGGTGCAGCGGAAGAAAGGGCCAGTTGGTGCTGGGCAGAACGAAGCAGTATTATTCACTTCAGGTAGCGAGAGTAAACCCAAAGGTGTCGTTCTAACGCACCGAAATATTAGCGCGAATATCCAGCAAGCGAGGCTAGTTATTGCCTTCAATTCTTCAGATAGTGTGCTTGGCAGCATGCCGATGTTTCACTCATTCGGTCTTACAGCGGGGACGATGCTGCCGATTCTCTCGGGGATGAAGCTGGTGTTATATCCCAATCCCTTGCATTACAAAGTCATTCCAGAGCTCGTTTATGATCGGAATATTACGATATTATTTGGTACGTCCACGTTTCTTGGAGCTTACGCAAGAACGGCGCATCCTTATGATTTTGCCCATTCCTTACGCTATGTTGTGGCTGGTGCAGAAAGGCTGAAGGAGGAAGTGCGTCAACTTTGGCAGGATAAATTCGGAATTCGCATTCTAGAGGGCTATGGTACGACGGAGACGACGCCGGTTATTTCACTGAACACACCGATGCATGCGAAGAAAGGATCTGTCGGTCAATTGCTGCCAGGCATCGAAGCTGTCGTAGAAGCGGTGGATGGGATTCCTTCAGGCGGGCATTTGCTCGTTAAAGGTCCGAACGTGATGAAGGGGTATTTGATTCATAGTCGAGGGTTCGTCCCTGCATCGGAATGGTATAGCACCGGGGATATTGTGACATTGGATGATCAAGGATTCTTGTTCATTCAAGCGCGTTTGCAATCTTTTGCTAAAATCGGTGGCGAAAAAGTGTCGCTTCTCATGGTGGAGGAGCTCGTATCTAGGTGTTTGGCGGCCCCTGCGGTGTGCGCAGCAGTTCATGTGCCGGATCGACGAAAAGGTGAGCGAATCATTGCCTATCACACAAGTAAAGTGAATCCGCTTGAAGCACTTCGCGAGTTGATGAGGCAAGAGGGGCAGCCGGCGATTTATATGCCTTCCGAATTTCGTTACATCGAGAAGCTGCCGCTACTCGGGAGTGGCAAGGTTGATTATGTAACGATGAAACAATGGGCATTGATGAGTGATGGGGTGCGCAAAGATGCAGATCATGAAGATAAACCCACAGCTTAGGCTGTGGGTTTTGCACGGATGACGGTAATGGCGGCGGGGATGAGTTCGATTTGAAGAGGCGTGGAGCCAGCGAACTCCCCGTCTGCTTGGACAAGCAAGGGATGCTCTGTCTGTATTGAAATCGATTTCCCCTTGTAAAAGGATACGGCAGGATGCTGGGTGTGTTTGCCTTGATACACGGTGAAAAGTACGGGCAGGAGGCGAAGCCGGCTTTTGCTCTGAATAACAACAACATCAGCTATGCCATCTGTTGGACTAGCTACGGGGCAAATTTGAATAGCGCCTCCGTAAAAAGGAATATTGGCTACGGCAGCTAGCCACATGTTCGGTAGCTTCGTTATAAGTCCATCGACTTCTAACCATGCGGTAGAAGGTTGATAGGTTGCAAACACACGAAGTATAGAAATGAAATAGGATAGCTTGCCTAGTCCTAGACGATTGAGGAACTTTTTGTAGCTGGCTTCATTCGTGATCTTGGCAACCATCCCATCAAAACCCGCCCCAATGCTATTCACCGCAACTTGTTGCATCTGACTGGCTTGAAGAAGGTCAATTTGCAAGGTGTAGGCAGCATGTAGAGCAATGTGCAGTGCTTCAAGTGGATGATTGGGAATGCCGTAGGCTTTGGCAAAATCATTACCTGTTCCTGCTGGAATCACGGCAATAGCGCAATCCGGGGAGGAGTCGTTGCTATTCTGGTGCTTCTGATACTGCCAAATTCCGCAAGCTGCTTCATGGACGGTGCCATCTCCGCCAATGATGATGATACGCTGTACATGATGAGTTTGAATCAGTGTGATGGCAAGTTGCGTCGCTTCACCTGCGTGAGTTGTTAATTTGGCTAGATAAGCGATGTGATTCTCTTGGAGGTAAGCTTGGACTTCTCCCCAGATGTGAGATCCTCTGCCATTGCCTGAAAGCGGGTTCACAATGATTCCGATTAATTCCATGTCTATTTGCCCCTTATCTTTTCGTTGAGGTGGTAGTATTTGGTAGATGAAATGCCTGGTATAGTAAGGTTTATACGAATTTTTCTTTACATAAGGGAGTCTGTTTTGTAAAATAAACCATGGGTAAATTAATTTTTACTTATGTTAGGTTTAGTGCCATAAGCCAGATTGATCGTTGATTTACACTCGGGGGGAGAATGGGTAACTTTGAAATCCAAATCAAAATTGAACAGCATGCAAGGCACAGGAAAGCTCAACGTCAACCTGTCCATCCTTCGTAATCTGAAACTTCGTTTTAAATTGCTGTTCATGAATGCGATTGCCATTTTATTTTTATTAATTGTAGGGATCACGGGCTATCATTATATGGACAAGATGTCTAGTAACTCTACTAGAATGTACGAGGAAAGTCTGCTTTCTGTCAAATGGATTAATCAACTCCAAACAAATTTCAATGAAACCGAATCTAATTTGTTAGAGATGATGCTATCCACGGATGTGAAGTATAAGGCTAAGCTCAAAGCCAAGTTGGATGAAAACGCAAGTACTAATAAAGAATTAGTCGCGAAAATTGCAGGAGTTGCGCTTAATCAGGAAGAGACTGGTGCCTTCGCTAGCTTCGAGGAACTGAATGTGAAGTATCGTGATGTTGTCACTAAAACGATTGATCAAGCGACGCAAAATAATCAAGTTGCTTATCAGGTTTACAATAATGAAGTCTCCCCGCAAGGTGATAAAACGGTAGAAGCATTAGTTAAGCTCGTAGGACTTAAAGAATCCGCAGCTGAACAATTCCAGAAATCTAGTAGTTCGGATTCAGCAATTTCGCATTGGGTCATCATACTGACGATTATTATAGCGATTATTGTGATGACTTTGGGTGCATTGACGCTCGATGCGATCATTTCTACACCGATTCGCAAACTCCAAGAAAGCATGGAGAAGGCAGCTGGTGGAGACCTGTCCGTTAAAGGGGACTACCCTTATGAGGATGAGGTAGGTAAAGTAACGAATTCTTTTAATGTGATGACAGGAAGCTTGCGGGGGCTCGTCATGCAAATCTCAGATAATGCTTTGACGCTTTCAGCGAGTTCGGAAGAGCTTCTCGCCAGCTCGGAACAAAGCTCTCTAGCGGCAAGACAAGTTGCTTCTTCTAGTCAGCAGCTTTCGGAGGATTTTGATAAGCAATTTGCTAGTGTGAATCAAGCGAATGAGGCGGTTGGCCTTATGTTGTCGAGCACGAAGCAAATTGATGAGTCGGCGCAAGTGGTTGCAGTGCTTGTGAATCAAGCGACTCAGGCCGCTCAGCATGGCAAGCAATCGGTCGTATCGATCGCGGGCCAGATGTCTGAGATTTCAGACGCGGTTCGTGAAGTTAATGTTGTTATTGAAGCATTGGGTAAAAATGCACACAAAATTGGTGAAATCGTTAATGTGATTAACGAGATTTCGACGCAGACGAATCTGCTTTCTCTGAATGCAGCGATTGAGGCAGCACGTGCTGGGGAAGCTGGGCGCGGCTTCGCTGTTGTTGCTGAGGAAGTGCGTAAACTTGCGGAGCAGTCGTCCACTTCGGCGCGAAATATTACGCACCTGGTGTCGACGATCCAGCGGCAGATCAATCATGCTGTAAGCTCCATGCAAGCAGGAGCAGGGAAAGTGCAAGAGGGCTTGACGATTTCGGAGGAAGCGCAAGAATCGTTCGTACACATCGAGACTTCCGTCGAGAAAGTGAATACGAAAGTGGAAGATGTGAACCGGAACATCCACCAGCTCGTCGATGCGAACTTGCGCATCGAGCAGGTGATGCGCATTGTGAGCTCCGTGTCTGAGACGGGAATCTCCGTCAGCCAAGAGACATCCGCTGCGAGCCAGCAGCAAATGTCGACCACGGAGGAAATCGAGAACTCCGCAAAGTCGCTGGCTGGACTTGCGGAAGAATTGCAAATTTCGCTGCAGAAATTTAAGGTGTAGAAGAGGACCCGCGGGCGCGTGCCGCGGGTTTTTGGTTGTTGGTGCGGGCTGGCGCGGGGCGAGCTTGGGGAAGCGATGCCATTAGTGATGAAAAACATCACTAACGGAATTGAATTGGTGCGAGCCGTGGGAAGAGCTGCCGTTTAGTGATGAAAAACATCATTAACGGGGTTGAATTGGTGCGAGCCGGCGGAAAGAGCTGCCATTAGTGATGAAAAACATCACTAACGGAGTTGAATTGGTGCGAGCCGTGGGAAGAGCTGCCGTTTAGTGATGAAAAACATCACTAACGGAGTTGAATTGGTGCGAGCCCTCGGAATGGGCTGCCGTTTAGTGATGAAAAACATCACTAACGGAGTTGAATTGGTGCGAGCCCGCGGGAAGAGCTGCCGTTTAGTGATGAAAAACATCACTAACGGAGTTGAATTGGTGCGAGCCCGCGGAAAGAGCTGCAGTTAGTGATGAAAAACATCACTAACTGAGCTGAATTGGTGCGAGCCCGCGGAGTTTCTAGATTATCCCAACATTTGTAGAAGGATGTCATCTGTTGCTCGATAGGATCTGATTCGTTCGGTCCCTTTGCCAGCGGGTTCAAGTAGCTTTTTCTCAAGCATGACCTTAAGCAGTTTGCGCGCCTTCTGTTCCTTAATGCACAGAATCTGGCAAACATCATGAGTTGTAAGGAGTTTCTCGCTGTGCAGCGCATAACGCAAAATTTCCTTTTCCATGTAGCTAATCGATTTGACTGGAACATCGTTCATACCCAGATAGCGTCCCATAAACTGTTGTAAGATTTGTTGGCACATGCGGGGGCGATCTTTGATATCGTCGTAGGAGAAACGGAGGATTCTCCAACCATCGATGATGAGGTGATTCTGACGAATGAGGTGATCCGAGAATTGGGAGCGGCTAATTTGCGAGGCGTGTGTGGTGAAACCGTCGATTTCGATGGCAAGTTTGAGTGTATGTTTGATAAAAGCAAAATCAAGGAATCGAGTTCCATCTCGAAAGTCCTTCACCTCATATTCAGGATAAAGATTGTTGAAGTGCTGAAAGGCTGGCCACCAAACATGCAAAAGAAATAGTTTCTCAGCATGACTGTGACCCTCTAACAGTCTGCGGAGTGAGTCACCTTTTCGAGTAGATGCGTGGTACGCGATATAGCTGTTATGTGCAACTTCAAATTCAATTTTCATGTGGATGCCTCCTTAAAATAAACAAAGCCGCTTCTCTCTATCAGCCTTGGCTGAAAGTAGAAAAGCGGCGTATGCTTTACGACCAACTATTTCTATATTGTAGCACACACTCAATGTATATCACCATCGTATTGACAAATTTGTACTACCGTTATATAATACTGGAGTTGATTGAAATGAAAACATATAAACACTTCATATTTAGCCTCATTTACCCCACACGAACGATTAGCGAGAAGAAAGTAACCCCCTCTCCTTGTTTGTTTTTCTCCCAATGCGCAATCCATCAGCTCATTTATGGTAAACCCGAGGCAACGTAAGTGTTTCGGCAGTAAGTGTTTGTAACGCAATTCGCACTGGCGCGGTCATTGGAGCCGCAAGGATGGAAGAGAGGTAGGGCTTTCATTGTTTTGATATTCCAACACATGAATTACGCAATTTCATAGAGATCAATTGAAGTAAGATAAATCGTTTTCGTGCTGATTAGGTGCGGGAACGATTTTTTATGTTGTTCTTTGCTGGTGAATCCTGTTCTCTTCCTTTACAATTAAAGCAAACTAACCAACGGTCTGATATGAGGTATGTAGGGTGTGCGAGGTATGCACGGTAAGTAGGAATTGCCAAGTGAGCTGAGTTTGCAAGATGGTGCGAGGTAAGCAGGAATTGCGTAGTGAGAAGAGTCTCGAGGTATGCACAGTAAGCAGGAATTGCCAAGTAAGCAGAGTTTGCATGATGTGAGAGTTAAACAGGAAATGCGGAGTGAGCAGAGTTGCAAGGTATGCAAGGTATGCAAGGTAAGCAAGAATTGCCAAGTGAGCTGAGTTTGCAAGATGGTGCGAGGTATGCATGGAAAGCAGGGTTTGCAGAGTATACAAGGATTGCAAAGTTGCATGGTTCTCAAGTTTTAAAGGTTCTCAAGTTTTAAAGGTTCTCAAGTTTTAAAGGTTCTCAATGTTTAAAGGTTATCAAGTTTTAAAGTTTCTTAAGTTTTAAAAATTTCCAGAAGTTCTACCGAATCTTCCAAGCGAATTGTTAGCTTGTCTTAATGAAAGGTATAGAACGTCTCACTCTACATAGAAAGAGGGTCCCCCCTTGCCAGAACACATATTTGAACTGAAGGCCACATGGACAGGCGGTCTGGATGGGATAGGCCAACTCCAAGCAGATGGGTTACGGACATCGATTTCCGTCCCAAGTCAATTTGATGGTCCCGGTGTGGGAACGAACCCGGAAGAATTACTGCTTGGTGCCGCGGCAACCTGTTACATTATCACACTAGGAACGTTGCTAGCAAGAGAAGGCATTGTATCCCTTGAACTCGATTCCCACATTTATGTCCAGAACCGTCCAACGATGAAAGTAAATGCGATTGTTCATCAGCCTCGTATTTGTGTAACACCACATAGGAGCGAAGCTCAACTGGATAAAATAAGAGTAGCCGCATTCCGTGCGGAACAAACTTGCATGATTAGTAAAGCACTACGAGGGAATGTACATATAAGCGTCGAGCCCGAGATACAAATCTTGGGTACATAAACACTCCTACTCAAGGTGAGGGGTAAAGTCCATCGTCCGATTCGATTTTGAAGGAGCGCAGTACAGCGATGAATCTGAATAAGAAGGTATTTATCGGTTTTTTGCTTTTCATCATCATCCCCTTATTCGTCCTAGGGTCAGCGGTGTACACGGTCTCTCAGCAGCTGATTGAGAAGAAATATGGAGATCTAACAGAAGTCACGCTGCAAGCGATTTCCCGTAATATTTACTACATGTTCAAGGAAGCGAACTATTTCTCCGATTTCTGGATGGTCAAAGACAGCATTCAAGGCATCTATCGTACGATTGACGCGGCGAAGCCGAACGAGGATCCCCTTTCCTCGTATGATCTGAACACATTCGATACGCTGCTTCGCGGCTCGATTCTTACCTATTCGCCTATTCAATCTGTCGTTATTTACAACAATAGCGGTAAATCTTTTAGCGCCGGGCGAACGAGCGGAAGTTCGATTCCGTGGCCAACGATTGGGCAAAGCATGGCCTTCCAACACATTCAGGAACTCAATGGCAGTCCACTCTGGATTGGACCCTCTGAGTTCAAGGAGTTCGGGTCAGGCCGCGGCGAATTCTATCAAGCGCGCATTGTGAAAGATTTTTGGACGATGGATAATCTAGGCTATATGCTGTTGAAATTTAAATTTAATGAGCTGGACCTCATATTCAAGTCTTTCAATACGAGCGAGCAAAACTCCAAAAGGTATCTATTGATCAACAAAACCGGACTTATTTTCTACGATAATAAACAAAGCTTAGAAGGGGCTAATGTCCTGCAACTGACGCAAGGGAAATTGGATCTGGGATACAACAATTACAGTTTCAAGGCAGATTTCCAAAATGAAAAAAGCCTCATATCTCTCTATCATTTGAATATCAATGGGATGGGCGTTCAGGACTGGAGCGTCGTGTCGATCACGTCATGGAAGTATGTCGCCGGTGAAATCGAGACGATTATGAAGCTGGTTGCAGGCATAACGTTTATATGTTTATTCTTTGCCCTGGTGTATAACCTCGTCTTCGTCAGACGTATTATTCAATTGATTCTCCGCATGCTGTCCTCGATGAAAAAGGTGGAGCGTGGAGATCTGTCTACCCGCATGGAAGTGAGTGGCAAGGATGAAACCACAGCATTAGCAAGAGGTTTTAACTCTTTGGTTGTCAGGGTCGAGGATCTGCTCGAGGAAGTGAAGCGTCAGCAGGACCGCAAGAACAAAGCCGAGCTTATGCTGCTGCAAGCGCAGATTAAGCCTCATTTTCTTTTTAATACACTCGAGTCTATCAATGTACTAGCCATTCAAAACCAAGGGAAGAAAGTGAGTCAGATGGTGATCCGTCTGGGGAATTTGTTGAGAATCGGGATGGAAAACCGCGAAGAGATCACGTTGAAGCAGGAGCTGGAGCATCTGCGCAGCTATTTGGAAATTCAGGAGTTCCGCTTCGAGGATCAATTCCAATACACCATTGAAGCGCCGCCAGAGCTGCACAATGACCAAATTCTAAAGTTAACGCTGCAACCACTCGTCGAGAATAGCTTACAGCATGGTTTTGAACCGATTGATTACATGGGGTTGATTTCGGTGAAGGTTGTGGATGAAGGGGATCGCATCGGGCTATATGTGACGGATAACGGTGTTGGTATTAGTAACGACAAGTTAGCGAAATTCCACTATAAAACCGAGCTGGAGACGCCATTTCATGAAATTCTGGAATCAAATGAAGAGCGAAGAGGACTTGGTGTAAGTAATGTGGCGGATCGCGTTCGAATTCAATATGGCGAGCACTATGGGATGTTTATTTGTTCCCAAGAGGGTCATGGTACGACGATGAAGGTGATTATTCCGAAAGGGAAGAGGGATGAAAGGTGAGGTTAAAAGCGATATTGGCAGATGATGAGCCTAATATTTTACGGAATTTACAGGCGGTCATTCCTTGGGAAGAGCTCGAGATTGATATTGTAGGCACTGCCAAGAATGGGCTTGAAGCCTTGGAACTGTGTATTGCGCATATTCCCGATATCGTGATGAGTGATATTCGGATGCCGCAAATGGACGGGATTACGTTCATCCATAAACTCCGAGAAATCAATGAGAACTGCACGGTGCTGATGGTGACGGGATATCAGGATTTCGACTATGTGCGTTCGCTCCTGCGCGTTGGGGTTAGTGATTATATATTAAAGCCGATTAATTATGAAGAGCTTGAGAGTTCGATTCGTAAGTTCGCTGATGACATTCGTGCGAAGAAACAGAGCCAGCAGGATGAACTCCTGAAGTGGGGAAAGATTACAAGTTTGGCTTACGAGAAGATCTTGCAAGATATTATGATGGACTATATGGATATTACAGCCAGTACACAGCTTCCGATTGATCAAGGGGATTTGGAGACGCTGCGCTATGTGTTCGCGATTATTGATGTGGATAATTATTCACAGAAATCAATGTTATGGACCGAGCAAGAACGTAAGCTGTGGAATTTCGCTGTGCGGAATGTTCTACAGGATTCCTTGGCGGATGAGATATCCAACCACACCGTGCTCCAGATGCGGGAAGGGGAATGGTCACTGCTCATGGCGTGGGAGGGGGCAGACCCTGATTCCATAGGCACACAACTATGTGAGCTGGCCGCTAAACTGCAAGGCAATGTCAGCCAATCCGTGAAGCTTGGTATTAGCGTGGGCTATTATCCAGGGCCTGTAGGGCTGCAACAGTTAGCGGATACGTATCGAAAGCTGCAGAGATTCATGCAGTTGAATCTAGATAAGCAGCAGTCCGTGCTGCCTTATAAAGAGGCCAAAGAATCTTTGGACGCGAATAGTTCGCTTTGGTTTTTGGTAGAGGAAATAGTTACAGGGATGAAGCAGTTGAATCGTCCGAAGACGGAGGATGCACTGAATCGCCTTAAAGTATTGCTGGAGAGTCTATCAGAGGGCTCATTCGCGCGCGCTTATCAGATGCTGCACTATTTGATCCTGCATGTGCTGCGCGAGCTGCGTGAGATGAATGCGCTGGATAGCCAGGAAGAAGAACAGATTTGGCGTGAGCTGGATAAAAGCGAGAGTATCCCGCATTTGTTGCAGGTTATGGTACAACTTGTATCGAACGGGCTCGAAGGTACGAACAAGAAGAAAAATAGCGAGCTGCTCATGGCTTCCGCCAAAGAATATATCCGAGCGCACTATTCAACGGATTTCGGCATTGAGGATATTGCTAGTTCCTTAGGGATTAGCTCCAGTTATTTTAGCTTGTTATTCAAACAACACTTCGGGGAAACCTTTGTCGAGCATGTCACGAAACATCGGATGGAGCAGGCAAAGTCTTTGTTGCTTCATAGTGACAAAAGTATAACGGATATTGGGAAATGCGTAGGCTATATCGAACGGCGCTATTTTACCAAGGTATTTCAGAAGTTTACAGGTGAAATTCCTTCCGAGTATCGGGATAAACGCAAGGAAGGGAACTAGAGGAATTTGCCCCTAGATTAGGAATTTATCTGTCTTTAGCATGCATACGGGTTCAATTATACTTAAATGGTAGGCTCAAAGGAGAACCAAACGGATGAGAAAACGAACACTGATTGTGAGCACAGGTGCCGTGGCTCTCACGTTCATGCTGTCGGCTTGCAGTATATTTTCCGATAAATCGGACCCAGGACGTGATACGTCTAGCGGGAAAGGTGATCAACATGCTCCCATTCTACTCACGATTCGGCATACACAGGTAAAGGATACGCAGAAGAAACGACTCGTCATGCTGCAGGAAGTAGTCAAAGCGACCGAAGCCAAGGTGCCTGGATTGACGATTACCTTAGATGGTGTGGAGGATAAAGTGAATCGCTTCGAGAAGCTGCGAGCAGAAATGGCTGCCGGGAATCCACCAGAGGTATTCGACTTGTTCGGAGGCACGGATACGAAGGATTATGTGAAGGCGAATCGACTGCTGGACCTTACCCCTATCCTACAAGAGCTTGGGTTAACAGATAAGTTCTATAGCTTCGAAGAGTTTACGGTGAATGGCAAAATCTATGGGATCCCGATGGCCGGCTACGTGGAGGGCCTGTACTATAACAAAAAGATTTTGACCCAGCAGGGGATCAGGCTGCCCGAAACTTGGGACGAGCTTGTAGCCGCAGCTGCGAAGCTGAAGGCTGCCAAAATCACCCCTTTTGCCATGGCCGCGAAAGACTCCTGGGTTATTAATATGATGATTAATACGATGTGGGTGCGCACGTCCGGCGCGGATTCGATCGAGGGCTTTCTGAAGGGGAGTCAGCATTGGACGGACCCAGAGGTATTGAAAGCTTTTGAACAGTAT
The DNA here is from genome assembly GCF_001653565.1 of Paenibacillus oryzisoli. Lineage (GTDB taxonomy): Bacteria > Bacillota > Bacilli > Paenibacillales > NBRC-103111 > Paenibacillus_E > Paenibacillus_E oryzisoli. The sequence continues at coordinate 165,398 of NZ_LYPB01000071.1, forward strand.
CGATCGCTCATTCAGAAAGACTATTTCCAAGAAGGCAGCCTAGCGCTTGCCTATGCCGAACAACAGAATACATTCAGCAGTGGAAACGCCGCTTTCATGTTTGATGGCAGTTGGGCGAATACGCCGCTTCTCGATCCTGAGAAATCCGTCATTGCCCAAGACGTCGGATTTATGAACTTTCCTTCCATGGGCGGGCCAGGCGATGGGTATATCAATGGGGGCTGGTCTAATGCGTATGGTTTCTCCAAAAAGGTAACCCCTGAACAATTGCTGGCGATTAAAGAATTCATTAAGCAAATGTATACGGAATCGATGCAGAAGCGGCAGCTCGTTGAAGAAGGGATGCCACCGGCAATGAAACTGCAGGATACGAGTCAAGTAAACCCCTTGATTACGGAGATCTTGCATGTGTTTGCGAATAGTAAAGGAACTTTCCCGGCCTTCGATTCCCGCATTCAAACCAAGGTGCGCGAGAAGCTGGAGCGTGGGATGCAGGAGCTGCTTGGTGGAAGAACAGATCCCGCCTCGCTGATGAACGAATTACAGAAGCAGCAAGAGGCTTCGAATAAAGAAGAAACCCATGCCAAATAGTGTAGGATGACATATGAACCGAATGGGAAGACATGCATGGGCCTATACGCTGTTTACTTTGCCGACGATGCTCATATTTGCGATATTCTTCATCTATCCCATGCTGATGTCGCTGCGGTACGGTTTTACTGCGTGGAATGGCATCTCCCCAGCAACATATAATGGGCTGGACAATTTCGTTGCAGCATTGCAAGATCCTTATTTCTGGATTGCTGTGCGAAATAATATGTCCTTTATTGGCTTTGCCATGGGGATTCAAATTCCCATAATCTTGGGTATCGCGCTCCTAGTGAGTAAACTAAAGCATTGGATTGCGATGTACAAAACGTTGATTTTCCTTCCAACCATTCTATCGACTGCGGTCGTTGGCGTACTATGGGAATTTATTTATCATCCACAAGCGGGGCTGCTGAACCAAGTCTTAGAAGCTGTCGGTTTAACCAGTTGGCAGCATGCTTGGTTGGCAGATGGAGCGACAGCAATGCTCGCCATTTTGATCACCAATGCTTGGCAATGGATGGGGTTCTATGTGGTGCTCGTGGTATCGGCAATCTATGCCATTCCGAAACATCTCGTGGAAGCTGCTCAAATGGATGGTGCAGGGGGCATCCGCCAAGCATGGTCGATCATTCTGCCGCTGTTAAGACCAGTGATTGTTGTTATGATGCTCTTATCCATTACAGGCGGCATGAAAGCCATGGACATTGTGATTGTCATGACGGGCGGTAATCCCTATGGGAGCACGGAAGTTATGGCTTCGTATATGATCAAGAAAGCCTATCGGATCGGTGAGTATGGCTACGCGAACAGTATTGCGGTGCTGATCCTCCTTTTTACAGCGATCTTGACGTCCATCTTCGGCTGGTTCACTAGCAAACAGGAGGAGGTGCGCTTATGAGAGGAAGCCTTCTGCGACGTGTTGTCCCACATGCCGTGTTATTTATTTACATCGGGTTCATTCTATTTCCACTGGGTTGGACGCTGAATTCATCCTTCAAATCGAACAAAGAAATCATTACATCCCCCTGGTCTTTGCCAGGCGAGCTCTCGCTGACGAATTATTGGAATGCTTGGACGGGCGCACATGTAGGCCATTATTTTATGAATAGTGTGATCAATTCGACGGTTTCAGCTATTGTTTCACTTTCGCTAGGGACTGCGACCGCTTACGCGTTGACTCGGATGTCTTTTCCAAAGCTAAGTCTTGTTCTGAAAAGGATTCTGATCTGGGCCTTGCTAGTGCCTGCCGCTTCCTTGCTTGTCCCTTTGTATATGCTGCTTAGGAGCTTGCATCTGTATAACACACCCTTCGCTTTGATACTGCCATATGTGACATTGGGTTTGCCTTGGACCGTATTCATGGTAAGCAGTTTCCTGACCTCTATACCGAATGAACTGGAAGAAGCGGGTATCATGGATGGACTCTCCATTTACGGATTGTTGTGTCGGATCATCGTGCCCATTTCAATGCCGTCCCTATTTAGTGTGTTCATGTTGAACTTTCTCACGAGTTGGAACGAATTCATCATGGCTAATGTATTTCTGACCAAAGAGAAGCTGAGGACGCTCCCTGTGAGTATGGTGGCCTTCTATGACCAATTGAATATGAACTATGGTTCGTTATGCGCGGCGATTATGATCAGCATTATTCCGGTGGTTATCATGTATCTTCTGCTTCAGAGACGTATCATCGAAAGTATCAAAGCCTAATTAATCTCCCAAGGAGCGTGCGCTACATGTCATCAGCAGGAAACTCGAATAACAAGCCACTCACGTTACGTCAAAAGGTAGGACAACTATTCGCTTGTGGGTTTGATGCCTTGGAACCGAATCCTCATATTACGCGATTAATCGAGGAGTACGGCATTGGCGGTGTTATTTATTTCCGTCGTAACGTGAAGGACGCCCATCAGCTTGCTCAGCTGTCTGCCGATTTGCAAGCTATTTCGTTAAGAAGCGGTGGGCAACCGCTGTTTATCTCTGTAGATCAAGAAGGCGGAATGGTTTCACGCGTGGAAAAAGTGGCGACATTGCTGCCGGGGAATATGGCGCTGGGTGCTGCCTTTGCACCATCTGGCGTCTATGCCAGCGCGAAAGTGATGGGCAAAGAGCTTCGTCAAATGGGCGTGAACATGAACTTAGCCCCTTGCTTAGATATTAACAACAACCCGCTTAATCCGGTTATTGGGGTCCGTTCTTATGGTGAAACAGCTGCGATTGTCTCTGATATGGGTACTCATGCGGTCAAAGGCCTGCAAGATATGGGCGTAATCGCGACTGTGAAACATTTCCCTGGTCATGGGGATACCACAGCGGATTCGCACCATGATTTACCTGTGGTTCCGCATAGCATGGAGCGATTGATGGAACTGGAGCTGGCTCCGTTCATCACAGCGATTGAAGGCGGCGTTGATGCGATTATGTCTGCACATGTGGTCTTCGAAACCTTAGAAGACAGCAGTGTACCCTCGACGCTATCCCATAAAATATTGACGGAATTGCTGCGCGGTCAGTTAGGTTTCAAGGGGCTGATTGTAACGGATTGCTTAGAGATGAAGGCGATCTCCGAAGGGGTTGGCGTAGCGGAAGGGGCAGTTCGTGCACTGGAAGCTGGCGCGGATATTTTGCTAGTCAGCCATGAGTTGGAGCGTCAAGTCGCAGCGATGGAAGCTGTCGTTGCCGCGGTGGAAAGTGGGCGTGTATCGGAAGCGCGCATTGATGAGTCTCTACTGCGCATTATGACGTATAAATACAAGCGTGATATTCGTTTTGAAACACTAACGCAAGTTCCGGATGGGCCGATCTCGACACCTGAGCATCAGGCGCTAGCGAAAGAACTGAGTCGCAAAAGCATCACGAAGGTCAAGGACGAAGTCGATAAGAACCTCCAAATGAATGATAAAACGCTGGTGATCTGGACCGAAGTCCAATCAGGGACGGAAATCGATGAGGTTGTTGATCGAGAGGGAACGCTGGGGGGCGTATTGATTGAGATGACTGGGCAGCCAGTCCGTGAAGTTTACATAGGGCTACAACCAAGCTATGAGGATATTGCAGAGATGATCAAGGTTTGTGGAACCGCAGAGCAAGTCGTTATCGTCACCTACAATGCGACCTTCTCCATGGGTCAAACTGCGTTGGTCAAAGCGTTGGCTAAATTGGATGGACTGCATCTGATTGTAGCTGCTGGACGTAATCCGTATGATTTGCTCCAGTTCCCTGAAGTGAAAACGTATTATGCTTGTTATGAGAATCGCCCTCTGGCGATGGTTTCACTAGCCAATGTATTGCTTGGTCGTGAAGCAGCTGTCGGGCGGTTGCCTGTGACGCTTTCCGAGCAATATCCGATAGGTTGGAGACAGGACTAGGCGAAATTAACTATACAGAATTTATCACTAGCAACTTGTATCATCTCCTAGTAAAATCAGAAAGGCTTGTGAAACTTTTCGTTTCCTATTACGTAGGAACAATGCGCACATTTCACGCATTTCACCAGCGATCTAATTCAAAGGGGTGTTTTTTCAAATGAGTCAAGCAAGTGCTCAATCTGAGCCAACGATGCGATCCTTTTTTAGCAATCGATTCGTTCAGACGATTATGCTTTCAGGCATTTTGCTTCAAATCGGTATCTGGATACGTAACTTTGCGATTCTGCTCTATGTGACGGACATGACGAATAATGATCCATACTCACTTTCCTTAATCTCCGTAGCGGAGTTTGCGCCGATATTTATCTTCTCCTTTATTGGCGGGGCATTCGCCGATCGTTGGAGGCCGAAGCTGACGATGGTGTGGTGTGATTTACTAAGCGCGGCGTCCGTCTTTGTTATCTTGATCACCTTGTATATGGGGTCATGGAAAGCGATCTTCTTTGCTACGCTGGTATCTTCAATTCTCTCGCAATTCTCCCAACCTTCCAACATGAAGCTCTTCAAGGTACATGTCCCTGCATCGCAAATGCAATTAGGCATGTCAATGTTTCAATCGATGATGGCGATTTTCATGATTTTGGGACCCATGCTAGGCTCCTTCATTTATTATCGTTTCGGGATCGAAACAGCCGTAGCGATCATGGGAGCATGTTTCTTGTTATCAGCTCTAGTTCTTACGTTCTTGCCTAAGGATCTTAAGGAAGATTCCTCAGAGCCGCGCACTACGCATATCTTCACGGAAATGGGTCAAGGCTTCCGTTATGTATTGAGAAACCGTATGTTAGTTATTCTAGGTGGTTGTTTTGCCGTTGCGGGTCTAGCGATTGGTTTGATCAGTCCACTAGGTATTTTTCTAGTTACCGAACACTTGGGACTAGAGAAGTCGAACTTGCAGTGGTTCATGGTGGCGAACGGGGCTGCGATGATCATAGGCGGAGGCGTAACGATGGCTTTTGCTAAGAAAATATCCCCGCAAGCAATGCTCGCGGTCGGCATGGCGGTTAGCGCAGTTACGTTTGCCATGATCGGTATGACACATTTGGTGTGGTTGGCACTTCTGATGCAGTTTATCTCAGGACTTGTGATGCCAGCTATCCAGATCGGAATTAGTACATTGATTCTAGGGAATACCGAAGAATCTTTCGTTGGGCGCGTGAATGGTATTCTAACGCCGCTCTTTATGGGATCCATGGTCATTACGATGAGTCTGGCGGGTTCGATTAAAGCGTCATTCTCCCTTGAATCCATCTATATAACGTCAGCGTTACTGTTTGTTATCGGTGTCTTGATTATGGTGCCGTCTTTGAAAATGAAGTCCGCCCCAATTCCACAGCCGAGCAGTGAACTGAAATAATAGGCAAAAAAGCGATATCCCTAGGCCTGGTGGCCAGTGATATCGCTTTTTCAATTTAAAGAAATGGCGTTCCCGACTCCTTAAAAGCCAGCTTCATTTCATGTGTAATGGAGGAGTCGCTTATGATGCCGACGGCTTCCTGTACCTCGCCAATCACAAACAAGGAGCTCCGGCTGAACTTGGAATGATCGGCCACAAGATACGTTTCCATGGATTGCCTCATCATTCGGCGATTCGTCTCGGCTTCAAGCTCGTTGTAGATCATTATGCCGCGGGAGAGGGAAATCCCATCGCACCCCAAGAACGTTTTGCGGATACTAAGATTCTCAAGTGTCGCATTGGCCAGTGGGCCAGATAGTTCGAAGGTTTGTGTGCGAATCACACCACCCGTAAGAATCAGCTGCAACCCAGGCGTACCGATGAGCTCATAGGCAATATTCACGGCATTCGTAATGACGGTCAAATTTTTGAATTGGTTTAATTTTTTGGCGATGAAGGTCGTTGTCGTACCACCTGTCAGCCCAATAATATCGCCATCTTCGATGTAACGAAGGGCTTTGTCCGCGATTTCTTTCTTTTCATCTGTGTAAAGGTCCATTTTATTAAAGAAGGGGACTTCCACTTTCAAGCTTTCAAGTACGGCCCCGCCGAAGGTGCGGATGCAACGTTTCTCTCCTTCGAGAATTTCTAGATCTCGTCGTGCTGTTGCTTCAGAGACATTGAATTGCTTCACAATATCTGTCAAAGCAATGGAGCCTTTATCTTTAATCGCAAGCATAATGGCATCTCGGCGAACATCGGTCTTTCCCATGGTGTACCCCCTAAAAGCTCCCGATCTGGGAAGCTTGCTACTTCCTTTTATTTTATCATGGTCAATGATGCTCGTCCATCTGGGGATGCTTATATCGACCGTTTTTGTGATTATTTTTGCTTGAAGTGTGCAATTCTAAAAAAAATCTTGAAGGGGGTCAAACCGAACTCATTCTAGGCTCGTTACCTTAAGAGGAAAAGCATTCCAAACAGAAATGGTATTGCTTCATCCCATCTAAGGAGGCGTATAGCCAGAATGAGAAAATTAAAAGTAGCCGTACTTTCAGTTATTGTGCTCTTAGGCGTTGTCTTGGGTTTGACAGCTTTGACAGCCTTTGCAGCAGAGCAAGTGCAGGTCAAATCGGAAACCGATATTGCCGGTGATCTTGGTATTCTCCAAGGTGAGGGAAGCGGGCTCACGCCTGAATATTTGGGGAAATCGACAACGAGATATCAAGCAGCCATTATGTATCTTCGTCTAAAAGGGTTGGAAGCTGAGGCACTAGCGTATCGTGGAACGGATAATTTCATAGATGCGAGCCTTGTGTACAAGGAAGGGCAGTCCGTACTTGCTTATTTGAAAGCGCATCCTGAGCTCGGTTGGCAAGGAACAGGCGGCGATCTGTTTGATCCGGCAGCTGGTATTACCGCTGGCGCATATTACAAGGTTTTGCTGGAGGCTTTAGGGTACAAGCAAGGTGTGGATTTCGAGTTTGCTCAAGCGATTGATTTTGCAGGGCAGAAGGGCTTATCCAGAATCGCAAGCGTTCAGCATGTCGTAAACATGAACATTGCGACGGCAACGATCGAAGGCTTGCAGGCCAAGTTGAAGGGCGGGGGCAAAACGTTAGCCACCTTTTTATCAGAAAAAGGGATCATTGCTGTGGATAAGCTGAACGTGCTGACTTATGCATCCCTGCAATTGAAGCAAAATGAGGCACTAGGGAACTACCTGAGTGATTCCAAAGGCATGACGCTTTATTATTTCACGAAGGATGCTGCAGATGTGAATTCTTGCGTGGATGCTTGTTTGGCCAAATGGCCGATTTATTATAGTGATACATTAATCGTGCCTGCGGGATTTAACTCGGCTGATTTTAGCGCATTCGTACGTGCGGACGGCAAGAAGCAGTTGACTTACAAAGGTTGGCCGTTATACTATTTCGCAGGTGATAAGGCGGCGGGCGATGCGTTAGGTGATGGGGTAGGGAAGATTTGGTATGTCATTAAGCCTTCGGCGGGAATCGCTTTGGGGACCAAGGCGGATCTTGGCAACTTTTTGACGGATACGAATGGCCTGACGCTGTATTATTATGATAAAGACACGAAGGGCGTAAGCAACTGTGCTGGAAAATGTTTGGAAAAATGGCCGTTGTTCTATGCGGATCATGTGGCTGCACCAACGGGAGTGAATTCGGCTGATTTCAGGACAATCGTGCGTGCTGACGGGAAGAAACAAACGACGTATAAAGGCTTCCCTTTGTATTATTGGGTAGATGATAAGAAGATGGGCGATACGTTGGGACAAAATGTAGGTAATGTCTGGTTCGTGGTGGATCCCGTGAAATTCAGCGGTACGAAGGCGGTTAACAGTTCGGTGAAAACGAGCAAATCCGATGAACTCGGCACGTATCTCGTTGATAGTAACGGTATGGCGCTCTATCTATTCACGAAGGATAAAGGGGATGTCAATTCATGTGTGGGGCAATGTTTGGTCAATTGGCCGATCTACTATGATGAGCCTCTAACCGTGTCGAGCGATTTGAATGCGGATGATTTTGGCGTGTTTACGCGTAGCGATGGCAAGATGCAGAATACGTACAAAGGCTGGCCGTTGTACTACTGGATTAAGGATGCGAACCCTGGCGAGACGACGGGGCAAAATGTTGGGAAAGTATGGTTCGTCCTAAATCCAGTTCAAACGGAAAGCAGATAAGTGAAGAATTGAAGATGTGTGAAATAAAACTGCACTTCAACCGACTGCTTAGGCAGAAAGGTTGAAGTGTTTTGTCCATTGTAGCGCCAAATATGATATGGTTGGTAGAGTGAATTTGTCTTCTATTTCGACTCGGGGAGTGCCACGTTATGCGAAATCGAACAGATGGGGAGCTCATGAAGCTGGTTATGGTCAAAGAGCATCCTGCCTTAGAAGAGCTCTACGATCGTTATGCCAAGCTCGTGTATTCGTTTGCCATGAAATCTATGAAGAATGAGCAGGAAGCCAGGGAAATCGTGCAATTGGTATTTATGCGACTCTGGACAACCGAAACAGGCTATGATGCCAGTAAAGGCGGATTCGTCAACTGGATGATTACAGTCACCCGTAATATTACGATTGATTATGTCCGCAAGAATCGTAAACAGAACCAAATTGTTCGATTTGAGCCTAGAGAGTGGGAGCAATCGCTCGTATCCGGAGAACCCGATCCAGAGTCGGTTGTGTCCAGCAAATGGGTCGTCGAGCAGATACAAGAAGCTTATGTGCACTTATCTACGAATCAAATTGAATTGATAGAGATGATGTATTGGGAAGGCTACTCGCTAAGCGAAATTGCTTCAAAGAAGAATGAACCGGTAGGAACTGTGAAAAGCAGGCTTCATCAATGTTTAAAAATACTTCGCAAACATCTGACAGCAGTGAGGGGGGGATGACACATGAAAGAGCAGCAACCTGTTGATTGCAGCTATCTGATCAATTATTTAACAGGCGAATGTACCGAATGGGAGCGTGCGGCTTTCGAACGGCATCTGCGCACTTGTGTCTCTTGCAGTGAAGAACTGCCTGATCTACAGGCGGTCTGGCAATCACTCCCTTACCAAATGGAAGAAGTGGAAGTTCCGCTGGATTTGAAGGAGCAAGTGATGGAGGCCATTCGTCGAGAGCCAATCCACGAAGAGGAGATTGGTATTGAACGGATTCGTAAAGAGGAGATTGCTAAAGAAGAGAATCATAAAAACAAAATCCCAAAAGTAGAATTCCAAAAAGAAAAATTAAAAAAAGAAAAATTCGAAAAAGTAGAGACACGGACAAATGCAACTCCTAAGCGGCGTTCCTTTGTATGGTTGTATGGTGCGACTGCCGTAGTGTTGCTTGGTATCGTTGTAGGTGCTGTATGGAACTCTGATGTTTTTCATACCAAGGAAACAGGAAGTGAAGTGAGTGAACCTTCCAAGGTTGTTAATACCTTCACTTTGAAATCAGCAGATACGTCCATGCCAGCAGCCTCGGGAACAGCCTGGGTCGTGCAGTACGGCGATGTTCATAAAGTTGTCGTGAACTTGTCGGGACTGAATGAAACGAGTGGCGATTGGACCTATCAAGTATGGTTGAATCACAATGGGAAAAAGTACAACTGCGGAACACTGCGCGTGGATGACAAAGGGGTAGGCGTACTGTCTTATGATGTGCATGCCAAAAGTCTGAATATCGATTCCATCGGTGTAACGTTGGAACCGGATCCTAATGGCAGCCAACCGCGAGGGAAGAAAGTGTTGGGGTCGGTTTAAGCAGTGAAGAAAAGCGGGCATTCCTCTAGGTTCAAGAGAGGATGCCCGCTTTTTGGTGGGCTGAGTGGCAGCGTATCGCGCTACGGGTGAAATTATGTCCCCAAAGGACGGTAGTGTCGTCGAATAACTGGATTTTCTACAGCTAATTCAAGTTAAATCCCGTGATTTCGTGAAATAACTGGATTTCCTCCCGTTATTTATGACTAGAATCGGCCATCGGGTAATTCTGGGCAAAAATAGATGCAGAAAATCCATCTAAACTCCCATTAAGCTAGTTTTCCTCGAAAATAGATGTAGGAAATCCAGTTAATCTCCAAGAGCTAACTAGTCCATGACTTATTTCATGGCTGCCAGCCAAACCGCTAAGGCTTCGACTTCGTCGGCTTTCAAGCTGTCTTTGAAAGGGGGCATCTCGACCTTACCGTTCATAATTTGCGCGGTAATTTGTTCTTTCGTTCTACGCGCACCGACCTTCGTCAGATTCGGTCCGTAATCCCCTTTGAGGCCAGCGCCGTGGCAGGATAGGCAGTTGCTTTTGTACAGCTGCTGGGCTTGCTCGCTGGAGTCAGCCGCACTTACCGTTGCCTGCGGCTTGGCTGTAGGCGCTGGTGAAGGTGTTGCCACTGGAGCAGGCGTAGGAGCAGGTGTCGCGACTACCGGTGTTGCTGTAGCAACTGGCGCAGGCGTTGCAGCTGTCACTGTAGCTTGAGGCTTTGGCGCTTCGGCGGCTGAAGGCGCAGGGCTTACCGACGCCGTCGGTGCAACTGTTGCGGCAGTTGTTGCGGTCGCCACTGGAGTCGGCGTAGCTGGAGCTACTGTCGCTGCAGGAGCTGGCGTTGGTGAACTTGCGACACTTACAGCGGTAGGGGATGGTGAGCTGACGACGGGTTGGGCTTCTTGTTTGCTGCATCCTGTAGCAGCGAGAATGACGATCACGAAGATGCTTGCATACATCCATTTGTTCATTGCGTCCACTCCTTCATAGGTACTCTAATAAAGGTAACGAGGGAGAGGAGAAATCGGTTTTAATTGTGGGAAAAAGTACGAAGAAATAGGAGTGAAACCCAAAAAAATGCCGCAATAATCTGCGGCACTCCTGATCACGTCAAGCAGTTACTCTTCTGTTTCGGCTACGCCATTCAATTGTTCAGCATAGGCACGCATCAGATCGTAATCGTGATTAAACTCAAGCTCAGCTCCGCGTGCAGACTCTTGTTCCTGAGGAATTTTGGTCTCATCGTTCATGCTGCCCACCCCTTTCTTATTAGGGATTAGGATTTCCTATATCTTATATGCTATCCATTGCCTGCCATGTGTGGCCCTGGCTCTTTATCAATGAATGCAATACGAACGGTAATTATTCCTCTGCGTATATCATTTTAACGCTCATACCGCCATCAATCGTTAGGTTCTGACCTGTCAGGAATCCTGCCTTTTCGCTAGCCAAATAAAGACAAGCCGCGGCAATATCTTCGGGCCTGCCAACTCGGCCTACGGGGTGCTGGTTGCGGTCCGCCTCCGAATGGGAATAGCTGCCATCGTCCCTTACTTCAATCCATCCTGGAGATATCGCGTTAACGCGAATGCCGTAACCGCCTAAACTAATGGCCATCGCATGGGTCAGCGCAGAGATACCTCCTTTGGAAGCGGAGTAAGCCTCGGTATTAGGCTCTGACATGACGGCTCTAGTTGACGAGATATTAATGATGGCACCGCCGCGCTCTTGCGCTTTCATGATGCGGGCTGCAGCTTGTGAACAATGAAAAGTACCACCCAAGTTGACAGCAATAACGTGCATAAATTGATCTGAACGCAGTTCCAACACGTCCTTATTATGCATGACTCCTGCATTGTTCACTAAGACATCAATACTACCCAAAACACGGGAGGTATGTGCCAGCCATTGCTCGACTTCCTCTGTCCGAGAGACGTCCACTTGCATGAAAAGTGCATCGTCTGTAAAGGCACGTAGGAGCTCAATGGTCTCCAGACCTTTATCTTGATGAATATCCGCTATAGAAATGCCATAACCTTCTCTGGCAAAAGAAAGAGCAATGGCTCGTCCAATACCCTGCCCTCCGCCAGTAATGACTGCGATTTTGCGCATAGAATCACCTCTAACACTATTTTCCAACCAGTGTAACACACTTGCTGTTCAAATCAGAAAAGCTATTCGATCTTAGGATCATCTTCAGCACCATACAGTCGAAACGAAGACGGTGACATCCCTGTCATGGATTTGAAATGCCGACTGAAGTAATGAATAGACGTATAGCCAAGCTGGATAGCAACAACTTCTACTTTTACTTCTTTTAGCAGCAGTTTTTTAGCTAATTGCATGCGTTTATGTATCATATAAGGCTTCGGAGACAAACCCATGACTTCCTTAAATAACTGGGAAAAGTAGATGTGATGATAACCACAGCTCTCAGCTAATTCGGTTATACGCCATGCACGTTCAGGGTGCTCCACGATCATCTGCAGGGCATTGCGAATCATGCTTCGTTTAGAGTTATGTGCGGCTGAAACATCTAACTCACGACGTATGATGTCAGATATAACTTGCATGAGTAGTCCCCTTAATACGAACGAGTATCCATGTTCCTCTTCCTTGTATTCCTGGACAATCTGATGAAGCATTCGCTCACCTTCTATGAATCTGAAATGAATGGGGATGGCGACGCTGCCATAACCCTCCACTTCAACTGTATCGCTGTGCGCACGTTCAAATGGGGGATTCTCGCTAAGGTTTATTATCTTAGGACCTGGATGAATAGGCACTGGAGACAGTCGATGCCAGTCGAAGTGTAGAGAGATAAAAGTGGCTGATTTATCCGCATGAACGGCAAGCTTGTGTGGCGTGTCCGCTCCCAAATAAACACATTCACCTGGAAGTATCACGTATTCATCGGAGCCGATAAATAAATCCATGCGTCCAGACACTACATAGACAAGCTGATAATCCGGAATGGTGCGAGGCCCGTAAACGATACGTGCTGGAACGTTCTGAATGTTCGCATAGTTCACTGCAGGAAGTAATAAACCCATCGGCCCGAGCGAGCGGCATTGTTCCATGTGTGTCGTTCTCCTTATTGATTTCTGTTCCTAAATAGTTCTCTGTCCCCGGTTAAATACCTTTGAAAAGTGCAACGAATTCTACCCTTTCCTGCAACGACTTTAGAATGATGCCCTGTTAGACTTACATGTGTAAAGAGCAATAACGGTTATCAACACATGGTGGATGGGGGATTAAGCATGCTGACAGTGGAACAAGTAGAGGCTTTTGAACGTGATGGGTTTGTAAAAGGTGAAGTAGTGCTAAACGACGAGGAGGTTGAGCTTTTACGCCATGAGCTGGATCTCGTATTGGAAGGGGGAACCGTGAAGAAACCAGTGCTGAGTCGTAATTTATTAGATAAAAGTGACTATGGAATGAGCATGGAAGCGAATGAAACCATCGTTCAAGTTGTTAACATTTGGATGGCTAGTGATCTTTATTTACAGCATGCAGCAAATCGCACCTTATGTGAGGATGTTGCACAACTTGCGGGAACAGATACCTTACGTATTTGGCATGATCAAATTCAATACAAACCGCCTGTCACAGGTGGGCCAACGAAGTGGCATCAAGATCATCCCTTATGGCCGATTATTAAACCGGCGGATCTGATTAGCGCCTGGGTGGCGTTGGATGATGCAGTTGTTGAGAACGGTTCCATGTGGATGGTACCTGGTAGTCATAGGTGGGGAGATCATCAAAGGCACCTGCTTCATGGTCAAGACCATATGCCGCAGCATAAGCGTCCAGAATTGTTGCCCCAAGGTGTGGAGATCAAACCGGTACCCTTCGAGATCAAGAAAGGTCAAGTCGGCTACCATCACTGTATGACCTGGCACGGATCTCTGCCTAACAACTCCCAGATGAAACGGCGTGCGATTGCAGTTCATTATATGCCGGGCAACATTCGTTATGAGCCCATCGGCAACCATCCTATGAACAAGCATATCCATGTTCAGCCAGGTGAACTTTTGACTGGGGCAGATTTCCCAGTTGTTTATAGTAAATAAAAAAAGTTGCGGAATGAATGTTCCGCAACTTTTTCATCTGCTTTATCGACCACGTAAACGATATATCCTATTTAAACCATATGCGCCATTGTTAGGTTTCACAATGTACTAACGAATCTTGACCCTGCTAGAGTTATACTGCAGCCGCAGTTAAATCAAGCCATGCAAGTTCCTCTGCCGACAATACGAGCTCTGCGCCGTCGCGGCAGGAGACCATTTCGGCCTCGGTGCGAGGTCCGATCAGCGCGCACGCAGGAAGCGGCTGACTTATGACATAGGCGAGAGCGATCTGGATGGCGCTCACGCCTTTTTCTTGTGCGAGTTGCTGTGCACGCTGCAACCGCAGCCAGTTCTCGTCGCTGTAGAATACGCGAACGAGATCAGCGTTATCGCGGATTTCTGGCGAGAACCGGCCCGTGAAGAAACCGCGCGCTTGCGAAGACCACGACAGCAGTGGAAACTGCTGCTCTTCGTACCAGCGCAAGGCCTCTGTATCGACTGACACGCAGCCAGCCCAGAACGGCTCATTCGGTTTAGCGAGACTAAGATTAGGCGAGCTGAAGCTAAAGCCAACTAAGCCATGCTTCGCGGCATATTCATTGGCTTCTTGCAAACGCTGGTGCGTCCAGTTGGATCCGCCGAAAGCACGAATGCGGCCAGCTTCCAAATGTTCATTCAGCGCTTCAACGATGACACCAACAGGTGTTGCCGGGTCATCTCGGTGCAAACCGTACAAATCGATGTAGTCGGTACGCATCCGATCTAAACTTGTCTGTAAGTCCTGATGAATAGCTTCCGGATTCACGCGAGGTCCTTTGCTATCATGATGAGCACCTTTGGTGAATATCACCATCTCGTCCCTTTTGCCCGTTTCTTCTAACCAAATACCAATGGCTTGTTCGCTTTGCCCACCACAATAAACATGAGCAGTATCAATCGTGTTTCCACCAATAGCCAAATAATGATGGAGGATTTCGCTGACTTCATGCGGGTTGTCTAATCTGAAAAAGTCAGATCCCATTACCAATTTGGATACGGGTTTATCTAATCCTTTTATTTGAATATGCTTCATAGTTCATCCCCAGCCTCTCGTTATGAATGATTACAGCTGAACGCGCGCGCGTTCTGTTGCGGATTGCAAGCAAGCGTCGATGATTTTCAAATTCAGAATCGCATCACGTGCAGGGAAGCGTTGCGGTTTCTCACCCCAAGCCGCATAGGCCATATCGTCAACTTGCAGAGCATATTGGTTAAGGAAAGGAACTTTTTCTTCCCGTTGCTCGTTGCCAGCGTAAACTTGGAAATGACCCGATTCTTCGGTTGGTGTAACGAATGCCGATGGGATCACAATTCGTCCTTTGGAACCTAGAATCTCAAGTGTATTCCGGAACGATGCCCACATCCCGCAATCGAATGTAAGTGCTACATTGCCACTGAATTCAACAAGTCCGGACATCATCATATCGACATTGTCATGTTCAGGTGAGAAGAATGCATGCGTCGTAACAGCCTCAGGTTCACGATCCAGCAAAAATCTAGCAGCACTTAGTGGGTAACAACCCACGTCATAGACCGAACCGCCGCCCCATTCGCGGACGAAACGAACATTTTTGCTATCATTTGGATTACTGAATGTAAATGTACCGTGAATACCGCGAATATCTCCGATTTCGCCAGATTGCATGATTTCCTTCACACGCTCGTAACGTGGGTGATGACGGTACATGAAAGCTTCAGCGAACAGGACGCCAGCTTCTTCACTAACGGTAACCATTTCTTCAACTTCAGCTGCCGTCAGTGCAGCCGGCTTCTCACATAGGACATGCTTTCCTGCTTGTGCTGCGCGAATCGTCCACTCTTTATGTAAATGGTTCGGGAGTGGGATGTAGATCGCATCAATATTCGGATCGGCAATCAATTCTTCATAGCTGCCATAAGCTGTCGGGATATCAAGTTTGGCGGCTACTTCTTGTGATTTTTCCAAATTGCGGCTTGCGATTGCGCTTACAACACCTGTTTGCGATTGCTGAATCCCCGGAATACAGGCACGGATTGCAATACCCGCACAGCCCAGAATTCCCCAACGTAGTTTCGTCATGATCGTATTTCTCCTTTTTGTTAACGGAATGTGTAACGTTATATTGCTATTATAAAATGAGTTATTTAAAATGAATATAACAATATATTGAATCAACTATCGTAATATTGTCATTAGAGATGGAGGTCGTTCGATGCGCCGACATGTTATGTTACCTAAATTACAGCAATCTATGTATTTCATATTCCCTGAATCCGTCGGCTGGTATAACGAAGAGCCCCAACATGACGTTGAACGTCCCGAGGGTTTATGGTCAACGTATAGTTTGCATTTTGTCATCTCGGGCAAAGGTTATGTGGAGATTGAGGGCCAACTGTACACCTTGCAAAAGGGGGATGCCTTCTTATTTCCGCCCTATCAAGAGCAGCGTTATTATAGTTCGAAAGATGATCCATGGGATGTTCGTTGGGTACATTTCTATGGGGATCAGATCAAGGAGTTCCTGTTGGAGAAAGGATTTCTACGCAATCTATGGACGTTAAAAAGAAGTGCTGAGCTTGAAAGAGCATTCAATGAACTGCTCGTAGAAGCGGAAGCACATCAAATACTTCGACCGACGCAATTGAGCACGTTGATGTATATGATTTTGTGCGAATTCATGAGCTATGCTTCACCCTTAACGGTCAATCGAGGGACGGAATCCGTAGATCGGATTCTAGCCTTGCTTCCAGAGATGCAGCGTAGAGCTTGCGAGCCATTTAATCTGGAGGAGTGGGCGGAGCAGACGGGGGTCAGTACGTATTATTTCTGCAAAATATTTCGAAAAGCCACATCGATGACACCGCTATCGTTCATCACACTTTGCCGAATCCAATTCGCTAAGCAGCGGTTAATTGAGAAGGAAAATTGGCCGATCAAGGATATCGCCATAGAAGCGGGTTATACGTCTGCAAGCTATTTCAATCAGCGATTTCATGAACATGAAGGCATGACACCGAGTGAGTTTCGCAGTTTATATATGAAAGGCCCCTTATAGTTGAGGATGGGGGTTGGATGTGTTGGCTGGTACTAGAGAAAGTTAGTACTTTTGGAAGTGGTGACTGAACGGTACCCTTAGTCTATCAAGGCGATAAGGGGGCTGCGCAGATGGATAGTCAAGCGAGTAAGAAATCTTTTCAAACCAATTGGATATTGCATATGATCTTGGTAGTCTGGCTTGTTGTGTGGGGATGGTTGGCGATTGCGCCGCATAGTCGTGGGGATTGGGTGCTAGAAAATCTGTTGACATGGGCAGCATTACTTGGATGTATCGTAACATATAGATTTTTTGCATTTTCAAATTTAACATATGGCTTATTGGCCAGTTTCCTGTTGTTGCATAGCGTAGGGGCGCACTTTTCATATAATGGGACGTGGTTTGATCCCTGGCTGCGCAGTGTATTTGGGTCTGAACGGGACCACTTCGATCGGCTAGTTCATTTCAGTTTCGGATTGCTGTGCGCCTATCCCATCTATGAAGGTTTAAGGTGCCTGACAACGCTTGGTAGAAGATGGATTTATGTGATGACGTGTGTTATCGTTTTGGCTATGGGCGCATTCTATGAGCTTATCGAAATGTGGGTTGCCATGATCGTAGCACCTGAGCTCGGCACTTTATTCGTTGGTGCGCAAGGGGATCCGTGGGATGCCCAACATGATATGGAACTTGCCCTATATGGAGCGATTATTGCGATGTGTGTGACGGCTTTTGGGAAGCGAAGGAATGTGGTAGATAAATGATAGGGGAATATGGGAGGTAGGATTGGATGGGAAGTGAAGAGTTAGAGGCAAGAGTGAATGCAAGTGCAAGTGCAAGTGCTAATGAAAATGCACAGACATATGTGTATGTTGGTTCCTATACGGATGAACAGCATCCCGTGGGCATTTCTTTATATCGTTTTAATAGGCAAAATGGTGAGTTGACGCTGGTTGAAACGTATAGCGATTTGCCGAATGCTTCGTTTATAGCGGTGAACAAGGAGAAAACCGTCTTGTACGCTGTAAGCGAAACGGATTCATACGAAGGACGATTTGGGGGTTCGGCAGCAGCTTATGCGATTGAAGTGGGTACGGGGAGGTTGAGCAAAATCAACCAACAGCCGGCAGATGGCTCTGCGCCTTGCTACATTAGCTTGGACGCGACAGGCCGGATGGTGTATGTGGCGAATTACCTCAGCGGCGATGTAACGGTGTTTCCCATCGAGGCTGGCGACGGTTTGGGTGAGCGTTCGCAACTGATCAAACATGAAGGCGAGCTTGGACCGCAAGCGGATCGCCAAGAGGCGCCGCATGCGCATTCGATTATCCCGTCTCCGGATAATCGCTATGCTGTATCGGCCGATCTCGGCCTAGATCGGCTAGTCATTAGCCGCATTGACGCGGAGAGCGGAGACCTGCTGCCGCATGGCGGAGCGGACGTTAAGCCGGGCGCGGGCCCGCGCCATGTGGTGTTTAACGCGGACAGTACGTACGTGTACGCGATCAATGAGCTGGACAACACGGTCACCGTGTTGTCTTATGAGGCGGACGCGGGCCGCATGGCCGCGGTCCAAAGCTTGTCGACACTGCCGGAGGACTTCGGCGGTGTCAGCTATTGCGCGGACATCCACCTCGCAGAGGATGGCCGCTTCTTGTATGCATCGAACCGCGGACACGACAGTGTCGCGGTTTATGGGGTCGACCGAGACAGCGGCACGCTGTCGGTCGTGGGCTGGCAGTCGACGCGGGGCCAATGGCCGCGGAACTTCGCACTGTCGCCGCAGGATGAGTTCCTGCTTGCGGCGAACCAGAACTCCAACAGCATCGTTGTCTTCCGCAGGGACGCGGAGACAGGGATGCTGCAAGAAACAGAGCAAACCGTAGCGGTATCGCGGCCGGTTTGCGTGCAATTTCTCTAAAGCGCTGAACGCGCAGCGCGAGGCGAAAGAAGGGGCAAGTTTCCACTTGCCCCTTCTTTTTTGCTAGCTGTGCGCTGTAACGGTGAAAAACACGCTTACAGTAGAAGAGAGAGTCTCGCTCCGCCTTAGTGATGAAAAACATCACTAACCAATCCGAATCGCCGCCCCCGCTAGCTACGCTCCGCCTTAGTGATGAAAAACATCACTAACCAAGCCAAATCGCCGCCATCCGCTAGCTACGCTCCGCCTTAGTGATGAAAAACATCACTAACCAAGCCAAATCGCCGCCATCCGCTAGCTACGCTCCGCCTTAGTGATGAAAAACATCACTAACCAATCCGAATCGCCGCCCCCCGCCAGCTACGCTCCAACTTAGTGATGAAAATCATCACTAACCAAGCCAAATCCCCGCCATCCGCTAGCTACGCTCCGCCTTAGTGATGAAAAACATCACTAACCAAGCCAAATCGCCGCCCCCGCCAGCTACGCTCCGCCTTAGTGATGAAAAACATCACTAACCAATCCGAATCGCCGCCCCCGCCAGCCACGCTCCAACTTAGTGATGAAAATCATCACTAACCAAGCCAAATCCCCGCCATCCGCTAGCCACGCTCCAACTTAGTGATGAAAATCATCACTAACCAATCCGAATCGCCGCCCCCCGCTAGCTACGCTCCAACTTAGTGATGAAAAACATCACTAACCAAGCCAAATCCCCGCCATCCGCTAGCCACGCTCCAACTTAGTGATGAAAAACATCACTAACCAAGCCAAATCGCCGCCCCCCGCTAGCTACGCTCCGCCTTAGTGATGAAAATCATCACTAACCAAGCCAAATCGCCGCCAGTTGTCACCATCCCCCGCCACACTCCGTCAAACCAATAAATCCGCAAAAATTAGTTGCAGATGCAACGTATTCGGCGTACACTGAATTAGTGGCAAGTGCAACGATTCGGCAGTATGAGTGTTATCAGGTTTAGTTAGTGTAATCCGTTTATCAAATTTTAGTTAAATCGTAGCCAGTTTTAACAATTTAGTTAATTTGAAGTTAGTTAATTTGAAGTTAGTTAATTTGAAGTTAATTAATTTGAGGTTAGTTAATTAGCAGTTAGTTAAGTAGAATTCAGTTAAATAGTTAATTAAGAGGTAGTTAAGGAGTAGTTAAAATAGGTAGTTAAGAGGTAGTTACATAGGCAATTAAGCAGTAGTTACTTAAGTAATAATTAGTTTTTTTCTAGTCGTACATTCAGAAACAAGGAGGGGCTGTTGGGATGATTGAAACGAGGAATTCGATTCCGAGGTGGGTCTCGTTGATCTACCGGTACGGACAGATGTATATCGGTGACCACTTGAAGCAGTACGAGATCGGCAGAGGTCAGCATATTTTCCTCAATGCACTATACAAAGAGGATGGCTTGACGCAAGAGGAACTGTCTGAATACTTGAAAATCGATAAAGGCACGACGGCGAAAGCGCTGAAAAAGCTAGAAGAGCAAGGATACATCACGCGCACGGTCAGCCAAAAAGATAAACGATGCTACGAGGTTTTATTGACAGACAAAGCTCGCGGAATTAAAGAAGATGTGCGCAAAGTACTTACGGATTGGCGTGAGCGATTAACATTTGGCATGTCGGAGGAAGAGAAGGGGATGGCCCTTACGATTTTGGAGAAAATGGGTCACAATGCGGCTCACTTTGCTGAAGATGAGGTAGAACAATGAATATGAGGGCTGCGGGGGCTGAATTCATTGATCGCCATTTCCATGCGTTGACACACAAGAATTATCGCTATATGTGGTTAGGGCAATGCGTATCGCTGATTGGTACGTGGATGCAAAATATCGGGCAATCCTGGCTTGTTCTCACGCTGACGGGATCTTCGTTGAAACTTGGGATTGTTGCTGCATGCCAGTTCTTACCGATCCTTTTGTTCTCGTTGTTTGCCGGAATTGTCGTGGATAAATTCCCTAAGAAGAAAATCCTTATCTTGACTCAAACGGTATCAATGTTACTAGCATTTGCTCTGGCCACATTGGTACTGACGGATACGGTTCGGTATGAATATATCCTGGTCTTAGCCTTGCTCCTAGGCTTAAATAATACGTTGGATATGCCTACAAGGCAGGCTTTTAATGTAGAAATTGTAGGTAAAGAAGACCTGATGAACGCGATTGCTCTTAACTCAACGACGTTTAATATGGCAAGGATTGTCGGTCCTTCAATTGGTGCAGTCATGATGGCCTGGTTAGGCGCAGGGTGGTGTTTTCTACTAAACGGGGTCAGTTTTATAGCCGTGCTGTATGGTCTAATTCATATTGAGGCAGCGCCTTACGTACGTAAGTTGAGAGCGAAGGAAGGGATTCTGAAGGAAATTAAGGATGGTATTGTTTATATTGCCAAAGATCCGATTCTCTCGCCAACTGTTATGCTTGTAACCGTCATTGGTACGCTTGCTTTTAACTTTAATATTCTCATTCCTGTGTTCACCAAAAATGTCCTGCACATGGGAGAGACGACCTATGGGACGCTAATGTCTTGTTTAGGCGTGGGTTCACTAGCCGGGGCACTGACGATGTCGTTTCGCAGTAAGCGAGGGCCGAAGTTAAGGTTGAGTATGGCAGCGAGCTGCATGGTAGCCGTTTGCTTAATTCTTAATGGGCTGAGCGGTTCAGTTTGGCTTTGTGGCACGCTACTTGCGTGTACGGGATTTTTTAATATTTTATTCGCGACCAATAGTAATTCGGCACTTCAAATGTATGCGAAGGATGAGTATCGTGCGCGCGTCATGAGTGTGTATTCCCTTGTATTTGCAGGTTCTACGCCGATTGGAAGTCTGTTCTCTGGCTTCATAGCGGATCGATTTGGGGCAAACGGCGCATTTGTTGCTTGTGGAGTTCTAACGGGTTTGCTCTGCTTGTTCATTACTTGGAAGTACAAATCGTCGCTATCCATGCAGTCTTTGAAGGAGCAGGAAGTAGCTTAAAAGGAGTCAATTTGACTTTTATATGATAACGATTCTATCATTTGGGTTGTCAATTAACTAGGGATTCGCTACAATATGAGATAAGTTCATGTGTGAGGAGGGATCTTGTGCTGGGAATATTGAAGAAGTGGATGCAGAAACCAATGCAGGAACCGAAGCACACGGTGGATTATAAAACGATGGAAATCGACGTTGTCATTAAATGTTTTGTTTCGGACAAGGAGAAGCCGTTTCGAGTTATCTTTAAGGTAGAGAAACAAGGTTCTTTTTTTTCGAAAGATATTTTTGTGAAAAATGTGGATTCGAAAACATCCTATGAGCTCATTCATAACTTTTCCACGCTTGGCATGAACAATGAAGAGTTGAACAAGTATGAAAGCACGGATTATGCTGAATACAGTTTCGCTACGTTGGAAGAAGCCAAAAAAGTGAAAGATACAACCGTCGATTACATACGCTTTCTGATCCGTGAGCATCAACAAGAGACACTAGCCAAAATTTCATAATGCGGTAAGAGAAGAAAGGAGCTAGCGATGAATTCGCTTGGCTCCTTTTTTGTCGCTTATATTCGGTTGTGCTTAAGCTTCACCCTTCTGTTGCAAGACAATTTCTTTCAGACGATGTTGGCGAAGTTTGGTAATCGTCGTGTATTTGGATTCGGATCCTCTTACTTCGAAGTATACTTTGCCATCCCCAATATGTTGAATTTTACGAGTGTTTACATAACAATCAGTGTTTACTTTAAAAAAGCTGCTATCTGAGGTCATTTTCTGGATCTCTTCCGTATTAAGGCGTTTCTTAATATGGTAGTTTTTCCCATGAAAGGAGACTAGGCCATGTTCACCAACGCGGAAATACAGGATGTCCTTTTCTAAAATAAAGTCCTCATAGGTATTCTTTACTTCGAGCGCTACACTCATTTTATCTGCCCCCTTTTTAAAATGATAACGCTTACATTATGTGAGACGGTTTTATCTTACCATAATATGTGGGGCAAGGGAAGGCTTTTTTCATAGAGAAAAACCAACAAGATTCTCCCTGAGGAGTGGATAATGTTGGTTTTTTGCTGATTTTGACGAACGAACAATTATTTCCTCGGAAATAACTTACAGTGATATATTTCGAGCAACCCATACACCAGCAGCACCTGCTTGTGCTAAACCACGTGTAATACCAGCTCCGTCACCGCCACAGAAGAGACCTTTAATTTCTGTCTCAAAGTTCTCATTCAGCTTAGGACGAGCCGAGTAAAACTTCGCTTCAACACCATAAAAAAGCGTATGCTCGGAGGCGATCCCTGGGGTCACCTTTTCGAGTGCGTGAATCATCTCAATTAAGCTTTTCATCGTATTGTAGGGGAGGACGAGTCCTAGATCCCCTGGAACTGCTTCAAAATGGGTAGGTTCTAAGAAGCCTTCGCGAATCCGCTCTGCAGTAGATCTGCGTCCTCGCATAATATCTCCGAACTTCTGAACGATGATACCACCGCTGGATAAGTCATTTGCGTGCTTGCATATTTCTCTAGCATATTCATTCGGTTTGTCGAATGGCTCTGTAAATTTATGAGAAACAAGTAACGCAAAATTCGTATTGTTCGATCCCAGAACAGGATCCTTATAGGAATGTCCGTTGGCAGCCATGATACCGCTATGATTCTCAACAACAACATGACCAGAAGGATTGCTGCAGAAGGTCCTAACACGAGTTCCAACAGAAGTGTTATACACAAATTTACCTTCATACAAATGTTCGTTGATTTCTCGCATGACGACATCAGAGGTTTCTACACGTACACCAACATCAACTTGATTGTTGGACATTGTGAGGCGGCGTTTCTTGAGGACTTGGGTTAACCAAGCCGAACCGTCACGACCTGGAGCTAACATAACAAAGTTGCTTAGAAGCTCCATACCATCCTTTAAACGTATGCCTTGAATAACATGTTTATCTTCACTTTTCATTGTGATGAGGTCATCGACTTCTGTTTTGAACTGCATCTCAATACGTGTTTTCAAATATTCATAAATGGATTTAAGAATCATAAGGTTTTGCTCTGTACCCAGATGACGAACTTGAGCACGAAGCAGTTTCAAGCCAGCAGCATAAGAACGTTGCTCAATAGCCTTCACAGCTTCAGTAGTAGGATCAGTTATGTTTTCTGTAGCACCGTGCTGAAGATTGATGCCATCTACATATCGTATCAGTTCCATGACTTTACTTGGGGCCAAATAATCTGTCATCCAACCACCGAATTCAGTTGTGATATTGAATTTACCATCGCTGTAGGCTCCAGCTCCGCCGAAACCGGAGGTAATGGAACACGCGGGGAGGCAGCCGGAGAAGTCCTTTTTACCAGCGGGTGGCGGGCAAAGTTTGATCTTATTCTCTAGAATTGGACAACTGCGCTTGTAAATATCGTGGCCTTTGTCAACGAGTAGAATGTTCGCGTTTGGGTGAAGCAATGTCATCTCATAGCAAGCAAAAATACCGGCAGGTCCAGCACCAACAACGATAAAATCATAAGCCTTCATAACAGCAATCTCCTTTGGAACAGTCATATTTGGACGCAAAAAAACCTAGCCACACGGGTATGCGAAAAAGAGCACCCGTCGTAGCTAGGAAGTTATGGCTTCCTCTAGAGACCCCCAAGCCAATTCTCGAGGATATACGAACGATTCATAGTTATGTGGCTGATTGTCATTGCCTTGACTATCATAATACGAACATTATTCATTGTCAATTTATAAATGTTCGGGAATCCGATTGGAAGTTGGCATGAGAAAAAGATCGTGTGCATGATGCACACGATCTAATAATTTAATTTTATCGAGTAATCGTTACAACAGCTGAGCGTGGGTTTTGGTCTCCAAACTTATGCTGCCATTGGCTTGTAGGTTTGCCGGTTTCTGCGCCTGTTGAGCCTGGATGATTGACTGTAAGGAATATCGTATCCTGCAGTTCAGTGAAGGAAACACCGCTTAGCGCAGCTTCCGTTGGGGCAGAAGCCAATTGTTTTGTTAGATTGGCGGCACCTGAACGATGAATGAGATACATGCCATTATTTTTAAATTCGGACCAGGCCCCCGTATTTAATTGATCAGGAGAAAGGTCCGAACCGACCCATAGGTTCCCATTCCTATCAAAGGTTAAACTCGCAGGTGAGCTAAACCCGCTTTGTCGTCCACCTGCAAGGAACGTTTCGAATTCGAAGGAAGTGCTGCCCTTTTCCTTGAGACGGACAATCTGACCATGAAGGTTGCCGCGGCTAGTATTCTGTGTGTAGGCGATATAAACAGATTTATCTGTGGGATGCAAGGTTAGCACAGCAGGTCGATCACATGGCGTTGCACCTATAATTTGTGCTGCTTCATTGGCATAGGTCAGCACATCACTTTGGGATGCGAACTGCGCAAGCAGAACTTCTTTTGATTTGTACATAGACTCAGGTGCTTGATAGGTGAAGCTTGTGAGCATTTTCCTGACATTCGACAGTGAGAGTTCAACCCAACGACCTTGTATGAAGTCCGCTGCATATAAAATACCTTCGGTTAGTAGATTTTCGGTATCTTGGCCATCACGCCAAGTGCCTTTGCTTACGAATTTGTATACAAAACCGCTAGGTGAATCTTCGCCCATGTATACAACAACTTGATTGCTCGCGTTTATAGTCATAGCTGTACTGCCATGATGAAATCTACCAAGAGCCGTGTGCTTAACAGGTTTCCTCTTGTTGTTGAAAGGGTCGATCTCGACGATCCAGCCATAATGGGACAATGCTAAACCGGCATCACGACAAGTGGCTTCAAAATAGTTCTCGCCAGTGAGTTGTGTGTTCCATAATGTTTTGGAGCCTCCACGATTAGCGAATGTTCCTTGAACCAGCGTCCCGCCATTCACTGCTGATGTGCCTCTAGCAGGACCTGTCAATTCTATTGGAGTTAAACCAGTAATGCGACGTGCTAGAGGAGAATCGTCAACCAGCTTCCAAGAACCGAAGGCATCCTTCTTCACATGCAACAAAGAGCCGCCTTGATCATAAAGCAACTGTTTCTGTTGTTTCCATTCAATAGATTTAGAACGATCCATGAGCCAAGGATACTGAGCCGATTCATGATTGACCCATAAGAAGGCTTCCTTGCTTGAATTAGGAAAGGGGAAGAAGGAGGTGTAGCTGCTATTAAAGCCAAAGGTATCACCATTGTTATTAATCGTATCCCCGTATGCTGCTAACACCCCATAGGAAAATCCATTACTTAAAAGAAGCTGATCCGCATCAGTCGCTGTATGTAACGTTGGGTTGAATATTTCCGGCAACTGCTCGTAGGCATCATTGGTCCCTGCAGCACTAGCTCTTTGGGTGAATGCCCCGAGACCTGTGTAGGTAGAAGCTATGGAAACAGCACTTAAGCCTAAATATTGCAAAAAATGTCGCCGCGAAATTGTCTTTTTCGAGTCCATGTTGGTCCTCCCGACCTGAATGAGCTTATTATAGTAATAACATACCATAAAATAAAAAATATGCATGTATTATTACCTAAATTTTGCTAGAATAATAGGGGATATTGTCGAAAATTTACGAGAAGCGAAAGATATGTACAATTTGTCCTATCAAATACATTATTAATTTTGCATAATGCACTCTATTTTATTTTAGGAGGAAACATGGAATGGCTTATGTTGGTGAGATTAGAATGTTTGGGGGGACTTTTGCTCCGAATGGATGGTTTTTCTGTCATGGTCAAATGCTCGCGATTTCTCAATATGAGAGTTTATTTTCTTTAATAGGAACGATTTATGGCGGAGATGGCGCTAGTACATTTGCATTGCCCAATTTACAGAGCAGGATTCCTATGCATAGAGGGGATGGTTCAACTTTAGGTGAACAAGGAGGCGTGGAAGAGGTTGCACTTACCGTTAATCAAATTCCTCCTCATTCACATGCTTTCGGTGTATCGTCCAAATTCGGAAGCACGAACACGCCAGAGGGAACTGTCCTAGCGAGATCAACCCTTAATCAATTTACGGATACCGCCGGAGCAACTCAAACTACTGGCATCCTCGAGAGTGCTGGTGGAAATGTACCCCATTCGAATATGCAGCCATATTTGGCTATCAATTATATTATATGTTGGGATGGATCGTACCCCAGTCCTGAGGGGGGAATGCCCGAGTATGAAGAACCATTTTTGACTGAATTACGTTGGGTTGCTTTTAACTTTGCACCAGTTGGCTGGGTATTATGTAACGGGCAAACACTTTCCATTGCTCAGAATCAAGCTCTATTTTCTTTAGTGGGAACAACTTACGGCGGTAATGGACAGACGACATTTGTTTTACCCGATTTACAGAATAGGATCCCTATCCATATGGGAGAGGGGCATATAATTGGCGAGGCAGGCGGAGAGAAAACCCATACTTTAACTACAAATGAAATACCTGCCCACATACATTCACTTAGGGCGAGTATGAACGCCGCTGATTCCAAAACATTGGATAATCACACATTTGGTAAAACTACTACGAGCTCGTACGGATATGTCGTGGATAGTGTATCGAACGGCACTGTGCTTGCCAATAGTGGTGGAGGTCAAGCGCATGAGAATAGACAACCCTACTTATGTCTACATGCAATTATGGCAACACAGGGTGTTTTCCCTAGTAGAAATTAAGGAGAGATGATATGGATCAATTTATTGGGGAAATCCGCATATTCCCGTTTAATTTCGCACCTACCGGTTGGGCGCAATGTAACGGTCAATTATTAGCTATTGCCCAGAATACAGCTTTATTCTCGCTATTAGGCACAACGTATGGGGGGAATGGTATGAGTACTTTCGCCCTTCCAAATCTACAAGGGAGAGCACCCTTGCACCCTGGACAAGGGCAAGGTTTGTCAGAGTATTACCTGGGGCAATCAGATGGTACTGAGTCAGTCACGTTGTTGACGTCGGAAATACCAACCCACTCACATGCGATGCAATATGGGACTTCTGGCCACGCTCAGGAATCACCGACAGGCCAACTACTAATGGATATTCAAGGAAGACGCGGGGCAGCAGCTTATACAGAGAAGACGAATTTGAGATCCATGGGTGCTGGTGCAGTTGCGCCAAATGGAGGTAGCCTGCCTCACAATAATATGCAACCGTATCTGACGCTCAATTTTTGTATAGCTCTGCAAGGTGTATTTCCACAAAGACCATAAATAGCTTAGCTATCACAGAATTAAGGAGAGGGGGCAGGAAAGTGGCGTTCGGACGGAAGGTAGCATTAATTACTGTGAAATTTACAAGGTGTATATTCGTTGCTCTGCTATTGGTGGTTGTCTTTATTGGCTTGGGGTTTAGCTTTGTTGGATCAGCTAATGCTGCTACGACATTAACAGTAAATACATCGATTGACGTTGAGGATGCGTATCCCGGTAACGGGATTTGTGACGATGGGAATGGCAACTGCTCGATCCGAGCGGCTCTAATGGAAGCTAATACTTTGGCTGGTGCAGATACGATTTCGATACCGCCTGATGTATATACCTTGAATGCAGCACTTGGGCAACTAGTTGTTACCAGTGATGTCAGTTTGATTGGGATTCAAGGGAATCCAGTAAATACGATTATTCAAGCGGCAAGCGATGCTGTGTCTGCTACAAATCGCGTATTGTCAATTAACCCAAATGTTAATACTCCTGGATACGATGTCAAGATTGAGGGGCTTACGCTTCGTTATGGGAAGGCTCCGGTTGGATTCGGAGGTGGCGGGATCGATGGAGATGCGGGTACACGTACGATTGAGATTGCGCACTCAATCATCGGGGATAACACCACGTCCGGTAATAGTTTCGGCGGCGGGGCCTATTTATCTGGTGCAGCAGGCGGAACAGTTAAGCTAAATGATGTTGTTTTTAGCAATAATAAAGCAGGAGTTTCTAGTTCTGCGACATATAGTTCGCAAGGCGGCGGGGTATTTCTTCAGGGAGATATGAACCTGGATCTGTCCAGTGTTACCGTGACAAACAATACCTCTTATGGTCTTGGGGGTGGTATGGCGATAACGCCAGAGACAACAACATCACGGGTAGTTACGATTACGGATAGCTCGTTCACTGGGAATAAGGCAACCAGTAAATCAAGCGGAGCTGGCTCTGAGGGATTAGCTGGAGGTCTTTATCTAGGGGTACCCGCAAGTATCTCGCGTACAGCGATATCTGGAAATGCCGCTGATGGAGATGGAGGCGGCCTTGTTGTTGATCATTACTTCGGAGCGGTATCCTTGGACGCGGTCACATTTGCAGGCAATACGGGTAATCGTGGTGGAGCAATCTATGTAAGTGGATATAAACTGCCTAACTTGTTGAGTGGTATTGTGATGGCAGACAATGTTGGCGGGGATCTTACGATTAATCCAGACAAACAAGATTTGCAAGTAACTATTGCACCAGCGTCTGGATCAAACGGAATTTTTTCATATGGGAAAGCTGGAGCGCATTATACGGTTACGGTTTATAATTCCGGGACGCCGCCAGTGAGTGGTCCAGTCACAACGGTAGTAACATTACCAACTGGATTGACAGCGACAGCAATGAGTGGAAGTGGTTGGACGTGTAATTATAATACGCTATCCTGTACACGTTCGGATATCCCGCAAAGCCAATCAGCTTATGCGCCTATCGATTTAACTGTGAATGTTGCAGCTAATGCAGCCCGCACCTTGACAAGTTCGGTAACGGTATCTGGCGGAGCGGAGAACGATACGACCAATAATAGTGGGTCATTTGTTACAACAGTATTGAGCTCGGATGCAAAGCTAAACAATCTAAGCTTGTCTAAGGGCACGTTAACTCCTAATTTTGACTCCACTATTCGGGCGTACACAGTAAGTCCTCCTTATACGGACGACACTTTGAGAGTTATGCCAACTGTTAATGAGTCGCAAGCAACCGTTACTGTAAATACGGCTCCAGTCGAAAGTGGTGTTTGGAGCGAAGCTATCGCTCTTCAGGTTGGTAACAATGATATTAATATTACAGTAACGGCTGAGGATGGAACGACGGCTACAACTGTGCTCACTGTGTTTCGTGCTATCCCCGTCACAAGTATTACCGTGACAGGAGCAGATGAAGCAACAAGCGTTCCGAATGGAAGTACCTTGCAAATGTTTGCAGCTGTGTTGCCTCTGAATGCGACGAATGCCTCCTTTACTTGGAGTGTGGAAGCCGGTACAGGTGCAGCAACAATCAGCCCTACTGGTGAATTGACAGGTACGGGTGTAGGTACAGTTACTGTGAAAGCTACAGCTAATGATGCCTCTGGCATTGTGGGTAGCAAGGTCATTACGATTGAAGCCATACCCGTCATAAGTATCAACGTGACAGGTAAAGGTGAAGCAACAAGCGTACCAATTGGAAGTACGCTGGTAATGAATGCAGATGTGTTGCCTTTGAACGCTACGAATGCTTCCGTCACTTGGAGCGTAGAGCAAGGCACAGGACATGCAACGATAGACGAGATGACGGGCTTATTAACGGGAACGGGCGTAGGTACAGTTACTGTGAAAGCTACAGCTAATGATGCCTCTGGCATTGTGGGAAGTACGATTATTACTATCGCAGCTATCCCCGTCACAAGTATTACCGTGACAGGGGCGGATGAAGCGTCAAGCGTTCCGAATGGAAGTACCTTGCAAATGAGTGCAGCTGTGTTGCCTCTGAATGCGACGAATGCCTCCTTTACTTGGAGTGTGGAAGCCGGTACAGGTGCAGCAACAATCAGCCCTACTGGTGAATTGACAGGTACGGGTGTAGGTACAGTTACTGTGAAAGCTACAGCTAATGATGCCTCTGGCATTGTGGGTAGCAAGGTCATTACGATTGAAGCCATACCCGTCATAAGTATCAACGTGACAGGTAAAGGTGAAGCAACAAGCGTACCAATTGGAAGTACGCTGGTAATGAATGCAGATGTGTTGCCTTTGAACGCTACGAATG
>NZ_LYPB01000071.1:196109-196312 GCF_001653565.1 Paenibacillus oryzisoli
GGGAAGTATGATTATTACGATTGAAGCCATACCCGTCATAAGTATCACCGTGACAGGGGCGGATCAAGCAACAAGCGTACCGAATGGTAGTACACTGCAAATGAGTGCAGCTGTGTTACCTATGAACGCTACGAATGCTTCCGTCACTTGGAGCGTAGAGCAAGGCACAGGACATGCAACGATAGACGAGATGACGGGCTTAT
>NZ_LYPB01000072.1 GCF_001653565.1 Paenibacillus oryzisoli
ACACTACACTACACTACACTACACTACACTACACTACACTACACTACACTACACTACACTACACTACTCTACTCAACACTACACTACACTACTCTACTCTACTCAACACTACTCTACTCTACTCTACTCTACTCTACTCTACTCACTCACCTTACCCCAACTCAGCTTTACACCCCAACTCAACTCCCCCCCCAACCACAGACATGAAACATTAATTTGTTTACAAGCCAACCTGCGCACATACAGCCTGGATGCCAAAAACCGACGAATTGGCATATTCGTCGGTCTGTGATTGCACATTTAGTTAGTTTGGTAATTTGAATTTCACGATGATCCGGACTTAAACCTTTAACAACCAATCGAAAGTGTCTGGCAGTTTACCGCATTGAATTCCTGTAATCGTTGTATACAGTCGCTCCACAAGCTGGCCAATCTCACCATGGTTCACAACCATCGGTGTACCGTTCCACAGCAGGCTGCCAATTGGTGAGACAACTGCAGCGGTGCCGGTGCCGAAAGCCTCTTCCAACGTTCCATCTGCATGAGCTTGAACGATGTCATCGATTGAAATTTTTCGCTCAGAAACGGAGATACCCCATTCTTTCAGCAGGTGGATGATACTTCCACGCGTGATTCCTTCCAGAATGCTGCCGCTGAGGCTAGGCGTGACGACTTCTCCATTAATTTTGAAAAAGACATTCATACTGCCGACTTCTTCTAAATACTTCTTCTCAATCGCGTCGAGCCATAGCACTTGAGCACAGTTATGTTCTTTTGCCAGCGTTTGTGCCTTTAAGCTAGCGGCATAATTGCCGGCTACTTTGGCATTGCCTGTTCCACCTTGCACGGATCGAGCATAGTAACTTTCTACAAGGATGTTAATCGGCTGTAGACCCTCATCATAGTAAGCATCAACAGGTGACATAATGATGATAAAGGAATACTTCATAGATGGGCGGACACCTAGAATCGCTTCTGTTGCAATAATGAAAGGACGAATGTATAAGGATGAGCCCTTTTTCTTCGGCACCCAAGCCGCATCAACACGAACTAATTCCTGAATGGCGCGGACAACGAATTCTTCATCCATTTGCGGGATGCTCAGACGTTCGCTAGAGCGGTTCAATCGTTTAGCATTTTGATCGGGGCGAAATAAAACGACTTCATCGTTCTCGGTGCGAAATGCCTTCATGCCCTCGAAAACAGCTTGCCCATAATGGAAAACCATTGCCGCGGGATCATGGGAGATCGGACCGTAAGGAATGATGCGCGGATCATGCCAGCCTTGGCCTTCTTCATAATCCATCATAAACATATGATTGGTAAAAAGTTTTCCAAACCCCAGATTTTCGTCTAAATTGGGCAGGGGCTTGCTATGCAAATTGGGTTCAATGCGAATGCTTCCGTACATATATTTGTGCCACCTTTCAGGTTGAGGTTCTCACAATCTTTTACCCTTAACTATAGAAAATCCGCAATCATTGATCAATTGCGATTTATCAATTACTATCATAGTTAATAGCTAT
This sequence comes from Paenibacillus oryzisoli, assembly GCF_001653565.1. Classification (GTDB taxonomy): domain Bacteria; phylum Bacillota; class Bacilli; order Paenibacillales; family NBRC-103111; genus Paenibacillus_E; species Paenibacillus_E oryzisoli. Next base: position 1,527 of record NZ_LYPB01000072.1, read on the forward strand.
GATCGGGGGGCTTCAGGTGGATTATCGGTTATTGGTGTATTTTTTGGCGGTGTGCGAGGAGCTGCACTTCACCAAAGCGGCAGAAAGGCTGGGTATTAGTCAGCCTACACTGAGTCAACAGATCCGGTTACTTGAGGATCGAGTGGGTTCCCCACTTTTTCAACGCATCGGCAAAAAGATTTATGTCACGGAAGCGGGCGAGATTTTGCGCAAGCATAGCCGTAATATTTTTCATGAGCTGGAGCAAGCGCAGACGGCGATGAATGAGCTCCAAGGGATGCAGCGCGGGCGATTGCGAATCGGTTGTTCAGGGAATCATTTGCTGACAGCGACGATCATGACGTTTCATGCCAAATACCCCAAAATCGAGCTGTCGGTGATGGAGCTGGCAACGGAGGAGACGAAAGAAAAGCTGCTGAGCAATGAGTTGGATGTGGGTGTGGTTTTTTTGCCAGAAGAGGACGAGCAGCTGCGGTGTATGCCGTTGTACCAAGAGAAGCTCCAGCTCGTGGTATCGACTCAGCATGCATTTGCCCAAGCGCAGGTAAAGGAGATCCGATTGGCGGAGTTGACAAATATTCCTATTGCAATGCTGCAGCAGAAGTTCTATGTTCGGCAAATGATGGATAACTGCTGCACGCAGATCGGTCTTGCTTGGAAGCCCATTGTGGAACTATCCACACTTGAATCCCTGTTGCAAATGGCGAGGCATCATGTGTGTGGCGCGATTTTGCCTCAATCCTATGTAGCTGGTATGGGCGATCAGATGCGTGAGCAGAAGCTGTGCGCGATTCCTATTATTGATCCCATTCCGCAGAAGGAAGTGGGTATTGTGTATCGGAAGGATATGTTTCTGTGTAAAACGATGGATACGTTCGTGAAGCAGGTTATCCAAGAATTTGCTTAGCGTGAGGGAATAGTGAGGGTTTGGAGTTGATGAGTATGGAAGGTAAAAGCACAGAACTTAGAAGTGCAGAAGAAAAGAGAATAGAACCTAAGAGTCCAGAGGAAAAAAGCGGGAAATATGTGTATGTATTTGCCTGTCATGAAGATGAACAGGCGTTGTGTCAATTGGAGCTGCGCACATTGCTGGGCGCAGAGGCTGTCATCGGCGCGCGCTACGCGGTCAGCGCGCACAAGGTAGAGCCGAGCCGCAGCCCGTTTCTGAAGCTGCGGCTGGATGTTGCCTTCGAGGCCGACAGCCTAACGGAGCTGGCCTCGGAACTGGAGACGTTGACCGTGCGCGGCGCAACGTTCAAGGTCGTGTTCGCGGAGACGGACACGGCGGTCAGCTATGACCGCCAGCGAAGCGTCGAGCGTGAACTAGGGCTGGGGCTGCGCGGCAAGGCCGAGATGCGCAGGCCAGAGCAATATTTCGCCGTGACGGAGCTGGACAGCCGGTGGCTGTTCGGCGAATGTCGCTACGGCGAAGCCGTGTGGCTTCAGCATCAGTCGAAGCCACAGAACTACTCCACCGCCCTTGGTACGCGTCTCGCGCGGGCGGTGGTGAACATTGCCGTGCCCGAAGTCGCGGGCACGCGGGTCATTGACCCGTGCTGCGGCATCGGCACGGTGCTGGTGGAGGCGATGTCGATGGGGATCGACATCGTGGGTTACGACATCAACCCGCTGGCCGTGCGCGGCGCGCGGGTGAATTTGGACCACTTCGGCATGCCGGACGTGGTCCAGATCGCCGACATGCGGACGCTCGTTCCGCATTCTACAGCCCTGCAGGGCAGCCCAGAGCCGATCTACGATGCGCTCATTCTGGACATGCCGTACAATCTTTGTTCCGTTCTGCCGGAGTCAGAGAAGCTGGAGAAGCTGCAAACCGCTCGACGATTAGCGCGGCGTGCGGTCATTATTACAACTGAGCAGATGGACCCGCTGCTATCGGAAGCCGGGTTTCATATCGACGCACGCTGCACCGTGAACAAAGGCAATTTCAGTCGGCAAATTATCGTCTGCGTCTAGCCTGGTTTAGTACATCATTTTCCCGAGCGGACCGTCTTCAGCAATGATATCCTGGAGCGCGTACACCGAAATCGGGAAGTACAGGAACCCATACACATAAGCGGCTAGCTCATACAGTTGGAAATAGATAACAAGGGATTTATCTGCCACATAGAAATCTTGATCAGGGCGAATACTTGTAAATTCGACTAACAAAGGAATCTCACGCCGCTTAATTTCGTCAGCAATCATGGCGCTAAGTCTGGCAACATAATCGCTGCCAGGCTTAAATAACTCGCTCAGCGTATAGTTTTTACCCGTTTCAGTACTGAACGTTAATGATTTCTGTATCGTGTTGCCATGTGCGCCGCCAGAGAAAGCATAATTGATCAAAGATAAACTAAGTACGCGGCGTTCATTTGTTTTAATCTCGTAGTAGGCCGTTACATCCGTTGATGGGTTATGCGGGTAGCCTTGATCGTGTAACTGCTGGTTCACGGCATCGACAATCGTAGTGTTAATGGTATGCTGCACCTTAGGCGAATTCATATGAATCACAGCCGGGTACAACAGGTTTAATTTGCTCTTTAGCACTTTATAGGTTTGTATACTAACGGGTTGGTGTTCCAATTCTAAGTCCTGGTCCATGTCTCTCATGTTTCATCATCCCTACGTTTTTGCTACACCATATTCCAAAGATGGGCGTTTGGTTCAATGAATGAGACCAATTCGTGCCATTGTCAAAGAAAAAGAGCTTCCCCTGCATCGCGATTAGCGTGAGGGAAAGCTCTTTATTTGATACGGAACTGAACCGAATTATTCCTGTGAGGTGTTTTCCTCATCACTAGCATCGGATGTTGCACTTTGCAGGGCAGCAGACAATTCCTCTACCTGTTGTTGGGATTGGCTGTCTTCAGCATTTGCCTGAGCCGCATTAATTGCATGACTTACTACGTCGTCATTACTGTTAGTTGTTGACATGGTACAATCACCTCCTTCGCGTTTTCGCCAGAAATCCGGCGTCGTAAACATAAGCTAAGATTCAACCAACTAAGTATTCTTCGAATAGAGGAAAAATATGCAAAGGGAATAGAAGTTTTTCTCACTGACGTTACTCCAAAATACCTGTATTCAGAATCTTGACCTTCACTTGTGGTTGAATGGGGAGGGTTGGATACTGCTCGCGCCACCAGTGGATACCGCCAAACAGCTTGGGATGATAGGCGGACACTTCATGTCCAAGCTGCAGATAATCGCAATTCGTCTTCTGCAGGGTTGCAATTACGTTAGTTGCCTTTGGTAGGAGATCAGCTGTAATTTGCTTTTCGAGCTCGGCGAGCATGTCTTTCGTATGTCGTTTACTCTCTAATCCAGCTTCAATGAGTTTCAGATCCAAATCTAACGAGATTGCAATGTCATGAAGGCGGCCATCCTTAGCGTTAATATGGAAATCGCGATGAGCGTTCTGTACTAAAGCAGTGTAGTGCTTGTCGTTCACCTTACCTGTGATGAGTTGATTTTTACCGGATGTACCGTCCAGCAGCATGGCTAAGAGGGTATTATCATCATCGAGATTGACGCCTGTATACCTTCCGTCTCGAAATAAAGCCGTACCTGCGAGACGAACGCCATTCTCGAAAGGCTCCAACCGATTAAGTGCAAAGTCGTTAAGGAAACCTGCGCCTCCGAGGATATATTGAACTATTTTATTCAAGGGGATTTTCCCCCTCTTTTTATCATCTTCCAATAAACCTACAAGAAATTCCGACAAGGTCTGATCATTTATTTTTTTCTTACGCAGCAGTTTAGTTAGATCGCCGTCATACACGGCTAGATAGCCATACAAAGGATTGGCGATGAATTGGCTGATACTATTGAGGTAGTTCAGCGGCTGATCTTTGGCGAATGCGGTGCTTATCAGAAATAACCGGGTTTCTAGCACAGTAAGAATGCCAGGAAATTCTTTATTTGTTTTACTCACAGCATCATAAATCGTATCACCTGTCGACTCCACGAATACGTTGTTGGGATTGCCTCCCCCTAGATTAGCATTCTGAAGAGAGGAAATGACACAGCTGACCTGGAGCTCCTTGCTGTCACCTGAGTAATCTACGCCGATGACATCGACGAAGAGCAGTTTCTTCAGTTGCGACTGATCCCAACAACCTGTCAGCAGTAAACAGATAAGAAGTGCCGCTACCGATTTCTTCATGTTTCATTCCTCCTCGTGCCACGCAGCCCAGAAATGATGAGCAGAACAACTGGCAGAGCAACCACCAACGCAATCGACATAATATCCTGTATCGTACCGATCTGCAGAATGTCGTTACGCTTCGTTAAGAAGAAACCTCCAAGCAGACAGAGAGCGACTGTCATCCATACCCAAAAATACTGTTTACCCAAGCCACGGCCGCGTAAGTGCAGGAATGCTTTGGCAGCCATGAAGAAATAGGTATAAATCGTTGCCGATACAATACATACATAGAAAATCAAGAACAAGATATCAATGCTCTGCAAAATATCAACGCGATAATTTTTTAATATAAAAATAATAGGTTCCGGAATAACTTCCAGTTGTTTTAAGTTGAACTTCATGGAGCAGATCAGGCAAACGGCAATATAAAATACGGCAGTAGCAGCATTCGCTAATGTCATCGAAAGCAGCACCTTTTTTTTACTGTCAGACTGTACATAGGGGTAAGCATAAAGAAGCAGCTCATAACCAACATAAGAACTAAAAGCAGAGTAGGCACCTTTCAGAAGCGGGTACCATCCATTGAGTAGAACAGGCAACAAATTTCTCGCATCAAGACCGTAGATTCCGCTAAATACGATGAGCAAAAAGCTGATGTAAGCGAAGATCATGAAGGTTTGGGATATATTGGCCAACTGCCTGAGTGTTGACGTAGCTGCATAGCCGCACACGAGGAGAAGCATAAGAATAAGAACCCATCTCGGCGTGAGCAGAAAGAGCCATCTTTTTAAGATGTCACTATACAGTAGTGTTAACAGTAGTCCCGAAAAGGCGTAATAGCATCCCAGCAACAAATTGATGCTGGCTCCAATTGGTTTCCCTACAATAAGAGGGATGTAGGCGTAGAAGTTGAGCTTGGGGTAGCGACTGCCAAGCCACCAGAGCAGCGTGATGCCTGCTTGTGAGGCTAATGCAGCTAGCAAGACAGCCAGCCATGTATCATGGCCTGCTGATCCTGCTTCGACATGTGGCAGAGACAGTACCTCAATTCCGAGCTGAACCATAATAACTAGCGAAATCAGCTGTCTTCTTGTGATGGTTTCTTCTTTCATGGGCGTTTCCAACTCCTTGGATTCCTTAACCTAGTGCGATTGCTCGAAATCGTTTCAATGGGGCGTTTAAGCAATCTCCAAATGGGAACCCGAAATAGCGTATCCTTCGTATCAGTTAAGGAGAACGGCGGTGTAAAGTAAGGGAGTCCCATGGTTGTCATTTGGCATAGATGTATACAAAGCATCATGAAGAAGAACGCAAGGCCGAACAAGCCGAACAACGCGGAAAGAAGGAGCGCAGGATAGCTTAACAAGCGAACTGCACTACTCATCTCGTAAGAAGGCAGGACGAAGGAAGCCAAGCCTGTTAGGGCAGTAACGATAACGATTGTATTGGAAACCAAGTTGGCTTGCACGACAACCGTTCCGATCACGATCCCCCCAACGACGCCAATGGTTTGGCCGACAGGACTCGCTAGTCTAATGGTTGCTTCTCTTAATATCTCAAGCATGAACATCATGGAAAGCGCCTCTAGAACGGGCGGAAACGTGACGTATTTCAGAGAGCTCTGGAGTGTATTGACGAAGTTGATTGGTAACAGCTGTGGGTTAAAGGCGCTGACAGCCACATACAAGGCGGGCAGGCCAATCGTAACGAAAAGGCAGCATATGCGCAAAAGGCGAAAGAATGTACCTATCAGCCAGCTTACTTGATAATCATCAGGACTTTGCAGGAAGGACCAAAACGTTACAGGCATAATGATGACATCTGGTGACCCTGCCGTTCCGATGACGACCTTACCCTCCATCAGATAGGAGCGCGCGCGATCAGGCCGTTCCGTAATGAGCAGTTGTGGAAATAGACTGAACTTCTTCTCTCGGATCAATTCGTCGACAAATCCTGGCGCCTCGACATAGTCAATGTCAATGCTAGCAAGCCTTCTCTCCAGCTCAGTGACGATCGCTGTTGTGGCAGCCGACTTGATGTACATGACAGCGACCTTCGTCCGCGAAAGGCGTCCAATCGTGTATGTTTTTACAACGAATTCTGTAGAATTGATTAATTTGCGCATCAAATTAATGTTGGTATCTAAATTCTCAATGAAAGCTTCGTTCGCACCGCGAAGAACTCGTTCATTGATCGGGATATTAATGGAACGCTCCTTCTTCAAATCGACGCCGAGTAGGTACAGTTTACTTTCTCCGTTTTGATAGAGTACAACTTTACCGTACAATAGGGCTTGAACGGCTTCCTCCCAATGATCTGTTTCAGCATAGTCGAGAATCGACACTACTTGGCGAATACCATCCTGAGGGCGGAGAAGCAGCGGCTTTAGAATGAAATCTTGAACAAGGTTCAAATCGACAAGCGATTCGAAATAAAACAGTTTAAATAATGCTCCTCCCATGAGCAATTCTTTCGATTGAAAGTCGCTTTGTTCGGAGAAAATTTGGTTGAAATAGGCCTCTGCTGTTTCGATCGTCGGATTTTGTTTCACGCGCATTCCCTCCCTTATCATCAGTTCTCCTTACTCTTTCCTGTAATGCCAGAAATATGTAACTTCATGGGGGGAGTGATAGAGAGAGGGTTCATATTTATCTATAGGTATTACCTATAACTAACATGTAATTTATGTATTTTACAAATAGACCTAAGGGGTACATAATAGAAGAAAATGGGAAGTGAGTGAGTACGAAATGGGGAAATCATTCGAGGCACTGCTGCCGGAACACGAGGCGTTCATCGCTAAGCAACACATCTTTTTCGTAGGATCAGCTCCGCTAACTGCGGAAGGACATGTGAATATTTCGCCAAAGGGGCACGATGTGCTGCGGATTCTATCGGCCAATCAAGTGGCCTATCTGGATTTAACGGGGAGTGGGAATGAAACTAGCGCTCACCTTGCGGAGAATGGCCGTATTACCATCATGTTCATGGCTATCGAGGGGCCGCCACAGATTATCAGGCTTTATGGCAAAGGCCGTGTGATACTTCCTGGATCCGACGAGTGGGATCAATTGGCGCCGAAGTTCGAGTTACTGCCAGGGGGGCGGCAAATCATGGTTATTGATATTCATGAGGTGAAGTCATCCTGCGGGTTTAGTGTACCTTTCTACACGTATGAGGGGGAACGGAATACGCTGCAGAATTGGGCAACGAAGCAAGGAGAGGAAGGTTTGCACGCCTATTGGGAGAAGAAGAACATGACGAGTATGGACGGACTACTGACACCAATTGGCCAAAAGTTATCCACAGAGAATAGATGAAGCGGCCGCGCCGCCACTCGGTAACTGTCCCCTAACACGGCCTTCCCTTATGAGGAACGATTAGACGAAATATGCTCGTAATGCTGCCGGGGCTTCCCGGCTTTTGCGCGTCACGCTGTCCATCGTCACGCTGGTCACAAGCGCATCTGCACACAGTTCACCTTGCCCATTGCGAATCTCCTGGCGCAGTACATAGCTGGTGTTGCCGATCTTCTCCGGGCGACAGCTCACCGTTAAGTGCTCGCCTTGCTTGCATTCTTTCCGATAATTGATGTTGATATTGACGGTTACGGTTTGAATATCGAGCGCACCAAAAGCCTCGTAAGACAATTCACAAGCCTCATACCACTCCTCGCGACCCCATTCGAGGTACTCCAAATATTTGGCATTATTCACATGCCCGTTCACATCGATTTCAGTGGAACGGACGATAATCGCTAATTTCGTTTCCATATGTGTAATCTCCTTTGTTCGAGTTTGAATGTGCAGGTAGCCACGATCCTTCATTATTATAGCTTTATTATAGCTTTTCTGCTGCTGGGATAACCAGTCGCGACTCATAAGGATCCAACATTTGGGGACACTATGCGATGCGTGTTTATGTGTTTCCAAGTATGGGTAGTAGTGGGTACGGTCCTCAGTAAAATAGAAGTAGTTAGTTGGCATGATCAAGGAGGGAATTGAGATGACGGAATATCGCATAGAACGGGATACCATGGGGGAAATCAGAGTACCTGTGGATAAGTTGTGGGGAGCACAGACACAGCGCAGCTTCGAGAATTTCAAAATCGGTACGGAGCGAATGCCGCCACGCTTGATAAGCGCCTTCGCGCTGCTCAAAAAAGCAGCCGCCCACGTTAACCGCGATCTCGGCGGATTGTCGGCGGATAAAGCGGAGGCGATCGCCCAAGCGGCCGATGAAATCGTGCAAGGCCGCTGGGACGACGAGTTTCCGCTGGTCGTATGGCAGACTGGGAGCGGGACGCAGTCGAACATGAACGTCAACGAGGTGATCGCCCACCGTGGCAGCGAACTGCTCGCGGATGGCGCTTCGCGGATCCATCCCAATGATGACGTGAATCGTTCGCAGAGCTCGAACGATACGTTCCCGACCGCGATGCACGTGGCCGGTGTCATCGCGGTAGAGCAAGAGCTGCTGCCTGCCCTGGAGGGGCTGCAGGCGACGCTTCACACCAAGATGTCGGCCTTCGCCGACATCGTCAAGATCGGCCGCACCCACCTGCAGGACGCGACCCCGCTGACGCTGGGTCAGGAGATCAGCGGGTGGTGGGCGATGCTGGACACGGCGTCGCGCATGGTGCGCAGCGCCGTGGATACGATGCGCGAGCTCGCAATCGGCGGGACCGCCGTCGGCACGGGGCTGAACGCGCATCCCGAATTCGGCGCCCGCGTCGCCGAAGCCCTGACTCGCGAGACGGGCACGCGCTTCGTCACGGCTGAGAACAAGTATCATGCGCTGACCAGCCATGATCAGATCGTTTACGCCCACGGCGCGCTCAAGGCGCTCGCGGCGAACTTAATGAAGATAGCCAACGATGTTCGGTGGCTATCGAGCGGTCCCCGCTGCGGAATCGGAGAAATTACGATTCCGGAGAACGAGCCCGGCAGCTCGATTATGCCGGGCAAGGTCAACCCCACGCAGAGCGAAGCGATGACGATGGTCGTGTGCCAGGTGATGGGCAACGATGCGGCCATCGGCTTCGCCGCTAGTCAGGGGAATTTCGAGCTGAACGTGTTCAAGCCCGTTATCATCCACTGCTTCTTGCAGTCTGTACGCCTGCTGGCGGACAGCATGCGCTCGTTTAATGACCATTGCCTCGCAGGCATGGAACCCAATCGCGCGGTGATTCAGCGCAACCTCGAGCAATCGCTGATGCTGGTAACGGCACTCAACCCGTATATCGGGTATGAGAAGGCGGCCAGCATCGCGAAGCAGGCGCATAAGGAAGGGCTGACGTTGAAGGAGTCGGCGGTACGCAGCGGCTACTTAACCGCTGAACAATTCGACAGCTACGTGAAGCCAGCGGATATGGTACATCCGACTGAAAACAGCAGGGCGCAGCTTGGATTTAACGTCATTAGTGATGAAAAACATCACTAATGATCGAAAACAGCAGGGCGCAGCTTGGATTCAACGTCATTAGTGATGAAAAACATCACTAATGATCGAAAACAGCAGGGCGCAGCCAGGATTCAACGTCATTAGTGATGAAAAACATCACTAATGACCGAAAACAGCAGGGAGCAGCTTGGATTCAACGTCATTAGTGATGAAAAACATCACTAATGACCGAAAACAGCAGGGCGCAGCTTGGATTCAACGTCATTAGTGATGAAAAACATCACTAATGACCGAATCATCGGAGCGCAGCCTGGATTCAAGGATATGGTACATCCGAAGGCATAAGCCAGAACGAACAGAAGAGGGTATCCCACAGCCACCTATGTGACGGGATACCCTCTTCTGTTGTCTATCTTCCGATTGTGGTTTCTCTCCACCCTCACCAATCCACTACGGCATCGGATCAGGAACTAGATTATTCTCTATGAGCTCGCTATTGGTTTTCATGTGTTTCATTTCATTTCCGAGCTTCTTCATTTCATCCATGTCCTGAGCCATAGAGCCATTGTTGGCTTCTTCAAGGGATTTCCCAGTCGATCCGTTACAGATCTGCTCAAGCTCAATTAATTTATCCAACGCGGCCCGGCGAACTTGCAGAGGGACGAATTGGTTGTCAATGAAATCAGCCTCATGGAAATGCACGGTTGTATTCCCGAGTTCGGAAGTTATCGTGGTTAACGTCAACGGATAAGCTGCTGAGGTGGCATCGTTATAAATATCAATGCGGTACACAGACTTCTCGACGTATTCTATACGTTCAAGTCCGCGGTCAGTTAACTGTTGGTGCAGAACATGTTTGTCCATCGTAAAGCACTCCTTTAAGTAGGGGGTACCCCCCAGTACAACTAGGATTAATTATTTTGAAAAGTCGTTTTGGCTGCCTGAATCGTGTCAGTCACACGATGCTGACTTTCTTTGGCTGTTTCTTTCGCTGTATCGACAAGATCCTCTGTCTTTTGGCTAACGCTTTCCGCAATGGCTTTGGAGCCCTCGCTGACGGAAGTGGCGATTTCTTTCGTTTTTTCCTGCCAAGTCCGATAAGTGTTCATAAGGTCTTCGCGCAGCTTATTCCCCGCTTTAGGGGCAATTAACAATGAGGTGATCGCGCCGACAGCACCACCAATCATTAGACCTAACCATAATCCGCCTTTGTTCGTCTCGACTACTTCACTCATACGTCATCTCTCCTTTAATTTGGGGTTTAGGTGTTTCATGTCCATACTTGGATGTACCCGTCTAGAGAAAAAGTGAAACAGGTGGAAGAGAAAAATGTTAATCATATAGGTTTCTGATACCATACGTAACAGGGATATTATAGTTAATTTTGTGAAGTTTCTTCATTACCTGATTGAAAAGTCTGCAATAGGGTTATAGGATATATAGTAGATTATACATAGGGAAATCTGTTCCTATTTACCCGAAAGGGGTTAGCGTGATGAGTATTGTTATTGTGGATGATAATAAGACCAATTTGTTAATTATTGAAAAAATTCTGGAAAAAGCGGGCTACACGGAATTAATATCGCTATCTTCAGCCAGAGAGCTCTATCACTTACTTGGTATGAATACACCCGATCAAGCGAAAATAACGGTTGATCTCATTCTTATGGATATGATGATGCCGGAAATAGATGGGGTAGAAGCGTGTCGGACAGTACAAGCTGATGAGCGCTTAAGAGATATTCCGATTATTTTCGTAACGGCGATGGGGGATTCCAATAAGTTGGCAGAGGCTTTGGACGCAGGAGCGTTGGATTATGTCATGAAACCGATTAATAAGGTGGAGCTTCTAGCCCGGATTCGCTCTACACTTCGTTTGAAATACGAGAAGGATTGGCATAAAGAGCGTGATAAACGAATCAAGTATGAGCTTGATTTGGCTAAACAGGTCCAGCTTAGTGTGCTTAGCCATCCACTGAAGAATGAGAATATCGAGATTTCGGCGGTGTATCGGCCTTCGTCAGAACTGGCAGGTGATTTCTATGCGTGGTACCCAATCGGACCGCATCAATATGGCATTATTTTGCTCGATATGATGGGGCATGGTATTTCTTCATCCTTAGTGTGTATGTATATTTACTCGGCTTTGAAGGATACCATTACGACGATAGGCGATCCAGAGTTGGTGATGCAGGAACTCAATAGGCGAATGAATCAGCTCCATGTCACAGATAGTCTTATTAATTATTACTTTACCGCGATCTATCTCGTACTTGATACCGAGAAGCGCACCATAGAATATGTGAATGCCGGCCATCCGGCTGGTGTTGCTGTGCTTGATGGCGAAGTGCAACTGCTCTCTGAAGGGTGCTGTGCAATTGGCTTTTTTGAAGGGATTGAAGTTACCAAAGGGTTCGCGACTTACGAGAAAAGGGCTCAAATTGTCTTGTATACCGATGGATTGACGGAATGGATCTCAGATGAGGAGCATGATGGTTTGGCTGAAATCAAGAACAACGTCATAGATCGGAATGGGCATGACCCGGAAGGATTAGTCGAAAGGCTGGCTGCTACCACGAAGAACAGCCCTTCGCAGGATGATATGTGCTTAGTCATGATCTCTGCCTCTAGATTTGTGTAATTTCGTGAAACTTGTATACGAGCAGTGGTCTTGGTACGATACAACAATAATGACGAAGGAGTGTGGCTTATGTCCTCAGAAAGATTTGAAGTTACTCTTGAAGAATCAGAGAAGTCAATACAGCTCATTATTCGTGGGGAGCTTGATTTGGCAGCAGCGAAAGCTTTCCGCCAAGCACTTGAGGCCGTCGTTCATCGTGAAGACAAAGCATTAATTCTTAATTTAAAGGATTTAAACTATATCGATAGTACAGGCATCGGCATCGTGGTATCTACCTTGAAGATCCGCGATGAAATCAAATCGCCGTTCGCCGTCCATGATATTCCGCCAGGGATCAGGAAACTGTTTGATTTGACAGGGATTACTGGATTTCTGAATGAAGGGATCGAAGGCAGCGTATGAATGTCATTCGCCTACATATCCCAGCAGCAGCGGAGCATTTGGAAATCGTGAGACTTAGCTTGTATGGTGTAGCAACGAAACTGGGTTTCTCGTATGAAGACATTGAAGACATGAAGGTGGCTGTATCTGAAGCTTGTAATAATGCCATTCTGCATGCGAACCCTGGAGATACCGGCGGTCACATCGACATTAGCTATGAACTTAGTGATGATGCTCTCCGAGTGAAAGTGAAGGATAACGGGACTAGCTACGGGGCATCTAGTGAAAGCCGGCAAACGGGTCCTTTCACAGGGACGATGCCAAGCGAGCTTACAAGTGGTGGTCTGGGCATTTATCTGATGGAAGCGTTGATGGATGAAGTTCTGGTCGACACAACGAGTGGCACTGAGGTTACTTTAGTTAAATATATGGACAATAAAAACCACGGAATGACGGATTAACCGCCAAACCGTGGTTTTTCTTAAAATATCAGAATTTATAAGTTTTACTTACTAATTATGCTGAATTTCTAGATAAACGCTCCTGTCCTTCAAAGGACGGTGCAGCCGTTTATTTTGCTTGTCCTATTTGCCGAGATAAGCTGCCAGCATCCAACTGTGCTTCTCCAAGGAGGAGCGGATGGCAATCAGCATGTCCGCTGTTGGCTGATCCTTGTTATCTTCAGCCAATTCAATTCCTTCGGTCAACTCGGCGCATATCATCGTGAAATCATCGACGAGCTGTTTTACCATGGAACTAGCATCACTTTCAGTCTTCTTGGCTTCTTTAATTGAAGCCATCTGCAGATGCTCTTTCAGGGTAGCAGTCGGAACTGCACGCAGGGAAAGCATTCTCTCTGCTATCGTATCCAAATGGAGTGTGGCCTCCGTGTACAGTTCTTCGAATTTAATATGTAGGGTGAAGAAATTCTCACCTTTCACATACCAATGATAATTATGCAACTTCATATAGAGTACCGAGAAGTTGGCGACTTGTTTATCGAGCATCTCTGTTAGCGGGCTAGCCTTCGTTATCGTTGAATTAACCATGATCATTCCTCCACTTAAATTAATTTAGTTGTGTCTACAAGAAATAAGTACCCTTGCTGGAGCAAAGTGAAACAGTCATTTAGGAAACGCATATTTCTTATGAAAGGTGATTCAACTTTCTCTACCATGGGTAACTACGTAATAACAAGGCAAAATAGGAGGGATTCCCATGTTGCTTCAAATTAGTGTATGTGTTGTAGCCGTAGCGTTTGTATTTCTGGTGTTTTATTTGATCCAAACCTTAAAATCATTAAAGCATTCCCTTGATGAGATCACCTCAACAATGGGGCAGATGAAAACTGAAGTGACGGAGATCAGTTCTGATGTGAAGGATGTCATTCTCAATACGAATGAGGTTGCGATCGATATGCGAATGAAACTTTCCACACTTAATCATCTATTTGGAACTGTGCAGGATGTTGGTCAAGTACTTCATGAGCTATCGTCTTCTGTTAAACAATCAGCTTCAAGCCTGATCGCTTCTGTGAAACCAACAGAGGTATCCAAGAAAACATCCCCGTTAAATGGGAAGTTAAAGGCTATTCTGCAAGGAGCAACTATGACGCTCGAGATTTGGGATAAAATTAAAGTAAAGAAGTCATCACCGCAAACCGGTTCGATGAAATAGAGAGGGGTCATCAGGCGTGAACGCAATACGTAAATTTATGTTTTATAAACAATCGAATGGGAAAGAAAATAGGATATATTTAAGTGGAGAGCTAGATCTTTCAGCAGCGTCTTCACTAGCGAATGTGCTGGATTCTGTTGTCAGAAATGAGGAAGAAACGCTTATCTTAGATTTAAAGGAATTGAAATATATAGACAGCACGGGAATTGGGCTCATCGTCTCTGCAATTAAAGTGAGGGCTGCCATGAACGCAGCTTTCCAGATCGACCATATCCCAGCTAAAGTTAGACGGTTATTCGACATTACAGGTGTTTCTAGTTATTTGCATAGCAATGGCAGCTTAAGAGAAAATCAACGTGTACTTGAAAGGAAAGAAGAGATCATATGAGCCCATACATTGGTTTGACCATACCTGCACAAGCAGAATATTTGGATATTGTTCGACTCACATTATACGGCGTTGCAACCAAAGCGGGCTTCTCCTTTGAGGACATTGAAGATATGAAGGTTGCTGTCGCAGAAGCTTGCAACAACGCCATTCTTCATGCGTACGAAGAGGGAAATCCAGGCATAGTAGAGGTTCAATTTGAGCCTAGCGAGGGTTATATGAAAATAACGGTGAAGGATGAAGGCGATAGCTTTCATTATATTCAAACGGATCCAGAAGAAGTGACGCTGCACCATAAATCGATTCAAGAAGCGAATGTTGGAGGACTCGGTCTCTTCCTGATGCAAGCACTCATGGATGATGTTAAGGTGCTTGCACGCGGTGGCCAAGGAACTGAGGTCATTCTGACTAAGCAGGTGTATAGAAAAGAGGAGATTGTATGAATGCGAAGGGAACGGTCTCTTCCTCCGATCCTTTATATGAGATCTATGAAAAGAAGAAGATTTATAAAGAAACCGGATGTCCAGAGGCGGCTACGGCATTGCTCTTGCATTACGAACCGATAGTTCGAATGGCCGTAAACAAAATGTCGCGAAGCCGCCCTGATCTCTATGAGGATCTCTTTCAAGTCGGACAGATGTCGATGCTCCGATTATTTACACAGTATGATCATGCCATGGAAGTACCTTTTGAAGGTTATGCGATGAAAAGCCTCATCGGTCATCTCAAAAATTATTTGCGTGATAAATCATGGTACATACAAGTTCCCAGACGCATTAAGGAAAAAGGTGCCCAGATGGGACGTGCATTGGATGAGCTGACGGCTAAGCTGGAGCGCTCGCCGAATGTGGATGAAATTGCTGCTTATTTGGAATTGAGCCCAGAAGAAACGATTGAAATCTTAGCTGGACGTGATTATTATCACTACACATCGCTAGACACCCCGCTTACAAGCGAGGGGGATGGGGCCACGATTGGGGATATGATAGCAGGTTCCTCTGATGACTATCAAGCCGTCGAACGACGCATGGATCTAGCGGAAGCGATGGATTGTTTGAAGGATGAGGAACGTACTGTCATTGCGATGATCTACCAGGAGGGGCAGTCTCAACGCCATATTGCAGATCAGCTTGGCATCTCTCAAATGAGTGTATCCCGTATTCAGAAGCGGGCCATGTCGAAATTGAAAACAGCCTTAACACCTAGCGTATAAAGGTTAGTTACCTGTTATGGGCTGAAAATGTGGTATAGTAGATTAGTATAATGTTAATCTTACATTTGCTACCAACTGTACCAGGAGGCACTTTCTTATGTTTAATTCCATTCTACTTAAGATTAAACCCAAGATTATGCTGGGATATATCTTAATTCTTGTCTGTTTGGGTCTATCGTTATTAGTCGTAAGTAGTCGCGTTACGGATCTACAGAAAGAAGTCAGCTTCATTTCTTCTCATGATATGGAAGTACATGATCAGCTTAATGAATTGCAGAAAAAAATGCTCGATATGGAGACAGGCATGCGCGGCTTTGTCATCACAGGCGATGAGCAGTATCTAGATCCATATAATGAAAGCAGTCGAACGTGGCAAGAAACGTGGAATAAAGTTAAACAACTTGTTAGCGATAATCCCCCCCAAGTGCAAAGCTTAGAGTCTATTAAAGAGTCGATTCAGGCTTGGTTGAAAACAGGCGGGGACAATGTTATTCGTTTGAAAAAGGAAAACAATACGACAGCTCTTAATGACTATTTTAAACTGAATGCAGGCAAAAAGGTGATGGATCAGTTGCGTACGCAATTTGATTCTTTTCTCACGACAGAGAAAAACCTAACAGCGTTAAGAGTGCAGCAAATTGCCAAAAGCAATTATAATTTAAAAATCGTTCTCTTTACTGTTCTAGGTATTATTTCCATTATCGCGGTAGTTGTGGCACTCATTCTATCGAATTCGATAACGAACACAATTAAACAAGTTACTCAGAAGATTCGTGATATTACTGCATCGGAAGGCAATCTTTCCTCTCGGATTGAAGTGAAGACGAATGATGAAATCCGTATGTTGGCTGAGGCAACGAATGATCTCTTAGCGAATTTAGAGAAACAGAGTTGGATTCAGTCTGGCATTACTGAGGTTGCGACACTGTATCAAGGCATACGTGACATCACATTGCTGAGTGAAGCCTTTATCCATAAACTGGCTCCTATGTTGGATGCTAGTTATGGTGTTATTTATTTGAGGCATAACGAAGAGAGCGAACCTACGTATGTGAAAATTGCAGGATATGCAGCGTCTGGACAGGTTCATGCCCCTACCCAGTTTCAATTAGGCGAAGGATTAGTGGGACAATGTGCAGTCGATAAACGAATTTTCTTATTGGATAATTTGCCTGATAATCATGTGAAAATAACATCGGGGTTAGGGATTTCAACACCTCGCAGCCTGCTATTGGCCCCGATTCTTGTAGATGGAAAAACGGAAGCCGTCATTGAGTTGGCCTCTATTCACCAATTTCAGTCGAAGCATCTGACGTTGATTGATTCCTTGCAAGAGAAGTTCGGAACCGCGATTACGAGCGTGCGCAGCCGGATGGAAGTGGAGCGTCTCCTCTCCGAGTCGCAAGTTCTGACAGAGGAATTGCAAACGCAATCCGAGGAGCTTCAGACACAGTCTGAAGAACTGCAAATGCAGCAGGAGCAATTGCGGATGACGAATGAATTTCTGGAGGAGCAGAACCAATTTGCTGAGCAGAAAGCAACGGAGCTTGAGAAGGCCAAAGATGAGCTGGAAGAGTACTCGTTGCAGTTGAAGACAAGTTCTCAGTACAAAACCGACTTCTTGGCTAATATGTCTCATGAATTGCGTACACCGCTGAATAGCATCATGATTCTTTCGCAAATGCTAGTGGAGAGCAGCGGAGACATGCAAATGTCCGAGGTTGTGGAGTATTCACGTGTGGTGAATACGGCGGGGCATGATTTACTGTCATTAATTGATGATATTCTGGATTTATCCAAGGTTGAAGCTGGAAAAATAGAGATCATGCAGGACGAAGTTAATGTGACTGAGATTCCACAGTCCATGGAGTTAATGTTTGCACCAGTGGCCGCGAAAAAGGCATTAGATTTCCATGTTATGCTGGATTCAGATGTGCCGTCCGTCATTGTGACAGATGGTCAACGATTGCAGCAAATTCTGAAAAACCTGCTGTCAAACGCTTTTAAATTTACCGAAACAGGCTCTGTTACAATGAGAATAGCGCTCGCTGATTCATCACGTATTAGAGAACTTCTTCATCGAGGTCCTAATGAAACGATTCTGGCGATCTCCATTAAGGATACAGGTATCGGGATTCCGATTGATAAGCAACATATTATTTTCGAGGCGTTCCAACAAGTGGACGGCACAACGAATCGTCAGTATGGCGGGACGGGGCTCGGTTTATCAATCTGTCGCGAGTTTACCCGTTTGCTTGGAGGCACGATTGTTGTGAAGAGTGAGGTGCAGGTAGGCAGTACGTTTACGTTGTATATTCCCACTAGCCCAGAAGATCGTGGTCACCATGACGGCAGCTCGGCACATAATCAGATCGCCGCTTCTAGTGAGCAGTTGATTCCTCATATAGGAGTAGGAGGAACTCCCTATCCGAATAGTTTCCTTAGCGATGCTGAGCTATCTTCGGATGTGCCTATGACTATTCATGCAGATGCACACCTATTTGAAGGAAAGCGAGTTCTGCTTGTTGATGATGACGCCCGTAACGTATTCGCACTCGTTAGTGCCTTAGAAATAAAAGGCGTAACGGTTGTAGTAGCCGAGAATGGTAGAGAAGCCATCGACCTATTGACCAAGGAGTCAGATTACGACCTGATATTAATGGATATCATGATGCCAGTAATGGATGGTTACGATGCCATGAAGGAGATTCGCGGTGGATTGGAGTTACGCCACTTGCCCATCATTGCATTGACAGCCAAAGCGATGAAGAGCGAGAAAGAGAAATGTCTTGAAGCAGGAGCATCAGACTATATTACGAAGCCGCTGCAGATGGAACAACTTTTCTCGTTGATGCGTGTGTGGCTCACAAAGCAGGTGAAGAAGCATTGATACATGATCCACTGGATGGATGGATGGAGCACGAAGAGCCTCCTGTCGACGAGAGGGAGAATATTGAGATTAATCTGCTCTTGGAGGGCATATACCAAATGTACGGATTTGATTTCCGACATTATGTGCGCTCCTCTTTACGCAGAAGAATTCTAAATCGAATGAAAATGGAAAAGCTGCCAACGATTTCAGCGGTTCTGGAAAAAGTGCTGCATGAGCCGCTATTCGTGGACAAGCTGCTGGGAGACATGTCGATTCGAGTGACAGAAATGTTCCGAGATCCCAGTTTCTTCACTGCCTTCCGAACGCAAGTCGTCCCCACGTTGCGGGACTATCCAGAGATTCGAATCTGGCACGCAGGCTGCGCTACAGGGGAAGAAGCCTATGCCATGGCTATTCTCATGCAAGAAGAGGGCTTGGCACAGAAGACGCGAATCTATGCCACGGATATGAATGAGCAGGCTATAGAGGCGGCGCAGAGAGGCGCTTACCCGCTGAAGCAGATGCAGCTCTATACCACGAATTATTTGGAGTCTGGCGGCTCCAAAGCGTTCTCGGAGTATTATACGACGGATCATCAGTATGCTTATTTTAAACCGCACCTGAAAGAGAATATGATGTTTGCCCAACATAATCTGGTGACAGACGGTTCTTTTAACGAGTTTCACGTTATCCTCTGCCGGAATGTGATGATTTATTTCAATCCGAAGCTGCAGCATCAAGTGCACAGTCTGTTCTACAGCAGCTTAACCCGGCAAGGCATCTTGGGTCTAGGGAAGAAAGAGTATATTCTCCACGTGCCTGATGGTGTGCAATATGATGATTTTGTGCCACATGAACGAATATACCGTAAGAGATCGTAGCAGATGTTGGTGAAGAGGTGCCCCAAATCCATGTGAGTGGAGGGGCGCCTTTTTACTTTTCGGTGTTAAAAATGAGGGAATAACTGGAAAAAATACAGCTATTTATGCGAAATTCTCTCGAAAATTCAATTTAACTGTAAAACATGTAGGTAAAACGGCTTCTTTTTATCAAATTGAGTAAAATGGGTGGAGAATTAACTACAGGTTTTCCATCTATTCATCGTTTGATCAGGAAATCTCTTGATTTACCTGTATAAAATCCATCTATTCATCTGGCACACAGGGGGAGTTAGCTCACCTTTTCTCATACTTCTACCGCTATTATCACTGCTACTATACGTACTTCTACCTCCAGCTCCACCTCTACTTCTACTTCTACCCCAACTCTCTCACTCTAGCCCTGCTCACAACCAGCTTTTCACACATCCGGCCGTATTCAATAAGAGTAAGATTCAGTTACCCCTGGGCCACAAATACATACGCGATATTATGGCATACCTCTAAAATAGCGTACACATTCTTAGTTAACGGCATAGTCGCTTTTGATCAACTTACGTTAAGGCCTGTTTCAACCCTAGGTGGCATGGGTAATAGATAACATAGCAAGATCAACAATATTGAAAAAGAAAAAGTGAGGTGTTGGGCATGCTAGGATGGGCTATGACGTTTCTAGTAATTGCGTTAGTTGCAGGTGTATTTGGATTCTTTGGGATTGTCTCAGCGGCAGTAGGTATCGCCAAAATCTTGTTCTTCGTCTTCCTTATTATGTTCGTCGTATCACTGATTTTCGGCAGACGCCGAAGCATTTAGCACATAATAGCTAACTCGAGGTACGCGAATACACGCTATAAATCCCATTGACGAGGAGGAATTACCATGAGTACGTATACCAGAGTAAGTGTGACATCAAGTCTTGAGGATACGCAGAATAAGGTGCAACAGCTGCATTCCGAAGGGTTTAAAAAAGATCATATTTATGTTCTGACACACAGTGCTGAAGGTACAGAATACGTTGCGGAGTTTACGGGTGCAGAGCAGATTTCAATGGCCGAAGAGGGGCTGTTCGCGTCAATCGCCAATCTCTTCCGATCACGCAGTGAGGAACTGAGAGTGAAGATCATGGCACTCGGAGTGCCGGAAGCTGAGGCGGACAGTCTCATTACTGAGCTGGAGTGGGGGAAAATCCTCGTGTTAGCTACGCCACATATGAGCGATGAAGATACCTTGTTAATGTATCAAGGAGAAGCCTTTCAGCGAACTATCATATAAGTGAATAAGGATGCGAACTCGTACTCCTATTCTATGCAAAAGCCCTTGTCTCCATGGGAGACAAGGGCTTTTGTCGGATTCATCGCCTGCTGCTTGTGTTCGATAAGGTTGGGAGCATCTTTAAATCCTTGACCATGGATGAATTGCAAATCGGGCATGCGGGACTATCCGCGAACGAAAAGTTATCTCTCATCCAGCAAGAGCACTGATCAGTACTGCAGGTCCAGATGCTGGTTTGTTCCTCCGGTACTGGTTCCAATGATTTTTTTGAAAAGTACAATCGAACTCCTCCTTGTCATGATTGACTCTGACGCGCAAGCAGTTAAAGCAATATGTGATGAAGGACTACAGCTTGACTACATTTTCAGCTTGCGGTCCGCGGTTACCTTGAACAACTTCGAATTGCACACGTTGGCCTTCATCCAAGCTTTTGAAACCTTCTCCTGTAATGGCGCTGAAATGAACGAATACGTCATTGCCGCCTTCCATTTCGATAAATCCAAATCCTTTTTCTGCGTTAAACCATTTTACTGTACCTGTTTCCATGTCTTCATAAACCTCCAACAATAATTTGTGCCTGCGATTCTCAACGGCGGAATCAACTCGTTCCGAAGAGCTTGTAAATCATTAACGCAGCTTTGATAATATATCCATTAATCAGGAAGCTTATTCCACTTTTCTGAAAAAACATCAAAGTTATTTTCAGACTTCCTGAACAACTATTCTCTGGTAATGGTTACACTTCTTGTTTCGCCATTGAAACTAACCTTACCGTCCAGCTGCTCGGTGATAAAACGCAGCGGCACGAACGTAGAACCATTCTTCAGGATGGCTGGACTCTGCATCTGAACGGAAGTGCCGTTCACGATTGCTGCGCGGCTGCCGATGGTCATCACGATTGTTTTTTCGCTAAGCGCATCAATAATCGTGATCTGTTGTTTAGCGCCATTCCAAGCTACTTCAGCGCCGAAGCGCTCTGAGATAAAGCGAAGAGGCAGCATAGCAACCTGCTCCTCATTGATGAAAGGTTGCGTAGCACTAGAAGGATGCAAGTCAGCAGGTGTGCTGAGCAAAAGGTGAACCTCTTTCTTCGCGATCTTCAAATCCTTTCTTAGAAGGGAATAAGCCTTGGAGCTCTTATCGAATAGGGCTAGAAACGCCCCCTCTTTGATCGTATTCATCGCTGCCATATCTTGTGTGCCTTTAGAAATATCAATCGTTGCAGCTGTCACTGGCTGATTGATCTGCGAGAGCTCCGAGTTAAGTGTTAAGCGGACGCCCTCAATGCCTGAACTGATATCCGTAACAGGGAGGGTTAACTCCAAATTGAGCTTGCGAATTTGGTTATCTCCATCGATCATAATGTCCGTTTTGAGCGAAGTTTTATCACTGAACAGTGCCTCTGTCTGAGGATTTACCTTGGGGGAAGATGGACTATTACCTTGTTCTTCCCAGTCATTCAGTGCTTTTCCAAGCAACTCTTGAATCTTCGTGTAGTAGTATTCGACAGTTTCCGTTTTGTTTTCAAAATTAGGCGCGTTCGGATCAACAAAGACGTTCGTGTTGGAATTGTTGTTGGGCGTCGACAACGATTTCATTTGTTCTTGCATCAGTGGAACAAATACATCATAGAGCTGACCGATCAATTCCTTTAGGCCTTTTTCGTCAGCGAGGATATTGTTCAGGAATTTCTTAAGAAGTCCTTCAATTTCATTGCCATAAATTTCGATATGGGCTTTCTTCAGCCCGAGTGGTTCATTGTGTATCATATCGGTTACGGATGAAACAGTGAAATGCTCCGGATTAGGTGCGTTATTTAGAAAGAACTTGATGACAGCTGGCGCCAGTTGTTTTGCTTTCTGGGTGAACTGCTCATCACGGTTTGCCGTAGCTGCTGTTGGCCTTGCAGTCTTCGTTGACGAGAGATCAAACGAGATTGGTTTCTTGGCCCCTTCGATGTGAATGACCAACATGGCATCCTGTACCGCGATCTTAAAGGGAATCGTACCGCCAGCATAGGAGAGCGCTCCCTCGATGGAGACGTGTTCCTCATCTTGTAAGAGGATGTTCGTGAAATCTACTTTCATATCTTTCAAAATGTCTAGTAATCGTTTCTCTTCAGCAGTCAAACTTCCTGTGGAACTAGTAAGAAAGTCCAATTTCATAGAACCGCTAGCCTTAACAGATTTAATTGATGCACTGTTTTGCAGGGCTTGCGCAATATCGAAACCCTGAATTGCCTGACAACCCGTTAAGGTTATGAGCAAGATGACAAGCAGGGTAGCAACCCACCCTATTCCAATCTTTCTAAGCATGATCAAATCTACTCCTTCTATGTATAGTAGCTAGTAAAAAATAGCAGCGATAGAATATACGCTTGGAAAAAGGAAAAGATGCGCTTGACTGGTGGTTTTTTACAAAAAGGCAAAGAAAAGCTCGCTACCCTTAGCCGCGTGGCATGAAGGAGCGAGCTTTCTGTGTTAGGCGAGCAGGAGAATAACCAAGAGTTCATAAAGTACAAGTGTCATAATCTGATTATATTGTGCTGGTGTGTAGATCGGTCTGTGATGACCTTGTTGGTGACCGTGATGTGGGTCCATATTCAGATACACGTGATGACCATCTGCATTGATGAGAACACCTTCGTGTGTATGCCCATCAATTGTCGTGACACGAATCTTACGGCCCATGTGTGGGTGCAGGGCGTGCATGACAGCGTCTCTTTTGTGCTTCATCATGTGTTGCCAGTTGGGCTCTGATTGGTACACCATATGAGGTCCTTGGTGCCCTTGATGACCATGTGGTCCTTGTGGGTGCATAGGGTTCGTATACATAAACGTTCACTCCTTCTCGTTCAACTGCGCGCTCGCAGCAGGCTTTCTGCCTAGGTTCATTACTAGACTATTCAGCTATACGAAAAGGGTGATCGCCTATATAGAAATTACTTAGTCACGGTGAATTGTGACGACACGCGTCTCATTGTTGAATGAAACTACGCAGCCAAGTTGCTCGGCAATGAAGCGAATAGGAACAAATGTTGAGTTATCGGACAATGTAGCAGCACTTTCCAGTGCAGGAACAGCTGAACCGTTCACAGTTGCATTGGTGCTATCCAACGTTAATAGAAGTGTTTTCCCTGTGAGGAAATCGGTAATCGTTACTTGGCGTAGATCGCCATTCCAGCCAACTTCAGCACCTAACTGTTCCGAAACGAAGCGAACCGGTACCATCGTTGTGCCATTCGCATTAATGAATGGTTGAGGCGTGTCGTCCTTAGCCCCTGACCCGTCAGTAACCATGTTGATATCTTTTTTCGTTACTTGAAAATCATTTTTAAGCATTTTGTACAGCGTAGATTGCTTATCGAGTGCTGCTAGCACCTTGAAGATTGCTGTAGCATCTGGTTTAAGCTGAAGCGCGCCGGACGTATCTACTTTGCTAGCCGTAACCGGTTTATTCAAATTCCAAGTTTCACTCACAAAGGAAACCTTAATCGCGGAAGCGCCATTGTTGGATTCTGTCATTGGCATATTGATCGCGATGTTCTGCTTGCGAATTTGATTGTCATTATCGATGTAAACATCTGCTTGAAGCGATGCTTTGCTGCTAAACATATCCTTCGTTGGATCAATGGAATCCGCTAATTTCGCTAGATAATCATGGATCGGGGCGTACACAAAGCCAAGTGTCAGATCCTTATTCGTTAGAAGACTCAACGTAATGCTCTTATCTCCACCTGCGATCTGTTCTTGGATGACAGGAGCAAGGGCATCATACAATTGGCTAAGCACTTTTTTGAGGCCAGCTTCGTCGGCAAGAACGTTAGCTAGCAGCTTTTGCAGAAGGGCAGCTAATTCAGTGCCGCTAAGCTCTACATGTGCTTTGCGCAACGAAAGCGATTCATTATTCACTTTGTCCGTTACCGAAGTAATTGCTAGGGAAGTAGGATCTGTCATATTCGCTACAATAAGTTCAATAAGTCCTGATTTAATCTCAAGTAATTTATTTCCGAATTGTTCTTGGATAGCTTTAGGTAAGAAACTTAAGAAGGAAATATCCGTCCCGCCCAAAAGATCGATAACAATCGGTTGTTTCGAACCCTCGATGCTAAGGTTAATCTTCGTACCTTCCATAGCAACGTTGAAAGGGATAGTCCCTTTACTGTAAACAATCTTGCCTTCGGCAGATAGATGCTGGCTATCCTGCGTTGTAACAGCAAGCTCAACCTTTACATCCTTCAAAGCAGCAAGTGCGGCTTTCTCATCCGCAGAGAGCTTAGAAGTATCGCCTGGGACAAGTTCGAACTGCAAAGTACCTTTTGACTCGGAAGACTTCACATTCGCGTCATTCTGAACGGCTTTCGCCAGTTCCAAGCCTTGTATGGATTGACAACCTGTTAGTGTCAACATCATGATTACCAGCACTGCCGAAATTAACCAAGTCCATTTTTTTGAATGCATGGGATAATCTACTCCTTTTGTTTTAATAGATTTAACGATAAGTCATCGAATGATTATACGCAAGTTGTACGAGAAGGATGCGCTGTGCGGGTAAAAATTAACGAGTGTGTTTCCATTTTTCGAGTTCCGCTTGAATATCTGCTCGAAAGGGGAATTGCTGCTGAAGCTTTTGCAGCTCTAAGGTCGCTTGTGCACGCTCCCCTTGCGCATACTGGATTTGGCATCGAAGGAATAGGACGTGTACGTCGAGTGGGCTCATGGAATAAGCTTTATGGATCTCGATCGCGGCGCGGGTAAGATGAGCTGGATTTGTTGTTTCTAGGTAGTTTTTTAGCAAGAGATAGGCGATGTTATAGTGTTGATTTGCTGGTACGAAAGTAAGAGTTGAACTTCGTTCAAGAAGTTTAATGGCTTCCGTATAACTAGGTGTGTGCTCTGCCTTTGTGGATAACGCCTCCGAGAAGCTGAGACGGATAGATACCATCGAAAATAAGATAAGTGCCAATGAGAATAGGATGCGTAGAGGCATCTTTAATTTATTGGCGGTGTTTAACTCTGCTGACGAAGTGTTACTAAATATGCCAAATATAACCCAAAGACCAAATAGCAAAGGATATTCAAACGTAAAATCAACTGTACTATGAATCAGAAGACAACCGAATACAGCAAGGCAACTAGCTACCCAAATTTTCGTTGGATCATCTGATTTTAGGTAAGAAGACAAGCCCCTCCAAATAAACATAATTACAATAGTTGTGAATAGTAGGACACCAATCAATCCGGTCTCAATCCACGTTTCCAACCAATGATTATGTAAATATAGGACCGTATATGCAGCTGTTTGATAGTGATATTGTAAAATGTTCCATGCACCGCCGCCGTAACCTAGCATAGGGGAGTCGATAATCATTTGCCAAGCGTCCCTGTAATAACCAATCCTACTTGTCCATTCTGATGCGTGGGGAGTTAGCTGAAATAAACGTTTAAGTGAGGAAGTTTGATTACTGTATAGCATTGCACCAACCATTAATAGAAGAATTGGAATCATCGTTAAGCTTATTGTTCTAGTCCGAATATTAGGCATCACATAGAGAACGAGTAAGGCGACGACGAGAATAGAACCTAGAAATACCCATTTTGAAAATGGATAGGCGACAGCGCTAGCAACTCCGGCACAAATAGCTAACGTTACAGAAGGGATGGTTTTTCGATAATCTTTTCCAAATGCCCAGTATTGTAGTGGGACAATGATTACGAAAAGTATAAGAACTGTTCGTGAACCGGTCAGAATGATTCCTGATGATAAAAGAGAACTAAGCCAGATATAGTTAGTTTTGTTTTCTAAAGTGGCTAACATATTGGATAAAAGCAAGGCAGTAAGTAGTAATACCCCCCACGCATTCGCATATTCTAAGGGTCCTTCAAAACGTCCCTCTCGAAATTGGTCCATAAGAACACCAAAAATGATCCCAACCGAACACAAATAAACGAACACTTTTATTAGAATTACTCTATGTGCTTGGGTAAGCTGTGCAGCGATAAGAAATAGAGGTATGACAAGTGCGATACGAAACGATGTTGCTAGAGACTCCTGTTTAGAAATAGCGCTAAATGTAAGTGTA
This sequence comes from Paenibacillus oryzisoli, assembly GCF_001653565.1. Classification (GTDB taxonomy): domain Bacteria; phylum Bacillota; class Bacilli; order Paenibacillales; family NBRC-103111; genus Paenibacillus_E; species Paenibacillus_E oryzisoli. Next base: position 28,481 of record NZ_LYPB01000072.1, read on the forward strand.
AAGTAAAGAAAGACAAAGACTGTAAATAGATAGAAGACAGGATTGAAAGGCATTTTACGCCTAAATAAAATGAGACCTGCTGAAACATAGAGACAGCCTGAAATCAGTAAGTACTCAGGCTTAAATAATAAACCGTGCCGGAATAGAGAGATACTGAAGAAGACGATAAGCAATATTAGTGAAAAAGATGAAATCCAGTTACTTGTAACTTCTGATATATTCTGTTTTTTTCTTGGACTCACGTTAAGTGTTTTCACTCCATTTCATGAAATTAAGCAAAATTTAATGTTATGTTCCTATTTTCCATTATAAGGAATAGGACTTTAGTCTTGTTGAATTTCTTGTTATCTTTTATTATTTAGTAGGTAATAGAAGATCGGTAGAAACAACCTGAGGAGGAACTATTTTGCATTTTAGTAATAAGGTAACGGGATCGTTAAAGCGAAGGGCCTCTGCGGCACTCGTGCTATTATTTTTGGTGAATGCATGCATGCCAATTATAGCATCTGCAACAAGTTTGTTTAATCTCCAGTTTGATCCTGTATCAGGAACGGTGTATGGGTATATTTATTCAGACAAGGCAGCGTTATCGGTCAGTGTGAATGATGAGACATATGGGACTAAAGCAGTGACTTCAAGTAGTATAAACTTTACATACCCTTATATTAATGGATTTTATTATGAGTTGAATGGCGTGGGAAGCGAGGAGCTTAAAGGACTTAAGCCAGTTACAGCAGTTGTTTATGAAGGTAGTACGCCTGTTTACTCAACCGTTAATAATGTGAGCAGTAATGTATATACCTATAGCGGAAGTAATGTCAATCTGACTCCCCCTACTAATCTTGTGGCAAATTTTGAACATGGGTACTGGCGAATTAAATGGGATTCGCTTGATAATCTACCCTTTATCTATGGTGTCAAAGCATATAGGAATGGGACATTCAATAGATCTTCCCAAGGTTATGTTCCATTTGAATGGGGGGAGCAGTATGAGTTTAATGCACCGCCTGTCGATCTTCAATTAAGTGTAACAGATATATTCGGTAACGAATCAGCGTTAAGTGATAAGGTTACACTCGTAAGTGCAACAGGACCTGAAGCCTATCATTATGCAGGTTACGTTTATTTAAATGGCGTTGCAGCAGCAAATACGAAGTTTGAAGTTAAAGATGCAGATGGTGTTGTTGTTGAAAGTTTTACGTATACGAATCAAGAAATCAAGGGCCAATCAGAACTTGGTCGTTACTGGATTAACATCGTTCAAACTGACTATGATTTTGTGGCTCCGTACTTAAGATATTATTTCGATTTACCAGGAAGCAATTATTCAGTAACCATTACGAATTCGGAAAATAAAACTTTTCAACCCGCATCTTCTGTTTCTAATAATGTAGCGTATGTTGACTACGGGGGTCTATTTGCTGAAGTAGATCAATCTGCAATTTTTATGAACGGTAATTTTAAGGCTACCCCAGTATTGTTTGCAAACAAAGAAGCAGGCCATTGGTACGCACCTAATGAAGAAATTGTAAGATTCTCACCTACAAATGGTACTGGGAATCGTCTGGATATCGAATTTCCTTACGATAGTTGGCCATTGAATGGAGTGGGGGCGCATAATACAACAACTATTAAAAATGCTAATTTAATGGGTTCAGACCTGCAATTAATTAAAGTTTCGGATCAATCTGAGGTCGGTATTACGGGTTTAATTCATAATCCTTATTTCCCCAATGAAGTAGTTAATGGTACTTCAGTAGTAAATGGCAGTGGTGGTGGCGGAGGCGGCGGGAGTCCTGCAGGTCCGGTAGTTACTAGTAATGGTAACAGTTACGCACGACCTCAATTACTATCACTTGTACTCAGTACAGCTCTGCTACCCAATGAACAATATGTTCTGAAAATGTCCTCTTCAAGCGGGTCTGATGAAATTAGAATGCCGCTATGGGGAGGAAATGGATTCAGTGCTGCAGTATCACTCTCAGTAAACAACTTTTCTTATTCATATGTATATTCACCTAACCTAATCGACCAATATTCAACTGACCGAACAATTAAGATTCTGCCTCCTAATACGCAAGATGCAGATGCGGCTGCGGCTGTAACGGCCAAGATCACAGCTCTGCCAGCGGCTGCAAACATAGTATTAACAAATGAAACAGCAGTTAATGAGGCTAAAGCAGCGTTTGACTTACTTACAACGCCACAGAAAAGTTTAGTGAATTCAGGGAATCAAACCAAACTTACAGATGCAATCGCCAAGATAGCGGAATTAAGAGCAGCTGTCGTAACGGCCAAGATCACAGCTCTGCCAGCGGCTGCAAACATAGCATTAACAAATGAAACAGCAGTAAATGAGGCTAAAGCAGCGTTTGACTTACTTACAACGGCTCAAAAGGCGTTGGTAAGCCCAACAAACCAAACCAAGCTTACGGATGCCGTGGCTAAGATAGCGGAATTAAAACCTAAGAATCAAAGCGGATGTTGTGGTGGCGGTTTCGCTCCTCCAAGTTCAGCCAAACCATCCGACGATGGCGCCAAGGTGGATACGAACAATTATTTGACAAAAGAAAAAGGTTCAGACGGCAAAGAGGTTTCACGCGTCAAACTGGACTCGGATGTATTCACGAAGGCGCTTGATGTAATCAAAAACAACGATAATAACCGCCAAACGATTACTTTGGATGCGACGGGCACGCAAGCTGGGGCCAAAATCGACATTCCAGCAGCATCTTTGGCGGAAGCTTTGAAATCCAATTCGAATATCGTAATCTCGATTCAGTCAGATGCTGGTACGTATTCAGTACCCGTTAGCATTTTTAAAGACATCGCTAAGCAATTAAACAAGGACATTAAAGATGTGAAAGTAACGATTTCCGTGACACAGGCGTCAGAGAAGTCTTACGAGGCACTTCAGCAAGCGAATCCAACGATTACGACGTTGCTTGCCAATCCAATAGAATTTACCATTACAGCAGAATCTGGTTCTACGAAGGTAGAACTGAACGACTTTTCAGGAACTTATGTGGAACGGAAGATTATTGTACCTTCTACAGTGGATACTGATGCTACAACCGTTGTTTCATTCGACCCTGTTACAGGTAAAATGACATTCATTCCTGCTGTTTTCTCCCATGTGAATGGCAAAAGCGAAATCACCATTAAATCGCCGCATAACAGCATATACACACTGGTGAAATTGGACAAGCCTTTTACTGATATCACCGCACATTGGGCTAAAAAAGACATCGAATTGTTAGCATCTAAGTTCGTTGTGCAAGGCATGACTGAGACTACTTTTGCTCCTGATCAGCGAGTGACCCGTGCGCAATTCGCCTCCATGCTGGTAACCGCACTAGCATTACAACCAGATGCTGCTAAGTCGTCTATGTTTACAGATGTGACAAGTGATGATTGGTTTGCGGGGGCTGTAGGGACGGCAGCTAAATTAGGACTTGTTGAAGGAAATAATGCGGGAGAATTTGCACCTAATGCTGATATTACCAGAGAGCAAATGGCTGTCATGATTTCTAGGGCATTGAGGCTTTCGGGTAAAGAAGTACAATCATCACATGCGCAAGACAAGCTTGCTAGTTTTGTTGATAGCAACACAATCAGTGCATGGGCTACATCGGCTGTAGTTCAATCACTTGCTGCTAATATTGTAAATGGTCTGACAGACCAATCGTTTGGGCCTAATGAGAGTGCAACTAGAGCGCAAGCAACGGTTATGCTAAAAAGGTTCTTACAATTTGCAGCATTCATAAACTAATAGTAAGTATAATTTCCTCCTACTCTTGTAGGAGGTTTTTTTATAAATAGTAAGCGAAACCTTTTATTCCCAATTTCGTCTACATCTATGTGGGAGGTAAAGCTGATGATGACGATGTTTCTGATTTGCTTTTTTGTAGGTCTCGTACTTACGCTGCTCATTACAATTTTCGGAGTGGATAGTTTTGAAATGCATGGTGATACAAGCGGTGCACATGGTCATGGACAGGGGCATATCGGCCCATCTTGGTTCAATATGTCCTCGTTGCTCGCAGGGGTGACGGTGTTCGGCGGTGTGGGGTATATCCTTAACAAAGTAGGCATGACAAGCGGCTTGTTGATTCTTCTCTTTGCCGTTGCGGCAGGGCTTGTGATGGCGTGGCTCTTCTTTCTTTTGTACGCGAAGGTGATTTATAAGCATGATGACAGTATGAAGGAGAGCGATTTCCAGCTCGGCGGTCAGTTAGGTAAGCTGACAGTTCCGATTATTGGAAAAGGCATGGGTGAAATGGTGTATGTGCTCCAAGGCACTACGCGCTCCATCAGTGTTCGTTCGGAGAACGGTGAGTCCCTGGCGAAAGGGACGAAGGTTGTTATTTTGAATATGAGTAAAGGTGTTGCAACGGTGACGGCATTTAGTGAATACGACTAGTCCGTTCTAGGTTTAAACCATAGTGAGGAATGACTGGGAGGTAGGAGAGAGATGATGTATTCAGTGCTTATTATGGTAGCAGCTATTGTGGTTGTTGTTTTCATCTTACTAGCTTCAATTGTAAAAGCTTACAAGAAAGTGCCGCCGAATGAAGCGATGATCGTATTTGGTTTAGGGGGCAAAAGAGTCGTGCAAGGCGGAGGGACGTTCGTTATCCCCGGTTTTCAGAGCTACAAAACCATCTCGATGATGCTCACTAGCTTTGATGTGAAACCCGACCAACCGATGTTCTCTCTGCAAGGGATTCGTCTCAAAATTGAAGCTGTCGCTCAAATTAAGATTCAAAGTGATCCCATCGCGATCGCAACTGCTTCCGAGCAGTTCCTTGACCATTCGATGGCGGAGCGGGAAGCGATGATTCTACACTCTGTAGAAGGACATTTGCGGGGATTAGTCGGGCAATTGACGGTGGAATCCATCTTGAAGAATCCGGATGAGCTCAACAGTAAGATGAGGGAGACGTGTTCGGAGGATTTGGATAAAATGGGGCTCAATCTCATTTCCTTCGTGCTGAAAAGAGTAGCGGACGATCAAGGTTACATTGAGAACTTAGGTGTACCTGAAGTCGAGCGGATTCGTAAAAGCGCGAGTATCGCCAAAGCGGAAGTCGAGCGAGATATTCAAATCCGGCAGGCGGATACGGAGAAGGAGTCGGCCATTCGCAGGGCAGAAGCTCATCAATTGAAGATTGAAGCGGAGAGTGCGGCATCCGCGAAGGAAGCCCAGTATCGCAAGGAGCTCAGCATGAAGGAAGCGGAGTTCAAGCAGGAGACGACGAGTCGTCAGGCGGAAGCGGATTTAGCCTATGAATTGAAGCAAAAGCAAATTCAACAGCAGCTCGTAACGGAGCAGGTACGGATCCGTCAGATGGAAGCAGAGGCGAACAAGACGGTTCGCCAGATCGAGGTTGATCTGAAGCAGAAGGAGCTCGAGGCTTCTGTTATTAAGCCAGCCGAAGCGGAGAAGCTGGCGGCGATCATGCGAGCCGAGGTGAGCAAGCAGCGGCAAATCCTTGAAGCCGAGGCGGAAGCGGAGTCCACGAGAAAGCGCGGCGAAGCCACGGCGGAAGCGGAGCTCGCCAAAGGGAAGGCGAACGCCGAAGTCGTGCGTCTAGCGGGGCTTGCAGAAGCGGAGGCACTGGAGAAGAAGGCCGAAGCTTACAAGCAGTACACGCAGGCGGCTGTGACGGTGGAAATTCTGCGCATCCTGCCGGAGCTGGCTGAGAAAATTGCGGCACCGCTGAGCAACGTCGATAAGATCACCGTAATCTCCCAGGACGGCTCGGCGTCTGGCGTCAACCGGATCACCGGTGATATCGCCAAAATGATCGCGCAGGTGCCGGAAATCACGCAGACGCTCACGGGGAAAAGTGTGACCGACTTAGCGCGCGCGTTCCTAGGGTCGGATGCTGACCCGATCTTGAAGCGGGAAGAATAGGGGGCGACGCGCGGGCCGCGGTTAAGGCCCCAAAAGGGCGCTAAAGCCGCGCGGTGTTGCCCGCGGGCGCCGGTAGGGCCCGAAAAGGGCCTTAAAGTCTCGGCGGAAGAGGCACAGGAGTGCCTTTCGCCCGGTTAAGGCCCCAAAAGGGCGCTAAAGCCGCGCGGTGTTGCCCGCGGGCGCCGGTAGGGCCCGAAAAGGGCCTTAAAGTCTCGGCGGAAGAGGCACAGGAGTGCCTTTCGCCCGGTTAAGGCCCCAAAAGGGCGCTAAAGCCGCGCGGTGTTGCCCGCGGGCGCCGGTAGGGCCCGAAAAGGGCCTTAAAGTCTCGGCGGAAGAGGCACCAGAGTGCCGTTCGCCTGGTTAAGGCCCCAGAAGGGCGCTAAAGCCGCGCGGTGTTGCCCGCGGGCGTGGATAGGGCCCGAAAAGGGCCTTAAAGTCTCGGCGGAAGAGGCACAGGAGTGCCTTTCGCCTGGTTAAGGCCCCAAAAGGGCGCTAAAGCCGCGCGGTGTTGCCCGCGGGCGCCGGTAGGGCCCGAAAAGGGCCTTAAAGTCTCGGCGGAAGAGGCACAGGAGTGCCTTTCGCCTGGTTATGGCCCCAAAAGGGCGCTAAAGCCGCGCGGTGTTGCCCGCGGGCGCCGGTAGGGCCCGAAAAGGGCCTTAAAGTCTCGGCGGAAGAGGCACAGGAGTGCCTTTCGCCCGAATAAGGCCCCAAGCCACACTCTTAACAATGGAGTGTGGCTTTTTTCTTTTGCCTAAACTAGTCGGTTCTACGAGAGATATCAAGCGGAGTTTACTAGATTACGATACAATAGAAGGGAGGGATGCGAGACTTCATCGCAGTATGCATAGTTTGGATAGAGGCGGGGAGAGGTATGCTGGTATATAGAAAATTTCTACGTGATCTTTTACGAAATTATATGATGGGTTCGGGTATTGCTGTTCTTGTTGTGGGTGGGGTTATTATTTCGACAACGCTCACGATTACGGGAACCGAAATGCTCCGAGTGTTTATTATTATGATTTTATCACTATGCGTCATGATGTTTGCGGAGTTCCTAATATTTCGGAGGCACATAAGACCCATTCGGGAAATGATGAGGCACAAAAAGCCATCACTAGAGACGATTCGTGCAGCCTACTTACAGACACATCGTTTTCCTGCCTTATCAGTGATGCGGATTATGGGGCCGCACTTCTTGGGGCTATCCATTCCTGCCATGACTATGGCAAGCTTGGGAGTTGCGTGGGGGTGGTTGACTCTGCCTGCTTTTTATATTGGGCTGGCGGGGATAGGGGCGATACTGATTGCTAGTATGCATGCTTTGCTTGAGTTTTTTACAACGGCGCAAGCCATTCGGCCCATGCTGATACATATACGTGAGTTAGGCCAACAGATTCATGGGGAAGACGTCTCGTTAGATGGACGCGTTATCGTCTCGATTCAGCGGAAGTTTCAGTTAAGTGCGTTTCTGATTGGCACGATGCCGCTATTTCTTTTTAGCTTAGCAACACAGATTCGGTTGAGTACAAGCGTGGACTCCTCCCAGTTGATTGCTGATTATTGGAAGTGGGCGGCAATTATTCTTTTGCTGGGCGTTGGCTTCTCTTCCTTGGGCGCACGCCTGCTGGCCAGTGATATTCAACAGCCAATTGAAGATTTACACCGTGTGATGAAGCAGGTACAGTCTGGTGATCTCAAAGTAAGAGCCTCTGACTTATATTCGGATGAGTTTTCGCGGTTGATTGCGGGTTTTAACCACATGGTGAAGGGGCTCGATGCCCGTGAAAAAATGAACAATCTCCTCCTGCAGAGCTATTATGCTACGCTTGCGGCAGCGCTTGATGCGCGAGATGCTTACACAGCAGGGCACTCAACACGCGTCGCGAAGTACTCCTTGTTAATTGGTCAATCGGTTAATTTGAGCGAGCAGGAACTTGACTGGTTGTACAAAACAGCGCTGCTGCACGATATCGGTAAAATCGGCGTGCGCGATGCGGTGCTGTTAAAGGAGGGGCGACTAACCGACGAGGAGTTCGAGCAGATCAAGCGTCACCCGGACCTAGGGGAGTCGATTTTGAAACAAATTGAGCCTGCCGAGGCGATGGCTCCATTGCTTCCAGGGGTGCGCTCGCATCATGAGCGCTACGACGGTGCCGGATATCCAGACGGCCTGAAGGGCGAGGATATCCCTGTGTTCGGCCGCATCATTGCGGTAGCTGATGCATTTGATGCGATGACATCCGATCGTCCGTATCGGAAGGGCATGCCCGTAGAGAAGGCGATGGCCATTCTCGCAGACGGGAAGGGGAGCCAGTGGGATCCTCGTTTTGTCCAAGGATTCATGGATGCGTATAAAGCCTAATGGGTTGAGAGTGGTTGTTAGGGGCTGACAAGGGGAGCAGTACAGTAGAAGTTATAGGCTGGGGAGTAGCAATTAGTAACAAGTAGCAGTACTAGTAATAGTACTAGTAATAGTAATAGTAATAGTAATAGTAATAGTAATAGTAATAGTAATAGTAATAGTAATAGTAATAGTTAAAGTAGAATCGCAGTTGTAGAAGTAAATAGAGATAGATGCAGTGCATCTGGCGAGTTATGTGGTGAACTAAATGGAAAACATACAGCTATTTCAACAGAATTGTATTGAATTAGACGAATAGATGGAAAAAGTACAGCTAATATAGCCAGAACCGGTGATAACTCAGGTTTGGGGAGGAATTAACTGTAGAAAATCCAGCTATTCTCTCAAATGAGTGAAAATCAACCAATATAGCTACATAAAATCCAGTTAAATTAGTTAAGTGGCGGAGACGTTAGGAGCGTTGGGGTAGCAGTAGCAGTAGCAGTAGTAGTAGTAGTAGTAGTAGTAGTAGTAGTAGTAGTAGCAGTAGCAGTAGCAGTAGCAGTAGTAGCAGTAGCAGTAGCATCAGAAGCAAAAGAAGACGTAGCAGTAACAGCAGCAATAACGATTGCTCGGACACACCAGCGCAGCCGAAACAACAAACAACCCGCCCCGTCCAAAAGGACCAGCGGGTTGTTTGTATTTCTAGTGGGGTTTGGTTTGTGTTTCTGTTTGCAGTCCTACAGCAGAACCAATGGCGCCCAGGGGTTTGGAATCTATATCCGTGGACAGGTACCGCCCGACTTTGTCGATCCACTCCTGGACGTAGTGATCTGTGGCCCACTGTGCCATGACAAGCTGTTCACCGGGCTCTAGATCTAAGGTAAGCTGGGGAATGCTGCCCGGTGGTTGACCGTAGGAGTAGAATTTGAGCGTATCTCCCTCGAAGATGACGAGCATATCGTCCAAGGGGGAGGTTAACGCATCCGTAGCCTTCGGCCACGAGGACTTAATGTTGCTCCAAGAGCAACAGATATCATCGTGATTAACGACTTTATCCGGTAACTGGCGCGGGAAATCACGCAGTACGTAAGAGTCCGGTTTGGATAAACTGGATTTAGGTGTTTCAGCCACTTTGCCAACCCATTGTCCGGGCTCACGTTGTACGGTCCAACTCTGTCCTGAGACTTCGCTCAAAGCATTGTCGCCCATGCTCGACATCCTTGCAAGATCGGTACTCGTGCTTGCGCCAAAGATATCCATTAAGGATACATGGTTCTTGTCCACAGGTTTTTTGTAAAATTGCATGGTTCGAGCTTCTTTCAATTGCGGAAGTGTACGCACCCAAATGCGATCTGCAACATAGGGGGCATTGCCATTCCAAGCGGCCTCTGACTCGGCAATAGAGACGTATTGGTTACCTGCAAACAAGAGTGTTTCTACACGATTAAACTCTTGATCTTCTGGCTCGGTAAGGCGTTCTTGTTTGACAGGTTGATCGGCCAAATGAGCAGTCAAATAGTGAGACTCACCCTTGTTGGTTATATGTGCGAGGGAGTCGATTTTCCAGAAATTTTGCTTATACGGCATCAAAATGCCAGTGCCCTCGGAGGTTTTCTGCAACTGCCCGCGAACGGGTGCAACAAGCATCGTCCGATAGGTACTATAGCGAAGCGGCGATAGCGTGCGCCCTTGACCACCGTTAGTGCCAGGCTCATGCTCAGTCCGTAAACCAATAAGCAAGGCGGTGTTGATGGGTGCAGGAGGGGGCGTGGAAACAGTAACTGCATCCGCCATCATTTTGCTTTCAATAGCAGCAGCTTCACTCTGCGTATGCATCGTATGCCATGGGAAAAGAACTACAACAGCCAAGACTGTACCTAAACCAGCAACACAGAGGAGAGGCTTTACCTTAGATTTATTGCGTTCTTTCTTTTGAATCGTTTGCTCAATGTCCTGTTGAAGCTTGGAGGTGAACCCCTTCTGCACGAGAGGCCCATCTTCCAATTGCTTCTGGAAGTCATCCGGCTCAGGAGTGTTCAAGCGCTTCACGCTCCTTCAGATTAAGAACCTTCAGTCTGGCGTGGTGAAGTCTGGATTTAACGGTTCCTTCCGAAATATCCAGAATCGCTGCCATTTCCTTAGTTGTCATCTGATAATGTGCGTGAAGAATTAATATTTCTCTATATTTTGCGGATAAAGACATGACCTTCTGCCAAATTTCACTTGCATATAAATTCTCAACGGCTTCGGTTTCAGCTGAGCTTGCGGTGCCGCCGGATTGTACGAATCCAACCAGAGTCACCTTGCGCCAGAACGCTTTGCGCATATGATCATAAGCCGTATTGCGGGTTATAGTAAGCAACCAAGTTTTGACCGCAGCTTCACCACGGAAAGTTGTCAGGTTGCGATATACTTTTAAGAAAGCATCCTGTGCAATATCGTCGGCTGCATCTTTATTACGACAAATACTGAAGGCATAATTCCACACATCATTCCCGTAGGTTTCCATTAAATTACGAAGGATTACCTTCTGATCTGTTGTTTCTGCGATGTACTTCAAATAATCAAATACATGGACACCGGTCGTTTCCAATTCTCTCACCTCTCCTATATAGACGCATCTATTGCTGAAAAGTTCACTATCCGAAATAAAAACTTTACTTACATCTTTCGTAAGACATTGCCCCTTTGTGCCTCATCAGAGCGTATTCTTGGGAGAAACGCTTCATGCCCAATAACTAGATCGTGATCGGCAGGAAAATATACCTAGGAAAGAGAAACAATAACAGAGTAAAACTAGAACGTATGCGGACTTGCTTGACAACGGAGCGATTTTGCACGCAATATGAAGGAAGGACTAGATCCTTCGGAGAGGAAGAACAGCATGAATTTCGTTGAGCACATTGCAGATCATTTGCGATCCGGTCAAATCAGCAATTATCCGCAGCCGATTGCCCTGAACTTAGGCTTAGTGTACACTGTGAAGCTAGAAGACAAGAAGACAAATTTAATTTGGCTTCCTTATGAATATACAGGCTTAGCCTACATAGACATGGGTCTGCAGGTGAATGTTTACCCCTATTATCGAGGTACAATTATTGAAGAAATCGAGCTTTCCCGAGGAACGGATCTGTATAAGCCACAGACGGAAGAAGCGTTCACTAAGACGCTCTATACGAAGGCATATGAGTTGCATCAACTGCTGCAGGATGAGTCTTACAGCCATTTACAGGGAAGTGCACCCGATTATTTAGCTAAAATGATGTATATTGTCGATTGGATGCGCTATTATAATTCAGCCAAAGCAGTAGCAGGGGCCAAAAAGAAAATATAATTGCATATACCCTATCGGATCTTGCTTTCTACCTAGTGGAGAGTAGGGTCTTTTTGGTCTTTATATGGCTATAGACCCAGTTAAGGTGGGCTAACATTGCTTTAATGAATGGGCTTTTTAGCATGTTCTCAAAGGCTAGTAGAAGGCTTATCCTAGAGAATGGCAGTTGTTGGTGCCGAAATTTAGCACAGAAGCGGAGAAATTGGCGATGAAACGATGGAATAAATGGCTGACCATAGCGACGATCGGTTGTCTATTAACAATAGGTGGTCTGCAAGGTAGAAGTGAGGCAGCGGGCTTTAAGGATATCGGGGGACATTGGGCAGAGCAGACGATTGATCAAATGGCACAGCAGGGCTTATTGGATGGCTTTCCAGATGGAACATTCCGACCGGACGAGACCGTTACCGCAGACCAATTTGTGAAAATTGTACTGCTAGCCTTTACAGATAAGTTCCCGAATGGGGAACGGAAGTGGAAGACTAGCTTTTTACAAACGCTGAGCGCCGGTAATCAAAATATTTTAACGCAAGACTACCGAGATTTCACGTTTAAGCCGAACACGGTTGGTTATTGGGCGAAACCGTATTTGGATCTGGCAAGTGATCTTCATTTTATTAGCAAAGGGCAATTCAGTGATTATAAAACTTCCCTGAAGCGTGAAGATGTTGCGGAGATTTTGTACTATTTATTGAAGGAAACGGAGTACTTGGAGGACGAAACGTATAGTCTTAGCGCAGCATCTCATTTCGGGGATTTACAGAGCGCAACGAGCAGGCAGCAGAAATTTATTGGAGAGTCGATGACGAAGGGAATCATGGAAGGGTATCCGAATGGCTATTTCGGGGTAGGCCAATATGTGACACGCGCGGAAGCATTGCAAATCATTACACGTTTGCAGACGAAGTCGAAGCGCATCTCCGTAAAGAACGATAATAATGCCTTCATTAAAGTCGTGCCGACCAAGGATGGCAGCTACAAGAAGTTGGTATTCCCAGATGAGCGCATGCTGCAAGCTTACGAGGTAATGGAGCAGGCGGGCAAGCTGCGTGGCACGAATTACGATCTGCAAGAGACGACACTCCGTCTATTCCGGAATGCAGAAGCCAAAGCTCAGTCGCTGAGCGGGGCAACGGTGGAAGCGCGCAATAGCAATGAAGCTTCGCTCTGGTTAGATCCACAGTTTGCAACGTATGGCGTCACTGTGCGACTAGAGGATGGCGTCCTTGCTCGTAATACGGAGAGTATACGTAAGTTTACGGATTTCCTTTTTGGATATGATGCGGACATCTTCTATCGCCAATTTACAGATGCATGCGCGCGTGCAACGGCGAAAGGTATTCTCGAAACGACGACAACACAAATCGGCAACTACTCGGTAGAAACACGATTGGAGTCGGATGGGAAAACGATCGTTTTCTCTATTATTCATGCTTAGTGCGAGGGACTAACCCTTGCTAGAGCAGCATCTCCTAAGAAAGCACAGAGCGAACGCCAATTAGGGGGCAAAAATAAGCGTAATCCAGGACAATTGGCTGAAATAGCTGATTGTCCTTTGTTGTGTGTAACCTCATTGGGGGCACACCTTTGGCGGTAGGCCATTCATTTGGTATGATGAGAAGTAGACTAGGCAGAAGAGGATGATGACAGATGTTTGCGAAATCGAATTACAGTGGAACAAGAGAAGAACAATATACCTTGCTGATTGGGCAAGTTCACGCGTTAATACAGGATGAACCGAATCGTATTGCGAATCTGGCGAATGCATCCGCCTTGCTGGGGCAATTCTTAGAGGACATCAACTGGGTAGGATTCTACTTGGTGGATGAGCAACTGGAGCGGAAGGAGCTTGTGCTTGGACCTTTCCAGGGATTACCGGCTTGTGTGCGAATTCCTTTTGGAAAAGGGGTGTGCGGTACAGCTGCTGAGCGCATGGAAACTGTGCTTGTTCCTGATGTCCACGCTTTTCCGGGACATATCGCTTGTGATGCAGCTTCGCAATCGGAGATCGTGATCCCAATTGTGGTGGGAACTAAACTTGTCGGAGTGCTGGATATCGACAGCCCAAGCCTCAATCGGTTCGATGACGTTGATCAACGCTATCTGGAGCAGTTTGTGCAGAAGCTTGCTGCTGCGTTGTAGTCGTAGACATCTAATGGGTACGCTCGCATAAGTCGGAGTCGAGTAACGATGGATGGGATGCTGGTTGGAATTATGTCGACGCGAGTGGTCGGTAGTGAACAGGGAATAGTTGGGTTTCAAAGTAAATGGAGAATAGTGGTAGTAAAGGTGAGCGGTAAACAGTCACAGCGGAGAATGATAGTAGAGAGTAACGGTAGAGAGTAACAGTAAACAGTGACAGTAGAGAGTAACAGTAGAGAGTGACAGTAAACAGTAACAGTAAACAGTGGAAGTAGAGAGTAACAGTAGAGAGTAAATAGTAAATAGCAACCAGCAACGGTAACATCCAATAACAAATAACCATTCAATAACCAATAGCAACACCCTGCGCCGAATAGTGAATAGATGGAAAAAGTACAGCTATTTCTCGCTAATTCAATGATCTAAAGTGAATAGATGGAAAATATACAGTTAAATTCTAGTATTTAGCTTCAAAACGGCGGAGAAGTCTGGATTAACTGTAGGTTTTCCATCTATTTCGCGTTTTCAGCGAAAATGAGCTGAATTAGCTGTAGTTTTTACAGCTAGTAGGCTCGGCATGGTGAGACAAGGCACGGTACTCATCGGTATGGCCGCACCCAGCCGCACCGAGCATTGCTGCCCGTCGCCGCGAAAGGCTCTACCCCGCCGCGCACCGATGCATCCTACCCGCTGCGCCGCACCCCGCTGCCGTATCTAGCCTGCATCGCTAGCCTGCCGCGCTGGAGTACACCCCGCGCCTGCTCGCGCGATAACCCGTGCACCGTCGCAACGCACTATAGTACAAAGAACCGCTAGCTGCTTAAGCAGTCGGCGGTTCTTTGTTTCATTATGAAGGATACGCGTCGGTGCTAATAATAGCTGCTAGAAGTTTGCGCATTGATCGAGTTCCGACTTTATCCATGATTTTCTCGATGTGGACTTTGACTGTTTTCTCACTGATAAAGCAATAATCTGCGATTTCTCGGTTGCTATAACCGCGCAAAGCAATAAGGCTAATAATTTCGGCTTCACGGGTAGTAAGGACATGGCGAGATGCAAAGTGTGTGATGACAGAAGGTAATTTGGCAGGAAGAAGATTTCTTACAAGATTCTCTTGAACAGGGGGCATGCTTAAACGACCTCAATATCTCAAAAAATGTAACTAGCGTATTCTTGATTGTAACATAGTTAGATATCCTATGGCAGGCAAGGGCGTGTCGAATTTCCAAATTTTAATCTGTATTTTAATTCGACTGCGAGGCTGAGCGGCCCTAATCCTTACTCTGAACCACAAGCAGCAGCCCTGAGGATAGTTCGATAAGACCTTCTGGCTCTAGGAGAATATTACTGATGCCAAGCGACATCCCAATCTCAAGCGTTGCTTGATGAAGAGGATATTGGAAGCCATGCAGTGTGATCCCCGTGACCTCTAGGCTGAGCGGAAGCAGAGAAGCATGTGTGTAGGGACCTTTTTGAATGCGAGTAGATCGATCAATCACCATGATCAAATTATTGGCATCCATAATGGCACAGGGAATGCCGTGTCGTATACCTTTGCGAAGCAAATGCACATTAGCAAGGGAATGATCGAACCGTGTGCCTAGCGCGCCGACGAGCAGGACTTGGCTTGGCTTTTGATCCAACGCCCAATTGAAAGCCATTTCCGTATCCGTTAAATCCTTATAAATCGGATCACAATCAATGAATTCTTTGCTTGAAGCGCGAATAAGGGCAAGCTCCTCGGCAGAGACGGAGTCGAAATCGCCCATTGAAATATGAGGTAGGTGGCCATTTTGAATGAGAAAAAGAGCCCCGCGATCGGAACCAACCAAGATATCATCCGCGCGAATCTCCTCTAGTGCCCAATCGCCAAGCGTGCCGCCTGTAATTATCATTATGCGTGTCATTTAGGAATCCCCCGGGGAAATAGTAACGAGTGTTTCTCCCTAGTATAGCACAGAAGACTGAAAAACCGAGAAGCCCTAGTGGCCGCTCGGTTTCTTTTGCCTGCATCACACGCTTAAAAAAGCTTAGGTTCTTGCATCTACACGTTTACGCATGGGGTTAAGCTCCGACTGATCATGATCAATCTCAGCCTCATCGGCAAAGCCTTGCAGTTCATAGGTACTGCGGCCAAGTACAAGATCGGCGGGGAACTCATCACCTCGTTTAAGTGTGACCTCTTGCCCAGCCTCATTGGCATAAATACCGTCGGTTTCGACCGTATCACCTGTCATGGGATCCATGGATTTGTTCTTCTTCGACATTCAACATGCCTCCTTTCCTGTTGCTTATCCTTACCATTTCCAAGGTTGCAGGAAATTATGAGGAGAATCATGTAGAATGAGAAGGTCATCATCGCATACAGAGAGGAATGAAAGGCATGGCACTATGGGGGACGATTGTGAACGCAGTTGCGATAATTATCGGCGGATTATTAGGCGTGCTGCTGCCCCGCATTTCAGAAAGCATCAAAAACACAGTGCTGCAGGGCCTAGGCCTCGCTATCACTGTGTTAGGTATTACCATGGCACTCAAATCAGATCAAATTGTGCTTGTCATCATGAGTCTTGTCATTGGTGGTATTCTCGGCGAGCTCATGCGGATCGAAGCAAATCTCACCAAGCTTGGCGATTGGCTGCAGAGTAAGATGAGCAAGCAACCGACGGCTCACCCAGCCGCGCCAACTAGCATATCGGAAGGCTTCGTCACCTGTACACTCGTCTATTGCATCGGTGCTATGGCGATATTAGGTCCATTGGATGGCGGGCTGCGGCATAATCACGATATTTTATACACCAAGTCGTTGCTCGATGGGTTCTTATCCATCATATTCGCTTCCACCTTAGGGATTGGCGTTATCTTCTCAGCCGCATCTGTGTTTGTCCTGCAAGGAACGATTGCCTTGTTGGCAACTGTGATTGCCATGGCGTTTAGCCAAGCGTCGCTGGATGCTATGATTGTTCAAATTACCGCGGTAGGCGGAGTGTTGGTCATTGGTGTCGGCATCAATATTTTGCAAATAAGAAAAATCAATGTAGCCAACATGCTGCCTGCACTTGTCATTGCCGCAGCAGCCGTGCCTATTCAGCAGTTGATTACGGAGTGGCTTCGTTAGATTTTATCCAGTAGAACCGTTGAATTTGTAGCCAACGCCTCGTACCGTAATAATGTAGCGGGGCTCAGCTGGATTAAGTTCAATTTTTTTGCGTAGATTGCTAATATGTACAATAAGTGTGCGTGGATCGCCCATGCTATCCAAGCTCCAGATAAGTTCAAAGAGGTGTTCAATTTTATATACGCGGTTAGGTGTCTTGGCCATTAGGGAGAGCAGGTCGAATTCTTTGGCTGAAAGAGAGATCGTTTGTCCATTCGCACGAACGATGTGGCTCACGAGATCGATTTCTAAACCAGGGAATTTCACCAGTTGGGGATCGTCTTGATGCTGCTCACGTATCGAGTTACGGCGAAGAAGTGCTTTGACCCGGGCTACAAGCTGACTTGGGCTGAACGGTTTCGTCATATAATCGTCGCCACCCATGCTAAGGCCAAGAATGATGTCAATATCCTCACTTTTGCATGAAATAAATAGAATCGGCGTATTGCTCGTTTTGCGGAGCTGACGACACACCTCTATACCATCAAGTCCTGGCAGCAAAATATCCAGAATAATGAGATCAGGCTTATGTTCTCTAACAATGCCAAACACATCATGTCCATTATTGGCACTGATTACTTTGTAACCTTCACGCACCAAGTAGAGTTGAATTAACTGGACAATTTCTTGCTCGTCATCAACGACTAAAATGGTTTCTCCTGCCATGTATGAAATCCCCCTCAGTGATGAAACAACTCCTAAAGTAAGAAGGGTGTTTCCCTCTCTCAAATATTACATATATTACCTCCATTATAGAACGATTCTCCTACTAATTTCTATCCATTTATTAACAATGAGAGGGTTCTCGCATACAAAAAATTCACATTTAGGTGCAGAGATGGCATGGATTCTTTAAAAATGGGAAGGGGTCGACAATAATCGTTAATTTTCGACTTTTGCTCTTATTCATGCTCAAGCAGGAAACTTCGTATTGCGACATGATTGAAATGGATCGGGATGCTAGTGTCATTCCCATTTTCATTCATCCAGTGTGCCAAAGCTGTGAGCTGCCACTCTATTTTGTCTCTGGTTCCGAGGATCCAATCGTCGACGTAGCCTGATAGAAGATGACGAGGGAGGTTATCCCATATCTGAAGAATACTGGCTGCCTTCACTTCCATATTCTGTTCATCCATCGCTACTTTCAAGTTATGTATCAAGTCGAGCAAATCACAGCGTATATTCCCTTGTAGAGTGACATGTTCTCGGTCAATACGCAGAAATTCAGTCCCCTCGGAATGCTGCTCAAGTAAAGATTTCAAATGACTTAGGCAGACGCGTAAGTAGTTTTGTGCTTTCCTCAGTTCGTAATTTGGCCATAAATCGTCGTACATTTGTTGTCGAGTTGCATTGGGGAAGAGCAACAAATACAGCAGCAGTTGCTTGGCGAGTCGTTTGTTCCAGCCTGTAGGAAGCTCAACGCCATTAACGCAAATTCGGAATGAATGTAGGAATTGAATGTCCAATTCAGGGCCACTCCCAGGGCCACTCTGCAAGAGATGCTGTCCAGATTGAATGACTTTATGCAAGGAAATCGTAGTATCGGGTATAGTGTTGTCTGTTTCCATGGGATTAGAAGACAATGTGTCAATATGTTTACAAACCCAATAAGCTGTCCACTTCGGCTGATCTAGGAAAATAAGGTTCGCGGCGCCAGAAATGACCTGGAAGCGTCCTTGTGGAATATAGCTGGCACTTATGGCCGATAGCACAGGCGTATAAACGGGATCTTGCTCTCCGCCCAAAAGGATGGTAGGTGTACCCAAACTTTTTAAATCAGCAATCGTATCGTTGTCACGGAATAACTGTAAGAGTTGGAGGTATTTCCCTTTATGAACATGTTGATAGGCTTGAGAGATACGTGAGCGTATTTCATCTGATTTATGCTGAACCGTCAATACAGGCAGGATTTGTGTAATAAAGCGGGTACGATCACTACTAAGCATAAGCTTGATTCTATCTTCAATGCCTTGCTTTAAATATTCGGATGGAATAAATCCTGGTAAGGAAAGCAAGCTGAGCGATTGTATCCGTAATGGGACTCGGCCAGCTACTTTAACGGCGAGGTTGGCACCTAGGCCATGGCCAATGAGATGAACGGTGTCTAATCGGTTAATGTCCAAAAAAGCGACAAACTGGTCGCATAAATCAGGCCAAGTGAAGGGAAGGGAGTGCATATGGTCATTCCCGTGACCTGGTAAGTCATAAGTTTTAATGTAATATTTATCATACAAATAAGGCGTCAAAGTTGCCCATAATGCGCTATTCAGCCCTAAACCATGAATAAGCACGACGGTTTGTTTAGGTCCTTCTAACCTGCTTGAAGGGGGATCTGGATCGAAAAAATCAGGAATAGGACGCATGACAAACTCCTTAATGTGTCTAAAGTGCTAACGTGTAATGCTATTGTAATTCCTTGTTTAGTAAGATGGAAGTCGAAATACTAGAAATTTTGTTAAATTATGTATAAGGAAGGGTTGGAAGGAAATGAGTAAAAAGGCGTCATTGCGTTGGTTACAGCTCGCACTTGCCATTGTGTTGTTGTTTGGCAGCAGCTTACCAGCTTTCGCAGAGGTTCAGGAAGTCAATGGTGTGATTGCCCAGGTCGAGAATGACACGGGGGCACCTATGCAAGATGGAGATGTGTATCTCTATGCCTACATGCACTATTCCTCAAACGGGGTGCAGCAGTATTATACGAACCAGACATTCACGACCAAGGTTCGTAACGGGGAGTTCTTCATTCCTAATGCCTTTATATTACAAGGTAAGCAATATGATCTTGATGTGAGAGGCGTGTCTTCCACTGGTGAAGCCATTGTTTACCATTATAACTTTATTGGTGGAGATATAAGCAACTTGAATTTCGGTAAAAGTCAATTGAAGAGACTTACATTCACACATGATA
The DNA here is from genome assembly GCF_001653565.1 of Paenibacillus oryzisoli. Classification (GTDB taxonomy): domain Bacteria; phylum Bacillota; class Bacilli; order Paenibacillales; family NBRC-103111; genus Paenibacillus_E; species Paenibacillus_E oryzisoli. Next base: position 48,286 of record NZ_LYPB01000072.1, read on the forward strand.
AGGTCGCATCAGGACGTTTGCTGTTGATGCCCACAGATATGTATGGCAAGACAGATAAAGTCTCCTTTCCTATGTATACCCGTTCATTCAATGAGCAAGGTCAAACAACAGCGTGGGTAGCTACCAACGTAGGATTTAAAGCATATGCGTCTCTAGTGACACAAGGAAATACAGCAACCTATTTGCTAGAAGCAAACATTCCTGCCGATGTGCAAAGCGGGCAATCCATTTCATTCGGCGGTGAGACAGTTAAGGTTACACCACCGACGGGTTATGAGAACTCAGGGATAGGGCTTGGCCTGCAAAACATGGGATCAGAATCGCAGGCTCAAGTAGGTTATGTAACTAAAGGCGTGTTAGGCAGTGTTAATTTCAGTGTGTTAAAAGATAATACAAGATATCTTTTTTCAAGAGGTGATATGTCGTTTACTGAAGACGTAACGCTGCAACTGGACAGCGCATTTCGAGGGACTGCACCTTACTCATACAGCAACGGGAATGGCGGCTACAACTTATATACGTATTACTTAGATAAATACAACAATCAATTGCAATTCGTAGATACCGTATCAGCGAGTGCTTTCAGCATGTCCATGCAAGAGAAGGGACTTTGGAATGAGACGTTAGGCACGAACGGAACGCCAGTTCGATCATCACTTAACAGTGAAGGGACTAGCATTGATCCGAGTGGCAGTGTACAAGCACTTAATTGGGATGACCCCGCATTAGAGTATCAACTTAGCCAGAATGGCACAGGTTTGAGGACTATTTCAGGTATAAGACAAATCTCGTATCCGATTCCAATCAATAATGTAACTCCAGGCACTTACCGTCTTAAATTAAATAGGCAGTTGTTTCCTAGCACTGTCGTGTCATTATCCTTGGATCAGTCTATTCAGATCGGTCAAAACAGCAGCTCAAAGTCAATTGGTGCTCAATTACCTTCCGGTTATACAACAAGTAATTTAATTAGAGGGGCAATAATTGAACTCGACGGCAGTCGTGTGACAGCTAGTTCCACAATGTCTGGCGGCAATCTTGAATTTTATAATGAGATTAATCCACAGCGGCAATACCGGATCGTGGCTGCGTATCTAATTTCTAGTACCACTGGGAGTCCAACTGCCAGTTATCTGGTAGACCAGACTTTCACAGGTGAGCAAATGAGAAGTCTTCAATCGCTACCGGTGCAAAGCGGACTTGTTCGGACGATATTCTCCCTAGACGGAACATCCATTACTCAAATGGCAAATGCGGTCTTGTCTCTACCCCTAGCACCTTTGAATGACCAACTATCATTCTCAGCGCCAGGTGTACTATTAAGTACGCCACTTACAGTGGACGTATCGCTGGTTGGTACAGATGGTTCAACGAATGCGTACCACTACAATAAGTCGGTTACGATTCCCGCACAAGAGCAGAACCTCATAAGCTTCGCAGAGTTGGCGAACAGCCTCATTGCGGTGGAATTGAAGAATGGTCAAACTACTGTCCCTTTCGAAATGGTCAGTGTGTTGAAATCCAATTATACTTACTCATCTAGCGTGCCATCCAGCTCTATAACAGAAGAGAATAAGCTAAAGAAATTGTATACAACGCCAGGGGAATATCGCTTCCAATTTTCTCAAATTAAGAAAGCGGACTACGAAACGCCATGGCGCTACATATGGAGCTCTGAACGAAAAGTGTTCTCACAGGCTACTAGCTTGAGCTTTAGTGAGGACATGCAAGGCGTGTTTGGGCCTATTCAGTCTTATGATTATACCAATCCTGATCGCACGTTGCTGTACACATCAGCTATCATCAAAGCTGGCGACTTGAGTCTTAATCAAGTGTTCGTTAAGCAAGGCAACAGCTATCAAGCTTTTAGCACAGCAATTATCGGAAGAGGTCCTTATGACGCTGGAAGTTACTCCTACTATAATTCTGTTCCGGCGACACTTACGGTAAAAGATCTGAGCGGCAAAGTGATAATGAAATCAGATTCTTCTTATTCGGATTCGGTTTATGCAGAGGTTCCTGACAAAAACGGCAATTATCTCTTGACCTACCAATTGCCTATTGGGCCTGGACAAGAAATCGTAATTTCCCAGTCTTACTCTGCTGGTGATCCGAATGCTCCTCCTGGCAAGCCAGATCCGAAAGCAACTTTCGCAGGTCAAGGACTTAAGTTGACTTGGGAAGCTGTTTCTGGAGCATCGTATTACGATATTTATGCGGCAGAGCAAGGGCAAACTTTGGTCAAAATCAAAGGCAATGTTACAGGCACAACCTTCATGTATGCTGAGGCACAACCTGGAAAAACTTACGATCTTAAGGTCGTTGCGGTAAATGGTAAGGGCATCAGCACGGAATCTAGCGTCATACATTTCGCTGTTCCAGCATTTGCTGTATCACAGCTGGATGTGAAAGCATCCACCGTGCAAAGCTCAGCAGGATTTCTCAAAATTGGCAGCCAATTGCCTATCGAATTGACCGGATCGATCGGGGAAGGAATTAGTGCGAAAGCGGTGGTTTCGTTCAAGAAAACCGGTACGGAAACTTTCGCGGAGGAAGTCGTTCTGTCTCCTGGGCAAGGCAAGTATACAGGTGCATTTGAGATTAAAGCAGGTATGACCGATGTTGTTTCGGTTAAAGCATTTTTGACGAGAGACGGAACGAACTCGGATGAGAAGAAAATAGACTTAAATAAGAAAGTTGGCGCAACGCTGGAAGGTACCATTAGGCAGCGCGATGTAGCCGTTACAGACAAACCAGTCATAGAATTTATCATTGATGGCCAGTACGTAAGAGCAGATGTGGATAAGAACGGGAACTTTACGGCAGAGGGTCTGCCAGCAGGGTTCGTTAAAAGTAATGTGAAAAGTATCACCGAGAGCTACTTAGATGTGGTTCAGGGAATTACAACTGAGCTTGGCGTTAAACAGACAGGTCTTATTGTTAAATTGCCAGTGGTACAGAATGTGAAGCTTCGTTTGGTAGAACAAGGAACGCAGGTGCCAGTAGCGAGAGCGCTGCACGTTTCGATCACAGGCGCTGTCAACAAAGAAGGGTATATTGGACAGGATGGTTATTTCGTGACCTACTCGGGTGATTCGGAGCTTAAGCGATTAAAGCCAGGTAGCTACACTGTTTCCATTACGGGCGATAGTTTATATGAAAAAAAGGAAACAACATTTAACGTAGATGACGTTTCCAATTACATTACGAATCCGGTAACGATCTCTGTTGCCAAAAAAATTAAAGAAATAGCCAATGTGACGTTAAAGCTCTTCATGCCAGAGGGAGCTCAAACGAGCCAGTTGGAATCTTATTATCTGTCCAGTTACACAGCTGCGCAGTCATTCGGTTGGGAGTCAGGCTATGTCTACGGCTACAATCAATCAATGACTGTATCCGATCGAGTCTATGTACCGAATCCTGTGCTTGTGCTGGAAGGTGCAGATCCAACGGTTACGCAAAAAGTATACGGTTATTATGGCACGCTAACGTTACCGGGAATTGCGGCTGCAAATGACTACACGCTTAACGTATCCATACCTGGTCTACAACCTGTGAACAAGTCTCAGGTATCGGTTGCTACAGGAACATCGACGCTTGAAGTTGCACTTCAGCCATCGGTTGTATATACCGGTCGAATTGTAGATGAAGCTGGCCGTCCAGTAGGAGGGGCAGATGTATCTGCTTATGCCGGATCTTCTTACGCCTATGCACGTACCGATGCAGATGGTGCCTATAGGCTAGATCGATTGGGTGAAACGAATCAAATTCAGATCTCGGTGCACGCTGTTGGCTTTACGGATAACACAGCGTTGCAACAGGTGACGGATCATCAAATTCCGGCGATTACGCTGGAGAATGATCAATTCATACACGGGAAAGTTGTCGATAAAGACAATCGTCCATTGAAATATGTGAGTGTATTTGCAAGTAATAACAAGAACAGCGGATGGGCAAGAACAGATGCGGATGGTTATTTCAAAATCCGTGGCTTATCTGCAGGAACATACAACTTTTCTGCGTCATTGGATGGTTACCCGAGCTATGTGAGTAATCTCTCAACTAGCGCAGATCAACGAACCATCGTTCTACAGTCTCAAGGTGGACACTTCTTCGGAGAAGGGAATAGCTTTGCTCCGTCTGTGGCTACAGTGGTATTGGGGAAAGAATTTAGCTACAGTTTGAAATATAAGAATAATGGTACAACGCCATCGAGCAGCACGATATGGCATTTTGAACTACCGTCCAATGTGAAGTTGGTTAATGGTTCTGTAGAATTGAATGGCAAATTAGTAAATGTAACGGCTACAAACGGCGTACTTCAAGTTCCAGCAGGAGATGTTGTTGCAGGGGGAAGCGGTGAGATTAGCTTTAAGGCTCTCGTCGAGCAAGCGGATGAAGCCGCGATTCGGACATCTGTTTACCCAATCGTTAATGGGAACAAAGAAGAACCAACACAGATCGCTACGTCAAATGTCTTGTATGTGACGTTGAATGCACCAGCAGTAACTGGGGATAAGAAGATCAAAGTATATGGAGCGACGAAGCCAGGGTCTACGGTGGAAATTTATGCAGGTTCCATAAGTTTGGGACGTGTGACAGCGGAAGGTCGCTGGTGGTATGCGGATGTTGTATTACCAGTAGCCGCTGATACAGATGAAGCTGAACTTCGACTGACTGCTCAAGTTGTAGAAAATAATCAAACGCAATCTTCGGCAGCTGCGAATGTGAAGTATAAGTCTGGCGTACCGGGGATTGAAGAAGCTAGAATTACAGCGGGTTGGAACGTAGATGTGAAGCTGAATCCGAAAGTTTCGGTAGCTACATTTGCGGTTACGGAGAAAACACCGATTTCAACCAAAGTTGTATTTAAAGAGGCTGTCGATCAGGCGTCCATTTCCTTTATTGGAAGTACGTATCAACTGAGCAAAGCTAGTGACGGGAAAACCTTTACAGGCGAAGTGCCTTATGGCTGGAGCTCCTACGGTGAGCAAATGCTTACGCTCACTTATGTAAAGAATGGGATAAGTGTTACTGTGCCTCTGATGGAGGTTATCGTTCTTATTGATCCATCTGGTTATGTATTTGAAGGCAGTATGGATAACCGCGTATCTGGTGTGACAGCTGTCGTACAACAGCAGAATAACACGCAATGGAGTAGCTGGGATGCCGACAATTATGGTCAAATCAACCCGCAAACCACGGATGTGGAAGGTCGCTACGGTTGGGATGTCATGCAAGGCAACTGGCGTGTATTATTTAGCAAAGCAGGCTACGAAGATTATACGTCCCGTACGGTAGTTGTACCACCAGCAGAAACACAGTTGAATGTACCGCTAGTTCGTACAACAACGCCAGAAATTGCATCTATCACACCTACGAACAATGCCCTGGATGTCAATGTAAGTTCGAATGTGGATATTGTCTTTGATCGTCCAATGGATGAAACAAGTTTGAATGGGGATGTTATTCAGCTTGTGAAGGTCGATGGAGAGCAAAAGACCGCGATTGATATTACATTTGAGTACCAGCACATGAAGGGGTATAAAGAAGATTTATCATTGCGAGATGCTCAACTGCTGGATGGCAACAACCAGAGTGGTTGGTTCATTGAAGATGATGCTAAGAAATTAAGCAAGAAGCTAACACTGAAACCGCGCACTGCGCTTGCGTCAGGATCCACATATCAAGTGATCATCAAAGGCAGTTTGCTTGACTATAGCGGCAGCAACGTACTCGTGGCTGACACAAGCTATACGTTTAAGACAGCAACTTCTACACCGCCGACTCAACCTGGTGGTAGTGGTGGCGGTGGAGGCGGAGGCGGAGGTGGCGGTAGCTCCGTTGCTTCTAATGAAGTAGAACTTGATTACGTAATGTTAAACAAATCCGTGGCTGACAATGAAGTGATTGTAACGTTGGGTGACAAACAAGACACACTTCTCGTCCAAGGAAATGTATGGAATGCGATTCAATCCAAAGGCTACACCGTCAAGTTGCAGCACAAAGATGCTGAGGTTAAGATTCCAGCTAAAGCGTTTGTTTTGAAAGACGACGAAACGTTGGAACTGGTATTGCAACCGAGTAAAGTAACTTATCCTGCCGGTTATACAGCTTCAAGCCAAACGCTGCAAGTTAGCTTGGGCAAGAAGAATAACGGCAAGAAAGAAGAGCTTACAACTGCTGAGCCATTGACCTTGAGGCTTCCAGCTACGCCTTCGAATGAACCTGAGTTACTAGGTGCATACGGATTTGTTAATGGTATGCCAGACTATCTGGGAAGAGAAATCACGGTATCCTTCTCTGCATCAGGAACATTTGGATTGGCTGCATTCGAACGCAAATTTACAGATGTAGTTAGTCACTGGGCAATTCAAGATATTCGATATCTAGTGTCTCATCACATCGTAGATGGTATTACGGATACGGAATTTGATCCTGCAGGTACAACGACACGTGGGCAAATTGCCAAATTGTTTGCACAAATGCTGCAATTGAAGAATTCAGATACAGCATCTTCCTTCTCCGATGTGTCAGCAGATGCTTGGTATGCGGATGCCGTAGCTGCTGTAGAGAAAGCAGGTATCTTCCAAGGCGCAAATGGACAATTCCGTCCTGATGCGGCAATTAGCCGACAAGAGCTGGCTGTTGTGATTTCACGGTTGGTGAAGCAGGCGGATCAGACGGCAAATAAATCATTCGCGGATCAAACTCAGATTGCGGATTGGGCAATTGCAGGAGTGAATGCTGTTGTTAACCTAGGTATTATCCAAGGGGATGAAGCAGGCAAGTTCCTACCGCAAGCTAATGCAACTCGCGCAGAGGCAGCGGCGATGATTCATCGTTTGATCCAAGCTTTAGACAAAGAGTAAATAGTTAGAACTTGCGGTGACTAACCGTAAGAAGACTGGTTATTCGACCTTTACGGCAGCGTGGAAACACGCTGTTGTAAAGGTTTTTTGACGTATCCCCAGTATTTACTCGTAGCGATTCTGGCAGCTTTCTAGGATGATAGAAGGAATCATAACGAATCGAATAGGGGATGAGACAAGATGAAATCCAAACATGGATGGCGAAGGCTTGTTGTGGCCCTAGTCGTCGTCGGTGCAATGTGTCAGGTTAGTTTTGTGTACAAGAATGAGGTGTATGCAGGGGCAACAACGGCTCAAGGGAAGTTCAATATGTCCTATTTATTCAGTGGAGCTCCGAGCACCTATACGTCACAAGTAAATAAGAGCGGAGATACCTTAGACGTGGTGTCGCCGAGTTATTATCATGTAAACGAAGAGGGTCGTTTAGAAGTCACAGATCTGCAGGCTTCCTTCATTACGGAGATGCATAGGCAAGGGAAGCGGGTTGTCCCTTTTCTAAGTAACGATTTCGATAGAACGCTTGGTGAGAAAGCGATTGAGGCACGCGAAACACTAGTTAAAGAACTTGTTGCAAGTATCAGGGCTAATCAGCTGGATGGTATCCAATTGGATATCGAAAATGTAGGGGCTGCATACCGCGATGAATATACGGATTTCGTTGAAATGCTGCGCGCGGAACTGCCGAGCACAATGGAGGTTTCTGTAGCTGTCGCCGCGAACCCGACAGGTTCGATAGCGAACTGGATCGGTCTGTATGACTACAATGCACTGGCAGCGGTTAGCGATTATCTGATGGTCATGACTTATGATGAGAGCTATCCTGGGGATCCTACACCAGGTCCTGTTGCTAGTCTGCCCTTCGTCGAGAAATCCATTCAATATGCCTTGTCTCAGGCACCAGCGAATAAAATCGTACTGGGCATGCCGTTATATGGCCGCTATTGGAACCAAGATCCTGCATCCGATGGGGCGGGGATCGCTGCTAGAAGCGTTCAAAAATTGGTAGATCAATATAACGGTACAATCCGTTACGATGGGGCAAGCCAGTCGCCTGTAGCCACCTTCACGATTGGATCAACGGATGGTGAAGGCAACCGTGAATGGTAAAGAGCTAGCAGCCGGTAATTATACGGTGTGGTTCGATAACGAGCAATCTATGAAAGCTAAGCTGAAATTAGTTGGGAAATATCAGTTGAAAGGAACTGGCAGCTGGAGCTTGAATCAGGAAGCTGACGATACTTGGAGTTACTATCAGCTGTGGGCGGATGGTTTCTACTTCACGGATGTGCAAAAGCACTGGGCACAAACCGATGTTCTGAACGCCGCGAATCGCGGCTGGATGCTCGGCACAGCCGCAGACACCTTCGCGCCCGACGCGGCGCTCACAAGGGCAGAAGCCGCGACGATTATCGTGCGCGCGCTTGGGTTAGAGAGCGCGGCGGCCGCCAGCGCCGCGTTCAAGGATGTGCCTGCGACCCACTGGGCGTCGCAGGCGATCGGGCTCGCGCAGCTGAAGGGGCTGATGCAAGGCATCAGCGACGATCGCTTCGCGCCCGATCAGAGCATGACGCGGGAGCAGGTAAGTGCGCTGCTCTCCCGCGCTCTCAAGCTGACCACGCCGGTGAGCGGCGCGGTGAAGCCCTTCACGGACGTGCCAGCGGGCAGCTGGTCGGCAGAGGCCATTGCTGCGATGAGCAGCAGGGGCCTTGTCGACGGCTTCGACGGCGGCACGTTCCGCCCGCTCGCGTCCTTAACGCGAGCGCAGATGGCTGCGCTGCTGAGCCGCGCGCAGCCGCTGCTCACGCAGTAGAGAAAAAGGATCCTGAGCCATGTGTATGGCGAGGGACCCTTTTTCTTTTGTAGAATCCATCTACGAAGTATGCAAAAGTGCATACGAGCAACCTTTTTCATCGTAGCGACCTCTCACTACCGAAATAATTGCAAATAAGCAACTATTTCTGCCTCGGAACCTCATTTTTGCGGTTTTAGGTGTAAAAAGATGCCTTTTTGCACGTATTCCCTATTTTTGAGGGGCAGATGCCGGAAATAAGTGTATTATTGCAACTTTGACCAGTTGTACCTGTCCGCGCTGCCCGGCTTAGCTCCCTGTTCTTTCCCTTACGTTGGTTTAGACTGTTGTTGTTGCGTGACGAACACCATACCTGGGGGCTTTTTCTCAGCGGTTGTTGTCGGACTCGGATTAGGTGGGACATCGCCAATGGCATCGTCTGTCCCTGTGTACACGAACGTCTTTTGTCCTTTTGGACCTGGTTTGTCCGTCACGAATTGGCGGATATTTTTGATACGGGTTTCAGAGGTCGTGACGCGATTGCTGCCGATTTGAAAAAGTGACGATGCCGCAATTCCGAGTATACGAATATTACGAACGGTTATATAACTCCCTAAGTTATCCACACACATTGTGAACGGTTCGGGAGGTTGAGGAACGGGAAAAGGTCGCTGATAGAAAGGATAAGCCGCAAAGCTACCTTCATTTCCATAATAAATGGGCACTTCACGCTGTACAGCAAAAACACGGTTCTGCAGAGCGGTATACCTATTATCTCCCGCATGCATCGTGCTGGATGAACCTATGCTGTTGATATAAATGTTGCCAACAATCGATAGTCGTGCCATTGCTATCCCTCCGAAGGAAGTGGAACGAAAGGCGAGATAATGACCGATTCCGGTGGGGTGTCAAACATCGAGGACAAGGAGATGACCTCTGTATCCCCTATCAAGAAAACGGATGCACTGGAAACCCCGACGATACGGATATCGCCAACACAGATTTGTTTGTTTTCTACATGTAAATGAAACATGTTCAGCCCTTCTTTCCTAATAATTGTTGATCTAGGTGCACCCATTTTTATTTCGGCAGACTGGATATGTAAGTCTCAATGGCTGTAAGGATGTCTTGCTTTGTTTTGTCCATAATGTTGTTGGTTACAGCTTCCAAAGGTTCTTTGAACCCAACACCGCGGTATTGATTCACATAATGTTGAATGCGCGTATCCAACTGTTTTCGAATATCATCGATGATTAAATCTTTGTAATCCTCATCGAGAGGATGCTGATATTTATGTTCAAGGTTGTTGATATCACTCTGTACGCCAAACTGTAGATACTGCTCAATGCCGCTAGCCACATCTGCCCCAATGTCTTTTCCTTGCTTTGCTGCTGCTTCGCGCACGGCTTCTTGACCTGCGCCGATCCCTCCGCTGGGTCCTGTTCCCTGATATTGCCCGCCTTGGTAAAAAGGATTCATATCCATCGGTGCCATACCGCCACCGTTAGTCTCCTTGTTCAGGGAGTTTCCATTCACGCTGAAATCTTCGATCTGATCCATCGCGCTCGGACTGATGCCGATCGTGAGCGTCCCATCTAGCTTTTCAACCTTAAGCTGATCGAAATTATATTCTATTTTATCAATGTGAATGCGCTTCTCGTCCTTCAGGGCTTTCAGATCCGCCTGCAGCTTAGTTACGGTTTGCTCTAATGTATCGATGCGCTGTTTCTGCATTTCGAGACAGGCGTTGATCTGCTGGGCCCATTGCTGCCACGTGATCGCATTATTCATTCGGACATGCACCTCCTTCCGCATCACTTCAAAGGACTGCCTGGTTAATCTCGAAGCATTATGTCGGTGCCGGCAGAGGAACAAGGGCTACAGGATTAACTTCACTTGTACCGAGCTCAGGAGCAGGCTCTACGAAACCGCCTGTATTATATAGATTAGACATGGAACGAATCGATCCCGCTGTGCCAATTTGGAGGACGGATGAGTTGGCGACGGAATTTACTTTAAGCTGCTGAATCATAATGGTTTGATGGATGGTCCAGTTCATTTCCGTGGAACACCTCGCTCTAGGCTGACGATTGTCAGAGGATATTACCGCTCGCATTCGCATCAATAAAGTCAGAATCATTAGTGACCGTCGTACTGTACGTATTATAGACACGCGGGAAATCCCCGGTGTTAAATGAACCGGCCCCAGCAAAAGTCTTGGAAGAGCTAGTTGGTGAAATAATAAAGGAATCGCCGAAATGAACGACAGAACTGGAACCGACACTAATAATTTTCACATTCCCGACGATAGCTGGCATAATCCGATCCCCCTTGCGTTATCACACCTACAGTATATGAGGTATCCGCCTAGAGGTGCTCTGAATTTTCTGAAGGGTGTCACATCGGGACGTAGGCACATATACTGTTAGCAAAATGAGGTGATAGGCTTGAGCGGATTTAATCGCCATCCTTGGCTGAAGTGGGAACAGGTAGAGAAGTTTCTTGGACAGAAGCTGCCATTCGCTGAAAAAGGGCAGACCTTTCTAGATAATATGACGTGGGCTGAAGGATATGTACAGGACATGCTGAAAAAAGCGATGCCAGGCATGGATGCCAGTATTTCATCTTCTGGAACTATCGGTACAGAGATTTTTGAAACACATGAACATGTCATCGTTAAGGTGAAAATTGCGAAGGAAGAAGATCCGAGATCACTCCAAGTGTTCGTCAAATCGAATCAAATTAAGCTGACAGGATTCACGAATAATAAGAATCGAATCGTAAAGGTGCCAACATTAGTGCTGCCGAGAACCGCCAATGTGACCTATAAGCAGCGAGTATTGGAGATCAAGATTCGCAAGCGGGGGTTGAAGGAGAGCTATCATGAGGCGTATATCCGGTACTAGTCACCGCGAAGTAACGGAAAGAACCCCTTTAGGCCGTATGGCTGAGGGGGTTCTTTCGGTTTTGGGGGTGCAGGGGCAAACCCCCAGAAATTCGAGGGACATCTATCAGTCTGAATGCTGACTTTCCTTCTTTGCCGCGGCTTCGATTGTATGTTTCATAACCTCTGAAACGCGATCTACTTGATCTTGAATCATTTTGCCTAGTTCCTCAGGAAGAAAATCAGTTGTCCAAACGAGAGTACTGCTATTTGTTTCGTTAGGGAATACCTGAAATGAGGCGTTGTGATGAAGAAGCGGCATTCGTCCTTCCTTAACTGCGAAGACCATACGGCGTTCATTGTCATCAACGGCTACTATTAATTCTCGAACAGAATCTCCGTTAGGTAAAATCAGCGTTCTCACATTACCCTCTAAAAGCGTATTCTCCGTGTAGCCTGGGACAAGACGAAGATGGAATGCACCGACATCTTTAACGGCATCCCATACGTGTTCGGGTGAGACATTAAGCGCTATTTCTTTGCGAATGGTTGTCATATAACTTCTCTCCTCCCATGAATTATTCCGTATTGTTGAATGACAGTCGACTAGGACAGCGCGACGATGGAACGTCCGCGCATGCGTCCTTGTAACACTTGAGTGATCGCTTCTGGAAGCTCAGAGAGCGAAATCTCCTTCACGATAGAGTCTAGAAGAACTTCATCTGGCTTCCATTCGGTGGCGATTCTGTTCCACACTGCTCGTCGAACGTCCATGGGGCACAGTACCGAATCGATACCGAGCAAATTAACGCCTCGTAAGATAAATGGGAGAACCGTGGAGACCAATTCTGATCCTCCCGTGAAGCCACTAAGTGTAACGGATCCGCCATATCGGACCGAATTCAAGATGTGTGTCAGGTAAGGTCCTCCCACGGGATCAACAGCTCCCGCCCAACGTTCCCGGTAGAGTGACTTCGCTTCTGGTATTTCCAGCTCCGCTGGAGAGATCGTCTCCCGTGCACCGAGTTTCTTCAAATATTCGATCTCGGAACTCTTCCGGGTGCTTGCTGTCACCTCATAGCCCGACTGCGCAAGCATGGTTACAGCCCAGCTTCCGACGCCTCCGGTGGCTCCGCTCACCAGAATAGGGCCTTGATTCGGTTTCAAGCCATTCTCCTCCATGCGGTGCACGGATAAAGCGGCAGTGAAGCCTGCGGTGCCGATAGCCATCGCGGACTTCGCGGTCAGTCCGGGCGGCATGGGCACGACCCACGCTGCGGGTACACGCGCGAACTCGCTAAACCCGCCTGGATGGGATGCCCCCAGGCCGTATCCGGTAATGAGAACCTCATCCCCTACTTGGAAAGCGGGATCTGACGAAGTGACCACCGTGCCTGCAAGATCGATACCGGGAACGTGCGGATACTGACTTATGATGCCAGCCCCTGGTATCGTACTTAAACCATCTTTGTAATTAATGCTGGAATAGGCAACTCGTATCGTTACCTCTCCACTAGGCAGATCATCCATGGCATACTCGCGGATATCTGATTTTAAGTTCGATCCTTCCCAATCTACGGTTAGAGCTCGATAAGTTCCCATAGTAGTTGTCCCCCTTTAAGTAGATGTAGTACTACGTGTAATCCTAATCTTGTTTCATCCATACGTCTAATTTATAATAGTTATATAATTAATGACTTTTTGTTATCTGTTTTTAGAGAGAGGGGTAAGTTATGGAGTGGCAGCAGATTGAATATTTCATCGCGGTAGCGAAGTCGCAACATATGACGAATACGGCGAAAGAACTGTCTCTCACACAGCCTGCGTTAAGTCGTTCTATCGCTACATTGGAGAAGGAATTCGGCGTGGAGTTGTTTGAACGGCGAGGACGCAATCTCGTGTTGAACCGTTATGGACAACTCTTCTTGGATCGGGCACAGACGGCATTGAGGGAGATCGAGAAGGCCAAGCAAGAGATTGCGAATCAAATCAACCCATGGTCGGGAATTCTATCGATAGGTTTTCCTCATATCCTTGGTGCGGAACTCTTCCCTGGTATGCTTGGTGCATTCCGAGATCGATACGCGGATATCCGCTTCGAACTGAATCAATGCACGTTGGATGAGCTGGTTTTGCGAATTTCCAATAACGACTGTGACTTTGGGATAACAACGTGGGAATCTGTTAATGAGGGGTTTCATTGGCATCTAATAGGTAAATCCGAACTTTATCTGGCTGTGCCTCTACAGCATCCTTGGGCGAACAGGAGCAGCATCCGCTTGGAAGAGCTCGGTGGGGAACCTTATGTCGGGTTGAAACCATCTTGCGCGTTAAGCTTTACGGTTGAGGATCTGCTGGCTAATTCTAGTGTAGAACCAAACACCGTATATCGTGTGGATGAATTGGATATGGTCGCCGGATTGGTTTCAGCAGGTCTAGGGGTCTCTTTGTTGCCTAAGACGTTAGGTGTCAGTAATTACCCGATGGCTTGGGTTTCAATCGAAGACTGCCCAAGTGAGCTTACGGTCGGAGTTGTATGGAAGAAGGATAGGCAGTTGACTCCAGTGTCCGAAGTTTTCTTGGATTTCATTCGGGGGAGGTACCCCCGAATTTCGGAGTAGAAGGGGATTGAAATACTGAAGAATGGACATACGAGTAGATTCTTGCTAAACGACACAATACCTCCCTCGGATAAATTTCTGCCGCTATCTCACCGCACAAATATGCCGTGTATGAAAATAGATGGATTTCCTGTAGTTATTTCCGCGGGAAATACGCCGATAATGAAAGTAAAGGGATTTTATGTAGCTAAAATCAGCGTTTGCACCTCAATTCGATGAATGAGCCGATATTAACTGGTGAAAATCCAGCTAGTTGGATTTTCACGCAAAAAGAGCCGAAGTAGATGGAGGTTTTCCATCTATTTCGGCTTCAATCAATTATTATGTGATTGCAGTTATCCTACTATAGCACGCGACGTGCTGTCATATAACGGGAAGACCACGTGCCGCTGTGAATATCAGTGATACGAACGCCGCCGGCGCCGTAAGTTTGAAGAAGTTTGTTATTGCCCATATAGATGGCTACATGGTGAATGACGCCCGGTTTACCTGGGATCGAGAAAAACACCAAATCGCCGACACGCAAGTTGCTGCGGGATACATATTTACCTACACGAGCTTGTTGCTGAGAGGTACGCGGCAAGTTAACGCCTACTTTTTTAAATACATATTGTGTGAAGGAAGAACAGTCAAAGTTACGTGTTTGACCGGCAGTGGCTCCGAATTTATAAGGTGTTCCTAAATATCGTTTACCTATAGAGATGACTTGGCTGCCTCTCGAAGTGGAGGTTGCAGACGCTGTAAGCGCTGTAGCATTGGTTACTTCGGAAGATGTAGCCGCTTCCACTTTCCCTGGTGCACCTGCTGCAAGTATTGATAATCCTATAGAAGCGGACAATGCCGTAACGACTAATTTTTTGTACCAAGTTTTTTGTGGGTTTTTCATGGGGGTTGCCTCCTTAGAGTTTTCGCTGAGTTATCGTCAATCTATCTTGCATTGAAGATGTGGTAAGCTTCAATTTGATGATTTGCTTTGCAAGTATAGAATCTTGGTCAGTTGACTCTTAATTTGAGTAACCTTGCGATGTGTTGTCCACTTGAGACTCAGTATACCAGATGAAAATTGCCCTAAGATTTACCATGCAACCTTTGAAACAGCGCTATATCAAGGGGAAAGCCCAATTCTGAGAGAATGATGAGAATCCCCTTATAATGTTCTTATTGACAGGATTGTGGAAGCGTTACAACGGCCGTGGAGCCTAGTCCTAGACTGCTTTGAAGTTCGATATGTCCGTGATGTTTAAGCACGATATGCTGGGCAATAGCAAGCCCAAGACCGGCTCCTCCTTGTTTACGGTTTCTAGCTTTATCAGATCGATAGAAGCGGTCAAAGACGTGAGGAAGATCCTCCTCCGCGATGCCAATACCTTGATCCATGACTTTAATGATCACCTGTTTGTCTTGCAAACAGACCCGAATATCGACGATCTTCTG
Organism: Paenibacillus oryzisoli; assembly: GCF_001653565.1. Classification (GTDB taxonomy): domain Bacteria; phylum Bacillota; class Bacilli; order Paenibacillales; family NBRC-103111; genus Paenibacillus_E; species Paenibacillus_E oryzisoli. The sequence goes on from NZ_LYPB01000072.1 coordinate 63,886, forward strand.
ACTATATTTTAAGGCATTATCTATTAAAATAATAAGCAATTGCCTGATCTGATAGGGATCACCTGTCATCGCCAGTTCCTTCATATTGTGTTCAGTCTGTACCCGAATCTCACGGAAAGAAGTAACGCGGAGAGAAGCAGCGGTTTGCTCTACCAGCTGGATCAGATCGAAATCGATATTCTGCTCGCAGTTGGTACGGTTGGTATTCGTAAGCGATAGTAGATTTTGCGTGAGAAGCTTTAGCTGGGCAGACTCAGAGACGATGGCTTCAAGTGCCTCTTCTCGCAATTGATCATTGCTGGAGGCCCATCTTCGCAGAAGACTTGCGTAGCTTTCAATGATGGTGAGGGGGGTTCTAAGCTCGTGAGACGCATCGGCGAGGAATTGCTCCTGTTTACGAAACATATCTTGCAGCCTGTCGATCATGCGATTAAAGGTGTTGCCAAGCATCATCAGTTCATCATTGGCTTGATTGGCAGGCAGCGTGATATGACGGAATGACCCGCTTTCCTCGATATTTTGCATGGTCGTGATGAATTGTTTGAGCGGTCGAAACAGCACATTCGTATAAAAATAACCCCCAATTAGAACCAGTATGAGCGCACCAATGGAAGTTAGGACAAGAATGGAAATCAACATTTCGGAATATGTGCCAAGTCTCCGCAGGCTGCGTCCGATTTCTAAGAGGGCTACTTGTTTCCCGTCTTTGAATACAGGCGTTCGAACGAATAATAGGATGCCATCCGCATCAGTGAATAGCGCCTCAGACGCCTTAGTCGAATAGCTTGCGGGGTAACTGGCAAGATTCGTATCCGAATAAATCTGATGAGCGACCTTCGAGTCGGGTGTAATATAGCGCAGCATTTCTTGGGGGATGAGGAGTTCATCCATCTGCATGTTATCTTTCCAATACTCAGGATGGTTAGGAAGATCCCTCAGCAGCAACGCGCTGGCTTTATCCTTCAATAGGTCAATTTCACCCTTCGTTGTCACGCGGATAAACATGTAATAGACGAAGGTAAAGCTGAAGAATAGGACTACCATCAATCCGATCGATACCCATAACGTAATTTTCAGCCGTAGACTCATTCGGACTCCTGACCATCAGGAAGAGGGGAATTGCCTTCTAATTCTGTCTTGTCACATTTAATTAAATAACCGATCCCGCGAATCGTCTGAATCAGTTTGGTTGAGAAGGGTTTGTCCACTTTCTGACGCAGGTAACGGATATACACATCCACTACATTGGTATCCCCGATAAAATCATAGCCCCACACCTCGGTGATAATTTGTTCGCGCGACATGACCTCATTCTGATGCTGAATCAGGAAACGCAGCAACTCAAACTCCGTTGGCGTCAGTTCAATGGCAGTGCCCTCACGGGAGACTGCGCGGCTCTTCAAATCCATCGATAGATCATCAATTCTTAGCAAATGATCCTGTTCGGGCGTCTGCTCTTGCAGACTCTTCTGCCGGAGCAGACTGCGTATACGAGCTAGCAACTCGACAGTGGCAAAAGGCTTCGTGACATAGTCGTTGGCACCCTGATCCAGCCCGCTGACGCGATCAGGAATGGCATCGCGTGCCGTCAGCAGAATCACGGGCAGAGAGGCATTGACTTGCCGGAGGCGTCTTAGAACCTCAAGTCCATTGAGTTCAGGGAGCATAACGTCAAGAAGGATGAGATCCCATCCTTCTTCGCTTAAGGCAGCTTGAAGTCCAGATCGCCCATCCCCACAAATTAGTACCTCGTAGCCCTCATGCTCAAGCTCAAGCTGCAACACGCGGGCAATTCGTTCTTCATCTTCAATTAGCAAAATGCGGCTCATAACGGCTCGTATTCACTCCCAAAGCCGTGCCTACAGGCAGCGGCATTATTTGTAAGGATTCGGTATCCAGAAAATCTCTTCGCTTTTGATAAAAGATTGCAGAAATTCCGGTTCAACAAGAATCTGCGAACGGTAAGCGAGCAGCGCCTGCCACTTGCAATAAGCCTGAGCGAGTGTCAGGGGCCGTCGAATCGGCGGCGGCCAGGGTACGTTCAACGGAACGCGTTGTCCCTCTACAAGGTGCGCCTCGAAAGGAAGTTCCGGCGTGATACCACGTGGCCATGGCCACTGAGATTCCGCACCGCTATGGATCACATACGTGTAAACCGCACCGGTATACCCCGTCTGCTGGACGGCTTCCATGACGAATGCATGGGCCGCCGCATGATCGAGATGGGTATCGGCAGCATCCGTAACATAGATTTCCCGCGGCTGCAGCATCGTAAGCAATGCCATGGTGTCACTGAGGGCACAAGCCTTCCGGTAAGGTGCAGGGCATCCGTAGTACATCGAGTGAAAATCAGGCACGAGTCCGACATAAGTCGCCTGCCGCTGCGTAAAGCGCTGCTGAAAGGTTGGCATCGCGCCCGTAGTGGCCAATACGCGGTCCAGTCCAGCATCTGGATAGCCGAGGAATGTCAGATCCTGCGGGCGAAGCCCGATCAGTGCCGCGGCGGCTAGCGTCTCATGCTGGCGTATGCGCGCCAGCTCCAAATAATGCGCAGGCCCTAGCTCCTCAGGAGGCTTGCCGAATAAAAGGGAAGCCGCTTCGGGGTATCCATCCCCATTGGTGAAGAATACAACATGAACTTTCTTGCCACAGGCAACGGCGTCCATGATGGTGCCAGCTGTCCCGAGTATTTCATCATCGGGATGTGGCGCAAATATAAGCAAATCAACCGGATATACGTTCACACACGATTCCTCCCACGAGCACATTAATCCATGAAATTAATGTATGTGGGCAGAAGCGGAAGCGTGTTTCGATCTATTTCCAGCCGGGGAATAGCGGTTTGGTTGGTTCAGGAAGACGGAATCCGCCGATAAAGGCGCATCCGATCCCCCAAGCAATAATCATCCAGACGAGAAAGATCATGGCTTGTTTACGGTTTCCCTTACCCTGTTTCGTCCAATAGGACATTTGCTGGATGGCGATGAGGATGGATGGAATCGTAAGAGCGGTTATTTTGAGCCACATTATTGACTAATCTCATCCTCCTTTAAGTAATAGGGAGCGCCTTGAACACCCATTTGAAAAATGTTGGCCTCAACTTTGAATTGAACGTCCACTTTAGGAAAAATAGTATCCCAATCTTTCTCGATTTTTTTCCACAACTTAGGATACTTCCGATAAACGGATTGTCCAAGACCTGCGGTGTCCGTTTGGTAGGTTGTTTGCAGCGTGTGAAACAGCTCCTGATACACTTGCGTTACTTGGTCTTGGAAGGATGCGTTAAGTTTCTCCATAACAGCCGGATCACTTGGATCTAACTTCGAGAGATTACCCATGATACGGCCCGCGGCCCTAATGTCGATAATGAAATGTGGTTGTTCACCGGAGACTTCAACTCGTTTCTTCGCTTTTAAAGTAGTGACGCGTACAGATAATTTACCTTCCTGATCAGGGAGAGATACTTCCACGTCACCGAAAGGTTTTTTGCCTAACAGGCTTGTAAGTGCGACCGCTTGCATATCATCCACATAGCCGACCAAAGTGGCTTTATTAAACAAGGCGATGCTGTTCAATAGAATCTTATCGTCCTTATCTTTGGAGAACGCTGCTGCAATGGGCTCAATGCCAGTAGCAGCGGAGGAGGCATAGAAATTGCGAAGCATGGAAGGAATCTGCATTTTACGCACAATGATTTCACGCAAGGCTTCTTCCTTCGTGGCTTCCAAGGGATACTCTGTCTCAACGAGACTTTTGGCATCGGTACCCCGAGCGACAATCAGATAGGTGCGCAATCGGTTCTTGGGATTTCTTGAAATCAAATCAAGCAAAGGCGCCATATTTTGTCGAGCTAATGATTCTCCGACTATGAAAACCCGCCGATGTGAAGGTAACACATCTCGGGAAAGCTTACGCTCTAGCCTGATTGTCATGGCTTCAATATTTTCTCCATAATCGACGAGTGGCATGTACGTCTTCTGTTGTGTGCCGCCACTTGTGGTTAATTGGCCTGCACCAATCGATTTGGGAATTGCAACTTGCACATAGCCGCGGTACTTGCCTTTGTCTGTATCAGGCATGAGATCGAATGCGGAAAGCTGAATAATGGCAATATCATTAATTTCTTTTCGATCCCAGCATCCCGTCAATAGGAGAAGAATCATCGTATACACCATCAGTTGATTCACTTTTCTCATCAGTCGTGCCTCTTCTTACTTGGCTTTGGTGGTGTAGAGACCAGATCTCGGTCGAGCAGCCAGTGCGGGGAACGGATTAGAAAGTCCCGCAGTCCTTTTAATCTCAAAGGAGCAATCGGAGATAAGTAAGGAACGCCAACGGAGCGAATTCCCGTCAAATAGAGGGCTAGAGTAAATAGCCCAAGCAGGATGCCGACGAAGCCGAGCGTACCAGCGAGCAAGAGCAGCAATAACCGCATAATCCGAATGGAGAAGGTCATGTTATAGCGCGGAATCATGAAAGAAGCGATCCCCGTCACGGAAACAACGATAACCATGGGGGTCGACACGATCCCCGCCTGCACAACGGCTTGTCCGATGACGAGAGCACCGACGATACTGACAGTCTGTCCCATGATGCGAGGTAACCGAAGTATCGCTTCGCGAAGTGCTTCGAAAGTGATTTCCATGATGAGTGCTTCGACCATTGCAGGGAAAGGAGAAGCTTCACGTGCGCCTGCAACAGCAAGGAGCAAGTTCGTCGGCAGCATTTCAGGATGGAAAGTTGTAATGGCCACATAGAGTGAGGGCAGGAGAAGAGCCAGAATGATAGACAAAGAGCGAATAAACCGGATGAAAGTGGCACTGCTGAACATCAAATAGTAGTCTTCACTGGACTGAAAAGCCGACCAGAATTGAAAGGGAGCAATGAGTACGAAAGGCGTATTATTGGTGAAAATAGATACTTTGCCTTCCAAGAGAGCCCCTGCTACCACATCCGGCCTTTCTGTGTATTCCATGGTTGGGAAAATACTGAAGGGATGATCCCGTGTCAGTTCTTCGATATAGCTGCTTTCCAGTACGGCATCAATATCAATAGCAGATAATCTTTTTGTTAGTTCATTCACAATTTCTTGATCTGCGATGCCTTCCAAATAAATGAGCCGTACTTCTGTTTGGCTGAGTGCGCCGATTTGCCAGGTTTTGATCCGTATTTTGTCGGTTTTCAAACGACGACGCAATAAGGCAACATTGGTTTCCATATGTTCTGTAAAGCCTTCTCTAGGGCCGCGGACACCAGATTCGGTTTGAGGTTGCTCAATATTACGATGTGGGAGGCAGGCCAAATTGGCCAATAGCACCTGCATCTCCCCTTGCTCAGCAACCATAACAAAGCCAACAAGCAAGCTATCGATCAACGTTTCAAAAAGATGGGTTCGTTTCACTTCAGGTGACAGAATATGAGAAGAGATGGGTTCTGTTGTTGGTTTTGCTTCGGATAGGGGTTTAGTGATCTCGCGTTCAATTCGGTCTGCGTCAACCAAGCCTGAGATATAGGCGATCAGTGTAGTACGAAGACGCACAAAGACTAAATCGGGATCGTGATCCAACTGCTGATTGATATCGGCTTGTAGTTGAGTAATATCAATGGCTTCATCAACAGGCGTTTGTTGCATCCGTTGCTCCCTCCTTAGCGCTCTATGTTACGTTTTCTGAATAACGCGTTGCCGATGAAAATAACGAATGGGACTATAACGAATAAAGGGAGTTCGATAATCCACGGCACAATTTTCAGACCTACAAAGATATGGCTGGCTATATTTTTGGCGGTATAGATGGAAATAAACCAAATCAGCAAAGCGACCGGGATAATGACCGTGCGATGATTTTCCGTTTTCCACTGCATGGTGATCATTGTGCATGCCGCGTAGGCGTACAGAATGATTTTGAACAAGCCGCCTGTAATAAATGTTGTTACGACAAAGGGATCCAAATTATCGATGAAATCGGCAATCCGGATCAATTGAAAGCTGGTTAGCAGCGGGTATAAGGAACGATAGAACAGGTCTGGTCCCAGTGTACTAACGGCAATGAGATCAAGCACGACAAAAACAGCGCCGACGAGTAGGGAAGAGTACAGGGCTGCTTTGCGAAACTTCTTTGGGCTGACGGTCAATTTCCAGAATACAGCGAAAATGATTACTTCACCGAAGGTCGTCGTTAAGCCTAGTGGGAAGACGGTGGTACCAATGCTCCTCCAATCTGATGCAACAGGCAGCAGCCACGATAAGTCAATGGCATCGGAGAAGAGAAGCAGAATGAGCTGGATGCAGGTAAATAGGAAAACGATGATAATACTAAGTTCAGCTAAACGAGCAATGCGTTCTATTCCAGCATAGCAAGCATAAGCAACCAATGTGACAAGAAGCAGCATCAAGAATGGAGCCGGTGTCGTTGGGAGTAGAAAAGTGCCCATCAATTCGCCTAAATCCCTGAGAATACGTGCTGATTCGTAAATAAAAGCAAAAATATAAATGGCGGTTAACAGGTGTCCGATGTACTTGCCGAAGGTTATTTGTAGCAGGGAAACTAAGGTTTCGCCTGGATTGCGTTCATATATACGAGTAAACATTCCTACGATGCTTATTCCTATCATGGCACTAAGCAGGGCAGCTAGCCAAGCGTCCTGCTTAGCACCGCCAGCGAAACCGAAAACAATCGTGGTACCTAGCTGGAATAAAAACAACAGACAGAATGTTTGCCATGTCGAGAGCACTTGAATCACACAGAACCCCCCTGACGTGCGAATGATCTTACTATTTTCAAATTAGGGAAAAAATATCCTTCCTTCCCTTTAAACACCTAACTCTGGCCTCACACAGAATAGCGTAGTGAAATCGTCCATTAGCCTAGTCCACATGACCCGATACCGACATAAAATAAATCCATAGACGTAATGAAGGAGTAGAACCTATGAGCATATCTCCCAAAAAGAAGGTGCGCATCAAAGTTAAACACAAGGTAGCGATTTTACTCCAAGATCGTGATGCTACAGCGAAAGTTTACATGGAGATTCTTGGAGATTTAAAATCACGGGAAGTCATAACCGAAGCTATAAAACGCTTAGAAGATGGGTTAATCTATACGGACGAGAAGTGCACGATGCTAATTGATAGTGATTATATTGAGGTGGTTCCGAGAAGGAGTCTCAGTCGTAAAGAAGGGGAGGACTTCATTTTCTTAATCGATCGGGCTTACGCAGAGAATTATGTGGTTTCGGCAAAAATTATCAAATAAGGGCTGGCATGGAGTGCAAAAAACCCCTAGTCGAGCAGTCAGGAGATACGCTTTCCTGAACTGAGCGAATAGGGGTTATTGACGTTACGTTATTATTTCTTGCTTGCGGATGGGAATGTCTCTACGGAAGTCAAACGATCGTAGAAATCAGTGAAATTATTTCTCTCAGCCGAGTCAAGCAATGCCATTGCTGTGCGAGGGTGCTCGTCTAGTGCTCCGACGATCATGTATGGAATGAGGTAGCCCCAGTCCCATTTCTCACGCATTGCGATCATATGCTTCTCAATGATTTCAAGTACAGGACGTACGTCGTAGCGTGCTCCCTTAAGGTGGCTGAGCAACAATTCAGTTGTACAGTTACCAGCAGCGCGACCCATACCGTACACGGATGAATCCAAGAACGTTACACCTTTGGATGCTCCTGTGATTGTGTTTGCGAAAGCAAGCTGCATGTTGTTGTGCATATGCAAGCCTAGCTCCTTCTCAGGAAGTAAGCGTTGGAATTTGGATACGAGGTAGTCGATATCTTTGCTGCCCATGCTGCCGTAAGAATCCACGACGTAAACGACGTCAACTGCGCTTTTGTTGATTTCTTCAAAAGCTTCTGTTAATTCGTTCTCCATTACGTGGGAAAGCGCCATGATGTTCAGGGATGTTTCGTAACCCATGTCATGGAATTTCTGAACAAGCTCAAGACCTTTATCAACATCCTTGATATAACAAGCTACGCGGATCAGGTCAAGCAAGCTGTCTTCACGAGGCAAAATGTCTTTCTCATCCACACGTCCGATATCAACAAGAGCGGATAGTTTTGTATCTGTTTTTTTGGTGATAACATCGCGCAAGAAGGATTCGTTTAGAAATCTCCAAGGGCCGGATGATCCGCCTTTAAGCAGCTTTTCTGAATTCTTGTAACCAATTTCCATATATTCTACGCCGGCAGCGCTTAAGCCGCGATACATATCTTGGACAAACTCCACGCTGAAATCCCAATCGTTCACTAAACCGCCGTCTCGAATCGTACAATCCAAAATCTTGTGTTGATGATGCTTTACCATACTCGCAAATGCCCCTTTCGACAGCTCTTGTCGCCTTCTGATTTTGCTATATTATCACTTATGAAGAGGTGGCTTGTCAATGCAAGCGTAGGCTTCTGTACAACTTTTCTAGGCAGGATATGGTAATATGGAGTGGACAGAAGTGATCAAGCGAGGGGGAAGCACGGAATGAATCGGAACGAATGGACCTTAGCAAGAGAAGTGGCTGTAGGCGCGGCTGTGAAAGCAGGGGAATTGGCCAGGAAACGTTTCGGTGGTCAATTCATTCTTGCGCACAAAGATGATCGCGGCGATCTCGTGACAGAGGTGGATGTGGAGGCGGATCGTCTCATCGTGGACGACATCTTGAGCGTGTTTCCGACTCATCGCATCTATAGTGAAGAAGCGGGTGAAGGTGGCATAGCGAGCGACTGGGTATGGCATGTTGATCCCTTGGATGGAACGAACAATTACGCATTGGGCCTTCCCTTGTACGGTGTATCCATTTCATTGAGCTATCAAGGCCGGATTGTACTAGGAGTCGTGCAGGATTCGGCCATGGAACTCACTTATGTGGCGGTTCAAGATGAAGGGGCTTGGCAAGGTGATAGAAGGCTGTTAGCGAGGCCTAGCGGTGCGTTGACGAAGTCCAGCGTTTCATGGATTCAAGGGCATGCGGTCACGAAAGACGATCAGCGGGCCTTAACGCTTCGACATCATCTGGAGTATTCAGTCAAAAGAGTGATGCGTCTATGGGCCCCGTCCCTTGTCTGGGCGATGCTGGCCAGAGGTGATCTGCACGGGGTGGTTCTGTACAACTCCGAAGGGGAAGATCTCTATGCGGGCTTGTTGCTTGCGCAGGAGGCTGGTGTGAAAATAACGGATTTCGCGGGTAATCCGGTTGCTTTGCTCGGTGGCACGGCAGTCGAGCAGAATGCCGTCGCTGACGGAGCCATCTATCTGGTCGCTGCAGTGCCTGCCTTTCATGCAGAGCTGCTCCAGCTCGTTCAAGATGCACTGCTGACGACGGTGGCGGAATAGGGTTCGAATAGGATTGGAACAATTGGTCAAACCTAAGGGCAGACTTTCCATTTGAGCAAAATAAACGGCTACTCCGTGTTCTGCGATTCACCTATGTGAAGCATAAGTGAATTGTGAAAACATGCGGAGATCTATAGCCGGTTTATGCTGTGAAATGAATACATTCTTGTTAGGCAAGAGAGGATGCTGTTAGATGAAGGACTTTGTTCCAATCTTTTTTGAATTTGGTCAAACACGAGATGCGTTGCTGGCATTAGACACGCTAGAAGAGCTTGGCTATAAGCCGGAGCTGCTGGAAGGGGAGCGCGCAACCCTGCATATTCATCTCGATGAGCAGGAAATTACCTCGGCGATCGAAATTGCGCAGTCCCACGGCGGGCGACTCGTGGATCGTCCGCAGGTGCCCTCCGAGCAAGCCACCTTCGCAATGGCGTATGACCTGGAGGGCTCCATCCGCATACCGGCTCATACGGTGAATGAGGATTGGTCCGACAGCTATGCCGCATCCGCGGTGGGATCGGATCGCGATGCAGTGCCGAGCGATGATGAGGCGGCCTTCGATCCGTCGGCGGATGATTATAATCACTTTAGCGCCGGTATTCGTATTTAACCGGCGGTTGAGGCGAAGCGGGGTAGAGGCTGCGCAGGGTAGGGGCGAGGACTGCTGCTGTGCGTGCTGCTCTGGGCGAGAGCGCAGGAGATGCGCAGGTTGCTGGGCGAAGCGCGGTGGCTAAGCGTTGGCCGCGTGCGGAAGGGGCTTGGATAGAGCGCGGCGCGGCTAGCGCGAGAATTGGGCTGGGTGTAAAGATTCATGAGCTCGAGGTTGATCCTCGGGCTTTTTGGGGTTTGTATATGGAATAGATGTATTTTCTACAGCTAATTCCAGTGTTTTTCCTCCAAAAACCAGGATAAATGGATTTCATACAGTTAATTTCAGCGATTTGCGCCCGAATGCTCAAATATAGAGGAATTAACTGTATGTTTTCCATCTAAACTTAATATGGAAGGGAAATCTGCAGAAATAGCTGTAGGTTTTCCAGTTATTTCTTGCTACTCACTCAAAACTAGCGTGCCCCAACCATTCCCCTCGCCCCCAAAAACTAGCTTGTCCTATCAACTCTGCATCCTCCCCAAGCTAGCGTGTCCCAAAAGCTCCCCCTCGACTCCAAAAACTAACTTGTCACAAAAACCTTCCTCCTCGCCCCCACAATCCAACTTATCCCAACTACCCCTCATCTCCCGACGAAAACATGAAGTGACTCTTATGGCTAGTGTCGATTGCTTAACGTTGTTATTGTTATTGTTATTGTTATTGTTATTGTTATTGTCATTGTCATAGTAGAAATAAATATCAAAACGTGGATGGCTAGTTAAAGCGGAGTAAGCAATAGGTGAAAAATTTCTTGATATGTTGAAAATAAAGTAACCTTTCACTCCCCAATTACGTTTGGAGTAATATGGAAGCATATAAAAGAAGGAGTGGTTATCATGGGATGTAGGAGAAAGGTTGCCATTGCTCTGGCGGTGGTCAGTTTGGCCGGCGCATTGGCAGGTTGCAGCGCAAGACCAGCCAATCACGGGGGCACCAGCACAAGCTCTAGCCCGAGCCCGAGTCCCTCACTACAACCAACCGCGAGCGTTACTTCGTCGCCCTCTCCAGCACCAACGTTGGCAGGGTCACCTGTGCCCACAACGGCAACCCCACAACCCTCGGCGACGCCGAAGCCTTCGCCAAGCTCGAAGCCGTCTAGCTTCACTACTGCGGAAGATGCGAAGAAGGTCATCGAAGCCCGTTCCCAAGAAGTGATAGCCGTACTGAAGGAGAAGAACATCGAGAAGCTTGCCACGCTGGTGCATCCGAAGAAGGGTGTACAATTCTCACCCTATTCCAATATTCATACAGCGACAGACATTCAAGTGCAAAGCGGCAACCTTGCGACGCTATGGGCTAGCTCGAGTCTTACGAATTGGGGAACGTTCGATGGGTCAGGTGACCCGATTGACCTTACTTTCCCGAATTACTGGGCTGAATTTGTATATAACGCCAACTTTGCCGCTGCTCCACAGATTAGCTATAACACCATAATTGGCAAAGGCAACATGATCAACAATGTGTTCAGCATCTATCCTGCGGCCTCCTATATCACCGTTGAATATCATTTCCCTGGCTTCGATCCGCAGTATCAAGGTATGGATTGGACCAGTTTGCGACTAGTGTATGAATACACAGGATCACAATGGTACTTAGTTGCTATCGTCCATGACCAGCATACGATGTAAAAAGACAAAGACGAACGACACCATTTGGTGTGCGTTTGTCTTTTTTTCGTTGGTGCTATTCGGATTAATCCCACAGACACCGATAGGAATAGGTGGTATAATCTGCATAGGCGAGGAGTAGTGGGATTTGATGAAGAATTGGAAAATCAAACATAAACTTTTTATATTTATTTTAGGTGGCGTATTGGCTTCGAGCGGGTTGGCATGGCTCTTTGTTCAACAGTCACATCAGTTGTACGAACAGATTATTTATCGCGAAGCGAGCGACAAGTTTTACTTATTTTCAGAAAGGATGGAAGAAAAACTGAGAGAGGTCGATAAGCTATCGATTTCAATTTTGTCAGATCCGGAAGTGCAAGGTGATTTAAAGAAAATGAAAATGTCTCCTTCGGCCTATGAAGCCTTCGATGCCGCGAATAAGCTGAAACGCAAGCTGCTTACCTATCATCAGACCGATTTCTCCGTTTCTTCCATTACGATTCTAGATGCCAACGGTAATTTACTTAGTGCTGGATTCAATGCGTCGAGCATCAATGATAGGAATAAAGAACGATATCGACAACTTGCGAATGAAGGGAACGGGGCGAGCATCTGGGTCGGTGGAGAAGAAGAGGAAGAGGCGTTCTATACGGTTAGGGATATCCGGGAAATTGCAGATTTGAATCTTGAACGTCTGGGCACATTGATGATCGGTATCCAGGCGTCGAAGGTGATGTATGCCTCAAGTGAGCGGCATGGTAACTACGATTCCATGTTAATGGTAGCTACTGGCGATCAAGTACTGTATGCAAGCAATCGGGATTTGCCGTTGCCGGCTGTCCGAAAGAATGGCTCCAGTATTGTTGAAATAGATGGCAAAAACTACTTATGCGCGCAGTTTACATTAATGTATACAGGTTGGACGTTCGTTCATTTTATTCCGTATGATGCGGTGTTCAGCCATGTCAAAATGATGAAGAATTGGCTGCTGGGGTTATACGTCTTTCTAGCGATTGTATTGTTATGGCTCGGTATGCGCTTCTCGCTCAGTATGACGCGTCCGCTCGAAGCGTTAACACAACGTATCAGTTCGGTTGAGAAAGGAAATTTTGTCTTAAGTGAACCTTTTAACCGAGTAAATAGGGATGAATTTAGTGTTTTAAATCGTAATTTTGATAAAATGACAGAACGACTTGATGTACTTATTAAAGAAAACTATGTGAAACAAATTCAACTCAAGGAAGCGGAATACGAGGCACTGAAATCCAAGGTAAATCCACATTTTTTATATAACACGCTAGATTCTATTCATTGGATGGCCAAAGGCTACGGTTACACGGATATGGCTCGAATGGTTAAGGCGCTCGGCGATATGCTGCGCAACGCGATTAGGCAGAAGGAATTTGTTACGTTGCGCGAGGAATTGGCTCATTTACACAACTACATTACGATTCAACAAATCCGTTTTGAAGAGCGGTTGGTATATGGTACGGACATAGAGGAGCATACGCTTGATCTCTATCTGCCTTGGATGATTGTGCAGCCAATCGTAGAGAATTGTTTGAAGTACGGCGTTGACGCAGAGACAGGACGTTGTGAGATTCGTTTAACCGTGCAGATCCAAACGGAACGTCTGGTGTTGACTGTACAGGACAAAGGACCAGGCATTCACGCGCAACTGGATAAAGGCGATTCTACGGGGATAGGTCTATCTAATATTCATGAGCGTATTCAATTATGGTTCGGTGAACCATACGGGATTGAAATGGAACGGGGACATGTTCAGGGAGCTGTCATTCGCGTGGTGTTGCCGATTTTGCCGAGTATGCCAAGAGAGAAGAGAAGCCAGGGGTGAAACGATGAGTACTTACAGAATTTTATTAGTAGATGATGAAAGAATTATTCGGGAGGCCATTGCCAGAACAGTGGACTGGGAGGGGCTTGGACTCCAGTTGATTGGGACAGCGGCAGATGGGCTTCAAGCATGGGAGCAAATCGAGGCGTTGAGACCGGATATCATTCTGACCGATATTAAAATGCCACGTCTGGATGGTTTGGAACTCATCCGTCGGACGAAAGAGCAACAGCCCGAGGCGCGATTCGCGGTGCTGTCAGGTTATGATGAATTCGATCTTGCTGTAGGGGCGATGAGCATGGGCGTGAAACATTATCTGCTCAAGCCGTGCGACGAGCAAGAGATTGGTAGAGCATTGGGCGAACTCGTCCGTGAATTGGACGAAACACGTCGCCGTGACCAGCTGATCGTTGCCGCTCGTAAAGCGGACGAGTCAAGAGCGTCAGAACGCGAGCCGCTGCTCGCGCTACTGCTGGAGGAGCCTCTAGCCGAGGACGCTGCTGAGCGTCTGCGGCTAACGCTGCAGCTGCAACGCCAGACGAGGCTTCGCCTCATCTTCGTGCAGTGGGAGAAGATCACCGCGTGCCAGGAGCTGCGCGTTCGTGAAATCGCCGCAGCGCAGAGCGGGCCTGGCCGGCCGCTGGGGCTAAGCGCAGTAGCGGGGAATCGGCTGCTTGCGGCCGTGGCAGATGCGGGGCTTGCGGAAGCCGTGGCAGCGGGATCTCGGCTGCGCGATGAGCTTCAAAGCCGCTGCCCAGGCTTGCAGCTCACAATGGCGGTCAGCGATGCGGGATCAGTAGATGAGCTATCGCAGCTATACCACGATGTGCAGTCCTATGCGGCTTTGGCTTTTTATCTTGGCGCAGGCGGCATAGCAACGCGAGAGCTTGTTGAGCCGCAGCGGGCAAGGAACGCTGTGCCTGAAGCGGCAAGTGGGGAATTAATCGCAGCCGCACTGCGTATGGGGGACATGGAGGGGGCGCGCTACGAATTGGCAGTTTTCTTCCAATCGCTTGCCGCTGCCCGCAACGAACGTCACACGTCACTCAGTTTATGCTTGCAACTGTTGACCATATTGTTCAAGGAAGTCCCTGTGGAGGAGCTGCAAGGGAAGATAGCCAAATTGCTGAGCCTGCCTACACTGGGTGATATTGAAACTTACGTTGCATCCGAAATGGAGCAATGGGGAGAACGCTTCGGCGAGACGCAGCGAAATAAAGGAACAGCCATTGTGCTGCGCATGAAGAGGCTGATTGCCTACCACTTAGCCAGCGAGGACTTGTCGCTGCAATGGTTGTCACAACAACATATGTTTATGAACGCGGAGTATTTGGGGCGTTTGTTCCGCAAGGAGACAGGCGAGAAATTCTCGCAATATTTGACGCGCCAGCGAATTGAGACCTCGAAGAAATTGATTGCCACGGAGACGGAAAGCAAAATGTATGAAATCGCTGCACGTTCTGGCTTTGGCGGCGATCAACAGTATTTCGGCAACGTATTCAAAAAGTATACAGGCTATTCGCCGCTTGAATATAGAAAGAGCCTCACAGAGAGGGATCACTAGTTTACGTTAGTGTACGTTGATTTCTCTCGGATTTTCACAAAAAAAGTATCGGATTTTTCTATATGGGTTTGACGAGATCAGGTATATACTCATTTTAATTCATAGTATTCACATATGTTTTTACGTAAAAAGAGAGGGAGAAGGAGATGGCGAAGGACGGATGGATTCGGAATCAACGCGAAGAAGAGATTGCGGACCGATCGGATCGATTGGCTGCGCATTTCGCAGAACGGTCAGCTCAGCATGACGCAGAGGGCAGTTTCCCCTTTGCCAATTTCGCGGATCTACATGATGCAGGCTATTTGCGGCTGACACTGCCCCGGATATATGGCGGAGAAGAGGCAAGCCTTTACGAGCTTGTGCTTGCACAGGAGCGACTAGCACGCGGCGACGGATCGACGGCACTGGCTGTTGGCTGGCACGTCGGGCAATTGTTGCAACTTCGTACTACGCATGCTTGGCCAGAGGCGCTGTTTGCATGGTTTTGTAGAGAATCGGCCACCAATGGGACGTTGATTAATCACTTGGCGTCGGAGCGGGCAACAGGGAGCCCAAGCCGTGGTGGAAGACCGGAGACGAAGGCAGTTGCCACGGATAAGGGGTGGCTGCTGAGCGGGCGTAAGACGTATAGCACACTAAGCCCTATTCTCACGTGCTTTACGGTTTCGGCGGCGATAGAAGGGACAGAGGAAACCGGCGAGTTTTTCGTGCATACCGGGCCAGGGGTTCGTGTGGAAGAAACATGGAATACCTTAGGCATGCGTGCGACAGGGAGTCATGACGTCGTGCTGGAGAACGTATTCGTGCCAGATGAGAAGCTAGTGAGCCGTTCGGGATCACCACGCAAGGAGAGGTTGCCCGATGCTGGGGGATGGCTGCTGCATATACCTGCTTGTTATATTGGGATTGCCCATGCTGCCAGGGATTTTGCGATCCGTTTCGCGCTGAATCATCGGCCGAACAGCTTACCCGGGCCGATTGCAGATCTGCCGAATATCAGGCGTCAAATCGGCGAAATGGAAGTTTCGCTGATGACGGCACGGACCCTGCTGTATGCTGTTGCAGACCGCTGGGACCGAGAGCCAGAGCAGCGAGCATCCCTCAAGCCAGAGCTTGGATTGGCCAAATATGTGGCCACCAACCAGGCCATCTCCATTGTGGATACCGCGATGCGCATTGTCGGTGCTGCGAGTTTATCCCGTGCGCTGCCACTGGAACGCATGTACCGCGATGTACGGGCAGGGCTGCACAATCCGCCAATGGACGATTCTGTGATAAGTGGGCTAGCCCAACAGGCATTGAACGACTGTAAATAATTTTATAAAAGGATGGGGATTCCGACGATGACTCGAAAAATAACAGGTTTAACATTCGCTTTGACTGCTGTAGTAGCCTTAGCAGGCTGCGCCAACGGTGGCTCTAGCAGTTCTAGTGCTCCTGCTGCCACAACGGCTGCCGCAACTGCGGCAACGGCTGGGGCTACGCAGGCAACGGTTTCTAAAGATCCGGTTACCTTGCGCATGACCTATTGGGCAGGCTCGCAGCTGACGGTAGACCGGAATAATGCCGTTGTGCAATTGTTCCAGAAGGCGTATCCGAATATTAAAGTCGAGGCGGAATATTATGCTGGCGATGCCTATTGGGACAAAATGAGCGTGCTTGCGGCTTCAAATAATTTGCCCGATGTGATCAGGATGGACTACTCCAAAATTACGAATTTCGTTAACAAAAACTTACTATTGCCCCTTGATGACTACCTGAAGGACAAAACGATTAATCTTGATGGCGTCAACCCGATACATAACGCGGGTGGTCGTTTCAACGATAAGCAATATGGCATCAACATTGGCAATAATGCACTGGTTATGTTCTACAACCCGGAGCTGCTTGAGAAAGCTGGCGTCAAACCGCCAGGGGATAACTATACGTGGGAGCAATATGAGAAGGATTTGCGTACGTTCAAAGACAAGCTCGGTATTTTCGGCGACACGCACCTGACCCAATCGCACTTCAGTGTCTGGCTTCGCCAGCATAATAAGTCGCTTTTCAGCAAGGGGCAAGATGCGCTTGGATATGAGGACGATCAGCTCTTCATCGATTTCTTCAAGCAGCAGCTTCGTTGGCAAAAGGATGGGCTCGTTACACCGCTTGGCACAGAGCTTGAGGTGAAGAGCTTGGAGGATGGCACTTTCACGAAGGGGCAGACTGCATTCGGCGGCTTCGCATATTGGAGCAATCATGTCGATATCATGGAGAAACAATTGAAGAAGGATGTCGGGTTAGCACCGTATCCGGGCGATGGCAAAGGCATGTATATTAAACCGTCCTTCTTCCATTCCATTTCCAAATCTTCCAAGCATCCGAAAGAGGCGGCGCTCTTCATAGATTTCTACACGAATAACATTGATGCAGCCAAATCACTGAATGCCTACTTCGGTATGCCGTATAATCCTAAGGTCATTCAAGGTATCCAAGATACGTTCACAGAGACACAGAAGCGCGTCGTTACCTACCTAACGAATGTTGAGAAAACGGCCTCAACTATTGATGCTCCGGAGCCTGCGGCTGGTGCGGAAGTGAATAAGGTGTACAAAAACATCAGTGACGAAATCCTGTTTGAGAAAACAACGCCAGAAGAAGGCGCAAAGCGATTCCGTAAAGAAGCGAATGCGATTCTGGCAAAAGGGAAGTAACAATGAACAGTGGAGAGAAGCGCGGGGGAGCTAACGTACTCCCTGCGTTTTCGCTTTGTACAGAAGAAGGGGGAAAGTAATATGGTGCAACCTGCGCGAAGAAGGAAGCTGCGGGATTATAACAATGCTGCGGGTTACGCGTTCATTTCGCCATGGCTGATTGGATTCATCCTGTTTTCCGTCGCACCGATGATCGTTTCGCTTGCGCTCGCATTTACCCAGTATGATATCTTATCACCGCCTGAATGGGTGGGGCTTCGTAATTTCAAGGAAATGTTCACGGAGGATCCGCGGTATTGGAAATCGGTGACAGCGACACTCCTGTTCGTGTTTATTGCTGTTCCGCTACGGTTGTTGTTCGCGCTCGCTGTGGCGCTGCTGTTAAACACAAACTTAAAGTTTCCTGCCCTGTTCCGATCGGCCTTTTATTTGCCAACGCTGATTGGCGGAAGTGTCGCCGTTGCGGTGATGTGGCGTCAATTGTTCGGCGCTCAGGGCGCGGTGAATTCGCTGCTGACAGCGGTAACCGGTCATGCTTTTCAAACCTCATGGATTACGCATCCCTCAACAGCGATAGTCTCGCTTATTTTGCTTGCCCTATGGCAGTTCGGTTCGGCCATGCTCATCTTTCTAGCGGGGCTCAAACAGGTACCGAAGGAGCTGTATGAGGCAGTAACTGTGGATGGAGCAGGAACGTGGCAGCGATTCCGCTGGATTACCCTGCCCTTATTAACGCCCGTTATTTTTTTTAATCTAGTGATGGGGATTATTAACGGCTTTAAAGTATTTACAGAGGGGATGCTCGTTACGGGCGGAGGACCTTTCGATAAAACGTTGTTCTATGCCCTATATGTGTATGAGAAATCATTCCGTTATTACGAGATGGGCTACGGGTCAGCCATGTCCTGGGTGCTGCTTACCGTGATCGCTTGTTTCACCGCTGCGCTGTTCGCCACATCCCGCAATTGGGTGCACTATGAAACGAGAGGGGAGTAAGCCACATGCTGATGAAACGAGGTAAACACGTGTACACAGTTCTCAGGTATGCCTTCACATCCATCTTTGCTCTAGGCATGATGTACCCACTGTTATGGATGGTGTCCAGCTCTCTGAAAGATACTAGCGAGATCTTCATTCATGCGCATCAACTGATTCCATCCCAATTCAAATTCGCCAATTACACGAACGGGATCAAAGGATTCGCAGGAATCTCATTCGTTGTTTTTTTCAAAAACTCCATCATCATCACGTTCTTCTCCGTCATCGGAGCTGTCCTTTCATCCCTCTTGACCGCTTATGGATTTGCTCGGATTCGGTTTCGCGGAGCTGCCATTTGGTTCGCATGCATGATGACAACGATGATGCTGCCGCATGAGGTCCTAACAATTCCGCAATATATCCTGTTTCAGAAGTTAGGGTGGATCAATACGTTCAAACCGTTAATCATTCCCTCTTTTTTCGGCGGGGCCTTCTTCATTTTCCTGCTTATTCAATTCATGCGTGGCATACCGAAGGAGTTAGATGAGTCGGGCAAAATCGATGGGTGCGGCGTTTTCGGAATTCTAATACGAATCCTTCTTCCGCTGCTGGTATCTCCAATTATTACGGTATCGATCTTTAAATTCTATTGGACATGGGACGATTTCTTCAGCCCCTTGCTATACCTCAATTCACCGAAGCTCGCTACGGTGGCGTTAGCCCTCAAAAACTTCTCAGACCCTACGATGCAAACCGATTGGGGAGCCTTATTCGCCATGTCAGTCCTGTCGCTTATCCCCATACTGCTCGTATTCGCCTTCTTTCAGAAGTATATGGTTGAGGGGATCAGTACGACGGGGTTGAAAGGATAAGCTGGATGGATGTATGCGAAATTTCATGGATAAAGATCTAAAACCGAATCGACCCTCGTATAAATAGAGGGAATGTTCGGTTTTTCGTGATAATTGGAAATTGATACCATTGACAGCTAATGTGAGTTGTCATATATTTATCACAATTAAACCGAGTTATCTTATAGGGATTAGGAGATGTCGATCATGCAAAACAACTTAGTAAGCGCATTTCAGACTAACTGGGTCAGTTTAGTTGTCTCATTAGTCGTGATTGGTTTTATCTATTTTTTGGGTAGAAAGAAAGTTAGTTTCGGGAACCGCGTATTCATCGGTTTGGGACTTGGTATCATCGCAGGGGTTATTTTCAATCAGGCAGGTCTGCAATTCAAGAGTGTTAGCACGATCGGAACGATTTACGTCAACCTGATTAAGATGCTAGTTATGCCACTGGTATTTATTCTTGTTATTAATAGTATTTCGTCGTTGTCCAACATGGCTCAACTTCGTAAATTAGGTTTCAAAACGATTGGTTGGTTCCTACTTACAACGGGAATCGCAGCTTTGATCGGTCTACTTGTAGCATTAGCGATTGATCCAGGTAATGGCATCGCACAAGCAGTTCCGAAGGATTTTAAAGCCAAAGAAATTCCAACGTTCTCCCAAGTTATCTTGGATCTCGTACCATCCAATCCAATTAGCGACATGGCGAGTGGTAAAGTTGTACCGGTTCTCATCTTCGCGATTTTCGTAGCTGTAGCGATCGTATCCGTAGGTTCCAAGAAACCTGAGGCTGTAGCATCTGTGAAGGCGTTCATTTCCTCAGCTGCGGCTGTTATGCATCAAGTTGTTAAGTACGTAATTCGTTTGACACCTTATGGGGTGTATGCGTTGATCGCGGCGATGGCAGCTAAATATGGTTGGGAAACGTTAGAGCCATTAGCTAAAATCATTCTGACTTCCTACGTGGCATTGATCATCCACTTCGTCTTGGTATTCGGTGGTCTTGTACTGTTGGTTGCGAAAGTGAATCCGATCAAATTCTTCAAAAAGGCGTATCCAACGATTGCTGTTGCCTTTACAACACGTAGCAGCTATGCAACACTTCCTGTGAACTTGGAAGTTATCACGAAACGCCTTCGCGTATCACCGCGTATCGCAAGCTTCGTGGCACCGCTTGGGGCGACGATGAACTTCAACGGATGCGGCGGGGTTTGGCCGGCGGTTGTAGCGATTTTCGTAGCCAAAGTATATAATCTTCCACTTGGTATCTCTGAGTATCTATTGTTGATTCTAGTAGCTGTCATCTCCTCCATCGGGGTAGCTGGTGTACCAGGTCCTGCATCCATTTCGACAACGGTTGTATTGACTGCACTTGGCTTGCCGCTTGAAGGTATGGGTCTAGTATTAGGCGTAGAAGCATTGATCGACATGGGTCGTACAGCAGTAAATGCAACTGGAACAACTGTAACAGCATTGCTTGTAGCAGAATCCGAAGGCGAATTCGACCGCGCTGCGTTCGATCGTGACGAGGAAGAAGAATTGGAATTAGCAACTGCTTAATCCATAGACATGAAGAAAGACGAACAGCACCTTGGGTGCGTGTTCGTCTTTTTGGTTTGTTTGGATATAGGTACTACAGCCGCGGAAATACATAGCGAACCAAGAAATACAGCAGTCCGAAAATGATAATGATGTATGCTGCATATTTGATAAAGGTTGATGCGACGAGTCCCTTGTCGTATTTTTGCTCAATTCGCTTCTGCTCAATGTCTACGCTTTTTGTAGGCTCCATTGTGTTCAGCTCCCTTGAATGGTATGGGTGATCTCTATACCAAGTAATACCCGTGCGGGTGGAGAATGAATCACCGGGGACCTCGACATTTTTGCACATTCTAGTTGCACTTTCTAGTGCATGTTCTAGCTCCCCTAGGGGGGGGGCCAGCATCATTAGATGGAAAATCTACAGTTAAACGGGCTGATTTTACTCGATATCTCCATTTAAATGGAAAAACTCCAGCTAATTCCGCATCATTCGTCCATTTCGACGATGATATGCATAATTAGCTGGAGGAAATCCAGTTATTCTAGATAACTGGCGTTTCTTGAATGAAATAGCTGTAGTTTTTCCAGTTAATGAAGTTCAAGAGAGAGTGCGTCAGGAAGTGGGGGGTTCAGTAGGAGTTAGGAGTACTAGGAGTACACCTAGTCCTGCATCGCCGCATGCGTCCCCGCCATATAGCCTGTGGAGAATGCTGCCGTGATGTTATACCCACCCGTGTATCCGTGGATATCGAGGATTTCCCCACAGAAGTAGAGTCCTTGAACCAGCTTCGACTGCATCGTGCTCGGGTCCACTTCTTTGAGCTGAATGCCGCCGCCGGTTACGAACGCTTCTTCCAAAGATAGCGTCCCCTTGACGATAACAGGGAAGGCTTTCATCAGCTTGCACAAGTCCAACCATCTCTGCTTCGGAATGTTGTCATAAGTCAATTGCTCATCCAGCTCCGACTTCGCAAGCAGCAGCGGAATGAGTCGCTCGGAGAGCAGGGGCTTTAGCACGTTTTTGATCGCTTTCTTCGCGTCGCTCTTCGCGAGCGCCATGCTCTGGCTGTACACCTCGTCGGTGCTCTGCTCAGGGAAGAAATCGACCGTAACGAGCACTTCTTTGCGCTCGGATTTGTTCAGTTCCTTCACGACGAACTGGCTGCAGCGCAGCGCGATCGGCCCAGACAGGCCGAAGTGGGTGAACAGCATATCACCGCGATGCGCGATGATCGGCTTCCCCTTCGCGTTCAGCACGCTGAGCGTCACGTCGCGCAAGGAGAGTCCTTGCAGCTCGCGGCTGCGGATGAAGGGCTCCTTCGAGGTTAGCGGAACCTCGGTCGGAAACAGCGGCGTGATCGTGTGCCCGCCGGCCTCAGCCCACGCATACCCGTCTCCGGTGGAGCCGGTATGCGGCACGGAGCATCCGCCGGAGGCGACGATCACAGCGCGGCTGGTGATGGTCTCTCCGCCCTGCAGCTGAACGCCGCTTACGGCGCCGTCTGCATACAAGACCTTTTTGACCGGACTGTTGGTCCGAATCTCCACACCCTGGCGCCGTACTTGGCCGATCAACGCGTCGACGACGGTTTTGGCCTTGTCGCTGATGGGAAACATCCGACCGTTGTCCTCTTCTTTGAGATGGATGCCGAGGTTTTCAAAGAATGCAATAATATCCTTATTCCCAAAATGGGTGAATGCACTATAAAGGAAGCGCCCGTTGCCGGGGATGTGCTTGATTAATTCATCCATGTCTTTGTTGTTCGTCACGTTACATCTGCCGCCACCCGAAATGCCGAGCTTGCGCCCCAGCTTATCTCCTTTATCGACGAGCAGCACATTTGCGCCGTCCCTGCTTGCAGCAATACTAGCCATGAGGCCAGCGGAACCGCCGCCAATTACAATTACATCGTATGCCATACCAAACTCCTTGACTCATTTTTGCAAATTGTATCATTAATTAGAGGAATATAGAAGCACTCCTATCGCCGCCCTCAGCAATCGAAGCGGCCTGCCTTTCTGTACACTTTGATTATTTATAGTTAATAATCCACCGAATAAATGCTATCACTAAGAGTATCAAGCCAATCCCAATTAGAGATATTCCCACTATAGCTTGTGGTAATCCAGAGAAATCTGGTCCATTTGGTCGAGTAGCCCAGGTTACTGCACCAATAATAATTGACATTAATCCTACTATTGTTATCTTCATACCTCTGATTACCATCCTCTTACTTACCATTTAAATAATAGGGGAGAGCCCGATTCCAAAGTGCTAAATACCAGCCAACCCCCTATTTTATTTTTTTTATTACTGTAGCTGAATTGTTTGGGCCGTTTAGTATTAAATCCCTCGTTCCAGTATTTAAAAAAACTCGATACTGTTCTCCGTCACAACCTTTTACTTCATAAAAAACGCCATTTGTATAGCCAGCGATCCATGAACCAATATGATATTCGTAAATATCTTCAATTGTGTAAGAGCATTTCAATTTATTGAAATATTCTTCAACGGCCGTTTTCCCCTTCTTTTTATCTAATTTATAGCTTAAATGGCCGTACAGTTTATAAGAAAGGATAGGCAATAAGATTATTAACAGCAATACTAATATCAAAATCATTAAAGTTTTCATTGTTTTACTCATTTGCTACCTCTCTTTTATCAGTTAAATAATGGAAAGTGCTTATTTAATGTACTGTATTTCTTTAATATTATAAATATATATTTGCTTTGGGATGGTCAGACTCTTTGCTCAGCTTCATGAATTCACAGATTAACAGAATCGGGGGGAGAATCAATAAACGCACAACTGGATACAAGCGGCGGCTGTTACCTTGCAACATTAGTCGAATTAATTCAGGAGGTAGCGACAAAAACTGAAAAGAAATTCACAACAATCTCTTTTGGCAATTTAAGAAGTTAGTTATTGAGACAAAAAAAAGACCCCCATGAGTAAGCAAGAGCCCAATTAACAGGAGAGAATAGAGATGTAATACTAATAATGAAGAGATGTCTGACTTTATAAACTCCGAAATCCGATCACCGCGATGTGCGATGAACGCAAGATACACACAAGACGTGGATAACTTGTTGATAAAACAGCCCTTTTCGTGGATAACCGGCCATCAGTTTGTGGATAATCGCAGGTGGATTGTGGATAACCTGCGTATTTTCCTAATTTCATCCACAAACGAGCCTCGATACAAATTTTTAGTTAAAACTATCAACATCCCCCTTACCTTGCTCATCCCTAAAATGATAATGATCCACGTGGAGATCTAACCAACGATGTCTGAGGGAAGTTTCCCGTCCGAAGTAGTGAAGCTCATTCTGTTTGGTAAGCACGATGGCTTCGCAAGTGTCACTGCGTTTGGCGAGAAGGGACAGGCCAGCCTCTAGGCCAAGTGAGCCTAACAAGCGTGCCCATACATGGCAGGCCACGAGATCCTGACCAGCGACGGTACACTGCAGTACATCGCTGCTGGAGTCCCCATCTTTGTAATCTTCGAAGGGACTGTACGTAGACAGAGCTCCCTCTGGCATCACAATCGCACCTAACTTGGTGTCTTCGTTCCACGGATTTTGGATCCCGATCATCCATGGCTCCTGCTCGGCGCTAGATGGTCCCCATACGGTTACATCGCCCTGAGACAGCAAGCGCCCCCGCGAAATCGATAAGGTTTTCTTCAAATAGTCCGTTAACCGTTTCAGCGACCAGCTTTTGTCGAGTCCTTGCAAATGAATAGTGGTATGCTCGGGAAGCATAACGGATTTGGTTGTCGGATTTACCCGCCAACATTGCGTTGCAGGAGCAGGCGAGTGTGTTAGTGTTGTTTCTCCTTTATATAGAAGAGGTGTATAGTTACCGTCTGTGAGGGCTTGGTACATTTCTGCAAGGAAGAGCACCTCTAGCATCGCGTTGGATACAAGGCAACTTTCGCCAGCTAATGTATTTAAAAGGTTAATTTCACTGTCCGGGTGTCTGTGGCTGAATCGCCTCTCTTCGCGCCCGAACCATTCGTTGCCGATCTCATGAATGCGCAGCTGTTGTTGCTGCTCACCCAGGGGAAGAAGAAGTTCAATTGCCGAGTCCATGGTTTGAAAGTGAAAAGGGAGGAACGCGTTTGTTGGCATTGTCATCAGAAATTCCTCTTTTCTGTCGGATCCATACTTTGTATGAGATCAGTATATGAGGGATAGCTGAGATGGAATTGACCATTTGCTGAAAAATAGCTGAAGATGCTAACTTTCAGCTAGCATTCAGCCGCTGCTCAGATTGCTTTTAGGCAGGATATGGGATACTAACTGTAGAAGTCGTGTACGAATGAATTTCTCGGGGGAGACGATTGCAGATGCGCCAATTAAAAGGGATCAAAATATTACTCGTCGATGACGAACCGCATATCTTAGAATTTCTTGAACTAGGTTTAACGAACGAAGGTTTTGAAGTGATGACGGCGCAGGATGGTATCAGTGCGATTACAGCTTGCAATAAATTTCAGCCGCATATTGCGATTCTGGATGTTATGATGCCAGGCATGGATGGTTTCGAAGTGTGTCGCATGATCAAAAAGACGGACAATGTCGCGGTTATTATGCTGACTGCCAAAGATGAAATCGATGATCGGGTGAAGGGGCTAACGCTCGGAGCCGACGATTACATGATCAAACCGTTCAGCTTTGAGGAGCTGCTGGCGCGGATTTATGCTCGGATTCGAAACCATTTTCCAAACTTGTTCGGAGAAGTCAT
The DNA here is from genome assembly GCF_001653565.1 of Paenibacillus oryzisoli. Taxonomy (GTDB): domain Bacteria; phylum Bacillota; class Bacilli; order Paenibacillales; family NBRC-103111; genus Paenibacillus_E; species Paenibacillus_E oryzisoli. Next base: position 89,713 of record NZ_LYPB01000072.1, read on the forward strand.
TATTGGGCCGCTTCGCATGGACGATCGCCGCAAAGAAATCAGCATGCATGATCGGATTCTAGAGCTGTCGCCAACGGAATACGAATTGCTGAAATTTATGGCCATCAATCACGGGCTCGTGCTGAGTAAGACGATGATTCTGGATAAAGTGTGGGGGTATGATTTTGGCGGTGAGGAAAATATTGTGGAAGTGTACATACGTTCCCTGCGTGACAAGTTAGGAGACAAGGAGCACAAGTTGATTCGCACCATTCGCGGCGCGGGGTATCGGATGGATTTGACATGAAGACGCGCGCTTGGTTCGCGGCTGTCTTTGAGACGAGATCCTTAAAGTTTCAAATTTTATCTCGCACCTTACTGGTCATGTCAGCACTCTTGCTGTTAATCGGCGTGTTTCAATATGTGTTCATGCAGCAGTTTATGTTTCAAAATAAAGCAGAGACGATTCGCAATCAGCTTGCAGCGCTGCCGCCAAACGTGTGGATTCGGGCTGAGTTGGGGGGAGATAAGGGGACGAGCCCTTTCTTGCCTAGGCAGGATTTCATGCGCAACAATCGGCAGGATAATTTCGGTGAAGGTCCGCGGATTTTCGTCCCGGATTTAACCATTGCCCTCATTGATGATAAAGGTGCCTACAAACTCGTTTCCTCCCAGGATGAACAGTCGACGTTGGAGCTGGACAAGGAAGAGTATATGAGAATCCTGCAAAAACGCACGAAGAAACAGGATCACCTGATCATGAAAGACAGCAAAGGCAACGAGCAATTAGTTGTTTTTCATCAAATCGGGGGAGGGGAACCGGATCGTCCCCGCGGCTTTCAAGCGCTCATTCAAGCAAGCACTAACACAGCACCGATTAAGGATGTTCTTCTAAGGCAGCTGCTTACGTTCTTGTTTCTATCCATGCTGGCGATGGTCATCGGGTTGCTAGGCTTCCTGCCTGTGCTGCGGCGGACACTTGTGCCCCTGTCTAATTTGGTCGATACGGTAAAAAGCATTGACTCGGGTAACTTGAATGAACGGTTTCCTGACCATCAAGGGCAGGCGGAGATGGATCGCTTGGCAACTTCCTTCAATAGTATGTTGGAGCGCTTGGAATTTTCGTTTGAGGCGGAAAAGGAAGCGAAAGAGCAGATGCGGCGTTTTGCTGCGGATGCTTCGCATGAGCTTCGCACGCCGTTGACCTCCATTCATGGCTTCCTGGAGGTGCTGCTGCGAGGAGCGTATCAACAGCCCGAACCGCTGTTGAAAGCGTTGAAAAGCATGCATGGCGAATCCGTCCGCATTAACAAATTAGTAGAAGACCTGCTGCTGCTGGCACGGTTGGACCGAACGCCGTCTTTCCAGAAGACGGAGGTGGACATGGAAGATGTGCTTCATGAAATGGAGCATCAGCTGCGTCTGCTTGCAGGGGAGAGGGAGGTCACCTTCCTCTTGGAGCCAGAGGCACAGTGTCAGTGTGACCCGGACAAAATCAAGCAAGTTATTCTCAATTTGTTCCATAATGCGGTCCAGCATACACATCCGGAGACAGGTGAGGTGCGAGTCTCACTTACGAAAAAGGATGCAGGCGTTGAGATTGCGGTACGCGATAATGGTCCTGGGATTGCGCCAGAACATATCGCGCATTTGTTTGATCGGTTTTACCGCATCGACTCCTCGCGGGCAAGACGCAGCGGCGGAGCGGGCTTAGGCCTGTCGATAACGCGCTCCATCGTGGAGCTGCATGGCGGAACCATCCATGTGGAGAGCAGCGTTGGCGAGGGAAGCGCGTTTATCGTGCGGCTGCCGCGATAGGTAGGTAGAAGAAGAGGCTGACGCTGAGGCGTTGGCCTCTTTGGTTGTTGGGGATGTGGCATGGAGAGGAACATGCAGATCAAAGTGGGGGTTGCCGCTGGGTGGATGCCGAGAATTCACCCTCGGCGGCGGAAATAGATGGATTTCATACAGGTAAACTGTATGGAAATCGCTGTTTTGAGCAAATAGATGGATTTCCTGTAGCTAATTTCAGCCTATATGGCTGATTTTACTGAAATCGTCAGAAATAGATGGAGGAAATCCAGTAAAACGTAAATACTAGGAGATTCTGCGGGAATTAACTGTACTTTTTACAGTTAATGGTCGTGGGGGATTATTCCCGCGCGCCCTCAACCCCTCGTACCCCCCAACAACCTAGCAGCCCAATTCACAAGTTATAGCTATCTACGATAGACAAGCTACTCCAACACCCGTGCCCCACTAACATAGCATCTAAACGCACAACGTAATCGCCACCCGCTAAGACAAGCTACTCCAACACCCGTGCCCCGCTAACATAGCATCTCAACGCACAAAGTCACCGCCTCAATCCCGCAACAAGCTACTCTGTACCATCCTACTATGTGATAGCAAAGCTTTTCCCGCACATAAACATCAAAGAGGTCAACCCTAAACGGTCGACCTCTTAGACATCTACAGCGATGAGACAAGCTTACGGCTTTTGGGGCGAAGTGCCCATGAAGCCATGACGAGCGCTAGGAATAGCAGCGGTTGGACGGCAAGCGCGAAGCTGTCGCCATTCAGAAGATGCGAAGCGGCAGCACCCGAGAGCTCGAAGAAAAAGCCTGCGTAGGCCCACTCTTTCAGTCGCGGAAAACGCGGGATTAGAATGGCGATGACAGCCATCAGCTTCCAGAAGCCAAGGATAGTTAAGATATATTCGGGATATCCGAGCCCAGTCAACGTAGTGATTTGCTGCTCACCATGGGTAATGAAGAAGAATCCGCCGATGACGAAACTTGCAGGCCCCAGGATGGTGGTCACCCAGTAAGCGATTAACCTATTACGCTCTTTGCGATAAGACATTAGACAGAGTCCCCCTCTTTCAGAAATGCGCTCATATCATCCTTATTCTACCATAACCCGAACAAAAAGCGAACACCAGTACGCAAAAAATACATATAAAATTTCCCTTGGTATTTTCAGCCAATTCTCAGATAGCTCTCAACCAACCTTCAGTTTACGCTCAGATGGATTTCAGGTAAGGGGTCTATACTTGGTTTTGTAAGGGAAACACACAAATCCAAAGATGAGGTGGAATACATTATGAAAAAAATTAGCAAAAAAATTCTCGCAGGTTCACTAGTAGCATCTTTTGTCATCGGAGTAGGCTTAGTAGGAGCCTTACATAATGAAGCGTTCGCAGATACAGTAGTAGGCAATTCCACGAGCACGGCGGCATCTAAAGCAGGACAGGGTGGCAAAGGTTTTAACGATAAAGGCCGTGGACAAATGGGAGATCGCGGTGGCTTCCGTGGCGGCAACGTCATCAAAGAAACGGCAACGATTCTAGGCGTTGAAGAAAGCGCCGTGCAGGAAGCACTGAAGGCTGATAAAACATTAGCAGCTTTTGCCGTGGAAAAAGGTCTAACAAAAGAAGATTACTTGTCCAAACTCGTTGCAGCTGAGACAGCTAAGATTACAGCTGAAGTAACCGCTGGTAAGCTTACACAAGAGAAGGCAGATGAGAGAATCAAAGGTTTGAGCGACCAACTAACGAAGCAAATTGACAGCACGGGTTTTAAGGGTGGTTTCCCAGGTGGTCCTGGGGGTAAAGGTGGCCCAGGGGGCTTCGGTGGCGGACACTTCGGCAACCCAGAAGTTATCACGACCATTCTAGGTCTTACGCAAGATGAGTTGAGAACAGAGTTGGAATCAGGCAAATCCCTTGTAGATATCGCAACAGCGAAAGGGATTAGCGAAGATGATTTGATCAGCAAAATCAAAGACGGTATGACAGATTCGATTAAGAAAGCTGTAGAGGAGAAAGGCACGGCTCACCAGCGTCCTGAGGGTGGTCAAGGCCGTCCAGATCGCAAGGCGTCCGCACAATCAGCAACACCAGCCCCGACAGCTAACAATTAAGGGAATGCTAGAGGATGTTACAGGAAGCTGCTCACGATGTGAGTGGCTTTTTGTGCTTGGCGTGGAAGGTTAGGTGTGGAAGGTTCGCTGTAAAGTAGCTAGATGGAGGGGGATCTTAAAGTAGCTAATCTTTATAAATGGAAAATATACAGTTAATTACGTGATAATTATGGAATTATTTCAATTAACTGTAAAAAGTACAGCTAATTTCGAACTATTAGGCAGAAAACGTTATAAAGCGCAGAAATAGATGGAGTTTTTCCATTTAATTTCAAAATTTGATAGGAAAATACGAAGATTAGATGGAGTTTTTCCAGTTATTTGTGTGGAGGCGGACGGGAAGTGGTCTTAAGGTGTGCGGAAGGTGGAGGGAAGGAAGCCTGGGGATGACGGGAGCGGACAGGAAGTGGTCTTAGGAGCACAGAAGCGGACGTAAGGCAGTCTCGGGAGTCTGGAGGCGGCCCCCGCCACGCCTCACCTTTTTCAGCAAACACTCAGCATTCGTTCAACTTACTTTCAGCTTACACTCAGACAGGTTTCAGTCGCTCCTAGTAGACTACTTCTTGTGAAGATTGTACGACCTAGGCAACGAGTGTTTAGGTAAACCGGGAGAGGGGTTATGACGGATGAAAGCAGGCAGTAAAAAAAGGTGGCTTATTGTAGCCCTGGCAGCCATCCTGTGTGGGGCAGGTACATACTATTATGTACATAATAATGCGAAGCCAGCTGCAACGGCAGCACAACAAACGACAATGAAAGTGACCAAGGGCGCCATTTCGATGGCTGTATCTGGTACCTCCCAATTGGACGCTAAGGATAAGCAGAACATCGTGATTCCGATCGAAGGGATCATCAAAACGATGAATCTAACCCAGAACCAAGCGGTCAAAAAAGGTGATGTGCTCGTCGAGCTTTCTGTTCCTTCAACGGAAACGAATCTCAAGGAAGCGCAAGTGACTTTGGGACAGCTGGAGAGTGATTTGGCTGAGCTCAAGTCTGAACAAGGAAATATGAGCGTATCCGCTCCGATGTCAGGCAAGATTACGTTGAATGCTAATTTCGATGTTGGCAGTCAAGTGAATAAAACGACGAAGATCGGTACGATTTCAGATACAACGCAGTTTAAGGTGAAGTTGCCATTCTCCTTGCAAGAAGCTGTTCAATTGAAAAAAGGTGACCCTGTAGAGCTCAGCGTAGACGGCTACTTGTTATCGAAGGTCGGTGCAGTTGATACGATTGGTCACGAAATCAGCGCCGACGCGAATGGGAATAAAGTCGTACTTGTCGATGTGCTTGTCGATAATGACGGAACACTATCGGCAGGATTGAAAGTCAAAGGCAGCATCGGCAGCGGCACGACTAAGATAGCGTCTTCTGATCAGGCTGAGCTGGCTTATGTGCGGACGGCATCTATTTTCTCCGAAGCTAGCGGAACCGTGAAAACGTTGAAATTCAAAGATGGTGACACGATTAAACAAGGCGATCTGATTGTGACCCTTTTTAACGACGACCTCCAAAAAAATGTTGTTGCCAAACAATCCGCCATTGAAAGTCAGAAAATTCGTGTCAGCGATGCCCAGCAAAAGGTGGATCAATTAACGATCAAAGCACCGTTTGATGGCGTGTTTTCGGCGGATTTTGCCAACAGTAAAAATAACGTCCTTCGCAATTACCCGGTTGGCGCCCAAATTAATGCAAACACCACGCTCGGTGCAGTGGCAAGCCTAAGTACAATGCAGCTCGCAATTGCTGTGGATGAGCTTGATCTAACGAGCGTGAAGGTCGGGCAGAAAGTTAACGTAAAAGTCGATGCAATTGCAGGAAAAACGTTTACAGGCGAAGTAACATCTGTATCCAATGTGGGTACAACGACGAATGGCGTGACCACGTATGATGCGGTTGTGGCGATCCCGAATACAGCACAGAACGATTTGAAATATGCAATGACGGCGACGGCTGAAATCCTCATCCAAGATAAGAAAGATATCCTCGTTCTTCCGATCCAAGTAGTAACTACAACAAGAGGCAAGTCGACGGTTACGGTGAAGAAGGCCGATGGTACAACCGAAGAGCGAGAGTTAAAAGTTGGCATTCGAAGCAAAACGCAAGTTGAAGTGCTCGATGGCGTAAAAGAAGGCGATGAGGTTGTCATGCCGGTTCGCCGAGCAACAACGACGACGAACCAACAAGGGCAAGGCTTCCCGGGCGGCGGTGCCTTCCCAGGTGGAGCTGGCGGTTTCCAAGGCGGTGCAGGCGGAGCTGGCGGCGGTGGTTTCCAAGGTGGCGGTAATGCTGGCGGTGCGGTAAGAGCGCGTGAATAGGAGCTAATCTCGCCCGGAAAGGAGTTAATGGGATGAATATCATTGAGCTAAATGAAATCACGAAGAGTTACACCCGTGGTGCAGAGGAATTGCAGATTTTGCGCGGCATTACTTTGCATATTGCGGAAGGGGATTTTGTCGCGATTATTGGTCCCAGCGGATCGGGGAAATCGACGCTGATGAATACGATTGGGCTGCTCGACAGCCCGACGTCGGGTTCATATACATTAGATGGCGTAGCGACTGAGAAAATGTCAGACAACGGACTTGCTCAGCTGCGCAATCGGAAGATTGGTTTTATTTTTCAACAGTTTAACCTGTTGCCAAGGCTGACAGCGACGGAGAATGTCGAGCTGCCGATGATTTATGCGGGAATCCCTGCGAAACAGCGAAGAGAGCAAGCCCAGCATATGCTCGAGAAGCTTGGGATGGGGGCACGTGGACATCACAAGCCAAGTGAGCTTTCGGGTGGACAGCAGCAGCGGGTTGCGATTGCGCGAGCATTGGCCATTTCACCGTCGCTCATTCTAGCGGATGAACCGACTGGTGCATTGGATTCGAAAACGGGCATCGAGGTGCTTGAATTAATTAAAGAGTTGAATCAGCAAGGCAATACGATTGTGTTAATCACGCATGATCATCATATCGCAGACAATGCGAAGCGTGTGGTGGCACTGCGGGATGGCGAGATTATCAGCGATATACGCAATGAAGCTTGGTCGGTTGAAGTGCCTAAGCTAGAGGAGGCGCATTCATGAGAATTTGGGAGCTTTTCCAAATGGCGATGAGTACGATTCGCTCGAATCCGCTACGAACGATACTGACCATGCTTGGCGTTATTATCGGGGTTGCTTCGGTGATCACGCTTGTATCGATCGGTCAAGGAACATCCAAAGCCATCGAAAAGCAATATGAAGGACTGGGAACGAATCTCCTGACAGTTAACCTGATGGGAAACGGGCGCGCCACACAGTTGAATTACGATGAATTCATGACCCTAGAGGGCACATCCGGTATCTCGTCCATTGCACCCACAATGACACAGAATAGCTCCATTAAATTCGACCGCACAACGGAGAGCTACAATGTGATCGGAACGAATGACCGTTATTTGGAGTTGCAAAAAGGGAAGATGGCCAGCGGACGTTTCCTCGCGCAAGCGGATCTGGATTTCCGCAATCACGTTGCGGTTATCGGGAGTGAAGTGGCTGCGAAGTTTTTTGGCAAGGAAGATCCGATCGACGAAGAAATTAATGTGAAAGGCTACATGTACACGATTATTGGTGTTCTTCAAACGAAGGGCTCGAATACGAGCGGAACCTCTTTGGATAGCTCGGTGTTGGTGCCGCTGCCGACGATGAGTCGGGATTTCAAGCTAGGCAACATCCGAACCGCCTATGTGGAAGCATCCTCTGGTGATCTCGTTAGCCGTGCACAATTAGCCGTTGAAGCTTACCTATATCAGAAATTTAAAAGCACGACTGGCTACAATATTTTGAACTCATCCGAACTCATTAGCGCGAGACAAACGGCGTCTAGTACATTGACGAATCAATTGGTTGCTGTGGCAGCGATATCCCTGCTTGTCGGCGGGATCGGAATTATGAATATTATGCTCGTCACCGTGAGTGAGCGAACGAGGGAGATCGGGATTCGGAAGTCGATTGGGGCGAAGCGGAGAAATATTTTGCTGCAATTCCTAGTCGAAGCTACCTTGATTAGCGGGATGGGCGGGTTGATCGGTTTAGTGGTCGGAGTCGGCTTATCACTGGCCTGGCCGTATATCAATCCAAGCCAAGAGACGAGCCTATCGCTCGATGTTGGGTTCTACGCGTTCTTATTCTCAGCACTTGTTGGTGTCATTTTCGGTTTATATCCAGCGAATAAAGCATCGAAACTAAAACCTATCGACGCACTGCGTTACGATTAGGCAACAGGAGGTTCTTACCATGATTCGTCAACTAACATCGATTGGAATTACATTTAAAATGAAACAAACAAGTCTGGCTGTGCTGCTCACAGGAAGTTTGCTAGCTGCCTCATGGGCAGCTCCGGCGCCTTCCGCGCACGCGGCTTCTGAGGGTGTTTTCATCTCGAAGGATTCTTATTTTATGCTAAATAGAGCGGCACTTTCGTCTTCGTCTTTGCAATTCTCAGTCCTGTTCCATAATGGCGAAAATCAGGCGTTGGATTTTAACAAGTATGGTGTACGCGTAACAGATCGTGCTGGACAAAGCTACACGGCTAATTTGAGTGAGAAGAAGAGCGGCATCGTAAATGGTGGGCAAGAAGAAAGCTTCCGTTTCTACGCCAACTTGCCAGCTGGTGAGAATGCCGCTGATCTCAAAGTGGATGTATTCCGCTGGGATTACAATAAATCCGATTTCATGAACCATCTCGGCGAGCTGCCGGTTGCCTCCGTTATCCAAGAAGGGCAGCTGGAAGCGCCAGAGGAAATCATCAGCTTGCGCACGCTGGACAGTACACTTGCGAGTGACTCGTCCCTTGCTTTTAGGTTGGGTCAGAGCGTACGTGTGACGGAGAATGGCAAATGGTATATGTACACGCAAGTCGCAGCGAAGAACTTAGGGTCTAGCAGCGTGAAAGTACCAGCAACCTTGCTGGCTAGGCTTGTGGATGCCAATGGCATGAAATACACGGCGACGGTTGCGAGCGGGGCGGATACGGCTATTCTGCCTAATCAGTCCGATACTTTGACGCTCAAGACGCTTATTTCCAAAGGCACGCCAACAAGCGGTCTGACGTTGGAATATTATTACCTCAATCAAAGCGAAGATGTTTCACTGGGAACATTGGGAATGAATTCATCGCTGAATACGGTAGCTTTGGGCGTCAAACAGAGCTATGCGGGACAGCAAGATGGTGAGAACGTTACAGCGAAGGCAACCTCGTCTACGTATTCGGTTCAAGCGGATGGTGTCCACGTGCAAACGGTGGTTACACTAAGTAACGATGGGGAAGTAGTTGCACCTATTCCTGCGTTGACAGCTTCCTACCAATTCGGGGATTCAGGTTCGTCCGTTTCATCGACGGATAATACTTCGCGTAACGGGTTTCTAGCACCGAAGGAGACGGCGACGTATTACTTCAATGCGACGTTGCCAACGGGCGTCGATCCGAATGCGGCACAGCTTGTGCTGTGGCAGAAAGCTGCGGCGAGCACGGGAAGCACGACGGGGAGCGGGACAACGACCGGAACAGGAAACAGTGGCGCCACGACAGGCAGCGGTGCCTCGACAACAGGTAACAGTGGGACTTCGACTGGAACAACAGGAACAACAGGAACAACAGGGACAACAGGGCAACAGCCTGTAGCTGTGTTCCTGCTCAAAGGTGCTAGCGAAGCCCAAAACGGCTTCACTACGGCAGTAAATTATGAGCTTGGCACAAAGCTTGCTTTGGGCAGCAGCGTTGTAAATCCGAATCTCGATGTATCACTCATTGAGCTTCATGCACATGAGAATGACGATCTTGGTTACAAAACCGCGATCGCCAAATACAAAATCACGAACAACGGCACGAGCACACTCGCGCTGCCTGCTCTTCAGAACGAGCTCATCGATAATAAAGGCAATGCGTATACGGGGTCTCGCCAAAGTGCGGCGGCTACGCAAATCACACCAGGAAGCTCCTATGTGGTCAGCTACTCCTACTTGCTGCCTAATAAGGGAAGGGATGACGAGGATCAGTCTTTTGCACTGAATGTGTATGATGATAAGTCTGTGTCGGAAGGCAATGTGTCCGCAGGGACGTTCAAAGTGGCTCTACAGGGCGAAGAAACGGGAGATACCATTGCGATCTATCCATTCTCGCTTAAAGTGAATGACTACTCGATTGGCTGGACGTATAGCGGCGGAACTTATTCGTATGTTCTTCAACTAGATATGGATATTACCCATGAAGATCAAGTCATTATTGATTCTAATTTCTCCAAAATCCAATTCGAAATGGTCGACTCTCTCGGTCGTATCGTTGGCACCCAAGATGCTTCACTCATGGGCACGGGCAAACTAACGAGCGGCATCCAACGAGTAAGTATTTCCGGTTTGAAAAACGAGCAAGTGCAAACTGGCGTCATCGTCAATATGTATGAAGTCATTGACACGCCGAACGGTACGGCGAAGCGCCTTCTGAAGAAATTTAAGTAAAAGAGAAACAGCCCGCCCCTTGGATTTGCTGGGGGTTGGGCTGTTTTTTTTGCGTATTAGCCGATAAATACGAAAGCAGAAATACCAGAACGAACCGTACGTGTACGGAAGATGACGCCGTCTGCATCAAATGTTCTAAGCACTAAAGTACGAGTAGTAGGGGTGCCAATTGTACGGAATACGGCAGTTCCAAATGCATCAAAGCGAGCAGTTGCAAGGCGTGTTCCATTTAAAGTACGAGCCTCACAGAAAAAGCCTGAAGTGACGAAAGGAACGCCGGCGTTATCTACCCAAAGGATAGTAAGTCGTCTAAGTGTTTGTGTAGGACCAAAGTTTTTGCCGAGCGGGACGCGCGTGTATGACTTACCTAGCTTGCCAGAGTCTCTGAGAGTAGGGATGCTACGTTTTGCGTTTGACATGTTTGTTTCACCTCCTTCTCTCTATCTGCTTATAGTAGATGTGGAAGGAGGCATGCCCGTTAACTAGATTTACCTATGTAAGAGAAAATGTGTGAATAGACTGTGAGTTTAGCAGATTTCAGATTCGGTGGTTGTGCAAATGGGCACATCAATAAACGTTGTTAATTCCATCCAAGCGAATAACGGCAGGATAAAGTATGATCTGTCTTGGACTTGTCTGCTTCTGCGCATCTATGTGAGCGAAAGCAAGAGTCTAACCTTTTTATACAAATATCAAGAAGAAATTTCCATAGCGACAGTGGAATTGGAAATCTTTGAAGCCCTTGCCTGCTTGAGATGGCTGTTGCTCGACCGAGTTGCTGGAGTACCCAAACATGCGGATACAATGAAGAGGGTAAGGAAAATCGTCAGGGATAATCGGTTTTTAAATGAGCGTGCGCTTCTGTAACTGTGTATAAGTTATCAATTATTGGAAGGTAGCGTTACACACAAAAACTGCTATAATTGTCCTTATTATTCAAACCAATTCAATGATAGGGTGGTGCTTGATGTGTCTGCTACGCCGATAAAGGTGTTAATCATTGATGATGAACAGCCGTTAAGACATGAACTTAGGACGATGCCGTGGCATTCGTTCGGAGCCGAACTTGCAGGGGAAGCTGAGAATGGCGAAGAGGCTTTGGCGCTGTGCGAAATCTTGAAGCCTGATCTTGTTATATCGGATATCACGATGCCCATAATGGACGGATTAGAACTTTTTCGCATAGTAAGAAAGAGATTTCCGCTTATTCAGTTCGCACTGTTAACCTGTCATAGCGATTTTCATTATGCTCAAGAAGCGCTGAAGCTCGGAGCCTTGGACTATTTCACCAAGCTTGCCTTTGACGAAGAGGACATGAAAGCGCTGGTTGTAAAGGCAAGAGAAGCGATTAGGCGTGAGGTCGATCTTAAGCAATATGAACAAGAACGAATGAAACGGGAGATATCCAGTCCGCCAGAGTCCGAAGCAAGCGACGTTCGAAAGATTAGAAGAGAAGTACTACTTGCTCAAAAAGTCATTGAGAATAGGCTGGGGGAGCCCATCACGTTAGTTTCTGTATCGGCGGAGGTTGGTCTGAGCTCGTACTATCTTAGCCGACTGTTTCGGGAAGAAACAGGGGAATCCTTCAACGATTATGTTACCAGGCTGCGTATGGAGAAAGCCATGATCCTGCTTCAGACCACACAGCTTAAAGTGTACGAAGTTGCGGAACAGGTAGGCATACCCAGCTATCGGTATTTCTCACAGCTTTTCCGGACTTGGTCCGGTGTAGCACCAACAGACTATAAAAAGGGCTGATGACAATATGAAAGCGCTTATCTCATGGTTCAGTGGTTGGAGCATGTTGGCCAAACATTTTCTTTTCTTATCCTTAGGAACACTAGTTCTGCTAGGGGGGCTTGCCTGGATCAACTTGCGCGAAGCAGAGGACTTGTTTCGGAAGCAAGTCGTTTCGGATGCCCAAATTATTATTGATCGAACGAATCTCTATATGAATGCCTATTTGGACAATGTGCAAAACATTCTTCTGCTCATCTCTACCCGTGAAGATTTGCTAAATGTAGGTATGGAGAAGGAAGCTTCGGAGAACTTGCGTGCCTATGCGAAAATGAACAGTACGCTATATAAGTCGCTCTATTTGGTTCGTGAAGATGGCACTATCATCTCGAACTCTCAAACCACTTTTGATATTATTGGAAATCCCCAAATCCCCATGTTGCTTACAAAAGCCAAAGAAACTTACGGAATGTTCATTTCCGAACCGTATCAATCCTCCATGTCGGGAAAAACAGTCGCCTTCGTTCTGCCAATCCAATCTTCTTCGACCAAGTCATTCAAAGGAATGGCTGTCGTGGAAATCGATCTCGTTCAGTTAACAAGTTTGATTGCCCAATTCATGAATACGAAAAATCAAACATTCTCGATCATCACGAATAAAAGGAACGTTGTTCATGCCTTTGATGCTAGTCTTCCTCTAAGTTCCTATCGATTGCTTCCGTACAACACGAGTGTTTTTCCGCCAGAACTGAATGCAGGTTTCGTTGACCAAATAGCGGAGCTTCCACTTGGCGCGTCAGAGATGCAAGGAGCAGAAGGTGACTTAGTCGCTGTAAAATCAGGAATGAACAAGCTCGGTTGGTATTTTGTGGCCTTCTATGAGAATAGTTTTTTCTATCATAATATTAGCAGTCTCTACCGTACGTTCAGTACGGCGGGAGCTTTTTGGATTCTCCTTGTATTGGTTAGTACGTATATGATAAGTCGCTACATTACATTGCCTGTGCGTACGTTAGTTGCGAAGATGGACCGGGTTCGTGATATGGAGGTGCTGCACACCATTCATGTGACTGGGAATGACGAGATTGGCCGGATGGCACGCAGTTATAACGCTATGATGGAGCGTATTCATCATTTGCTGCATGAGACCAAGGAAGCAGAACGGCGGAAGAAGCAGTTTGAGCTGAAAATGCTCCAGAGCCAAATTGCCCCGCACTTTCTGTATAACACCCTGGCTTGCATTAGCTCTTTGGCTAAACAGCACAAAATCAACGAAGTACGAGAAGCAATCAAGACGCTTGTCGGCTTATTGTCTTTCAGTTTTGACAAAACCACGGAGTTCGTTACCTTAAACGATGAGCTAGAAGGGCTGCGAATGTATGCTTACATTCAGAAAGTCCGGTATGGCGATAAATTCACAATGGAAATCGAAGCTGCACCTGAAACGCAATCCAAAACGATTCTGAAATTAACCCTGCAGCCACTTGTAGAGAATGCCATTTTTCATGGAATCGTCCCGTTAAAGCGGACGGGAACCATTCGAATTCGGACAAAATGCCTCAAAGATAAACTGATTATTACAGTCAGAGACAATGGGCTGGGCATGGATTCCGAGCAGTTGGACGGTTTATTTGCGGAGAGGCACAAAGCACCGAGCAAACATAGATTTACTGGAATCGGAATTATGAATGTTCATGAGAGAATTGGCCTGCATTTTGGCCCTGAATACGGCCTGACCATTTTCTCTATTCCGGAAGTTGGTACATTGATCCGTATCGAGCTTCCATCTGTCGAACATACAGAAAAACAAAAATAAAACGTTTGCAAGAATTCGCACATTTTCGCAGGATCACTGTATATTTTCCAAAGAAAGCGCTTGCTATACTAAACGTAACCCGTTGGAAGCGAGTACAGAGATGGAAAAGAGGTGTCCTCATGGAACAGCAAATCATGATTGAACAGCAAACAAAGGCGGGGAACAAGGTAAAGGAATCCAGGTTTAAACTATCTGCTAGGCAGGTTTGGGCCTTCCGTGCATTTTACCTCATGCTGTTACCCGGTGTTGCTTACTACATTATATTCCGCTACATTCCCATGTACGGTGTAATCATTGCGTTTAAAGATTTTCAAATATTGGATGGCATTCTCGGCAGTGGTTGGGCGGATCCATGGTACAAACATTTTCAAACGTTTTTTAATTCTCCCTATTTCGGACAGCTCATGGTCAACACGTTCGTCATTAGCATTTATAAGCTGCTGTTCGGTATGGCTCCACCAATTATTATGGCGCTGCTGCTCAATGAATGCAGGCTTCGTTGGTTCAGAACTGTTGTCCAGACGCTAACGTACATGCCGCACTTCTTATCTTGGGTCATTATCTATGGGATTCTAATGGCGCTTCTATCGCAAAACTCCGGTATCGTCAATCGCTGGATCGAAGATGCTGGCGGACAATCTATTGGATTCATGACATCGATTGATTACTTCCGTACGATTCTTGTAAGTTCGGAAGTTTGGAAAGATCTAGGCTGGGGGGCCATTATCTACTTGGCTGCAATGACTGCAATTGATCCGACCTTGTACGAGGCAGCTCGAGTTGATGGTGCAAGCCGTCTTCGGATGACTTGGCACATTACGCTTCCAGGCATTCGAAATGTCATTGTGCTTTTGCTCATTCTGAAACTTGGACATATTATGGATGCCGGCTTTGATCAAATCTATATTCTGTATAACATTCAAGTGTATCAAGTTGCAGATATATTGGATACCTGGGTATTCCGAACAGGACTGCAGCAGCTTAACTTCAGCTTAGGGGCTGCAGTCGGATTGTTCAAATCCGTAATCGGGCTCGTGCTGGTCCTTGGTTCCAATCAATTATCGAAGAAGTGGGGTGAGGGCATATGGTAAGAGGCTGGGAAGACCGGATCGTGAATACGATCGTCATTATCATTCTCGGACTTGCTGCGCTAGCGGCAATTCTACCGCTGATGTATGTAATCGCCGTATCCATTACGCCATTCTCTGAGGTATTGAAAAACGGAGGCTTCATCCTCATTCCGAAATCCATCACCTTCAGCGCGTATCACAAGCTTTTCACCGAAACGAATATACCAAAGGCTTTCTGGGTAACAATCTTCATTACCGTTGTAGGTACGCTGGTAAACCTGATATTGACATCTCTAATGGCTTATCCACTAAGTCGCCGCAATCTGCCAGGCAGAAGCTTGTTCCTTCTCATGGTTGTCTTTACGATGTTGTTCAGCGGGGGACTCATTCCAACGTATTTAGTTGTAAAGTCTCTAGGGCTCTTGGATTCCGTCTGGTCTATGATATTACCGAATGCGATTTGGAGTTTTAATATCCTGATTATGAAAAGTTTTTTTGAAAGCCTTCCTGAAGAGTTGTTTGAATCCGCACGGATGGATGGCGCAAAGGAATTCCGCATTTTATGGCAAATCGTATTGCCGCTCTCAATGCCATCTATGCTCACGATTGGTTTGTTTTATATGGTTGGCCATTGGAATGAATTCTTCCAGGCGATTATGTATGTAACAGACCGCAGTTTATTTCCTTTGCAAGTCGTTATTCGTGAAATTCTCATGCTTACCCAGCAACCGCTGGAAAATGCTGAAAATATGCTGCCTACTGAAACGATGCAAATGGCATCTGTTGTCGCTGCAAGCCTACCTATTATTCTTGTATATCCGTTTATCCAGAAGCATTTCACCAAAGGTATGCTAATGGGCTCAGTTAAGGGTTGACCCCGTATGCCAGATGATCAGGACTGCAGCCTGAGATTCAGGTAACGGCGACATATTGCAACATCATTAACTTTGAAAGAAAGAAGGGGTATCTATGAAAAGGAAATTGCTCGTACCTATGCTTCTCGCTATGACTTTCACCGGTGGAACACTAATTGCCGGCTGCGGTGGAGCACCTGCTGCAGATAAACCCGCTGACAAACCAGCGGAGAGCACCAAAGCGGTAGCTAGCTCTAAACCAGTTAAGCTCGATATCATTGAAACCGGCAGCGGTCTTCCTTCTCCAGATCAAGACATTATTAAGCAAGAGATAGATAAGGTGTTGAACACAGATCTCAATCTAACCGTATATGCATCAGGCGATGATTATAAAAATCAGTTGAATGTACGTATGTCTTCTGCAAATTTCCCGGACTTGTTCGCTGTAGACCGTCAGCAATTAAAGCAATTCACCGATCAAGGACTTCTTCTTGACCTGACGCCTTATTTAGACAAACTGAAGCCGACCAAAGACTTTATTGGCGAGGACAGCTTGAAGAAAGGAATGCTAGCTGGTAAAACATATGCAATTTCGAAGTCACCGCAGGTTCCCTACAATACGTATTGGATTCGTCAGGATTGGTTGGATAAGTTGAACCTGAAGGTTCCTACTACACCGGATGAGTTGCTTGAAGTCGCCAAAGCATTTACAGAGAAGGATCCGGACAGCAATGGGAAGAAAGATACGTATGGCCTAACAGGCGGTAAAGCGGGTGCATTTGATACCGTTTTCGGAGCCTTTGGCGTTGGTCAAGACGGTGGCTACCCGAGCATTTATGTTAGAGATAATAAAATGGTGAACGCGCTGTATGACCCTGGAATGAAAGATGCGCTTGCTTTTGTTCAGAAAATGATTGCTTCTGGATCTGTGGATCCTGAGCTTCTGGCCAATACAGGCCTTCAGCATCAACAAAAGGCTATTAAAGGGCAAGCCGGTATCGTTTATCTGGATTGGCCGAATATGACGAAGGACCAATTCGTTGAACAAATGAAAGCGGTTAATCCGAATGCCAAATGGGTGCAAGTCGATGCGTTGAAAGGTCCAGGCGGTAAATATGCAAGCGTCTACGACATTGGGAAGTCAGCAGCGATGTATGCGATTCCGAAGTCGCTTGAAAAAAATCCGGAGAAGCTGCAAAAGGTCATCGATTTACTTAATTATGTTTCATCGAAAGATGGTTCCATGCTGGTACAATACGGCGTGAAGGGCAAGCACTACAATCTCGAAGGAACTAAAGTGGTACCGACCGATCTGATGGGCAAAGAAGGTGGTTACTTCTGGTTGTATCAATTCGCAGGTCGACCGGAAATGGAGTATTTGACAGTGAAATTCGGTCCACAGGCTAAGTTTATGGAATTTGCAAGTAAACAGCCGCATATAGATGGATTGGCAGGTTTCGTTGACATGCCAACCGGCTATAATGCCGCAGACGCGAGCCGTTACATTGAAGAGGAGTTTTCCAAATTCCTGTATGGCAAACGTCCGCTTAGCGAATATGACAGCTTCCTCAAAACATTGGAAAGTTCCATGAATTATAAAGCGTATTTGGATGCAGCGGAGAAAAGAATTAAAGAGCTCGGCTACTTGAAGTAAAACGGTGAGGAAAGGAAGGAGAGGGTGCTTCCTTTCCTCGCTTTAACACTATAATTTACTCGTGTAAATAGTATAATTACACATTATAAAGGAGCGAATCGCTATGACTACAAATAAGCTGGACATTCCTGCTTTAATCCAACGATTTAATGAGGACGGTTACTTGATCTTACCTGGCATTTTATCGGAAGATAAGGTCAATCGGTTGAATGCCGCCATTGATAGGATCGTTGCCGAGGAGCCGGAATCCTTAGCCTATAACATTTATAACAGTGTGGAGCGTGACGATGAAATTGCTTCGCTGATCGACGAGCCCTCATTGCTCCCGTTAATGGTCAATCTGCTGGGCTTTAACATTCAACTGCATATCTCGCATTTGACCATTCGGAAGCCTAATCCGAACGATGTGAAAACGGAGTCACACAGCTTCATTAACTGGCATCAAGACGGACCGCATCCGCAGTTCCCGCAGCAAAACGGCATCACCTCTACGTATTACATCAAAACGTGCTACATCCTAAGCGACATGTCACAGCCTGACCGCGGCAATACGAAAGTGATACCAGGTTCTCATAATAAGTCGTTTCATCCCGGCAGTCAGGACGTGAATGGTCAAGTGGCTGGCGAAGTGCAAGTCTGTGGTAAACCTGGGGATGTATTTATTTTCCCGCAAAATTTATGGCATGCTGGGGCGCCTAACCGCTCGGAGTTCACACGCAGGCAATTATTTCTAGGTTACAGTCCGATTTGGATGAGACCCATCGATTACCGCAATGCATCTGATCGGTTGTTGGAAAATGCGTCACCTGAGCGTAAGCAGTTATTGGGCGTTATTGACAAAGATCCGTTTAAATACTACGTACCACAGGAAGCCATGGTACCTTTGAAGGCGCTATACGTGCAGGATGCTGGGAAAAGTGTCTATAAGTAAGCTCGGCAGGGTAAAACATTGGGTTCCCATCTATAGCGGCTTATCCGGCTGAACCCACATATCCCCGGCCCAAGTATGAATATGGTACCACCGTTCACCTTGCGGATCGATCCATCTTTCGAAGGCATCAACGGTTTGAGCGGATAGCACCCCGAAGGTTGGAAAAGGCATTGTTGGAAACAGATAGAGCCTAACGTCCTTCAATAGCGTGAGCCGTTCATTGATTGTTTCAGAGCCTACAGGTTCCGCATACTCAGGCTGAATCCAAAAAGTATTGCCATCCTGAGACCGAACATGGTAGACGCCATTCTCTGTTTTTTCCAAGGCAAATACTTTCTGCGGGGGAATCATCTTGACATCCGAGGGACGTTGCAGACGATTCGACGTATCATAGTTCTCCATGTACAAGGTATCGGTCGGTAAATCCATTTCCTGATTCACAATCTCCATATTTAGTAACATTTGAGATTGAGAGACAACCCACATATCTCCTAGCCAAGAAGTCTCAATGCGATAAGAGTTGGTTAAGTACGATGCAGGCGATTCAAATATGGCATTCGCGTGCACTGTTTGCGGGGCGAGTACAGCATCCGTTCTCGTAGATAGAGATGGCTGCGTATACAGATAGGAGTCCCAGAGCAGTGCAATGTTCGTATCGAGCGGCTTGACGATGCCAATTCTGTCATAATCCAGGTGCATCCAGAGATCACCGGCCCACGTCGTGTTAATTTTAATCCAAACTTTTTCTCCACGCTGTTTGGTGTACCAATCTTGCTCGGCTTCAATGGTAGTCACATCTTGAGGCGTAAGTGCCGCAAATGGTTTGCGCGATTCGTCTGTTGTGACGTAGAGCGACGTCTGCTCGAGTAAGGTGATGACCGGTGGGATTGTAGGCGGAAGAAATTCTTTGCGCGGCGGTGATGCAGCAGTTGCCTGTAAAGTGCTAATAAGCGTGATTGACAAGACAGAGACGAGAGCAATGACATGCGAGATTCGTGTTTTGAATTGCATATACGGTTATCACCTCAATTTCCTAATCTTGTAAATATAGACTTGGCAAAGAGCTGATTTGTTGCGGAAGGCATCGAATTTCTTCGGAATAATTTAGTCCTTGACACACAATAAAATAATGGTTAATATTACCATAATCTTAGTGGGATGGGGTAACGCTATTCGCGTTTTCCATCCCTGTGATCTATAACGCGCAGGCCCTGGGTCTAGCGCGTTTTTTTGATTGGGCATGGAGGGCGGCGCCTAATGGCAATCATACAGATACGAAGGGGAATGTGTAGGGCAGACGTGAATTAGGGGGAGAGATTTTTGTACATCAGATATCATGGAAATTATACTAGTCCTAAGACGAAACAGCCTTATGGTATTTTTGTTGTTATTTATCACTTATACCGTGACGGGAAGCTCTCAGAAAGTGACATCAAGTGTTACCTAGACACGAAGGAATGGTTTGAACAGAATTTGCCCAATCCGCCTTTCTACGACGATAACAACTCAGTACATGCAGTGACATGGTTTAAGGATGCTAATCAGACGCCAGAGATAAGATTCCACTTGCAGTCATTCATTGAAATTGCTAAGAAATACAACGTCGAAATTATAAAATCCATTTCCAAAGAGCTTCCTGGTGTACAAATTTATGAAGATGAATATCAGATTGGCATAATTTCCCGTGAACCTAACGAGTTAGTGAGGAAGAATATGAATATCGTTCTTATTGGTATGTCTGGAGCAGGGAAGAGCACCTTAGGCGTTTTACTTGCAAAAGCGTTAGGAATGGACTTCGTGGATACAGATATTGTTATACAAAAACGTGAAGGTAAATTGTTACAAGAGATTATTGATCATGATGGCATCGAAAGGTTTTTGGCTATCGAAGAAAGTACTGTGTCCGAATTGCAACTGAAGGATTGCGTTATATCTACAGGTGGAAGTGTTATCTATTCAGATAAGGCTATGAATATCCTTCAACAACATGGTCAGATTATTTACTTACATGTCCCTTATGAAGAAATTCAGAGGAGACTAATCAACGTAACCACCAGAGGCATTGTTATAAAAAAGGGAAATACACTTAAAGATGTTTACGAGGAGAGAGTCCCTTTATACACTAAATTTAGCGATATTACTATTGATTGCTCTAATAAGGACATAGAACAATGTATTAGTGAGATGATAAAGAAGGTACAAGGAAGACATTAATTAGATTATTTTAAGCTATTAAAAAATCAAAGGTGAAAAATGAACAAGAAAATATCAATATTTTATTTTATCTTAGCATCATTTTTATATGGCGGAACCATATATCTATTCAAGAGTATTTTTTGGACTTTATTCTTTTTAATATTTATAGGTTCTGTCTTAACTATTAAGATATCAGATGAAAAAAGAAGTTTCGGGAAACAAATGTTTAGTGCATGTCTAGGTCTTTTCATTTTTGGATGGCTCGCCAGTCTGATCATTGTGTTAATTACAATATTAATTAGTTACTTATATGCCTCGTTATTTTAATCTACAAAATAACCAAAGTGTGTTCCATATTTTCTCGGAGGTGCTACTCATGGGATTAGGTGATTATCAATTTATTTTGTATCCATTCGGAAATGAACCAAACATGACCGAAGATGAAATTGAATTTGTTGGGTTCAATAATTTTGACTTTGCTCAAGCAGTCGAAGAGCTCCAAAACTCGATTTACATAATAAATGACCCATCATCAAAATCTTATTTTTCTTTTGATAATGAATGTTATTTTATCTACAATGATGGAACTTACAAAGTTGAAATTGAGTTGAATTCAGGAACGCTGGCTGAAAAAGCGGAAGACATATCAGTTAGAACTAATATTTATAAAGAAGAAGGTAATATCACTGAAGCACTACGAATATGCAGGTTGCTATGCGATTCCTTAAATTTATGTTGTTGGAGTATGAAGCTTAGAAGAACAATCGACTTAAATAATGTCAACGATGTAGTAAATGTAGTGAGCCACTACAATAAATTAAGTAACAGGAGCTAATTTATCCACCCAAAAAACCAAACTCGTATAGTTTTTGTGGGATAGTTGTTATAAACAAGAGGAACGAGGCTTATGAAATGGCTATTTGTTTAGAATTTAAATTAGTGGCAGTAAGGGGAACTGTTGCTGAGTATAGCTATGGAAATTGCTTGAGGGAGTTAGATGGGGCATTTGAAGTTGACCTCCATAAGTTAGTTAGTGGCGAAACTTCTATGAATACTCCGATGGATGAAGTAGTCAAACGAAAGAACGATAACCAATCACAATCTATGGCGAATAGGGTATTCGGAAAGATATACAAGCATTATCTTGAACATTATGAGTACCTTTCTAAGGGCGGGTACTATGCTTAGTTGATAACCTAACGGTGGCCGATAGGCCTGGACTATGAAATATTGTTCTCGTTGCGGATTTCAAGTGAGATACGATGATTTACTTCGAAGAAAAATAATAGCAACCTATTTGCAACGTCCTAATATTTAGGATAGGTAAAAAGATAAGGATATAAATATGAGAAACCTCATTTTATGTTCAAGGAGGCCACTAATTGATCATAGAGTGGAAGAAGAATACTCGGCTTGACAGTATTAAAATACTTGTTAACGAAATGTTATTTTCCATTGAAAGTATGGTTAAAAGACAGGAAGCAGCAGTCTACCTGTATGGCGTATCTACATTTTCTTCAATGCTCGCCATGAAGCGAGGACATAATCAAGAACTAGCAGCGATTGCTGGACTGCTTCATGATTATTATTTTTTCAAAACTGGAATCGTTGAGTTTCCTGGTCCTAATAGTGCTGAAACAGCGAGAGTAATATTACGGGATACAGGGATGTTCACCAAAGAAGAGCAGCTTACGGTACTTCGGTCTATCTTCTACCAGCAAGATAACAGTCGAAGCTATGATCCCTATGAAGAAATGATTAAGGATGCGATTACACTTCAGTTGTATTTTCAAAGTACCGTCTGCAAATTATCTCGAACGGATGTAAAACGCTTAGAAAAGCTACTTAGTGAACTTGGTTTTCTTGGTGAGTCACTAGAGGAGATGATGATCCTTGCCGATGAGGAAACGAGATCGCGACCAAACGATGAGAAACGTCGAAAGTTGGCCGACATTGCAGAGATGCTTGCAGGGGAAGAAATAGTCGGGGTACCAGGGGATAAGCGATATCAGGAAATTTGTAAATATTGGCCGGATCCGAATATATATACGGTTCTGAGGAATAGTTGGTGTGCCTCTTTTGTATACCATGTATGTAGGTTGGCTGGATTTCTTTTGCCTATTCGGTATCCGAATGCGATCCATAGGTTTGCTGGCGTAGGTGCATGGCTGGAGTGGTCTCAATTACCCGAAACCGGGTTCTTCCATCGTGACGAGCAGGCTGGGTTTACGCCTCAACGCGGTGACATCGTCATATACGATAAGCTTCTATCGGACCGAGCACATGATCATATTGGGATTGTTCTTGCTGTCACCGAAAAAGAAATTTTGGTTGCTGAAGGCAACAGGGATAATGCTAATTACTCCAGCATTTTTTACAGGGATAGAAGGCATTGTATTCTAGGCTATATCCGAATCGACAATAACTATCAATATCGCTTTAGTGGGGACTACAATCCTTTTTAAGCATTATCGCATATACATGAGGTTGAGAGGGGATATGAAATGAGTGAAACTAAAATCCACGAGACCCAGCCGGAGAAGTTGAAAATGTATAACAACGATAATTTTGTTGATGAGAATCTTCGTTCTATCCAAAATGTTGAAGGTGGAGGACCAATTGGGAAAATTGATCTCCATACAATGCCGCGTCCTCTGAAAGCATTCGGATATGTATTCTTCTCACTATTAATGGTATTTGGTGCGATAATCGTCGTCGTCAGTCTTTTACGTTAAATCCGATAGGATAGGATAGGGCAAGTACAAAAAGGGGAGCAGTTCAGTCACAGTGAACTGTTCCCTTTTGTTATTTTAAAACCAGTGCATTCCCAAAAGCCGGAATATCTTGTTCTTGTGCAGCTTGCTCATCGATCACATGGAAAGTTAAAAGCACCATGAATAACAAACGCAATGGAGGCTTCTGCTTCTGTTGATGCTTCTTCAGTTCGTGTACGAACGGTGCTAGCTAGGCTGTGGACAGGGCTCGAAGAAATAGTCAGGAAAAACCCACTTAAAATAGCCTAGTCGGCCCTAAAAGCTATTTTAGTCCGATTATACCAAACTAATTTGCCAATTACGGCGGTGAAACCTGGATATGGGTGGTTTAAGTGGGCAAAGTCGGACTAAATCAATTAAATACCATCATCATTCGGAATTAAGTGGGTAAAGTCTGACTAAATCAACTAAACCCTGTCAACACGCGGCTTAAGTGGGAAAATCGGACTAAAGTAGCCAAACACCGTCAACATGCAGAGTTAAGCGGGCAAAATCGGGTTACTTCAGCCAAACACTCCCAGCACTCCCTACAGTCCCAGCACCAGCACAACACTCCCAGACTTCCAGAATTCCGATTAAGTTGACAGCCGACCAGTTCGAAATGATGATGGCGTAGCGCTGAGGAAACTCATCGCTACTTCACGTCGTACCCCTTCGCGATGGATGGTTCGATCCATCGCTTCTCCGTATGCTCGCGGCGCAGAAGGACGACGCGTTCGGGGTAGACGTCGACGATCAGGCTCTGGCTGAGCGCCTGCGTCTCAGGCTCGTTCTTGGCGCTCCATACCTCGCGGACGGAGGCGCTGGAAGCGGCAAGGAACTTCAGCTGCTTCACTTGGCTGGTCGTTTCCACGTTCCAGTGGGTGTGCCCACTGAACAAAATAACGTTCGGGTGCGCGTCAAGCAGCGCACGCAGTTCCTTGTGCTGGACGACGCCCAGCTCCTGATCGGTCCCATCCAGCGTCTGCGGCAGCGGCTGGTGGAGGAACACGAACACGGGCTTGCCGGCATCCGCCGAGCTCGCCGCTGTGAGCCGCTCGCTCAGCCAGCTGAGCTGCTCGGGTGAGAGATACGCATCCTCGTTGATGGATGCGTCCACATCTCTATACGCTTCCCCGCTAAGGAATAGGAAGCGGTAGCCCTCCACGACAAGCTCGTGATACGGCTTGTCATATCCCATCATGCGGTCGAACAACGCGACCGCATCACGGCTTGTCCACGAAGTGTTCATCTTCGTGTAATCCATCTTGCCGTCCGGCGCGCGGTACACGCCGTAGTACTCATGGTTGCCCATGGTCGCCTGCACAGGGGCATGAGGCTGGCGGCTAAGCAGCCCCAGCAAGCTGCGGTAATCGCTCTCACTACCATTCGTGAGATCTCCGTTCAGGACAAGCAGCTTGCTATCCGGGCGCAGCTCATGGTGATCCGCGAGCGCTTGCCGCAGAAGCAGTTGGGAAGACGAGTTCGTCGAGATAACATGAACGTCGCTCATCACCGAGAAGGAAAACAGCGGTGCAGCGGTTTTCATCTCGCCTTGAGCAACGGTCTGCAGCTCTCCTTGTGTAGCCGCGCTTTGCAGCTCTCCCTGGGCATTATCGGTTGGCGCCTCCCCTTGCGCAGCAGGAAGTTGTGAATCCTCATGTGCCATCGCGGTTTGCGACGCCTCTTCTATAGGAGCATGCTGTGACGCACGAGAAGACTTTGTACCTTGCCCAAGGGGGTTAATTAACGCCAGCCCCAACATAACAACGAGACTACTCCGTATGATAGATAGGAACATAGAATACCAACCTTTCTCATGGGAATTACCGTAATTAATTTGCTGTATGTCTTCTCTTTAACCATAACACTCGTCTCTGTAACCATTGTGTGCCCATAATCTTGCCTCTTCCGGCTCCTACCCCGCGCCCTACTGGTATTCCCCCGAAAAAAAGAAATTATTTACCCCCCCAATTTTTGTAATTCGCTTGACTTCAATGTTAATTGGTTGTATGGTTAATTACATGAGTAACTAACCAATGTAGTGACGAAAGTGGTGGTGAGAATTGTGGGATTTATGATGGATGATAGCCGCCCGATTTTTGTGCAAATCGCAGAGCAGATTGAAGATGATATTATCGAATCACGCATGCCGGAAGAATCGCAGGTTCCTTCTACGAATCAATTTGCAGCCTTTTATCAGATCAATCCGGCAACGGCAGCGAAGGGTGTTAACCTGCTGGTAGACCAAGGGATTTTATACAAGAAGCGTGGCATTGGGATGTTTGTAGCGGAGGGAGCGAGGGCTAAGCTGATGGAGAAACGGAAAGAACTCTTTTATGAGCAGTATGTCGTGACGATGGTGAGAGAAGCCGAGAAGCTGGGCATAACGGTAGAGCAATTAACGGAGATGCTGCGGAGAGGGGAGAAAGCATAATGACGAACGTTGTCGAGGTAAAAGGACTGACGAAGTCCTATGGTAAAGTGACGGCTGTGGACCATGTAAGCTTTAAGATTGAGCCTAACAAAATTTATGGCTTACTCGGCAGAAATGGCGCAGGCAAAACGACGATCATGCATATGATCTCCGCCCAGCAGTTTGCGACTAGCGGAGAGCTTAAAGTGTTCGGCGAGGAGCCTTTTGAGAATAGTAAGGTGCTGAATCAAATTTGTTTTATTAAAGAGAGTCAGAAATATCCGGACACGTTTCGCATTATAGATGTCATGGCAGTGGCCAAATCGTTATATCCGAACTGGGACGAAGCCTATGCCAACTCACTAATTGAAGATTTCCGACTTCCGATCAAACGGAAAATAAAAAAGCTGTCCCGAGGCATGCTGTCCTCCGTAGGAATTGTCGTAGGGCTTGCAAGCCGCGCGCCATTGACGATCTTTGATGAGCCGTATCTCGGTTTGGATGCAGTTGCGCGAGTACTTTTCTACGATCGCTTGCTGGCTGACTACGCAGAATACCCGCGTACAGTCATTCTTTCTACACATCTGATTGATGAAGTGAGTCGTCTGTTGGAGCATGTGCTCGTGATCGATAATGGGAGATTAATTCTGGATGAGGATGCCGATGCGTTACGCGGCCGTGCTTGTACAGTATCTGGTTTGAAATCGGCCGTAGACGCGTTCACTCGGGGAAAAGAAGTATTGGAGCGATCCGCAATCGGTTCTGCTGCAACAGCGACGATCATCGGTGCTCTTTCCGTGGAAGATCGTAAATACGCCGAAGAATTAGGACTCGAATTTACGCCGGTTTCCATCCAAGAGTTAATCGTTAATCTGACACGCACGCAAGTGGCGGGAAAGGGGGCTGAATCTTTATGAACCGAGTCAACCAAGTCGTAAAGATGCATCTGAGGAACAAGTTTACGTGGTTTCTAATTCCATGGGCCATTCTAGGCGTTAATTTCCTGGTGAATGCTGTAATTGCTACCTCATTGAATGATGGCGAGGTTATTAATACGGGTGCGCTTGCGTCTATCTTTGTCTATACATTGATTACAGGCACGCTTACGCTCAAAGAAACGTTCCCATTCGCGATCGGTCTTAGCATTCGGAGAAAAGATTATTTCTTCGGTACAGCTTTAGCTGTCCTGTTAGTAAATGTGATTTCTGGGACTGCGATAACCATACTCTCCGTCATTGAGCAAGCAACGGATGGCTGGAATGTGAATTTGCATTTATTTGAAATTAAGTTTCTGGGTGATCTACCGTTCATCGGCATACTGGGAATTAATATCATCCTGTTGATTACTTTGTACTTCATTGGATTTACCATTTCGAGCTTGCATCGCCGTTTTGGCGCCGTATCCATGTACATCTTTTTTCCAGCGGTTCTGCTGCTAGGGACAATCACGTCCTATACGATGACGCATTTCGGACTATGGGTCGAAGTCGCCCATTGGATAGCCAATAACTATATGGACTTATTCTGGTGGATGATCCCGATGGTTGGCGTCTGCATGGTCATTTCCTACGGATTGCTGCGCAGAGCAGCTGTATAAAAGTACACGAAAAGAGCCTCAGAAGATTTACTTCTGAAGGCTCTTTGTTTAAATATCAGAATTGATAAGTTTTACTTACTAATTATGCTGAATTTCTAGATAAACGCTCCTGTCCTTCAAGGACGGAGTATTTGTTTATTTTGTCTATTAAGCTGTCAACTTCGCCAGGTAGTCATCCAATTGTTTGAATGTTCCGCCGAAGCCTTGCTCCATGGAACCTTTCATCGAAGCGTAGAATTGAATTTCTTCTTCTGTCGCGTTGATCGGGCCGCCCTTCATGGTGATAATGGTATGGCCGTCTTCTTCAGTCATTGTTAATTCAGTTATGATTTCTAGTGGGAAAACAGGGCTGAATGGTGCACGAATGATATTCCCCTCGCTATCTGCAAACGAAGTGACATAAACCAATTTCGTAGGAGCTTCTACTTCGCGATAGGAGAATCTTCCGAACATTTCGAAGCCTTCAGGGCTCTTCATCCCATAATGGAATAGGCCCCCTGGACGAACGTCCAACGCTTTCACGGTCAACTCCATACCTGTCGGCCCCCACCATGCTGCCAGATGCTCCGGCTGTGTCCATACACTGTAAACAAGCTCAAGCGGTGCTTTCACGATACGTGTAATCTCCAGTTGAACCTCATTACCATTCCCTGTCATTTCAAAAGCATTTTGTTTCATAATGACCATTCCTCCATCGTTAAAATGTGTTATTCAGTTCAGGACCGACTATTCGTCAGTCGGCTTCGATTCTTTGGCTTGCAGCGCCTGTAAATAGGCTTCCATGCGATCAAACTGTGTTTCCCATAGGCGACGGAAGGAACCTAGCCAGTTCTCCATGTCTTGAAGGGACTGCGGTCGAAGTTTATAGACCCTTCGATTGGCTATGGGCTGTACATCTACAAGTCCTGCCTCACTAAGGACGCGCAGGTGCTTGGAGACTTGCGGCTGGCTTAGGCCGAGCCGCCCTGCGATCTCCCCTACAGTTAGGGGGCCGTCTCGCAAAAGCTCAACCATGTGCAGCCGATGTGGTTCGGCAAGAGCACTGAATATCTTATTCATGTATTGAATATAACCGAAATGGAATATTCCTGTCAAGGAATATTTAAGAAGGGAAATGTGTCATATCGAACGCATCTATGGCTTGTCGACATCAAGTATAGGTTTACTATCGTGAACAGAATCGGGTGGAAATATACGGGGATAACCCTCGTTCTTCTCTCGTCATGGTTCTATGTATCTATCATTAATTTCATAGGAAATGTATAGAAACCTTGCTTTTAGCCGAGTCTAGTAGCTATAACTCTATTAATTTTTTTCTAGGAGGAGCTATAACTATGACCTTTCGTAAACTATGTATATCGACCTTATCCCTCATCGTGTTGCTTGGTTTGTGGTTTATGCAATCCAAGGCGTATTCGTATCCGTCGAGCTTTGATGATATGTCTATGTCACCTGTCTACGTGGCCTCGTCAAATGAAAGCTTGGATACTTCAACAGCTGAAGCTCCAATTGCCGCTGCAGTCGAGCTGGCAACGACAACGTACAAAGTGAGCCGAGGAGATACCCTGTTCAAGATAGCCAAAAGTTTTGAAATCGCTGTCGATGACCTCATTTCTGCCAATGCTATATCGAATCCGAATCAATTGACGGTTGGGCAAAGTCTAACTATTCCATCTGTCTCTTTAGCTTCTACCTCATCCGAGACACAGCCCAAAATTATCAAGAAAGTCATTAACACAACGCTAACCGCGTACACTGCGGGCTTCGAGTCTACAGGCAAAAAAGCCTCTCACCCTACATACGGCATCACTTATAGTGGTATCAAAGCTAAGGAGGGACGTACGATTGCTGTAGATCCAGCCGTTATTCCCTTAGGATCAACAGTATTCATCGAAGGCATTGGTATCCGAAAAGCGGAAGATATCGGATCAGCGATTCGCGGCTCTCGCATAGATGTCTTCATGAATGATTTGGGCCAAGCACAGGAGTTTGGCGTGAAAAAGAACGTGAAGGTGTACGTGTTAGATAGGGAAACCGTGTAAGGTTGAATGCGCTGGATGAAAGGAGTTGCCCATGGGCAGCTCCTTTTTTGCATAGTAACAGCGTTCAGATAAGAGGATGCCCGTCTATCACAGGTCGTAGACCCACCCCGACTAAGGTCTAGGAGCAAATACCGTCCACGGTCCGTTTTGGAAAGATGCGATTTTACCTAAAATAAAGACATGAAGAAGACGACGACAAACAATGAAAGGCGGTGACGAAACGATGAAAAGAAATACAGGTTTAGCCGCTCTGCTAATCGCATTCGGCGCACTGATTTTATTCAATAAGCTAGGCTTTCACTTAGGAGACTTTATTGGATCGGTGATGGGATATGTGATCCCCCTCATCTTGGTTGGACTGGGTTACGTAGGGATTAAGAATGATAAGAAAATAGGATGGGTCATTGCCGGTATCGGGATCATCATTCTAGTAAGCAAGCTGGCAGGTTGGATTATTATCCTTCTAGCAATCGGGTTAATCGGATATGGATTTTCTATGTTAAAAGGAAGAACAGCTTAATGTAAGCCGTACAAGAGTCGAATACAGAGTGTGAAAAAGGTGGAGTGAAGATGAGCCTATTTAGGCGGATGAGAGATATAACCGTGGCAACTTTGAATGAGCATTTAGAGAAGTCGGAAGATCCAGTACGCTTGATTGACCAGTACTTAGCGAACCAACGTGAGCAGCTTGTGCAGTCTGAAAGGCTGTATCAGCAATGCGTAAGTCACGCAGCATCACTTCGGCAGCAATATTTAACCGCATTAGAAACGAAAGAAAAGCGCGAGCATCAAGCGCTGCTGGCTCTGAAGGCTGGCGAAGAACATATGGCACGCATCGTGCTGCAAGAGAAATTGCAAGCCGAAGAGAAGAGTGCGCAATACCATGAACTGTATGAGCAGGCGAAGCAGTCCATCCTGGAACTGGATGAGGAGCTGCAACAACTGAAGGCAGATTACAAAGAAGTCGCAGACAAACGAAGCTACTACTTGGCTCGTATGGAGTCCGCTCGCTTGCAGCAGCGAATGCATGCTCGCAGCAATGTCGCACAAGATGGGGCACCGCGGATGTTCGGCCGATTGGAAGAGCGCGTATCCGATATGGAGCTGCATGCCAGAACGCTTCGCGATGTTAGGAAGATGGGTCGCGAAAGCTTCTACAGTGGGGGCAACCCGGCTGTAGATGCGGAAATGGAAGCACTTCGCAATAGACTGAAACAGGAGGGAACACAGGATCATGAACAAACTATACCGCTCACGAAGAGATAAGAAATTAACGGGCCTATGCGGGGGACTTGCAGAAGCCATGAATGTAGATGTCACATTGTTACGTTTACTAGTCGTGATCACCACGTTTTTCACCGGAGGCACCGTCATTTTCGTCTACTTTGTAGCGGCGATTGTTATTCCGAAGGAACCCGGGTTTGATCAGCCCCCATTTGACCCCTATGCAAGTTCGTATGATCGTCACAACTATACAGGGGGAGCATGGAATCATAAATCCCATAGCCACCATAACCACAATAACCACCATAATCATCATAACCACCGCCAAGCTCCACAGCCGACTAGCAAGTATGCTTCTTATGAAGCTAGCCAACCAACGAATAACATCGATGAAATGATGAAGGACATTGAGAAGAAAGCCCTTCAAAGAGAAGTTGATGAACTAAGAGCCAAAGTCGCTCGGTTTGAAAAACAAACATTGGATAGTAAAAAAGGAGACGTGTAAACCATGGGTGTATTCACAAGAATGAAAGATATGACGAAAGCTTCAATTCACGAGGTATTAGATAAAATCGAGGATCCAATCGTAATGTTGAACCAATATCTTCGCGATATGGAGCAAGAAATTGCTCAAGCTGAAGTAACGGTTGCTCGCCAAATCGCAAGTGAGCGCAAGCTGAAGCAACGCCTAGAGGAATCCGTTCGCTTAGTAGCTGACCGCGAAGCGAAAGCATCCGCAGCGATCAAGAACGGTCAAGAAGCGATTGCTCGCCAAGCTGTTGAAGAGAAATTGTACCACGAAGATAAAATTGTTGAGTACACAGATCTACATGCTTCTGCGAAAGCACATGCAGATGAGTTGACACAGCAATTACACGAAATGAAAGACGAGTTCTACAAAATGCGCAACAAACGTAACGAACTTGTATCCCGTGCTCAATTAGCGAAAGCTAAGAAACAAATGGCACAAGTATCTTACAACGGTGTAATCGAAAGCGGCAATGCATCCCGCGGTTTCCAACGGATGGAAGAGAAGATCATCCAGCTTGAAGTTGAGGCCGAGATCGCTCGCAAGCCATATGTACCTGCGGGTGGAGTTGGCAGCTATACGCCAATTGACACAGCGAAGCAAGCGAAAGTAGATGAGCAATTGAACCTGCTCAAAGAGAAATTAAACGGTCCGACTGCTGAATAGCAGCTTGGATAGTGAAGTGCGGAAAGCCCCTCCTGGTGAGGGGCTTTTTCCTGTGTACGGGCAGATTGTTGCTTCAAGCTCGTTAACGTGTACAATTAACTATAAAATCCGACAGAGACCGATACATTGTTCAATCCAGAAGTGGGAAGCTATGTATAGTCCACAAAGGAGTCAGTCATGGAGACGTATTGCAAGGTATTAATAGTTGATGATGAGATGCTAGTACGTCAAGGAATCAGGCACCTGCTCGATTGGGAAAGCGAAGGATTCCAGATCGTCGGTGAAGCTTCTAACGGCCAGGATGCACTTGACATGGTCAAGCGACTCGAACCCAATTTGATCCTGACGGATATTGTTATGCCGGTCATGAGTGGAGAGGAATTGGTCCGAGTTGTGAAAGGCCTATATCCGGAGATCGAAATCGTAGTGCTCAGTTCCTACGGTGAATTTGAGTATGTCCGCTCTACGTTTCAGAACGGTGTAGCTGATTATTTATTAAAGCCTAAATTAGACGCGAACTCGCTGTTAGCTGTATTGAAGAAGACTGTACAGGGGATGCCGGCCTTTCGACACATGGAATTTAGGAATGATAAGGGGCAGTCTGTCGATTACGTATTGGACAAGCTGATTTCTGGCTATGCCATGGAGATAGATAGTGCGGAGATGGGCACGCAATTCCCATATCCTTGTTTTATTTTATTCGTTGCAGATATACAAGAGAGCTCATCCTCTTCGTTGATGAAGCGAAACGAGGAATGGATCGAAACCTTGCTGAAAGGATTGGTTCAGGATGCGGGGCAGCCATTTATCATTCGTCGTCTTTCCCATCAAGACAGCCATATCCGGTTTTTGCTGAATACAGAGGATGCTGGCAGAATGGATGCCATTCATGTAGGTGAACAAGTGGTGGATGCTGGCGTGAGAGGGGGCTCCTCATTCTATGTGGCGCTTAGTCAAAGCTTCAAGAGAGTCGAAGAGCTTCATGACGTGTATACGCAGGATATTCTCAAAGTGCTGGATCATCGATTCTTTCTATCGGATCAACAACTGCTCTTCGCTGATGAACTGATGGAACAGGAAGAGAATAGTGATACGTTTGATTCAGAAGCATTTGCGGCCGAACTGAATCATCAAGATTTTCAAGAAGCTTTTGAGCGTCTTAGCCGTTATGTAGCGTCCATGCCTGGCAGGTTGGATACGGATATGTTCGAGTTTAAATCTTTTCTAGGCCACAGCCTATTTAATATTATTGTCGCTTTACTGCACTTTCACTATGAGGCTAGGACGCTGGATGAAGCGAAGTATGAGTATTTCCGTGCCATTCATGAAGCCAAGCATATCGGGGAAGTGCGTGCTCTTCTAGCTAAGTTTCTCAATGAGGCGACAGACTGTGTGACAGGCAACAAAACGAGCGCTCCAGGTATACAAAAGATTCTAATGTATTTGGATGAACATTTTACGGAACCGCTGACGTTGACAGAAGTAGCCAAACAGTTTCATTTCAACCCTTCTTACCTATCCAATTATTTCACCATTCATAATAAAGAAGGCTTCAATGAGTATTTGAATCGTATTCGGATTGAGCGTGCGTGTGAATTACTAAGAGATACCTCGCAGATGTCGATTTCAGAAATCAGCGCGCTTGTTGGCTACTCCGATCATAGTTACTTCACGAAGGTGTTTCGCAAGTTGATGGGGACTTCACCAAGCCACTATCGCAAAAAATGAAGATGAAGGGAATCATAGGACGTATGGGGGCATGGTTAAGAAAAATCGCCGATCAAAGTTTATTCAGTAAGTTGTTCCTTGTCATGGTACTCAGCATGATTACGGTTACGGTGGCTACCTCGTGGGTTACCGTACAAATGTCAGAGAAGCTATTCGTACATACCTTTAGTATCACGAATTCCAAAATCATTGAACAGATTAAAAGCGGTCTGGAATCCATTCATTATTCGAATGTAAATATTGTCATTAACGCCGCCCAAAGTGGGGCGATTAAACGATTTCTAACGGAAGGAGATACCGATTCGGTAACCAACTACAAAGTGACCTTCGACATGAGTGAACAGATGAGAAGAATCCAGTTGGGGATCGGTGCCAAGAACATCGGGATGATCATTTCGGGTGTCAATGGCAAAAGCTATATAAGTGACCGTACCTACTGGTCCGGTTCTTTGGCAGATTTAGAGGGAAATCCGGTTACACGAGCGTCGCGTGAGCAGCAAGGACGGTTGTTGTACAGCTACTTGGGTGAAGCAGCGCCGAGTAGTGGAGATCAAGGTGTGGTTGCCACGAAAGCGCTGATCGATCCTGTCAGTCAAGAGGGGTACGGCCAGCTGTATATCATCCAGAAAGAAAGCGATGTAAGATCCATCTATGCTAGTTTTACAAGTGATGGGAATGATGTGATGATCTTGGATCGTCAGGGGCTGATCGTTTCAAGCAATCGAGTCGAGCTGATCGGTACGACATCGAAAGAGCTCTTAGGCAGTGCCCAGAAGATTCAGCAGCAGGGCCTGGCTCAGGATGAAATGAAGATGTTCGATAAGGACGTCATCGTGTTAGCCGGAGATTTGCCCTTGTATGACTTTTACATCATGAATGTCATTGATAAAAAATTGACACTAGGTCAAATGCTTAATCGAAAAGCGATTTTCTTCATTGTCGCGGGCATCGTGATTATTGCCGTGCTCATTGTATATGTGATCACCCGGCGATTAACGCTTTCGTTGCGAAGGCTTGTTAAGAAAATGTCTACAGTGACGAAGGAGAACTTCCACAATTATATGGCGGTAACGGGGACCTACGAGACAAGGGAACTTAGTAGATCTTTCAATTTTATGCTCGATGAATTAAATGATTATATTAGCCAGCTTGTGGATACGCAGAAAGAGCAGCGTAAGGCAGAACTAGCCGCGCTGCAGCAGCAGATTAACCCGCATTTTCTATATAACACGCTGGCCTCTGTGAACATTCTTGTCAAGCGAGGGAGCCAAGAGACGGCCACCCAAACGATTCATGCGCTCATTTCTCTCCTGCAGAATACCATCAGCAATGTCAAAGAAACGATTCCTGTTGTGCAGGAATTGGTGAATTTAAAACATTATGTGTTCATTAATCAGATTCGTTATGGCCAAGGGATTAAGGTCGATTACTTTATTTCACCGGACTGCATGCCTGCACAAGTGCCTAATTTGATGCTGCAACCTTTTATCGAGAATGCTTTTTTTCATGCTTTTAATAAGAAAGGCACAGGATATATCTATGTCATCATCACGAAGGAGAGGGATACGCTGCTCTGTGAAGTTGTTGATAATGGGGATGGCATGGAACTTTCGAGTCAGGAAGATGAGATACCGAATCCCACAAGCGCAAGGCAATTGTTCACAGGAATTGGTATTCGTAATGTGCACGATCGCTTAGTTCTTTTGTACGGAGAAGAATACGGAGTTGCCATAACAAGCACGTTGGGACAAGGAACCAAAATATCGATTACCCTTCCATGGCGGACAGAACAATACACATAGAAGTATAAAAAACTAAAATAAATACAAAATATAAAAATAATACAAATGACCAAGGGAGGAAGGGATTGCAGATACAATAAAAACGCTAATTTCAGTAAATATCGTTCTAACAAGACGATTTGCCCAAATGATATTATCTATAAGTAAGCACTTACAAATTCAAATCATCAGGGGGATCATATGAAGAAGCAAATTTCTACGGTTTTACTTGCAAGTTTTATGCTTTTGGCGGCATGTTCAAGTAATTCGTCAGATACATCATCGACGACTACGCCTAGCGGCGGTGCTGCTAGCACGAGTAAAGAAATTACGGTTTGGGCTTGGGATAAGAACTTTAATATCGCGGCTATGAACTTAGCGAAAGACGCTTATGCGAAAGATCATCCTGATGTGAAAATCAATGTTGTCGAATATGCACAAGATGACATTATTCAAAAGATGAACACGGGTTTGAACTCCGGTTCAAAGTCAGGCCTGCCTAACGTTGTATTGATTGAAGATTACCGTGCACAGAGCTTCTTGAAAACATATCCAGATGCATTCGCTGATATGTCCGCATCCATTAAAGCTTCGGATTTCGCTGAGTACAAGTTAGGTCCAACAAGTTTGAACGGTAAACAATACGGTGTACCGTTTGACTCCGGTGTAACTGGTCTATATGTACGCAGAGATTATTTGGAACAAGCTGGCTATAAAGTCGATGATCTGAAAAATATTGACTGGCAGAAATTCATTGAAGTCGGTAAAGCGGTTAAAGCCAAAACAGGGAAAGACTTGCTCACACAAGATCCTAATGACCTTGGTTTAATCCGTATGATGATTCAATCGGGTGGCGCTTGGTATCTGAAAAGTGATGGTACAACACCCGATCTGAAAGATAACGCAGTATTGAAAGAAGCTTTTGAGACATACAAAGAAATCATGAACGCGAACATTGTTAAAATCAATTCGGATTGGAATTCCTTCCTAGCTGGTTTCAACAGCGGCGCAGTTGCTTCTGTTCCGACAGGTAACTGGATTACACCTTCGATTAAGTCACAAGCGGATCAATCCGGTAAATGGGCAGTTGTTCCTTTTCCTAAGTTGAAGAATACTGCTACTTCCGTTAATGCATCTAACCTTGGGGGAAGCTCCTGGTATGTATTGAACTCCACTGGTAAAGATACAGCAGCTGATTTCCTTGGTAAAACACTTGGTTCTGATGTGAATTTGTATCAGAAATTAGTGACTGACGTAGGGGTTGTCGGTACTTATAAACCTGCTGCGCAAGGTGAAGCTTATACGAAAGCCGACGATTTCTTCGGAGGTCAAAAGGTGATTTCTGATTTCGCAACATGGACGGCTCAAATTCCTAAAGTCAACTATGGTCTGCATACGTATGCGATTGAAGATATTCTCAAAGTTGAGATGCAAAACTACCTGAAGGGCAAAGACATCGCGAAAGTATTCAGTGATGCTCAATCCCAAGCGGAATCCCAACTTAAGTAAGTTTCTCTTCCCATTACCCTATGGAACGCTGACCTCTGAATTGCGAAATATGCAAAGCAGGGGGACAGCGTTTCGATTTTTCATCGTAAATAATGGAAGGATTTGAAATCTAATGAATTACTCGATGCGTAGCCGTGCAAAGCTTACGGGATGGCTGTTTATCGCTATTGCCGTATTGATGATATGTTTGTTTTACTTCTATCCCATGATTCAGGCATTGCTGCTATCCTTTAAGACAGGCGCGGGTGCTAATCTACATTTCAACGGGATCAGCAACTATAAGCGGCTCTTTAGCGATAAGACCTTCCTGACCGCCGTTAAGAATACGTTTATCTATTTGATTATCCAAGTGCCGGTCATGATCATTCTGTCGATGATGATTTCCGTATTGTTAAATGATAGCAAGCTTCGTTTCAAAGGTTTTTTCCGTACAGCGATTTTCTTGCCTTGCGTAACTTCACTTGTTGCCTACTCGGTTGTTTTCAAATACTTGTTTGGCAACGATGGTCTAATCAATATGGCTTTAATTAAGATTCACCTGATTTCACAGCCTATCGCATGGATTTCCGATCCTTTCTGGGCGAAAATTACGATTATCCTTGCCATTACATGGCGCTGGACTGGATATAATATGATTTTCTTCCTTTCCGCTTTGCAGAATATTGATAGCTCGATTTATGAAGCAGCTCGTATTGATGGAGCTTCTCCGGTTAAACAGTTTTTCCATATTACGTTCCCAATGCTTAAACCCATTGTTCTCTTCACGTCCATTACTTCGACAATTGGTACTTTGCAATTGTTCGACGAGATTATGAATATTACGAAGGGTGGACCAGGTAATGCTACCCTCTCCATATCGCAATACATCTACAATCTTTCCTTTAAGTACACACCTGATTTTGGCTATGCAGCAACAGTGTCCTACTCGGTTGTTGTCATGATCATTGTGTTATCTGTCCTTCAAATCAAATTGGCGGGTGATAAAAAATGATAGCTCTAAGACGTACAATCATCTATGTTTTCCTTACGGCTGTGGCGATAATATCCATCTTCCCATTCCTGTGGATGGTTATCAGTTCCACGAATCTGTCTGTCGACGTTACGCAGGGCCGGATGCTGCCAGGATCGCATTTCATGGATAATTTTCATAAATTAACAGAATCAATTAATCTCATTCCTGCACTGTGGAATTCCCTGAAGATCTCGTTAACGACAACCATCTTAGCCTTATTAGTGGCTTCGCTGGCGGGCTATGCCTTCGAAATTTATCAAAGCAAAGCTAAGGACATCGTGTTCAATCTGCTGCTGGTTTCCATGATGATTCCGTTCGCGGCGTTGATGGTTCCGCTTTACCAAATGTTTTCTAGCCTATCTAGTGCAGTACCCATTATTGGGATCAACACGATGAACGCAGTCGTCCTGCCGACTTTTACAACAGCGTTTCTGATTTTCTTCTTCCGTCAAAGCACGAAAATGTTTGCGAGGGAGCTGCTGGAAGCTGGGCGTATTGATGGATTGACAGAGTTAGGGTTGTTCTTCCGTGTGTACATGCCAACGATGAAAACAACATATTCAGCTGCCGCTATCATTACCTTCATGTCGAGCTGGAACAATTACTTGTGGCCGCTGATTGTCTTGCAAACACCAGAGAAACGAACTATCCCATTGCTAATATCCAACTTGGGATCAAGTTACTCACCGGATTTCGGGGTGATCATGACCGCTATTGTGATCTCAACACTGCCGACGGCGCTCGTATTTTTCTTAATGCAGAAACAATTTGTTGCCGGTATGGTAGGTTCTGTAAAATAGTATGCAATTAGAGACCCTTCGTGGGTCTTATTTTTTGGGAGGCATAGAGACATGAAACATTCAGAACCAAGCCTTGATTGGCTGCAAGATGTACGAGTATTCAAAGTAAACCGGTTGGAAGCCCATTCGGATCATCGCTATTATCATACAATGGCATCTGCAGAGGCAGGTGCACCGATGGACATGCGGCACAGCTTGAACGGGCGCTGGCAATTCAGTTATGCGGTTAACCCCGCAAGTCGTGTGCAATCATTTTATCAACTGGATTATAACTGCAACAGCTGGGAACATATCCAAGTCCCTGGTCATATCCAGCTGCAAGGCTGGGGGCAGCCGCAATATGTTAACACGATGTATCCGTGGGATGGTGTCGAGGCGCTTCGTCCTCCTCATATTTCACAAGAGCATAATCCAGTTGGCTCCTATGTGAAAAAATTTGATTTGCCAGATACGATGGTTGGCAAGCCTGTCTATATTTCGTTTCAAGGCGTCGAATCGGCCTTCTATGTCTGGTTGAACGGCAAATTTATCGGTTATAGCGAGGATAGCTTTACGCCTGCCGAGTTTGACTTAACCCCTCACATTCATGAAGGGGAGAATAAACTGGCTGTTGAGGTCTATCAGCGCAGCACTGGAAGCTGGTTGGAAGATCAGGATTTCTGGCGGATGTCGGGTATTTTCCGCGAGGTCTATTTGTACACGGTGCCTAACGTGCATGTCTGGGATATGCGTGTGAAGGCCGATTTGGATGATGCTTATGAGCAGGGGCTGCTGGAGATTGAACTCAAGCTTCGCAATGAACATGCGCAATCCGTTCGTGCTCAGCTTGACTTAAAGGATGCAGAAGGGCGTGTGATTCTCTCAGAAGAAGGGGAGTTTCGTGGAGGAAACTTAACGTTCAACCTTTCAGCAGGTTCTGTTCAGCCTTGGAGTGCGGAAATTCCTTATTTATACGCCGCTTGTATCTCGATCTACGATGAGAGCGGACACGTAGTGGAAGCCATTGTCCAGAAGGTAGGTTTCCGCCGTTTTGAAATGAAAGATAAGCTGATGTGCATTAATGGGAAACGTATTGTTTTCAAAGGTGTCAATCGACATGAATTTAACTCTCGCAGCGGGCGAGCGATTACGAAGCAGGATATGCTGTGGGATATTCAAACGCTGAAGCGCAGTAACATAAATTCAGTGAGGACGTCTCACTATCCCAATCAGACGCTTTGGTATGAGCTTTGTGACGAGTACGGGGTCTATGTTATTGATGAAATGAATTTAGAGACGCATGGCTCATGGCAAAAGATGGGCGCTATTGAGCCGTCCTGGAATATTCCAGGTAACGATATGCAGTGGCAAGACATCGTCATGGATCGCGCGATTTCGATGGTGGAGCGGGATAAGAATCATCCGTCGATTCTCATTTGGTCATGTGGGAATGAGTCCTATGCGGGGCAAGTTATTCTTAATGTGTCTAACTATTTCCGCGAGACAGATCCTACGCGATTGGTTCACTACGAAGGAGTTTTCTACGATCGTAATTATGGGGCGACCAGCGATATGGAAAGTCGCATGTATGCGAAGCCAGCGGATATTGAGGCCTATCTCAATAGTCAGCCTGATAAGCCGTATCTGAGCTGCGAATACATGCATGCCATGGGGAATTCCGTCGGCGGCCTTCATAAATACACGGAGCTTGAGAACAAATACCCGATGTATCAAGGTGGCTTTATTTGGGATTATATCGACCAGGCAATTGTAAAAAAGGATCGGAACGGCCGTGAATTTTTGGCATATGGCGGTGATTTCAAGGATCGTCCAACCGATTACAGCTTCTGTGGCAATGGTCTTGTCTTTGCTGATCGTCAAATCACACCTAAAATGCAGGAAGTCAAATTCCTGTATCAGAATATCAAGCTAGAACCAACGCGTACTCATATT
Organism: Paenibacillus oryzisoli; assembly: GCF_001653565.1. Taxonomy (GTDB): domain Bacteria; phylum Bacillota; class Bacilli; order Paenibacillales; family NBRC-103111; genus Paenibacillus_E; species Paenibacillus_E oryzisoli. Next base: position 130,353 of record NZ_LYPB01000072.1, read on the forward strand.
CGTATCGTGAACGAGAATTTATTTGCGAATACAGATGATGTGGTACTGCTGTACCGTCTTTTCCACGAGGGGAAAGAGATTGCTTCTGGGCAAGCGAATATCGAAGTCGAGGCGCAGAGTGAATTCAGCCTGCCGATTGAATTGCCGAATGCTGAAGGCACGCCGGGTGAGTACTGCATTCAAGCTTCTTTGGTGCTAAGAGAGGCTACGTTATGGGCTGATGCGGGATTAGAGATGGCTTTTGGAGAAACGACGTTCATGGTTGGGGCAAGTCGTCTGCATGAACGGCCATCTGGCGAAGTCATCGTCGTTGAGGGTGATGTTAATATGAGCGTGACAGGGAAAGGTTTCATCGCTATTTTCTCAAAACAAGTAGGATCGCTCGTTTCGCTTCAATACGAGGGCCGCGAAATGATCGCGACGCCGCCCGCGCCTTTATTTTGGCGGGCAACGACGGATAATGATAAGGGCACAGCAATGAGCTTTACGGCCGGAGCTTGGTATGCTGCCAGTCTGGCGCGCAAATGCGTCAATTGGGAGATACGCCAAGAACAAGATTCTGCAACGGTTACTTTCGATTACAAGTTCAGCATTCACACGGATGTGTCCGTTCGCATCGCGTACACCGTATTAGCCAATGGCACGATTCGCGTGAATACGCAGTACAAGGGTGCCGCGGGTCTGCCCAATTTGCCGATACTCGCTGTATCGTTCAAGATGTCTGCGGATTACAGTCAATCCGAGTGGTATGCGATGGGGCCAGAAGAAAACTATATCGACCGCAATTTCGGAGCTCGCTTAGGCGTATTCAGCCGGCAAGTAGAGCAATTGCCTACGCCTTACCTGGTTCCACAGGAATCTGGCAATCGTACGGGTGTCCGCCGCGTGAATGTGACGGATGTGTCTGGCATCGGATTGTCGATTCAATCAGATCCATTAGCACCTGTAGAGTGCAATTTGTCTCCGTATACGGCATTTGAACTGGAGCATGCGGATCATGCTTTCGAGTTGCCGGACGTTCATTACACAGTTGTTACCGTTGCGGGCAAACAAATGGGTGTTGGCGGCGATGACAGCTGGGGCGCACCAGTTCACCCTGAATATCAGATTTCAGCGGATCAAGAGCTGCAGTTTGAGTTCTTCTTGTCTAGTCGAAGCGTACCTACAGAAGCATAGAATGAGTGAAAGAGCTGCCATTTGGCGGCCTTTTTGGCGCATCGAAGGGCAAGAGCGAGGAGTTAACGGCCCAAAAGGGGCGTTAACTGGTCGTGCCTGGCGCCGAGAGCGCAGTTAAGGCCCGAAAGGGGCCTTAAAGCGCCGCGCCGCGTCGCCACGGAGCAAGAGCGTGGAGTTAACGGCCCGAAAGGGCGTTAACTGGTCGTGCCTTGCGCCGAGAGCGCAGATAAGGCCCGAAAGGGGCCTTAAAGCGCCGCGCCGCGTCGCCGCGGAGCAAGAGCGTGGAGTTAACGGCCCGAAAGGGCGTTAACTGGTCGTGCCTTGCGCCGAGAGCGCAGATAAGGCCCGAAAGGGGCCTTAAAGCGCCGCGCCAGGTCGCCGCCGAGCAAGAACGCGGAGTTAACGGCCCGAAAGGGCGTTAACTAGGCGTGTCTTGCGACTCTGCTAACAGTCGATTAATGTGCACGCCTTTTTTTGCATAGTAGCTGCTAAGAGTAAGATAAGTATGATGATCCACCGACGATGATTTTCATGTAGAATTGTGGTAGATCACCAGTAATTTCGAGGGAATAGGACAAACGTTTACGCTCTTATGACAATTTCCCAGGAAATAGTAAGCTCCTTGTCGAAAGTTAAGTGCATGAATATTTCGTATAGGTAACAAGAGTTGGAGGTTATTTATGCCTGAAGTGGTATCCATCGGACCGTTGCAATTACAGGGGAAATTAGTTGCTTTGTTACTGGCGTGTGTGCTCGGATTTTGGCTGATGAGGCGTGTATTGCGGCGTTGGAATGGGGTAGTGGGAGAACGCGGAGAAGCTGGAGTGCGTGAAGAGTCTGATGTGCTTGAAGAGTGTGGAGAGCGTGGAGTAAGTGATGTGCATGAATTACCTAAAGTGTGTGAAGCGTGCGAAGTACATAAAGAGCCTGAGGTTGCTCGGGTACCTGTAAGAGGTTTGGATGATGTGATCTTAAATGCGGTCTTGATCGTGTTCTTTACTTGGCGCTTGGGCAGTCTGCTGACGCAGCCTTCCTTGTTATGGGAGAGCCCGATGAAGCTGCTTCTGACAGCGGGCTCTAAGATGGAGATCCTGTTAGGTATCGTGCTAGCCTATATCTATCTATCGTATCAGGTGCGTAAACACGGTATGGCTTGGCGAGTTTTACTTGATTTGCTGGCGGTCGGTGCCGCGTTAGCCATATTCCTTTATGCGGCATTAACACCTTCCTTCGGACTGCCAACCTCGTTGCCTTGGGGGATTGGCGTAGAAGGCACGGTATCGAGGTTTCATCCCCATCATGCGTATCTGGCCATTCTATTAGTACCATTACTGGTATGGCAGCAACTTTGGGTAGCGCGTTCGACAACGGTTCTAGGAACAGGCATGTTGTTGAAACACACCTTGTTCTATGGGGGGGCAGCGGGGATGATTGCGAGCTTTTTTGCTTTGGCGGAGCCTACTGCGGTATATCTTACTACAGGGCAGTTATTGAACTTACTCATGATGATTATTGGAATGAACCTCCCTATTTTGTCACATACTACGGGCAGAAGGGAGCTGATGGATATGAGTCAGAACGATTCCAAAACGCAAATCCAGCAAGAACAGCAAAATCAAGAACGCAATAAAAAACCTGCAAGTAAAGAGGGCTATGATAAAAAGTTGGATGGCCCCAACCGCCCATCCACATGAGTAAGGATCAGAAGAAGTCGACCACATCCAAGGATCAGAGTGAGCTTGATCCCTACGAGATTGAATTCCTGCCTCAATTTGAGCAGGGAAGAGGTCCACGAGCCCCATTTGTGAATGAGTTTGGGGTAACCATCGGAGATCATGATTATGAATCCGAGAACTCCCCTTTGGAGCAGTGGACATCGAGTACGAATCCCGAGGATATGGCGGGAGACCAATGGGTGCATCCCTTTAAGGATGTTGGCTTTCAAAGCGCCCAGAATCGGGAGATTTTTGAAGAGGGCGTCGCGCCGCAAGGTGGTATTTTTACCCATGCAGATAAGAATGTGTCCTCTGTGACGGCTGAAGCAACGACTAGCAAAAAGAATGATGAAGCGGAAGCCTAACAGCTTTCGCTTTATTTCTATGCCAAGCAGTTGGGACATTGGACTTTGCTTTCACCGCTAACGGATGTATAATATAAATTGTAGTCATTACGTTTTAAGAGTAACTATCAAATCCTAAGGGGTGGCACATATGGCAATGTCTTTTGATTCCTACATGAAAGATATGGTTAAACCGATGAGAGAAGATTTGACTCGTCTGGGTATTACGGAGCTTCTGACTCCTGAGCAAGTAGAAGAAGCAATTGAAAAATCCAAGGATGGCACGATGCTGCTTGTCGTGAACTCCGTTTGTGGCTGTGCAGCTGGTCAATGTCGTCCAGGTGTTGCGAAAGCCCTTCAGAACGAAACCGTACCTACGTACACATACACAGTGTTCGCAGGTCAAGAGAAGGATGCTACGGCAAAAGCGCGTGAATTCTTGGCGCCATATCCGCCATCATCCCCATCCATCGCGTTGTTCAAGAATGGTGAGCTAGCTCACTTCATTCAACGTCACCAAATTGAAGATCGTTCCGCAGACATGATTGCTGGCGATTTGATTGGTGCTTTTGAACAATATTGCAAATAATATATGCAAGGACGATAAGGGCCCTACCTGCTGATGAGCAGGTGGGCTCTTTCTTTTTGGGAGCGAGAGTGGTGATAGTCGAAATAATCGACTTACACCAGAGAGCAGGGGCCAATGCAGGAGCGATAGACGGAAGTGTCGACTTACAGAGAGGAAAAGAGCTAGCCTGGCTCCTGCAAGTCGAAAAAATCGACTTACAGAGAGGAAAAGAGCTAGCCTGGCTCCTGCAAGTCAAAAAAATCGACTTACAAAGAGGAAAAGCGCGAGCCTGGCTCCCGCAAGTCGAAAAAATCGACTTACAGAGAGAAAAAGAGCTAGCCTGGCTCCCGCAAGTCGAAATAATCGACTTACAGAGAGGAAAAGAGCTAGCCTGGCTCCCGCAAGTCGAAATAATCGACTATCTCCACGCAAACCAACGCTCCCTCCTCGCCATCGCGGAGGTTCAGCCTCCGTTTTTTGTAATTACTGCAGATTACACTTTGAAATTTGGGAGCCGAAAGTCTATACTAGATCTCAATGAAGGCATCATTCCCAAAATATAGATAAAGGTGGAGAGTTGCATGAGCTTACAAGCTGAAATTATCGCAAAACTTGGCGTTAAACCGGAAATTGACATTGATGAAGAGATTCGCAAGCGTGTGGATTTTCTGAAAAATTACGTGCTGGGCGCCAACGCAAACGGCTTGCTGATTGCAATCAGCGGTGGTATTGACAGCGCGGTGGCGGCAGGGCTATGTAAGCAAGCTACTGACGAGCTAACAGCGGAAAAAGGCAAAGAATACAAAACTATTGGCGTGTTCCAGCCTTATGGCCAGCAAGTGGACATCGAGGATAGCTACGCGGTGGCGAAAGCCTTCGATTTGAAGTATCAAATCGAGAATAACATCGAAGAGTCCGTCGACGAGATTGCCATCGAAGTCGAATACGGACTCAAGCATATCGGCGTTCACCAGCACGTGAGCCGCGGAGGCAAAGGCAATATCAAGGCACGTACACGCATGGTTATGCAGTATGCCTTGGCTTTTGAACTCGGCTTGATCGTCGTGGGCACGGATCATGCTTCAGAGGCGGTCACCGGCTTCTATACGAAGTACGGTGACGGTGCTGTTGATATCACGCCGCTGAGCACGCTGAACAAGCGACAAGTACGCTCGCTTGCGGCGAAGATCGGCGTGCCGCAAAGCGTGCTGGACAAAGCCCCGACAGCTGGGCTTTGGGACGGGCAAACCGACGAGGACGAGCTCGGTATCACCTACGGTGATAACAGCGACTACCTCGAAGGCAAGCAAATTGATCCAGCTGTGCAAGAGAAGCTGGAGAATCAATACAGGAAAACCGAGCATAAGCGTGTGCCGATTCCGGGAATTTAAGCAATACGATAAGAGACCATCCATGTTTAATGGGGATGGTCTCTTTTTATTTCTCCAACGGCAGAGCTTGACAAGGTTGGATTACAGTTGTAATATTCAATGTGTATTACAGTTGTAATCCAACTGAAAGGAGGAAACGAAGTGAAGACGGTCCCACATATTACGGATGCCGAATGGGAAGTCATGAAGGTGCTCTGGAACGAATCACCACGCACGGCGAATGATGTTATTGATGCCATGCAGGAGCGGACAGAATGGAAACCCAAAACAATTCGAACTTTGTTGAACAGGTTAGCGCAGAAGCAAGCCATATCGTTTACGCAAGAGAACAGAGTGTATGCCTACTTCCCTTTAGTGTCTGAGGGGGAGTGTGTGAAGTCGGAGACGCAATCTTTTCTGAAACGGATTTACGGTGGGGCGTTTAAGCCGATGCTCGTTAATTTTTTGAAAGAGGAACAATTGTCGGAGGAAGACATCAAGGAGTTAAGAGATATGCTAGATGGTAAAAGCAAATGATAAGGTACCTTAAATGGGCAGTGCTTCAGCAAGGTTCCACTTCTAGGAATGAAGGGAGGGATGATCGTGAACGCAATGAGTGAATTTTTTACAGGCATTTTTGATAGGATTCTATCCGTGTCGACCATGGCCACCATAACCGTTGTGTTCATCATGCTCATTCAACGCATCCTTCATAATCGGATAAAACCTAGATGGCACTATCTCATGTGGTTGTTGGTGCTCGTAAGACTGCTCCTACCTTGGCGCTTGGAGAGCCATTTCAGCATTTATAATTGGCTATCGTACCCGGAAAGCATTCATGAATTCGATCCAGTTGTCGCTATTGGGATGCATGAAGCAATGGCAGGTCCGGATGCACCATGGAGTTTCTTGTACAAGTATGCTATAGCTATTTGGCTGCTAGGGATCGCCCTATTTGCAATATATACATGCGTGATCAACCACAAATTTTTGCAGAAAATAACGAAAGAAACAAGAACGATAACAGACATCAGCATCACGCAGTTGTTCGCTCAATGTCATCAGTTAATGTCGATACATAAACCTGTCGCGTTAGTCGTATCGGACAAATTGTCGATGCCGACACTATTCGGCTTCTGGAAACCATGCTTAGTTATACCACAGTCGGCCATCAATAGTTTAAATCAAGAGCAATTACGACATGTGTTCCTGCATGAACTGGCCCATTGCAAACGAAATGATATTGGCGTCAATTGGCTTATGCAATTCTTGCTAATCATTCACTGGTTTAATCCTGTACTATGGTACGCTCATCAGCGCATGCGCGAGGATCAAGAGATTGCAAGCGATGCTTTAGCCCTTTCTTATATAGAGCCAGCAAAGAGAGAGGAATATGGACATACACTCATACAATTATTGGAAATCTATGTTCGTCCAGTAAGTGTGCCAGGCAATGTTCATTTATCCGGAAATAAGTCACAGTTAAAGAGGAGAATTTTGATGATAAAACACTTTCAATTTAATTCCTACCGTTGGTCATTCCTTGGTTTGGCTGCCGTTGTCATTATTAGTGGTTGCTCCTTGACGAATGCTAGTGTCGATAAGAAATCAGCTTCTGAATCCCATCCACCAATTGTTGATCAAAAGACAACCGAGACAAGCTCGTTAACAACAGGAACAGATAAAAACAACACAGCAGCAACCGTAAATGAAACTAAGGTTGCTGACGTCTTCGTGACGCCAACCACTCCGACGGTAGAGTCAAGTCCAACGTCAGCACTAACACCAACGCCAACACCTGCGCAAGTAGTGGAGGGATCAAGGTCTGAAGCTGTGACAGCTGAGCGATCAAGAACAGCGCCAGCACCAGTGGAGGGATCAAGAACAGCACCTGCGCAAGCAGTAGAGAGGTCAAAATCAGCACCTGCAGCTGTACCAGCAGTGGAGCGGTCAAGGTCAGAAGCTGCGGCGGCCCAAGCAGCTGAGGGATCGAGACCAGCACCTGCTGCTGTCCCAGCAGTAAGAGAGTTACCGGTAACAGCGACAGTTGCCCCAGTAGCGGAGTAAACATAATCGAAGAAGACCCGAGGCGAAATCATGCCTTGGGTCTTTTTTTCATGTGGCACGCTGGTTGTTCATTGAGCTGGGGGCGTGGGAACTAGAAGTTAGAGTAGAAGTATCAATATCAGTAGCAGTAGCAGTAGCAGTATCAGAAGTAACCGCAGCCGTTGGCAGTGTTTATTTAAGTAGCTGGCTTTCAAATAAATGTAAAATGTACATCTAATTTGCTGTACCGCAGGGGATTTTAGCGAATAGCTGTAAAATGTACAGTTAAATTAAGTGAGATTAGCCGTTTGGTGTGTTATGGCGGAAATTAACTGTAGAAAATCCATCTATTGCTCTGAAATGGAGAAAATCAGCAAGATTAGCTACATAAAATCCATTTAGTTTGTTTGCTCCGGCTGAAAGCCAGATGGAGAAGTGGAGGTTGAGGTAGAAGTTGAATTTGAATTTGAATTTGAAGTAGAGGTAGAGGTAGAGGTTGAAGTTGAGGTAGAAGTTAAAGTTAAAGTTAAAGTTGAAGTTGAGAGATGGAAGGGGTTAGTCCCCAGCGTATAGGGATCTGCGTGAAGTGATCAGCCGAATGTGAAAGAGGCCGCCCTGAAGCAGATTCTTCTACTTCAGGGCGGCCTTATGTGCGTGGGCACGCAGATGCCCAGGATCTACGGCATGCGTACGCCGCGAGAGCTTTCGAGCAGCGCGTACCACTCTTCGCGCGTCATGTTGTCCGCGATGCGAACCGCGTCTTCACAAGCGACGATGCGCTGTGCAGAGGAAGTGCCGATAACCGGCTGAATGCGTGCCGGATGCTTCATGAGCCAGCCGAGCACGATGGCTTCAGGCGTCGTTTCTTTCTCAGCGGCCAGCTTCTGAACGAGTGCGGCTGTTTTCTTAACGGTGTCAGGCGCATCAGAGATGTCGCTGCCTGAGAATTTACCTTTGGCTAGCGGGCCCCAAGCCTGGATTTGAACGTCATTCATTTGGCAATATTCCAGGATGCCATCAGCGAAATTAACGCTGGCGCCAACTTTCTGATTCACCAGAATACCTTGTTCAATCCAGTCCACGCGCGCCAGGCTCATCTCCAGTTGGTTCACGACAAGCGGTTCTGGCAGCGAGTTTTGAATGAAGCGCATTTGCGCAGAGGTCATGTTGGACACGCCGAAATGGCGCACTTTACCCGCGGAACGCAGTGTATTGAAAGCTTCCGCAATTTCTTCTGGCTCCATGAGCGGGTCCGGTCGGTGCAGAAGCAAGATATCGATGTGCTCGATCCCGAGACGGCCAAGAATACCATCGACGGAGCTTAAGATATGATTTTTGCTAAAATCAAAACGCTGCGGATGCTGATCATCTTGGAAGCGAATCCCGCATTTCGATTGCAGAATGATTTGGTCACGCAAATCGGGTCTATTCTTAAGAACCTGACCGAATACGGTCTCGGAGTTCCCTCTTTTATAAATGTCAGCATGATCGAACATCGTAATTCCAATTGATAATGCGGCTTCTACAGCCCTTTCAGCGGTGATATAATCTTCTTTGGTTAGTGGATTCCCTGCCCAGTCTCCGCCTAGTCCCATACATCCGAATACGATTCGGCTATTCGAAATCCCGCGTCTTTCCAGTGGCATGATTTTCACTATGATGGCCTCCCAGCTATAATTTCTAAGCCTAGTATAACGCCTGTTAGAGAATGATATAAGAGCTGAAAATAGAGTTACTTACTTACCTAGACGTAAGCAGTAGCCCTGTTGTGCTTGTATTTCCACTTGACCTTATGCGAGGAATCAGTTAAATTGTACGCAAAAGGCAGTTCTGGATAAAGAGAGGATCGGCTAACGATGATCATTGGGGTCGGAACGGATTTGCTTGAAATAGAGCGGGTACGCAGCATGCTAGAGAGCTCTTCGGGTCATCGATTTATGGAGCGGATTTTAACACCTGCGGAGCGGGATTTGGCGCAGCAGCGCCGTGGAAGACTCGCGGAGTTTGTATCGGGTCGCTTTGCAGCGAAGGAAGCGATTGTGAAAGCTATCGGCTGCGGCATAGGTAAGCAGATTGGTTTCCAAGATCTAGAAGTGCTGCCGGATACGCTGGGTAAACCAGTGTGCACCGTGAGAGATGAGGCTTTGCAGCGATCGGGCCTCCCAAGCAGTTGCCGTATTCATATCAGTATTACGCATACAGGTTCTATGGCTGCGGCGTATGCGATCGTTGAGCAGCTGTAAGATGTTGGTGAGTGTGTGAAAATAATGAAGCAGCTATGGAGGTATCCAGTGTGCTGCAAGCCTAATAGGACCGTTGGGGTGAAAATCCCCGACGGTTTTTTCGTATAGGGAACGAGTACTATTTGCCCTTACATAAAGGTTAAACGGTGCTTACTTGCCAACCGAATTTTTGATGATGTATTTGCAATGAGGGTCTGCCGTAGAATAGGCTTTGCTCGAAGAATAAGAGAGAGGGGAATTTGCGAAACATTGAATCAGAAGGTAGACGCATCTGTACGTACAATTTGAACAAGAAGGAGAGAATTGAAAATGGCTTTGACCCCAAGAACGACGCGGTGGAGTTGGTTTGTTTATTTGTTGATCGCATCGCTGGTATTCAGCAGTATGACGATTGGACCGAAGGTCGCACGCGCATCCACTGCATCATTTGTGGGAATGGATACGTCCACGAAAGGCAATTGGGTGGGTGCCTATGGCAGTGAGGGATATGTGTTGCCCTATTACAGCACAACTATGACGAGTGGCAGAGATAATCCGCTCGCCGCTGACGTTGCTCAGTTGCCGTCGTATGTCAGCGCTTACACAAAAACGGGATCTAATTATTGGGTTTCCGGCAATCAGGCGGACACACGCGGTCTGCAATCACCCGATGGCAGTACGCGCAAACGGTTTACCGTGTATACGTACAACACTATGTCCTTTTCGTTTACGTTATCGGATAGCGCAACACATCAATTCTCCGTGTACACGACAGATTTCGGATTAACCGAGACGAACCAGATGGTCTTCGAATTGCGCGACGCTGGCGGAGCAGTGCTCGATTCCCGCACAATTGCGACGATTAACGGCGGCAAATATGTGACATATCGCGTGCAGGGCAGCTTCAAGTTGGTAGTTACCTTGCAAGCGGGCTCGCAAGCACTTGCGCAGGGCTTTTTCTTCGATGCGCCGGGACCGGTATGGCCTGAAGGAGGCAAAGTTTCAGCATCAAATGTAAGCGCTACCGATGCGACCCTTAGCTGGCCAGCGGCCATTGCTGACGAAGGAGTAACGAGTTATCGCATCTATAAGGATAACACGTTGCTCGATACGGTTAGCGGGTCCGTATACGCCTATAACGTAACGGGATTGTCGCCGGCAACCGCGCACACATTCGCCGTGGAGCCTGGCAATGGCAGCGGGTACTGGGGCAGGAAGCTGACCGTGCCGTTGACGACGGCTGCTGGAATGGATGCGGCGCCGCCAGTATGGCCGGCTGGCAGCGCATTGACCACATCGCAGGAGACGGCGAATGGGGTTCATCTTGCTTGGAACGCCGCAATGGACAATCGTGGCGTGACCAAGTACCGTATCTACCGTGATGGTACGCTGCTTGCAACTGTAGGGAGCAGTGTTTATACCTATGATGTAACGGGTCTTACCTCGGAAACGGGGTACACGTTCCGCGTGCAGGCTGGTGACGCAGCCCAGAACTGGAGCGAGGACGGGCCATCTGCAACGGTCGCGACTACGCCTGATCCCACCTACTATATGGGACAGGATTCGGTCACCAAGGGGAACTGGATCGGCACGTACGGTGGTGACGGCTATATCCTGCCGTTCTTTGCGGCAACGTCCGCATCCGGTAAGGATGCGACGACGCCAGCGCACATCGCCAGCCTTCCCTCCTATGTAAGCTCCTATTCGCTCGGAGGCAGTAACGGTTATAATATCATGCAGAATCCGTCCACCGACGTGCGCGCGCTCAAGATGCCGGACGGCAGCATCCGCAAAATGCTGACAGTCTATACGTACGGGACGCTAACGCATTCGTTTACACTGTCGGATAATAGCCCCCATCAGGTCAGCTTTTATACAACTGACTTCGGGTCGACAGAAGTAAATGTTGAGCAATTTGAACTGTTGGATGGCAGTGGCAATGTGTTGGATATACAGACGATCGATGGGATTAACGGCGGCAAATATGTCTCCTATCTAGTGAGAGGCAGCTTTAAACTGCGGTTTGCGAAGCTTGCTGGAACGCAAGCGAATGTAGAGGCAATTTTCTTCGACACACCACTTGCGCCGTCCGTGTCGAATCTGCAAGCTGCAAACACTGGCACGCGTCAAGTGGCATTGTCATGGACCCGTGCGGGAAGTGACGATGCGATCGTTCTCCGCAAAAAGCAGAGTGATGCTGATTTTGTTCAAATCGCAACGGTAAGTGGAAGTACTGACGAATATATAGATTCCAATCTGGAGCCAGGAATTGTGTATCAATATGGCATTCGCAATATTCGCCAATTCCGCTATTCGGACATTGCAGCGCGCGCATCTGTCTCGATTCCCGCTTATCAGACGACTAGCTTGACCTTTGAAGATGCATCGCTCGTCGTTGAGCATCCGAACGAAACCGTTCAACTTCGCGCCGTCCTGAAGGACAGCACGGGTGCTCCGCTTGTCGGCCAGCCAGTAGCCTTTGAACTGGAAGGTACCTATGTTGGCACCTATATTGCGAGCGATGCCGGTGCTGGCACAACGGATGCAAACGGTGTGGTAACGGTCGATTATACGCCGTTATATGCCGGTTCTTATACGATTAAGGCGGCTTTTGCCGTCAACGATACCCAATTGCTGACGGCGAGCACGGATGCGATTCCGCTGCTTGTGGAGTTAGAGGCTTGGGAGCAGCCACCAGTACTGCTGCGCATATCCGATGCGGTCGTTCCCGGTACGCTATTTACCGTTTCCGGCTACGGTATGAAATCATCCGCCGTTGAAGTCGCCATTGATGACTACGCACAGCTCGGCGGCAGTGCGCCGTCTAGCAGTGCCCGCACACTTGATGTCGTGCAGACGGACGATCAAGGAGCTTTTGTCGTGTCACGATTGCCGGAAGACATGAGTCCAGGCGCGTATGCGGTATGGATTCGCAATGAATACGGCTGGAGCGAAGCGAAGTCGCTGAACGATCCGCGACCGCAGTTTATTTCAGAGCGAGAAGCGTTTGAAGGGCAGCAGATCAAGCTGGTCGGCCGCAATTTCGATGCGCGGGAATTCGGCGGTGGGGCCGCCGAAACGGCGATTAGGTTGAAGAGCGTTACTGGCAGCGTATATGAAATGCCGATCGTCGAGCTGAACCCGTTCGCGGTCACTTTCACAATCGATCAGGCCCCGCCGCAAGCCTATTGGGTCGAGGTGCGCAATCGCGCAGACGGTAATTGGGTGAGGTTGAATAACGGCCAATTGCTGACCATTACGGAATCGGGCGACGATCCGCTCGATCTTGGTGTGGCCTGGGCGAAACATTTCCGCTGGAGCCAGATGTACGATGTGGCGGATTTCGGAGCGTTGGCTGATGGCACAACCGATGATACCGCTTCGGTGCAAAATGCCGTCAATCAGGCGCATGAGGATGGCGGGGGTATCGTATGGTTTTCAGATGGGATCTATCGGATTTCGAAGATTCTACTGCCAGCTGGCGTCGTCTTACTAGGCGAAAGCGAAGAGAACACGGTGCTCGCTTATTCTGGCACGAGCTCCGGTACGCTAATTGTTTCTTCCGGTGACGGCCAAACTGTCGGTCAGGCGGGAGTAGCCCGAATGAAGTTGGATGTCTTTAATCCATCCGTGTATCCCGATTTCTTCATCTGGCTCGGGCACGCATGGGGCGCCGCTGTGACGGACAATTCCCTGCGTACCGCCAGCGAGCTGTTCGTAACGCAAGTCAAGATTGATGCTCCCATGGGAGAGCAAATAGGCCGAGCAAATGGTGTGGCATTTATTGCGAATGAACGCACGTTATTCATCCGCAATTCGTTCAAAGGCAGGGCGGCGACAATTGCGACCGGCTATATTAACGCATACAGCCAGGTACGCAATAACACAATTGAGTATGCAAGCGGAGCAACCAACATGCTAGCCCGTTATGCAATTATTGAAAATAACCAATTGATCGGGCATCCAGAGCAAAATACAGATACGCATGGCATTAACGTTAAATCGGATTATTACGTGTCGAACAACGTAATTCAAGGCATCGGCACGCTGGATCATGTGAACAACGATGGCGAGATGGTGCTGAACGAATCGCCTAGCGGCACCTTCAATTATGGCGAGGTTCTAGGCGCTTCGAGCTTGGAGATGAAGGTAGCGACTGTCGTCCCCCTCAGCGTTGGAGCAACGGTGACTGGCGATGTCTACAGCTACCCTCATCGGTACGGGCGATTGGCAGTCGTTATCATGGCGGGTCGGGGAATTGGGCAAGTACGTGATGTATCGCAAGTTTACGGTAACACGATTTCCGTGGAAATGCCTTGGGCTATCGTACCGGATCGAACGAGTAAGTTTTCGTTCATTGTTCCGAACGCAAGGGGAACGATATACCGCAATATCGGTATGGATAGCGGAGGACCAATCTCGCTGTACGGCAACGCTTATGATAACGTTGTCGCAGATAATGTGCTGACTCATACAGGCGGAGCCGTCACGTTCGGCTTCAATTCACTCGTGCAGCATCGTTTGAACAATACCTACTTCGTCAGGTTTGATAACAATACGATTATCGACGCAGTACCTGGAGCCGTCTTCGGATTGGGCTTGCAGGCTGACAATACCGGCTATGCAGTGCTAGCCTACGGCACCGAATTCCGCAACAATCGCATCGTCGCCGATCAGAATGAGGATGCGTCAGGCTTGTTCATCAGGACTGTGAAGGGCAGCACATTCGATGTGCCGGTTGTTAGAAATACACTGATCGAAAATAACCAGTTCATCGATCTGAAAACCGGTATTTCGTTGACAAAGGCAATCTACGGCCAGGTGTTGAGCGGAAACAGCTTTGTAAACGTTCCAACGCCGATTGTGGATACCGGCTCGCTTAACACGGTGACAACATCGAGCGCGTACGCGGATGTAAGGGCACCCTTTTGGCCAGCAGGCAGTGGAGGTCTGACCGTTACTGACGTCACGTCGACGGAAGCGCAGTTGAGCTGGTCGTCGGCGCTCGATACGTCTGGTACGGCGATATCGTACCGCGTCTATGTAGGTGGTGTACTTCATGGGACTGTAGCGAACGTCACCGATTATGCGCTCGACGACTTGCTGCCGGGAACGGCGTATACATTCCGCGTGGAGGCTGTTGATGCAGCAGGAAATGCAACTCGCGATCCCTTACATGCATCCACCGTCATGCTTCCTTGACCCGAGGGCACGTGCAGGGCAGTTACAAAAAAATGATCATTGAAATGAAATCAAGTCTCGCTTAAGGTTGGAGCCAGACACAAGACTCGAGGAGGAATAGGAATGTCGCGTAATTTGGCTGCAATAAGTAGGCAGGTTTCGCAGGCGACCAGGCGGATGCCGATGTCGGAATGGAACTGGAGCGAAGGCGTGGCGCTGTATGGTTTGGTTTCGTTATGGAAGACAACGAAGGACGAGGCGTTGCTGTTGTATCTAAAAGCGTGGATTGACGAGCAATTAGAGCAAGGGAGAGTGTTCGAAACTGTCAATGCGACGGCGCCGTGTTTTTCGCTAATCGAACTCTATGTCTCTTCTGGTGAGCCGCGTTATGCGGATATCATCAAGTCGAGGATCGATTTTCTTCTGCACCGAGCGGAGAGGCTTGAGAACGGAGCTTTCGAGCATACCCTCGTGGAAACGAGCTTCGGCGGACAGATGTGGGTGGACACCCTCTTTATGGCCGGTCTGTTCCTGGTCAAGGCGGGGCTGCTATTCGAAGATCGGGAGGCGGTTGAAGAAGGACTCAACCAATATTTTCTCCATGTGCGTCATTTGCAGCAGGAGAACGGGCTATATTATCACGGTTGGGACGAGCGCAAGAACGGACCGATTGGTTGTTTATGGGCGCGGGGCAACGCATGGGCGGCCATTGTATCGGCGGAACTGCTTATTCTACTTCCGGACACGGAAATGGCATGGAGCGAGATTAAGGACATCTTGGTCAGGCAAATAGCAGGTTTATCCCAGTATCAGGACATTTCTGGGTTGTGGACGACGGTGATCGATGAGCCAAACACGTATTTGGAAACGTCGGCTGCTGCTGGCATTGCGTATGCAGTGAAGCGTGCGGAGCGCTTCATCAATATAGGCGAAACACATGCGGGAATGGCCGACCGCGCCGCGCGAGCTGCACTTGCGTACGTGGACTGGGAAGGCGTGTTACGCGGCGTATCTGCCGGGACGGGGGTGCAGAAGCACGCCGGTGAGTACCATGTCATAGCGCAGCACCGGGCGGAGGGCTATGGGCAAGGCCTACTGTTGATGCTGCTTTCGGTGATGCTTGCTGAAAGCGGCGACGCATCTGAAAACCAGTGAAGCGAAGTGCAAGGGAATCCGTAAATTGAAACCGGCAAAGGGCCTAGGTTCTCCTAGGTTCTTTGTTTTACCGTCATTTGGCGTGGAAAGGCGATTCCGAAAAGAAGACGATGTAGATGAAAACGTATTTTTGCTATAATAAAGCCGCACAGACCATCCAGATGGAACGAGGAATGGTGAAAAGCCTATGAAACTTGTTCGCAAACTAATTCGACAACGACAAATTGCCTTGCTATTGCTCCTTTCCATCGTGCCGGTGTTCGGTTTCGGGACGTTTAGCTATTACACAAGCCTTCGTCTAATAGAAGCAGAAGTAAAGCGGACGTCCGAGGTGGCAATTGCCCAGATGAAGGAGCAGGTGGACCAGTTACTTCGGCAAATTGAAGAAGTGACGGGACAATTCTCGCTCCAAGCGGGCATGCTTCAATTCGTCAAAACGCAGGAAACTCCGTTACTCGGTACACTACAGATGGTCAATGACATCAGACGCGACCTTGCTAATTTCTCGTCTTCCATTCATGCGGTCGACTCGGTTTATCTTTATCATCGCAAACAACAGCTCGTGCTAACGTCCAATGTGCTATTCGACCTGGACAGTTTTACCGATACGTCGTGGATGCCAACCTTGCGGCAAGCGGCGGTGGAACGTAAATCCAAGTTATGGATTACGCCACGCGCAATGGGTGGTGATGTGGGCAAAGGGGCGGAGGCGCTCACCTACGTCCTTCCGCTGCCATACTTCTACGAGGAGCCAGATGCGGCGCTCATCGTCAATATCAAGACAGGCATCATTGCCGATATGATCCGCTCCTTTCCGTTCGACAGCCGAGGAGGCTTACTCATCTTTTCGCCGGAGGGGCAGACGATTGTGCAGGCTGGCCAACTGCGGGTTGTGAAGCCCAACGCGATCGGTGCAATGCTAGCCGGCGACACGGAGACGGGAGGCAGTCGACCGGTCAAGTTGGACACGGAGGCGGGCGAGATGTACGTGACGACTGAAAGATCAGCGACATATGGCTTCCTCTACGCCATGCTGATTCCTGCGGATGCGGCATCGCGCAACGCTCAGCTGCTCAGAATTTGGATAGTTGCCGCGACGGCGGTGCTATCACTTCTGTCGTTGTTTGTCGCGTATTTCAATGTGCGACGGTTTCAAAGCGGCTTGCGAAGCATCTTCCTTACGCTGCGAGGTAAGGGAGAAGAGGACGGGGAGGAAGCGCAGGAGCCGTTCGACGCAGACTATGCGGAGGGCTTCACCAGGATCGAGAACGGAATTGCCGCGCTGCTCAAAGAAATGGGTGATGTACGCTCACAATGGAGTAGCCAGCTGCCGGTGTTGCGTGACCATTTCCTGCTATCCGCGCTGCTCGGTAACAATGCTGGCATGGACCCGTGGCTGCGTCAGAAGCCAGCAGAGACAGAGCTCTTTCCAGACCCGGTCTTTTGCGTACTTGTGGCAGAGATGGATGCCACTGGCGAGAGTGCCCGCTTTCATAGCGGTGAAGATACACGGCTGTTCCTGTTCGCTGTGGCGAATATCAGCCAGGAATTGATGAGAGACAAGTTTGCCACGGAAACCGTTATTTCCCGGCAGCATGTTGCTGTTATTCTCAATATGCCGCAGCATGAGGCTGATCGTGAGACTGTTCGTGCGGCGGAGTCGATTCGCTACGCAGTTTCTTCATACTTGAAGCAGTCGGTGACAATTGCCGTCGGCAGGCCGTCCACTGATTTCAGCGAGCTCTCCGTCTCGTACCAAGACGCGCTGCATGCGCTGCAGGAAAATTGGCCGAAAGCGGGCAATGAAGTGGTGCGCGGAGGCCGAGAGACAGAAGCGCCTATCTCTGTGCCGTATCCGGCGGAGTGCGAAAGCGCACTGCTAGCGGCTATCCGTGAGGGCAATCGGGGCCAGGCAGCTCGGGAGCTCTCTGCTTTCTTCGATGGGCTGAACGGCAGCCGACTTCCGTTTGCACTTATTAAAACATATGCGATGCAACTGCTGGTTTCTGTCATCCGATTGCTGCAAGAGTATGACCCCGACCTGACGCTGACGTTCCCCGGAAGGAGTCTATACGCCGAATTCGCTCAGTTAAATGCGTCACCATCTATATGTGATTGGTTCAGCGAAACGGTCATTGAACAGGGAATCGACTTTCTGAATGGGCTGAAGCGGCTGCGAATGGAAACGATTATGGAGCGTACCAAGAAACTCATCGAAGAACGGTACGCGCAAGATCTGTCGCTCCAACTCGCGGCCGATCAGCTCGGCATCTCCCCTTCTTATTTAAGCGAATTAATTAAGCAGCACTGGGGGGAGACATTCATTGCATACGTCACACGGTACCGAATCGGCAAAGCGAAAAACCTGCTGCTCAAAACTGAACTGAACATCGCCGATATTGCCGTCGAGATTGGTTATGGCAATGCCACGCATCTCATTCGGGTATTCAAAAAATCGGAAGGCATGACGCCGGGCGAATTTCGTCTGCGGAGTCGATCCTGATTGCCACAAATGCGCCGCAGCCGTCAAGGCTTCGGCGCATTTTACGTTGAAATGGCGACGAAAATGTGATGATTGCGTTGATATCGGAAGCGGCCGTAAGCTGATGACATCGGCAATCGACAGCTCCAATCGGTGAGGTGTGGACCCAAATGTCCATACTTGGCATTTCGGGCCGTACGATGAACGAAAGGACATCGCAAGACCGCAGGTTATTCATAAAGGAGGATCAAACGTCATGCAAAAAGGAGGATTGAACAAGATGGAAATACGGCGCGTGATTCCGAAAACCAGTGATCTAGGAAGGACAACCAGATGGCATCGGCAATGGCGCGTTTACAAGCAGCACCGTGCACTTATAGCAATGCTGTTACCAGGCCTAGCGTTATTTCTACTGTTCAGTTACGTGCCGATGTACGGCATTGTCATCGCGTTCAAGCACTTTCAGATTACGGAGGGCATTCTCAGAAGCCCATGGGCTGGTTTGGAGAATTTCGAAAGGCTGTTCATGGGAAATGGTTTCATGAATGCGTTGCGCCATTCGGTGCTGATTGCTTTCCTGAAAATGGTGTTTGTATTTCCCTCGCCAATTGTACTGGCGCTGCTGCTCAATGAGCTTCGGCTGACCTGGTTTAGGAGAACGATCCAAACCGTGACGTATTTACCGCATTTTTTTTCGTGGGTTGTACTCGCGGGTATCTTGTTTCCGTTTCTCGGCAGCGATGGCGGTTTCAACAAGCTGCTGAGCCTGTTTGGTATTTCACAGCAGTTGTGGTTGCTTGAGCCGGACTATTTTTATGGCACGGTAGTCCTGACCGACATATGGCAATCCGCAGGATGGGGATCCATCGTCTACTTTGCGGTGCTGGCTTCCATTGATCCGAGTCTCTACGAGGCAGCGATTGCCGACGGGGCAAGCCGCTGGAGGCGCATCTGGCATATCAGCCTGCCGTCGCTCGCACCGACCGTTATCATCATGTACTTGTTATCGATGGGTCATTTCTTATCGGTCGGCTTTGATCAAATATATAACTTGATGACGCCGCCAACCTCAGGAGTAGGGGAAATCCTTGATACGTACGTGCTGCGCCGATTGTTAACGATGGATTATGAGCTCGGAACCGCAGCAGGTTTGTTTAACTCGATCATTGGATTGACACTGGTATTAATTGCTAATTCGCTCGTCAAACTGTACGACAAGGAGCGAGGATTATGGTAGTGGGAAGGAGGTGGCGTGTGTGAAAATAACTTGGGGTGAGCGGACATTCGACGTGTTGAATGCCACTTTCTTAACGATCTTCGGGCTAACGACACTGTATCCATTGTTATACATTTTTACACTTTCGTTCAGCACGCCGGCCGATGCGCTAGCGATGAATTTTTACTGGTTTCCACTTCATCCGACGCTGATGTCGTACGAGAAGGTACTGGCGCATCCGGATCTGTTGTTGGCTTACGTGAATACCGTGATCCGGACCATTGTCGGGATCGCAATTTCACTAACCATGACAGCGATAATTGCGTACCCATTGTCGAGGCGGACGTTTCCACATCGGAAACTGATTATGAAGCTGTTCGTCTTCAGCATGCTGTTCAGTGGCGGTACGATTCCGATGTTTTTGTTAGTGAAAAATCTTGGCTTGCTCAATACACTTTGGGCTCTTGTGTTGCCTGGTGCGGTGTCGGCGTTCAATATGATTGTAATGCGCAACTTCTTCGAGGGTATTCCGACCGAAATTATCGAGTCGGCACGCATCGACGGTGCATCGGAAATGCGGGTGCTAATGCGCATTGTATTGCCATTGTCCGTGCCAGTAATGGCCGTTATGGCACTCTGGGTGGGCGTCGCGCACTGGAATCACTGGTTTGATGCGTTGATCTACACGCAGGACAATCGGTGGCAGGTCCTGCAGCTGTTCTTGCGCAGAACCGTCGTCGATGCGACAGTGTCACTGACACCTGGCGAGGACATTAACCGGATTCGCGAGGAATATACGCCGGAGTCACTTAAGGCGGCTACAATCATGGCGGTGACACTGCCGATTCTGTTTCTATACCCGTTTATCCAGCGGTATTTCGTCAAAGGGATCATGCTAGGTTCGGTCAAAGGTTAGGCACAAGCGACTATCGATACGGAACCGGCATTCCGAAATAAAACCATATCCATATAGGAGGTTACGAGATGTTAGCAAAAAGAGGGGGAAAAGGGTGGGCAGCGTTAGTTGTAGTCTGCTCACTGACACTTACGGCATGTTCAAACGGAGGGGAAGACGGCACATCGTCTACGACTTCGCCTAGCGCGACAAATGCGGAACAGAGCAAACCGATTGAAATCAAATGGATGGTGCCTACGGCGGATTTAACGGCTAATTCCCGAACTGTGCAGGTGTTGCAGGAGAAATTCAACGTCAAAATCAACTATTATTCAATTCCGCAGGCCGACTATGTACAAAAGCAGCAAATTTTACTCACATCTGGCGACGTGCCTGACGTCATGTTCATTTACGATCCGAATCAATTGTTCAAATACGCAAGTCAGGGCCTGATCGCCGAGATGCCGGTGAAATCTATTGAGCAGAACGCACCCAAAACCAAAAGCGTGCTGGACAGCTTTGCCAAGCAGGGATGGTTCTATACGAACTTGAACGGCAAAAACTACGGTTTGCCAACCACTTATTACACGGGTCAATTCAACGCGAAGCAAGGCTGGAGAATGGATCTGTTGAAAAAAGCAGGCGTTGACAAGATTCCAGAAACGATTGATGAAATGACGGCTGCTTTCGCCAAACTGAAGCAAATTGGCGTCTACGGGATGTCCACCAATGGCAACTCCTACTACTTTCAATTCTGGTCGATATTCGGTGCTTATGGCGTCATGCCGACGCAATGGATGCTGAAAGACGGTAAGGTGGTTAACGGCGCGATTGTGTCGGAAGCGAAGGAAGCGCTAACATTATTGGCGGACTGGTATGCTAAGGGTTACATTGATCCAGAATTCGTCACGGGTAAAGATCTGGATAAGAAGCTGGTTGAAGGCAAAGTTGCCTACACGCACAGTACGTCAATGGCTGCCTTCGATGCGAGTAACCCGCAATCAGCGCTTTCTTCGATGAAGAAAATTACCCCGAATGCGGAATTTCAAGTAGCTCCTCTGCCGAAGGGACCGCGTGGTCAGCAGGGCGGTTGGGCCTGGGGAACGGCTGGCAGCGTGTTCGCATTCGGCAAGCAGATGGAACAACAGCCAGAGAAGGTCAAGAAAGTGTTTGAAATTATGGAAGCGATGCGTAATGACGAGCAGGTATTTCTGGATGCTGGCGTAGGCATTAAGGGAACGCATTGGGACTACAACACACCTTCAGACTCGCAGAGTGGTATCAAATTCCTGCCTCCTTACGACGATAGCGCCAAGCTAGCGACCGACGGGCTGAAGAACAATTTCGACACACTGTTTGCTGGCGGTCCAGCTCCAACGATTTTCGAGAAGGCCCTTGGCAAATCGAGCGTTGAGCTGCTAAATCGGTACAATAAACCAGTGTGGGACATCTTCGGTAAATCCGACGTGCTGCCGTCATCAGGCAAATATTGGGCAGACCTGACGAAGCTTAAGTTGGATGTTTACGCACAGATCATCCGCGGAGATAAGCCTTTAACGTATTTCGACGACTTCGTTAAACAGTGGAATGACATGGGCGGTACACAGCTGGAGAAGGAAGCGAATGAGCTATATAAATCGGTGCTTGGCAGCAAATAATGAACGTTAAATAATGAACGCCTATAACAGCGGCGCACGGCGGTGCGCCGCTGTTTACGTTCTCCGAAAGGACAGAGCCTAAGCACAAGTGGGAGGATGAATATGATGGAATGCAAGCAAATAGTAATCGAGGATCATTTGAGGAAAATTGGATACGCATGGCCGCCTACGCTGCTTGGCTTCGTCCGGCCAGATGAAGAAGTGAATGCGGAGTCAGTCTGGCTCGCAGACAATAACGGCGATGCTGTTCCATTCCAATGGCGTCGGACGGATACAGAGACACGGTTATGTCTGGTTGCCGATCTGCCGACAGGAGCCGAGAGGCGATTCGAATGGCGCAACGGAGCGGCGCCTGCACTGGGAACGAAGTACGAGCGGTTGAAGGTCTTGCGGGAGAGTGAAGGCGTGCAGGCAGATAACGGCCGGCTGACTGTACGGTTCACCGAGAGTCCACTCGCGAACGGCGAGCTGTTTGCGCTAAGCCTAGCCGGTTTTGCTGCGGAGGGCGTCGCCCGTATTGACGGCGGCGGCCGCAAGCTGCTTGCCGTAGAAAGTACGGTAACGACGGAAGGGCCGGTATTTGCCGAATGCGAGTTCGTATGTCTCTTCGAGGGCGATGCGGAGTATCGTGCGATCGTAAGGGTTACCGCAGGTATGGACTATATCGAACTGCGTGAGTGGATGTCGGGATTTGCCGTTGGAGAAGATGCAATGCTTGTGATAGAGTGGCGTACGTTTGCGCCAAAGCGCCGGTATACCAAGCCGCGCAGTGCAGAGCCGATCGATCGTTACTTGAATGGAAACGGAGAGCTGCCGTTCAGGGTGAAGCCGTACGATAATGCAGTATGCTGGCAACAGGCGAAAGCTGCAGCATTTGCCGACGAAACAGTCGAGGCTGCTGTATTTGTCAAAGACAGCGGCTTCTGGGATGACGGCGAGTACGCGTTATGGGGCTCGCCGCAGACGCTGGCGCTCCGTTTCCGTTGGTCGCGCCGCCGCCAGGCACTCAGCTGGGAGTACCCGCTGGCTGTGGGAACTCGCTGTACGGCGATTGCGCTATATCGGGCGCAGCAGGAAGTTGCCGCGCCGATTGAATCGTACGTCGACGAGCTGTGGCTGTGGCATGAGTTCCTCTCGCTCGACAAGGTAAAAGACTGGAAGCTGACATGGGAGGAGCAGCAGTCGGACTATCCGCGTCTGTTTCGCGAGGAGTGGCTGCCGCAGCGGATGCATACTTGGTTCGGCAACAGCACAGTTAAGCCGACACCAGGAGATATGGAAGCCATTGTCGGGCATTTATCGTTTTGCCTGCATAGGCCAGGCGATCTAAGTCCGGTGGCAGCACGGGAATTTTATACCTGGACATCGACGTTCGACTTGGCAGCGTCGGCGATGACACCCGCCCAATTCGACCGGCTGAAAGCTGTCTGGGCGTTTATGGCATACGCGCACAACGAGGAGTGCTTCATGCCGGTGGTCAATATGCTTGCCGGACATCCTAACTTTCTTGTTGATGTGAGAAGCGTTCCCGCATTAATGGCCGCCCTTTTTCCAGCTCATCCCGATGCGCGCAAGTGGAAGGAAGATTTCGAACGGGCCATGGCGCTGAACGCCAAGTACCATGTTCGGCCTGATGTGTCCTCTTGGGGGACTAAGGGAGGGAGACATACAGAAAATTTGGCTTGCTATACACTGTATAACTTAAAAGCGATGCTAAATCCGATCATGGCGCTTCAACGGGTATGGGGCGAACATACCGTTGCTTATCCGAACTACGCCAAGTGGCTAACGTGGCTGCTTAATGCGCTTTCGGCTCCTGTCGAAGGTACGCGTCATGTACCGTCGCAAGGCGCTCACGCTGGCGGACACGTCGACGATTATGCGGCACCGTTGACACTGCGCTCTGCCGCCTTCGGATTGCGTGCCATTGAGCCGCTGCTAGCGGAGCATCTGCTCCGTGTAAGCCCGGCTGCTGCGCGTGGCTACGCAGAGCGCGAGCGAAATACGGAAATTTGGCGCGCAGTTGACGCTGCGCCGCACGATGGCAATACAGGCACGAGACCGCCACTTCGCTCATCGGCATATACCGGTTACGGCTTCGTCCTGCGGGCTGCGGTTGGCGAACCAGCGGAAGCTTCGGTTCACTTGCAGCAGATTGACGAAGGCCCGAACTACCGCTGGGGGCGCGCGGGGCAAGGCGGATGCGGTGTCATCAGCTACTATGCGGCTGGCAAGCGGCTCAGTTTCAACCGTAAGGAGGATGTCGGCGACGACAACATGGGGGACGTACAGGCTTGCTGCAATTTTGGCGTCTTGAACGGACATGAGTTTCGCAGTGTTGGGCGCGGCGAACTGACTGAGCCCCTGCGGGACCTCGGCTTCGCTCAGTTCGCACGCGTGCTTGCGGGACCTTACGCTAGTCCGGCTTATCATTCTCGCAGCGTGCTGATGTCTGGGAGCGACTATATTGTCATCTACGATCAGGTCGGTGACATGCGGGTCAGAGGCCGATTCGCTTGGTTCGTGCAGGAGAATGATCCGTTCCCGACGATTTGCCAGCTGAAACCGGGTGTATCCGGTTACGAAGCTGCACCAGGCATTCCAGCTGAACTTGGACCTGGTGCTTACCGAAACGTCAATGATGAGTCTAAGGGGAAGTATTACGACGGGAATGGTCACTTCCTGACGCTCGTTTCCCCTCACGGCAAGGGCGACTACGGTTACTTGCTGGAAGTTGAGGCGACGGTGTACGGAGCTGCTGTGGTGCTGAACGATCGACGTGATTTCGTGTTCCGAGACGAATCTGCCATTGCGTTCGAAGAAGATGGTGTTTTATTCGACGGACATGCTGGTATAGTCCGCCAATACAGCGCAGAGAAAGCTGAAGCCGCGCTGTTCGTCGGCTCCCGAATTGGCGCCGCTGGCGTTGTTTTGGAGGTAGCCGCCGCTGCTACAACCGAGGAATCGAATGATGAAGGACTGCCAGTGAGCTTCTCCTTTGTTCGCAACGGCAACGAGCTAAGCGGTGGGTATGCCAGCGGCAGCGGAGCCGTCATGACACTGACGCTGCCAGAATCACTGAGCGACACGTCGTATCGTCTGTACATTGACGGTATTTCATTGGAGCCGCAGGTGAGCGGACATTGCGTCTCTTTCAATCTGCCAGCGGGGCGCGGTCAGTGGGAGTGGACAGAACGGCTGTCGACCCCCGCTGCTGTGCAGTTCGCAGGGTACCGAGCTACCACTGGTATAGCAGAGCTGATCTGGGAGCCGGCCGAAGGGGCAGAAAGTTACGAGATTGCCGTCAGTGACGACGGTGGATCGAACTGGACTGCCGCGGCGTCGGGCATATCTGGCGAGCTGGATACAACGCTTCAATTATGTTGGCGGCTTACGGGGACGAACGGCACGAAGCGCCATGTTCGCATACAGGCCGTCAACCGCGACCGAAAAGGGCCGTGGAGCGAGGATTATCCCGTCTACTTCACGGGAGAATCTCCAGAGCGAGCGGACGGGCTGCGGATCGCACGGACGAAGCGCGGTTTTCAGTTGACTTGGGGCTGGCAGCTCGGTGCGACGGGCTACCGGTTGTACCGTCGGGAGTATGGCGAGGGCAGCTTTGCCGTCATTTATGAAGGGGATCGGCCCGTATACGATGACGAGGCCGCTGATCCAGCGTGTATCTACGAATACTGCGTTGCAGTCTGCAACGGCAATGGCGAAGGTCTTGCGTCGCCGCCGAGGGACACAGTTCCCGGAGGTCTAACCGACTGGGATCCTAAACCAGCCGAGAAGTTTCGCCGCTACACACGCAGCCACGAATATGGCTACCACGGGTTTGACCATTGGGAGAACGACAGCAAGCCAGTGCTTTCGTACCCGCGGTCGGGTAATTATGCTCCGCAGAGTGAATAGAGGTGAACGATCATCATGGATGCAGGCATTTCACATGAATCGATTGTATATAAAGAAGGGGCTGGATATAAGCTCCGGCTGTTAATTTGCCGGCCAGAAGATTGGCATGCAACTGACGCAAGACCAGCTATCGTCTGGATTCACGGCGGTGGCTGGCGGGGAGGTCAGCCAGAAATGTTCCTGCGCCATTGCCATCTATTCGCGGCGCGCGGCGCGGTGACCGTTAGTGTAGAGTACCGGCTCATGCCAAGAGAAGGCCATGATGTGGAACGAGGCCATGCGGCAGGCATCGAAACGTGCCTCGAAGATTGCCGCTCTGCCATGCGCTATATTCGTCGCCATGCAGCAGAACTCGGCATCGATCCACAACGCATCGCGGTTGTAGGAGACTCCGCCGGCGGTCATCTGGCTGTAAGCCTCGCCACACTCGACAACTACGATGTTGACGGTGAAGATGCAACCGTATCTGCGATGCCGAACGTAATTATTAACTGCAATGGCATCGTTGATTTCACAGGCCGTTGGAAAGAGATGGTACCTGTTATAGATATGGAAAAGGTCGATAGTGATCCAGTGCATGCCTGGTTGATACGCCACAAGCTCGCGAAGGCGCTGTCGCCACTCTATCAAGTGCGCGTGGGGCAGCCGCCGATGCTAATTATGCATGGGTTGCAGGACACAACCGTCGTACCCGAGGATGCGATACGCTTCTACGAAGCGTATTCCGCTGCAGGCAACAAGGTTGAGCTCTTGCTGTATCCTCATCTAGCTCACGCGTTCGTGCTGTTCGATTACAAGACCGAGGAGGAGGAAGTCTTGAAAGTCATCGCGAGTATAGACGAATATCTGATGGGATTCGGGTATTTGTCGAAACCTGCTCTATAAGATTTAGTGGTAGATCTGCGCTAACGGAAGAATTGCTTGCGATCGTCGTTTATTTGGCTATTGCAAGCAGTTGCATCCACGACAAAACATATACAATTACCTGCTGTTCAATCCGAAGTATATAGTTGAGCAGTTTGATCTTCCATGACGGTTTATTTATGTTGAGACTCTCACATAAGTCGCATTAGCGGCTCAAATAACTGCATTTTCTACAGTTAAACAGACGAAATTCCAGCATTTAAAGCAAATAGATGGATTTTCTGCCGTTAATTCAGCCGATTGAGCTAAACTAGCTCGATCCGGCGAAAATAGATGCAGAAAATCCATCTAATCGTTGAAAAACGTGAATTTCTCGCCAAATAACGGGAGGTTTTCCAGTTATTTGGCGTCGGCGCTAGTGTTGTTGTTGTTGTTGTTGTTGCTGTTGTTGTTGTTGTTGTTGAACTTGAACTTGAACTTGAACTTGATCTTGATCTTGATCTTGATCTTGATCTTGATCTTGATCTTAATCTGATCTTGATCTTGGTATTAAAGCTAATGCTAATGTTGCTCCCCGATGGTGTTGCTCACCCGTAGACTTCCTACCGCGCCCAAACGCGGAGCATATACCCACTAACCAACAGGCTAATACCGCCCATTCCCTCGAGAATTACATCGGAATACCCCAAATACCCGACGCCCATTATCACGGTTAACGCGAATAACCACAAGCCTAGATAAATAAGGGACCTGCCGAGCAGAAGTCCAACTTGGACGAACCCGATGGCGAGCAAGAAAGCTCGCAAAATCGGAGCAAATAGCTGATTCACCGCGCCAATCGCTTCTAATAAAGCCACGGCAGCAACGAGCATAGCCCCTGGCAGTACAACGAATATTGGACGCCCCCATCCGGTACGTTCCGTATCTTCATTGGCCTGTCCAGTGTTTTTTCGCATCCCCCAGATTTGGATCAAACTGGCAACCACAGCCGTAACGAAAGCCGCTTGCTTCAGCCAATCCAGATCGCGCCAGTACAGGGCGAAATCAACCGCAGCACTAAACACCCATTCCGCACCCCAAATGAACAACAGGGGGATTAAGCCATGAGCTTCGCGCAGCCAATCTTTTCTTTTATTGTCGAGTTGCTGTTGGTTTTGCGTTACTTTGTTTTGCATACATTCACCTCTAGTTTTATGTTCCACACTTCTCGTATAATGGTACCATGTCCATTCATTCATCCATTATAACTTGAACACGGCCTATAGAGAAGGAGAGCAGCATGTACAGCGAAGAACAGCAATTGTATTTCTCCAAGAACTTGTTGGAGTGGTACCAGACACATAAACGTGATTTACCTTGGCGCAGAAGTAAGAACCCTTATTATATATGGATTTCCGAAGTCATGCTGCAGCAAACACGCGTAGATACGGTGATTCCGTATTTCCATCGATTTGTTGACCAATTTCCAACCGTAGAAGCATTAGCAACGGCACCGGAAGAGAATGTACTTAAAGCGTGGGAAGGACTCGGCTACTATTCGAGAGCTAGGAACCTTCAATCAGCAGTTAGAGAAGTTCATGAACGTTATGAAGGCGTTGTCCCGCAAAATAAAGCCGACATCTCCGCCCTCAAAGGCGTCGGTCCTTACACTTCAGGGGCGATCCTGAGTATCGCCTACAACAAGCCAGAGCCTGCTGTCGATGGCAATGTGATGCGCGTGCTTTCGCGCTATTTTCTCATCGAAGAAGATATTATGAAGCCGTCGACTCGGACGATTATGGAGAAGCTCGCACGCGAGCTCATACTGGAAGGTACCGCCAGCGACTTCAATCAAGCCCTAATGGAATTGGGGGCCATGGTATGTACCCCCAGGTCGCCGCACTGCTTGACATGCCCCGTCATGGCGCACTGTTCGGCACGTGAAGCGGGCATGGAAGAGGCGCTTCCGATCAAAAAGAAGGCCAAACCGCCTCGTCCTGAATTGCGTGCTGTGGCGTTCGTCGAAGGTACGGGTGAGAACGCAGGCAAATGGTTGATCAGACAGCGTCCGCAGGAGGGCTTGCTAGCCCGCATGTGGGAGCTGCCCCATGTGGAATGGCCGTCATCCGGATGGCAGTCCGACGAGGAGAATATGTCCGAGCTTCGCCAAGCCCTTGCCGAGCAGGAGCTGATCGGAATTCAGCCCGATGAGTGGTTTATGGATACGGAGCATATTTTTAGCCATATCGTGTGGAAAATGAAAGTATACCG
Organism: Paenibacillus oryzisoli; assembly: GCF_001653565.1. GTDB lineage: Bacteria > Bacillota > Bacilli > Paenibacillales > NBRC-103111 > Paenibacillus_E > Paenibacillus_E oryzisoli. The sequence goes on from NZ_LYPB01000072.1 coordinate 159,410, forward strand.
TGCCAAGCTGGGTGACGCGAATCGTCAAAGCACGGGGGAAGAATGGATTCCGTTCCATTATCGTTGGGTAGGGCCGGAGGATCTCCAGAATTATGCATTCCCCAATGTATTCGTACGAATCATGAGAGAATGGCAGGAGCAATGCGAAGAATAGCGCCATGCAGCTGAGGGCAATTTTAACGAATCTCGGCTTGAATGCCTTCAATATTTGTTAAGGTGATGAGCTTTTTATCTATGAGAATAAGTTCATCATCCAGCAGTTCCTGCAGAACTTTAGTGACGGATTCCCTCACCGTACCGACTAAGTTGGCAAGCTGCTGATGAGTCAGTTTAATATCAATAAGTAGACCGTCTGGCGTAGTGATACCGTGCTGTTCAGACAAGCGAAGAATCGTTTTAATAATACGTGAACGTACGCCAAGGAACGTCAAATCATAGATTTGATCATTGGCATGTCGTAATCGTTGCATCGTCGTTTCCAGGAGCTTTAGGCATAGCCTAGGGCTCTTTTCCATGAACGAAGTGAAGGCAGTTCGACTAAGCACATACATCGTGCTGGCTGCCATGGTTTCTGCTGTTGCCGATCGGGTCATGCCATTACTGAGCAAAGACATTTCTCCGAAGAAATCTCCGTCCCGGAATAGAGCTAATGTGACCTCTTTCGCCTCGTCCAAACGATATATTTTCACAACACCTGAATGGATCAAGAATAGTTCCTTGCCAATTTCGCCTTCTTTAAAAAGGATAGTTCCCTTTGTTACTTTCTTAATTGTAAAAAGTGGTGCAATCCCGACTAGATCTTCTTCCGTAAGCTCTTGAAAGAGGGGGATGTTGTGAAGTAATGGAACAATGGATTTCAAGGAATTGTCACCTCATTTCCGCGTTGAGTTATTAACTTCATGGTACAACGAGGCTCCATGCACGTAAAGGGAAATCACTAATTAACACTTGATGTCATGAGATTCATCTTCCTGGAATATCAATGGGAGTAGAATTCATGCTGCTGTTCGTTGATAACAGGCAAAGGAGTCGATGCTGGGTGGAATGGTATGTCAAGGTGTTATCGAATTATGTAGGATTTTCAGGAAGAGCAAGTCGGAAGGAATATTGGATGTTCGTTTTGTTCAATATTATTATTTCGATCGGGTTAGGTATTGTGGAGGCTATTATTGGGTTGGATCAAGTCTTGTCCGGCCTATATTCGCTATTTATCCTTTTACCGTCTCTAGCTGTAGCCTTTCGAAGATTACATGACACGGGTAAAAGTGGGTGGTGGATACTGCTCGGCATCATTCCGTTGATTGGGTTTATCATTCTGCTCGTGTTTTTCTGCCAAGATAGTGACGTCAACGATAATCAATATGGTCCCAATCCGAAGGGATAGCTAATCGCATATCGCTGTTCCCAAGAGCTTTAGGCATACCTAGGGCTCTTTCCATTTTTACTAATACATGAGAAGGGTTTTCAAGTACAATAGATATAAGCATAGTTAAAACTAAGAGATCTATTTGGAGGATTCAATGAAAAAAATGGCAGTATCTGTTCTCGCGACAGCAACACTAGGTATGGGGATCGGGATCGGTGCGTATGCACAATCCAATATCGAAACGATTCAAGCATTTATAAACCATGAAATAAAGTTCACTTTGAATGGACAAGCTTGGGCACCGAAAGACCCGGATGGCAAGCAATTGAACGCTCTCATCTATGAAGGTTCATCCTATGTACCCCTTAGAGCGGTTGGAGAGGTCTCCGGACTCAAAGTAAATTGGAATGATGCCACCAAGACAATTGAATTGCAAGGTGCTGGTTCTGTTCCATCCGATGGAATACCATATAAGGATTCACAAAATTACGGCAACCAAACGGGGGCGCCTTCGATTAATGATTCCGAACTGCAATTGCCTTCGGCTTCCAATGATTCCGAGACGACATATTCAACGTTTAATGTTCACACCGATACTTCAACGGCTGCTTACAAAGCAGATCAAGAGGAATCTGCAAGACGTAATGGCATCGCTTTAACAGATTTGAAATATGAAAGAATTATCGGTACCAATGTTTTGAAACGAGTGAACATCGATGCCAGTTTCAGAGACGAGAAATTACATCCGCTTCTCAGAGATGGGGTTGAATATGCAAGAGGTATCAGTGCCATGCTGGATTCTAATGCAACAAGTCAGAAGATTATTTATAACTTGGATGGAAAATACGCAGCCTTTAATACGTACTATGATGTTGACGATTACACCAAAAACTCCCCTGAAAAACCTCAAATCAAATTTTATGTGGATGGTCGATTAATCGCAACGGGAGGCGTGTACGTTGGGTCTGATCAGTTCGTTTTCTTTGACGTTACAGGCGTTAAGAAGTTAGAAATTAGCTTTGAAGTTTCTTCTCCTAACTACGCAGCTGTCGCAGCCCTATATGCGCCAAGGTTATATAAAAATAGGTAATAAAAAAAGCGACCCTCAGGGTCGCTTTTCTATTCCGTATTACTTCGCTGCGTCGTAACGTTTGCCAACTTCGTTCCAGTTAACAACGTTCCAGAAAGCTGCGATGTAGTCAGGACGTTTGTTTTGGTAGTTCAGGTAGTAAGCATGCTCCCAAACATCAAGACCAAGAACCGGCGTTTCGCCTTCCATGATCGGGCTGTCTTGGTTCGGCAAGCTGTATACTTTCAATTTACCAGCTTTGTCAACAGCTAGGAAAGCCCAGCCAGAGCCAAAACGTGTAGTTGCAGCAGCAGCGAAATCTGCTTTGAATTTATCAAAGCCGCCAAGCTCGCTGTCAATTGCAGCTGCTAGTGCGCCAGTAGGTGCACCGCCAGCTTCTGGTCCGATTGTTTCCCAGAATAGGGAGTGGTTAGCATGTCCGCCACCATTGTTACGAACAGCAGTACGGATATCTTCAGGAAGGCTGTTAAGGTCAGCGATCAGGTCGTTAAGGGATTTGTCATGCAGAGCTGGGTGTTTGTCCAAAGCTGCATTCAAGTTAGTTACATAAGCGTTATGGTGACGATCATGGTGAATCTCCATCGTTTTTGCATCGATGTGCGGCTCAAGAGCCTCGTTAGCGTACGGAAGAGCTGGTAGTTGATGTGCCATTGAATAAATACCTCCTAAAAATTATGTAGTTTCAATTTCATTATGAAGGAACGCAGCTAATAAAGCAACATTTGTGTTTACTAAGTCGCCAATCCCTTAAATGCCACGTCTTTCCATTTCCCGTGTAATTTGATTGTGCATGGCTGTATCTTGCTCATGAAGATAGGGAGATAAGTCGCCCATCGTACGATGGAGCTGTAGCAGCTCGATTTCAGTCCATTCTTCAGGTTTCTTCGTGCTTAAGAACTGGAAATCTGGAATATTACGGGGATATTCGTGCGCTGTAAGTTCATGATCGAGTTCATTCTTGTGATCTGACATAGGTTTCACCTCTTTCTTAATGAAATATCCTCCTATAAGATGGTGTTTTTTGATCCATCTCATACATGCTTTATAAGGCCGACCACTAGCTCTTTAATCTTAAGCTCTCGGCTGGAGATGTAGCGGCGAATTATCGCAATATTTTGACTACCCGTTTCGACAAATCATGTGGTTTTGAAGGGCGTGCGAAATGCAGCCTTCAATCATCGACGGATCAATTCCATTTGCAACCATCCCATATATTCTCAATTTCATGGTTCTGTTTTACATTGTTCCTTGGCGGTTTGCATTTTATGCGTCTAAATGGCTAGGTCATATTGAATCCCAAGGAGGTAAAAAGAACTAGAATAATCAGCTTTTATGCAGGCTAAATTAATGAAAACGCTTGCATTTAAGCGCTTTCAAGAGATAAATCGAAAAAAACAAAGTTTTTTGTGAATTTCAACACATTTTCAGCAGGATTTCGTGTTTTTTTGTCGTATTTACTTCTTTACCAGAAAATTAATCTCTACAAATTAATATAGAATTGGGAGAGAACCGTATGCATGTTCGTTCATTTCAACTTGGTGATACCTCTTCGGTTAAAGAACTTCTAGAAGACGTTCTGTCGGAAACCTGCTATGAAGAGACGATTGAAGCCTTCGCTCGTCAGCTTTCGTGGGACACGGAGCTTGTTTTAATCGCTCAAGAAGAAGAGCAAGTCGTAGGCATGATTATCGGCACGATCGATAACAACAATGGCTACTACTACAGGATCGCAGTCGCAACAGCATATCAACGTAAGGGTATCGGCAAAGCTTTGATCGAGGCAATGAAGCAGCGGTTTCTCGGGCGGAATGTGAAGAAAATTATGGTGACAGTAGATGTGCACAATGAAATGGTGCTGCCTGTGTATGAGTCTGCTGGCTACAGTTCAGATGACTTTTCCAGAACCGCTCATCGACTTAGCATTGTGAAAAAAGTAAGCGTGTAGGCTTTACTTGCTACGGGTAGGGAAATAATTAAGTTAGCTTATAGGGAGCATATCTGTGCCGCCATTGCAATTGGGGGTCAGATATGCTTTTCTAGTATAATAAGGTGACGTTTCGGCAGCAATTTACAGAGGAGCTTGGAACATGGATAATTTCACGCCGTATGTGATAAAAAGCTTCAAACACGACGGGCATCTCCACCGCATGTGGTTGACCAATTGGCAAGTTCCTGCAAGTATGCTCCATGAAGAGCATCAGAAACAGGGCATGCTTGTGTTCATTAATAGTCAGACTAAGATTCAAGAAGCGGATGGTAAAGAGTGGGTTAGCCGTGTTCCTGGGGTTTCTTTTTTTATTCCAAGAATGTGGTTTAATATCGTTGCGCTCATGGAGGAAACCGGCGTGCGCTACTACTGTAATGTGGCTTCTCCTTTGTATGTAAATGGCAACATCTTAACGTATATCGATTATGACTTGGACGTGATTCGGTTACCGGATCGCACCGTACATATTGTCGATCAGGATGAATATGAGCGTCATAAGCTTGCTTACCATTACTCGGCCCTTGTCGAAACGAAGGTGAAGGAGGGGCTCGCAACACTGCTGACATTAGTGAATGAGGACAAGCCCCCTTTCCAGGACGACATGGTGATCTACTATTATGAGCAATGGGAAAAGTATAAGAGCGGAGGCAGTTGAATGAGCTTCTTAGTCAGGCGAGAGGATTCGAAAAGGCAAGTTTCTGCGCAAGGGTATGTTCAAGAATCGAAAAGCTTCGCGCACGAGTTGTGGGATTGGACCAAATCCATTCTCGTAGCTCTTCTTGTTGTTATCCTTGTTCATCAATTCGGCTTTAATCTATCTACGGTGCGCGGTCACTCGATGGATCCAACGCTCCACGAAGGTGAGTGGCTATTCGTGAACAAAGCGATCACCTACTTGAAAGCGCCGAGCCGCGGTGAAATTGTTATTCTCGAAGAACCGGAGAAGTTAGCGTTACCGCAGCACCCCTTGTTGGTCAAAAGAGTCATTGCTATCGCAGGCGATGAGGTGCAGGGCCGCCAAGGAGATCTTTATGTAAATGGCGATAAAGTCTCGGAGACATACACGGATACGCCCATACAAGATGGGGACTTCGGACCGACTGAAGTCGGACCCGGTGAAATCTTCGTCATGGGCGATAATCGGCACCTAGCAGCAAGTGCAGACAGCCGTCTGTTCGGAGTCATACCAATCAATCTCGTTCAAGGACGAGCGGACTTCGTGTTATGGCCGTTAGACATGGCGGGAAAGCTGTAACTATAACGTATAGATGATATAAACAGAGAGGGTGAGCGAATTGGCGGTTTCCCATGCAGAGACAACAGACTGGCGCAAGTTACAACAAGAGATCGTGGAAGCCGCATCCTCTCTTGGCATAGATAAGATCGGCTTCACGTCCGCGGAGCCGTTCCACGCATTGAAAGACATCCTTCTCCGTCATAGGGAGAAGGGCTTCGAATCCGGCTTCGAGGAGCCGGATATCGAGAAGCGGGTACACCCGGAGCTGAGCTTCGAGGCGCCGCGCTCGATCATCTCGATCGCCGTCGCGTACCCGTCGAAGCTGAAGAACCCGCCCCGATCGGAGCCTGGGGCGTATCGAGGCATGATCTCGCGCTCCTCGTGGGGGAGCGACTACCACGACGTGCTTCGCGACCGGCTCGCGAAGCTGGAGGCCTTCATCGCCGAACGCGTGCCGGAGGCGAGGCTGATGAGCATGGTCGACACCGGTGCCCTCGTCGACCGCGCCGTCGCCGAACGTGCCGGTATCGGCTGGAGCGGCAAGAACTGCGCCGTCATCACCCCCGAATGGGGATCGTGGGTATATTTGGGCGAAATGATCACGAACATCCCATTCGAATCCGATATAGGTATTATGGATCAATGCGGGGACTGTACGATATGCATCGATGCTTGTCCCACAGGGGCGCTAGTCGGCCCTGGGCAGCTCAATTCGAGCCGCTGCATCTCCTTCATCACCCAGACCAAGGGGTACGTGGATGATGAATACAAACGCAAGATCGGCAACCGACTCTACGGCTGTGATACGTGCCAGGTCGTCTGCCCGAAGAACAAGGGGATGAACTGGACGCATCATCCCGAGCTTACGCCTGACCCTGAGAAGGTCAAGCCGCTCCTTATTCCCTTGCTCACGATGTCGAACAAGGATTTCAAAGAGCAGTATGGGCGCATCGCCGCATCCTGGCGCGGCAAGAAGCCCATCCAGCGCAATGCGATCATTGCGCTTGGCAATTTCAAGGACGGCACCGCGGTGCCGGTCCTGACAGAGCTGCTGCGGAGCGATCCTCGCCCGGAGATCCGGGCTACCGCAGCGTGGGCGCTCGGGCGCATCGGCGGCGAGGAAGCGTTCGCGGCTTTACGTAAAGCCGCTGCGGCTGAGCAAGAGCCGCAAGTCCAAGCAGACATCGAGAAAGCCATAGCTGGGCAGAACAGTCAAGCAGTGGCCGTACAGGAGGGATAAGATGAAACAGCCGCAGGAGACAGTCTTGCTGACCTATACGGAGATCGATTCACCCATCGGTTCCCTTGTGCTTGTGGCATCCCCACAAGGCCTCTGCAAGGTCGAGTTCGGTACGTATGAGCAGAATCGAGAACAACGTGAGCGATGGGCAGAGCGTTGGTATGGGGCGTTTGAACTGAACGAGAATGCGGAGCAGCTCGCGCCCGTCGCGGAGCAGTTAACGCAGTATTTTAAGAGAGAACGAGAGAGCTTTGAAGGGGATCTGGATCTACAAGGGACGGAGTTCCAGAAGCGTGTATGGCTGGCCTTGCAGACGATCCCTTATGGGGAGACCGCATCGTATAAACATATAGCGGAAGCGATTGGCTCGCCTAAAGCGGTTCGAGCAGTAGGGGGAGCGAACAATCAGAATCCGATTCCTGTCATCATCCCCTGTCACCGGATCATTGGAGCTGGCGGCGATCTCGTGGGTTATGGCGGTGGGCTTCCGACCAAAGTGCACTTATTAGATTTGGAACAACGAACACTGTTCTCCTAGAAGTTCAACAATTACAACATGTGGAGTGAATCCTATGAAATATGTGCATTTGGATTCGGTGGAGGCTGGCCACTACCTGGGACGCACGATATATGCCAGCAATGGAGCTATTTTGCTATCTGAGGATGTGCAGCTAACCGTATTTATGATTAATACACTGAATCGCATTGGTGTGACGATGATTTACATCAAAGACCCGAACCTGGCCGATGTAGAAGTTCCGGAGATCCTGTCGGACGAAACGAAGCGGCTTGTGATGACCCAGATGGGGCAGACGTTCGCAGCGATTCAGTCGGGCAAAGAGTTCAACTCGCGCAACGTCAGCTTGTCGATCAACACACTATTAGATGAAATTATGAAGAATCGTGATGTCCTCGTACAACTGAGCGATATCCGGACACAGGACAATCAAATGTACATCCATGCGATGAACGTGTGTATGATGTCCGTGCTCATCGGGATGAATATGGGGATGAATGCGACGCAATTGAAAGATCTGGCCATGGGGGCCTTGCTCCACGATATCGGCAAAGTGGAGCTGCTCACAGACGACGAATCCGATGATCCGAGGCGGCACCATACGTGGCGTGGATTTGAGCTCCTGAAGAGTAAGCGTGAGTTTAATCTGCTCATAGCCCATGTTGCCTTCCAGCATCATGAGACATTGAATGGAGAAGGCGTTCCGAGAGGAATTACGGGCGAAGAAATTCATCTCTATGCCAAAATAACCGCCGTCGCTAACATGTACGACAACTTGTTGTTTGATATGTCTGCAGGACGCCGTAAACTGCCGCATGAAGCTTGTGAGTATATGCTGGCGCTGGCGGAGACGAAGCTAGACTTGGATGTGTTGATTCAATTTATGAAAATTGTCTCGATTTATCCGACAGGTACTTCGGTTCGGTTGACCAATCGCGAGACTGGCGTTGTCGTCGGACAGCACAGAGGGCTTCCGACTCGCCCGATTATTCGAATTGTGAAGCAGGACGCCTCAGATAAATTGCTGGAGATCAAAGAAATCGATCTGGCCAAGGAAACAACTGTTTTCATTGAACAAGTTCTTTAAAATATAGGAATATATGTTTCACTCGATAAATCGGCTATATTTCTCCATAAACGCACTCGTCCTTAATGGACGATGCAGTCGTTTATTTTGTTTGTAAACCGTGGAACAGTAATGATATGATAGAACAAGCATTCTATTCTAAACTTTGTACAAGCAGGGGGCACAGATTATGTGGAGTTATCTTATTCCCATTCTCACATTGATTGTTGGTTTGGTCGGCGGTTTCTTTATTGGTGTATTCTATCTGAAGAGACAGCTGGAATCCATGCAGAACAATCCTGAGATGCTAGCCAAAATGGCGAAGCAAATGGGTTACAACATGAATAAACAACAATTGAATAAAGCACAACAAATGATGAAAAATCAAAATTTCAATCAAAAACGGAAGTAAAATACATTCTTAATTTTAAGAACTAGGGTGGAGTGATAGAGAAGATGGCATCCATCGATTATAAAAACGGTCTAGTCGCGGAGAATCGCGAGCAGATTGAAAGTCATGTCCGTGAAATTTTGCGACTGATTGGTGAAGATGTAGATCGGGAAGGGCTTCTAGATACGCCAGCTCGTGTAACGCGTATGTATGAAGAAATTTTTGCAGGGTATGCAGCAGATCCTCGCGAAGTGCTCGGCGTTACGTTTGATGAACAGCATGAAGAGCTTGTTATTATCAAAGATATCGTGTATTACAGCCAGTGTGAGCACCATATGGCACCTTTCTTCGGCAAAGTTCATGTGGGTTACTTACCAAGCGGTAAAGTGGCTGGTCTCAGCAAATTTGCTCGTTTGGTTGATGTGGTTACACGCAAGTTGCAGGTGCAAGAACGGATTACCTCTGAAATTGCTGATATCTTATTCGATGTACTTAAGCCGCATGGCGTCATGGTTGTCGTTGAAGGTGAGCATATGTGCATGTGCGCAAGAGGTGTGAAGAAATACGGCAGTCAAACCGTAACATCGGCTGTGCGCGGATCCTTCCGTAAGGATGCAACACTGCGTTCGGAATTTCTATCCTTATTAAAATAAGAAGAGAACCGGGGAATGTGCATGAAGACAATGGTCTTGTGCATCATTCCCTTTTTTTAAATGTGCATCAGGTTAGACTTGTTGGGGGATGGAGAATATAGTATTCTTTTTTAAATATAATCCTTCTGCATCAGGGGGTCGGATGGTGACTATTGTACATGCTCTCGCATAAACTGTTAGCAGTGTGTGCAATCGTTTGAGGGGCAGAATACATGTGAGATCGGCGCCTTACGCGCATGAGGGCTAGAGGAGGCAAACATATGAACAACATACGGAAATATCGGCCTGGTGAGGCAGCTTCCTCGAAATGGAGTGAAGAACGAGATGAATTTGAACGGGATTACGCAAGATTGATTCAGTCACCGACCTTTCGGCGTTTACAGGGCAAATCTCAGGTGTTCGGAGCAGGCTCTGGCGATTACTATAGGACACGTCTAACGCACTCCTTGGAGGTTGCACAGATCGCACGGGAAGTGGCGAAGCGTTTAGAGCGGACGAATCCCTTTTTGAGCAAAAGAGAACATCCAGGCCTGATCATCGATCCGACCGTGGTCGAGTGTGCATCCATTGCGCATGACTTCGGTCATCCGCCTTTCGGACATAAGGGTGAAGAGGTACTCAATCATATCCTCTTGAAGGATCACGGCTTGAAATATGAGGGCAACGCGCAAAACTTCCGTATCCTCATGTTTCTGGAAAAACGAGCGGGCAGCGAGAGTGGCCTAGATCTGACGGCAGCTGTGCTTCTCGGCATCAATAAGTATCCTTTTCTAATTGAAGAAGAGGGGCGCTTGAAGGGTGTTTACGGGGCAGAGTGGGACGTTATTCAGGAGCTGCGGGACATCTGGAAGATGCCTGCGGGTTGTTCCACGCTGGAAGCACAATTGATGGACCTGTGCGATGATATTGCGTATTCTACGCATGATATCGAGGATGGCATTCGGGCAGGCAAAATTCAAATGAACGCTACCTTTTTCGAGGATCAGCGCTTAATTCGACATCTCGTGATGGAGATATTGAATGATCCCAACCAGCACAAGTTCGGGTGGGAGCAAGTCGATATCGAACAGATGGTGCGCCGCGTGCTGCACGATTATTTGGAGCAATGGGAGCTCATATTCGCCGAATGCAACCGTGAGGAATCACGGACGCGCAGAGAGATGAAGGCTCGCTGGGTCAGCTCTTTTGCTTCGCGGCTGGATATTATCGACGACACGGATCGTGGCTGGAAGAAGGTCGCCCTCGTCAGAGACGGCGTAGAGGACATGGATCTGCTGCGGACGATGGAAATCCTCAAGAAATTAGCGTGGGTCACGCTGATCAAGGATTTCCGCGTGCTGCGCCTGCAGAAGCGCAGCGAAATCATCGTCGAGCGCCTCTGGGACAGCTTCATCCATAAGGATAAAGGACAATGGATTATCCCGCCCGACTGGATTGACAGCTACGAGCGACGCAGCATCAACAGCAATTGGAGCTGGCCGCGCTTCGTCGCGGATTACATCTCGGGCATGACCGACGCCTACGCCGAGAAGGTGTATGCGGAGCTGTTCGCGAGTAAATCGGGCTCGATTTATGAGATGGATTGAGAAGTGTGAGTAGCTGTAAGTAACTGTGAGTGACTGTGAGTGACTATGAGTGACTATGAGTGACTATAGGTAACTGTAGGTAACTAACTGCGGGTACACCTTCCGGGCGATTTATAAGCCAGTTATCAACCTCCCTCTACCGCTGGCGCTAGTGAGAACGCGAATAACTGGATTTTATACAGCTAATTTGGGCTGTTTAGGCACCTTTTAGATGAATAGATGGATTTCCTGTAGTTAATTTGATGGTTATAACGGGAAATAGCGAAAAGTGCAGCATTTAGCTGTACTTTTTCCATTTAAATTGGAAAATCAACGAAATAAGCTGGAAATAGCTGTAGGTTTTCCAGTTAAGTTCGTTGCAACAGAGTTGAGTGGTACTGGTGATTAAGTGGAGAGCGCACAATGCCCAAGTGCAGGATCCCAAGATCCCAGATTCAAAGATCTAAGATCTAAGATCTAAGATCTCAAGAGCTAAGCTACTTAAACTACTATCCACAATGACTGCAACAGACAGCGGCCACCAGACATTCTTCAACTATTACCTAACATAAGCCAGCAATCAACATACCCAGCCTCGAGCATCAGTCAGCAACCAAGTAACATAACCAGACTCAAATAGCAGTCAGCAGTAGAGTAACATAACCAGCCCCAAGCAACAGTCAGCAGCCAAGTAACAAAAACGAGCCACAAGCATTGATTACCAGCCAAGTACCATAAACCATACCAACAGTAGTCATCCAGCCAAGTACCATAACCAGCCCAAAGCAACAGTCAGCATCCAAGTATCATAAACCGCCACCAAACAAGTAGCTATTTTATCTTTCAGGTCCTCACGTGCCAGTACCAGCAGCATGGCAAGCAAAATCGGCGCGAGCCTCACCGCCAACGCGAATAACTGGATTTTATACAGCTAATTTGGGCTGTTTTGGCACCCTTTAGATGAATAGATGGATTTCCTGTAGTTAATTTGATGGTTATAACGGGAAATAGCGAATAGTGCAGCATTTAGCTGTACTTTTCCCATTTAAATTGGAAAATCAACGAAATAAGCTGGAAATAGCTGTAGGTTTTCCAGTTAAGTTGCGACGCAGGAGGATTGGGTTGAGAGGATTGCTGATTTTGGAGTAGAAGGGTAGGCGCGGGCTTACGTCTTATTCGTCTGGGCATGCAAGCGGGCAAAACGGCAAAAAAATACCGACCTCATCAGAGGTCGATTTTATAGGGAGGAGGGAATACCAGCGTTAACGTGCTCGGATGTGGCCAATGGTTCAATACTGTTAAGGAAGTCCATTGTGCGGGTCACATACGTTTTGGGCTCAGCACGATACAGAAGTTCATGCTGTGCATTAGGGAGAATCCATAGCTTAGAGGCGGTGTTGTGCTGCTGCTTGAACATGGCCTCGACGAGAACATGAGGTGCTTTGTTATCATTGGTGCCATGAATCATGAAGATCGGCATCTCATAGGATGTTGTTGTCACCTTGGTAAAGGGCACGTCATGCAAGCTCACGCCATTCAGTATTGGGAAGAATAAACGAACAAGCGGTAGAGAAGGGTACTTTGGCAAACGCACGACTTGATTCATATTTTGATAAAGGGTGTCCGAGTTCAGTAGAAAGGTGCTGTCTAGGATCATCCCTGAAATATCTCCGTTTTGTTGCAGAGCTGTCTGTAAGGCAGTACCTGCCCCCATAGAGAAGCCCCAAATAAAGATCGAACCGCCAGTAGACTGTTTGACGTAATCGATGGCCCCAAGCAGTTCCTGGGATTCCTGAACGCCGCCGGTCATGAGGCGACTACTCGTAGGATTCACATAGCCATAGTCAAACATGAGAACGTTGTATTGCTTTTTATGAAGCTCGCGGGCCAAGGTGTATAAAGGCACCCATTCTTCTTCACGATTACCACCATAGCCATGTGAGAAAATGACCGTTTTACTCGAGCTAGCAGCCGGGATGAACCAACCATCTAAGTTGGATGCACCATTGTGACTGGGGAAGGAGATGTTCGTGTATGGAAGTCGGACAGCTTTCATCGGATTCGAATGCAGAGGCTCAATATGTGGTCTAGCCAAGGTCCAAGCAATGTAAGCGTGGAAGATAAGAACAACGGACGTACATACAATCAATAAGGCCAAAAGAGTCGTAACAATGAGCTTTCTTCTACGTAGAAATGGTTGTGTAATAACCTGATCAAGTGTGGGCTGAAGCGATCCTGCAACAGGGTTTAGAGTAGTTGTAGACATCTGATAAGCCTCCCTCCATGAAGATGTGTGTATGTGAAATGCTGCTAGGTAGTGTGAAACATGAGTGGGAGGTTTAATTGTTTAAATATTCTGATAAGTGTTGTTGTACTTTAATATTATTCTGAATGCGCTTACAAGTCAATGTGGATGCGGCATTTGTAAGCCTACTGTAACGGTCCTGTAATAATGGGAAAAAGAGATGTTCGACCTTTACGGTTCCATCTTGTTTCGTTATACTGGACATAACTTAGAATGTTATATAAACCCTTGTATATCAAGGGATTTTTTTATGGGGAAAATTATTTACCCACATTTTGCCCACATAGGGCCTCTGATTAAAGGCTTCTCATGAGTTCAGCGAACTTTTGGGAAGCCTCTTTTTTCTTAGACTTTGTTACATGAAGATAGACGCTTTTTGTTACTGAGTCATTATTGTGACCTAGTCGATCCATTATTGTTTCTAGTGCTACTCCGGCCTCAGCAAGAAGTGAGGTATGCGTATGCCTTAGCGAATGGGGAGTTAAAGATTCATTGAGATTTGATAATTTTAGTAGTCTCTTCATTCGATCTCTTACGTTAATGCTGATTTCAGGATAGCCAGGATATCGACTAGCGTTGGCAAATACAAAATCATTATCGTAGTATTTATTACGGTGCTTCATACGAATCAGTTTTTGCCATGATCTATGTTTATCTAGTTCAGCAATCACTGCAGATTCAACCTCAATTATTCGAATAGACTTAATTGTTTTTGGCGTTAATAATTTATAATCCTTAACGTTTCCATCTCCATGATATACCGTTTTTGTGATGCTAATTGTATGCTCATTAAAGTCTATGTCTTTCCATTTCAGGGCACAAAGCTCACCTACTCTCATACCCGTATAAGCCAATGTAATGAAAATGGGGTAATCACGATCTAGGCCGTCTTCAATGGCAGTTTTAAGGAAAGTTCTCAATTCATTTTTTTCGAGAAACTTCGGTAATTTTTCTTCTCGTTCAAGTTCTTCAACGGTTTGTTGTGTCTTCGGTAACTCAGCGTATTCAGTTGGATCTCGTTTAATAATGCCTTTTTCTACCGCTTTTTTGAAAATCATACTGCCTGTTGCATGAATGCCAGATAAGCTACTATCTGCACTGCCGGCGAATTTTAAAGCATTTAATATATTTTGATACATCCCAGTAGTAATATCTTTCATTTTGATTCGAGCCAGATAACATTTTAGTTTTTTTAGAGCAAAACTTCTTGCTCTAATCGTACTTGGCTTCACTTTTCCGCTAAGTTGATAAGTTTCTAACCATGTTTTGGAGAATTCGTCGAACGTAATATCCTTTCCCTCAACAAAATTTCCTTGTATTAATTCAGTGTGTATCTGTTTGGCAGCAGCCTCAGCCTCAGCCTTTGTTGCAAATCCACCCTTTTCTCGTTGTCGGCGCTCGCCAGTTTTAGGATCCGGACCGATATCAAATCGGAAATACCACTTAGCCCCACAGGTACATTTTTTCTTTTTACACGTGCAGCCGCGGCGACGAAAAGAACCTATTGCCATATAGTTAGCTCCTATTCATGAATATCAACTGTTTTAAAATGTCCCATATAGATACCGCATATCTGCACTTGATTGGGTAAGACTTCAATTGCATCAAAGTCCGGATTCTCAGGGAGCAGTTGTATTTTGTTAGAACCCTCGGACCATTTCATGCGTTTTAATGTGCCTAATTCATTATCATTTATTAGAGCAGCAACAATCTGTCCACTATAATCAGCCCATTCGGCTTGTCGCATGTAAACAATATCACCGTCCTCAATACCAATGCTGCTCATGCTGGTGCCCTTCACTTTAAGAGCGTAATTTGGTTGGGGCTTGTTTAAATAAGGATAGTAAACGTATCCTTCTATATTTTGATTAGCTAAAAGTCCATCCCCAGCACAGATAGTACCAATGAGAGGAATAGCCTTTGGTAGAGCATCAAATGGGGTGGGAGTAGCGTCAGCAAAACTTGGATCAATCCTGTCTTTTGAAACTTTTAAAGCAAACGCTATCTTTTGTATGTTACCTGGTACTGCTAAGGATTTTGAATTTAGGTAGTCAGAAATAGTGCTGGTAGGAATCCCAGTCTGTAAACTTAATTCTCTTTGAGTCATTCGATTATCATTCAATAATGTTTTTAGATTTTTTGCGATGCTTTCTCTGAGCTTTAATTCAAATTCGGTATGCTTACCTCGTTCCATTCTTCATACGCTCCTATAACAGACATCTTTTAATTTCATTATATCCGAATAAAACCGAAAAAGAAAGAAAATAATCCGAATTTATTCGGTTGACTATCCGAAAATAATCGGATAAGATGGGGACATGCATTCGAGAATACATGAAAGGCGGCTATAGTTTATGACGGTTGTTGAGGTTCAAGTTGCAGAAGAGGACATTGCCGGAATGGTTACACTTGAAGCTGCGAGAGTAAATTGTGGTTATAGTCTCGTCGAGGCTGCTGACCTTTTCGGGATCCATCGAGACACACTTTGGAAATATGAGCAGGATTCTACTCGTGTCTCAAGAACATTTATGATTAAAGTACAAGAGGTTTATGGATTTAAGCAAAATCAAATTTTTTTTGGCGTTAAATCCGATTTTTTTCGGATAAAAAGGAATGCTTCATAACTTAAAAATATTGATAAAAGTAAAGGAGGTAGCAAATGTCTGAAGATAAAAATCTCATGTTGGATGAGTTGCCCGAAATGTTAACGGTTCAGCAAACTGCGGATCTACTGGGTGTATGTCGAAACACAGTATATACGCTATGTAAGCGAGCGCAAGGAGAAGGAGGGCTTCCAAGTTTCAAATCAGGAAATACACGACGTATCCGTAAAATGGCGCTACTTGGATGGATTGAATCACGTGAAAAAGCACAAACAAGCTAACTAGATATTTATCGGATTAACTATGCACGAATTGCGAAAATTGACTGATAATGCTGAATCACGTTGTCAAATATTACGGATTAGACATGTCTATTCAATAGGCAAATTAGTATGTAAGTAGCGAAAGGGGGGAATAAAATGCGCGAACAAATTCTTCGTAGTGCAGCCTATTGGGTGCAGGTGAAGGAGATAGCGAAGGAAGGGGCGGTGAAACGGTACGCTCAGCTCAAATATGAGCGCTACATGAATGCTGTGACCTCGGGGAGGTAATTAACATGTTGTTTAAAAAAGAAAGTGCTGCAAAGCTTGAATCACATTACGCAATAGCTAATCCAAATATGCTTGTTAAAACATAAAAATCACCTTCCCCATCCGCCAAGATAGTAAGGTGATTTCACGAAAAATAACTGAGTCAAACTTCTCTTGTTTGCTATTATACATTTGCCTTATTCATAGCGCAAGAGCATGAAGAGCCTCAGATGCCAATTAAGGAGGCGAATAGTATGAAACATAGGATTGTATTGGACAGAAAGATTAATCCGAGTATGAACGTTCTGGGGGCTATCGTAGCAAATCAAGAGCACATATCGGACTTACCGATTTACTGTCATGAACCACTTCTAGAGCGATACTCGCACATTCGCAATTTATTGCTGCGCTTGGAAGGGTTAAACATTGAGGAAATATTAATCGTAAAAGAATTAACTTTATTGCTCGCTAGTCAAGAACAACAATCCGAACCTGACACGATAAGTGATTTCTTTGAATATGTTTTCAACTTACAAATTCGTTCCAAAGAACAGAAAGTAAGTATATATCAGCTGCATATGCTTGAGAACGGAGGCGGCGTGAGTGGATTCTAAAAAATATGAACTTGTGGAAATTATGTGCGATCTATGTAAAGGCATGTCTCGCGAAGAGCTGTTGGAATGGAAGCAGAAAGCTAATGCCTTGCCTGAGGTTAAAAATTCAAATGTATTGAATTTATTTAACGACATGATTAATGTTTTCATCTGTCCAGTAGGATCCAGTGCAGTTCCTAACATGTCATGCGATCAATAAGGCGGTTTTCATGGAAGGATGGATAAAGCTACATCGGAAAATACGAAATAATCCTATATTTAATGATTTCCATTTGTATAGGCTCTGGTCAATTTGTCTACTAGAAGCTTCTCATAAATCACATGAGCAAATTGTTGGAAAGCAGCTCGTGAAACTGAAGCCAGGACAATTTATAACAGGCAGATTCGACATAGCTGAAACTTTCAATTCAGGATTAAAACAGAAAGATAAGATTAAAGGTGATAAGACGGTTTACAGGTGGTTGGAAACGTTAGAATTAGGCGGTTATTTGTCCATTGAAAAGACCAACAAATATAGCATTGTAACTCTTGTGAATTGGGAGTTTTATCAGGGTGATGTCAACAAAGATGACCATCAAATTGACCGACAAGAGACCAACAAGAGACCATCAAAAGACCAACAAATGACCACAAACAAGAATGTAAAGAATGATAAGAATGTAAAAAATGATAAGAAAGAAGATCCAAATACTTCTTCTCGGCAACCAAAAGCTTATGCCGAGGATAGCCTGTATTACAAAATGGCAAAGCATCTTCATGGGCTTATTATGGCATATGCTGAATCTTTGAGCTTGGGTCATTTAGTCAGAGATGCAAAGCTACAGAGTTGGGCAGATGACTGCCGAAAAATGATAGGGATTGATAAACGTGATAAAGACGAAGTCCGCAAGGTTATGGAATGGACAGCCAAGGATATGTTTTGGCGAAAGCAAATTCTTTCAGCGGACAAGCTTAGAAAAAAGTATGAAAGGCTTTGTTTTGAAATGGCAGCGGATCAAGCGAAGAAAGGTGGCGACAAAAGTGACAATGCGAAGGATGATCGAGAAAACGGACAAGGCAGCCCTGATAAACAAACTAATTCAATTACGGGCAATCAAACCGGATGGATTCGAACCAGAGACAACGCCGAAGCCCAAATGCAGAATTTGCAAGGATGAAGAAGGGATCACGATTAAAGTACCTCATAAAACGTTCACAGTAAGCGGTGAAGAAGTCATTC
The DNA here is from genome assembly GCF_001653565.1 of Paenibacillus oryzisoli. Lineage (GTDB taxonomy): Bacteria > Bacillota > Bacilli > Paenibacillales > NBRC-103111 > Paenibacillus_E > Paenibacillus_E oryzisoli. The sequence goes on from NZ_LYPB01000072.1 coordinate 177,793, forward strand.
ACGATATTGACGTTTGGAAGGATTGTGAATGCAAGGATCAGCGACGCATAGACCGGGCGTTTGATTCGAGTAAAATCACATGGGAGTTCCAGAAAAAAACGTTCGATAACTTCTCTCTAGGCAACCGTCCAGAAGCTGTAAGGGATGCATACCATTGCGCCAGAGACTATAAGGTTAGGTTTCCTAAGTTACTAATAAGTAGGCACAATAGCATTGCATTGCTGGGGAGACCAGGTAGCGGAAAAACGCACTTACTCATGGCGGTATCAAACGAGCTTATGAGCCAGGGCTACAAGGTACTGTACTTCCCTTGGGTAGAGGGATTCAGTGAGATTAAGGACGATCTAAGTATGACGGAGGAACGGACGCGGCGTATGCAGGAAGTGGATGTACTCTATATAGACGATATGTTCAAGGGGCGCGAGAAGCTTACTCCGTTCCAACTCGAAGTTGCTTTTGCTGTTATCAATCATCGGTATATGGAGAAGAAGCCCATATTAGTATCCTCGGAACGCGACATCGATCAGATATGTGACTTGGACGAGGGATTAGGAAGCAGGATCAATGAAATGTGTAAAAACTATCTCGTACTCCTTAAAGGCGGCAAAGAGTTTAATTACAGACTAAGCAACGACTAAACAATGGAGTGGAACGAGGGGAGTGAAGGGAAGTTGAGCAAAGCAATTACAAAAGAAGAGATGCAGAATACAAAGGCATTTCTCTTAAATCACAAGCAGGATAGTATCCTTACACAGAATTATGAAAAAAATGAAGATAAAAGAGTGGTAACAAGTGAGCAGAAAGAAGAGTACGAGGCCGCAAAAAAAAGAATTGAAGTTATAGAAACCGTGTTATCTCTCATTACAGACGACGATACGAGGCAGATAATCGAATACCGATACGTGAAAGGACTTTCAAGAAAATACGTAAATGCCCGCATCAACTATGTTGAAAGAACGATAGATAGAAGGGCAGAGCTTGGCATAAAGTTGATTATCCAAAATCTAAAGCGGTTAGGGTTTGCAGGATATATATATCCAGGTAATCCTTTAATGGAATATTTACATGCAGCTAAGAAGATTTTAGATGATTACCCAAAATCGAAGCTTATTGTAAAAGACTATGAGGAACATAAGGAGACTTCAACTGAACTACAAAGGAAAGTGTACGAGCAAAGCAAACTAAACGTAGAAATTGCTGAAAGAGCAGTTTCAGTAATTGCTGATAGCGAAACTAGGAAATTAGTAGAATTCAGGTTCATCAAAGGAAACACACGTAAGCTCACTGTACTTCGCTTCACCGGAAGCATATCGGAATCAACGATTGATCGAAGGTTGGAAGAAGGCATACGGCAGATAGCCGATACGTTGGCATCTTGGGTCTAGTACATCTATTGAAAACAACAATCTATAGTGGCGTACCTCCATAACAAGAACTAATCTCTCAGCTCACAATTAAACAAAATCATTAATGAAATTGGAGGAAAGAAAATGAATATTTCACAGGAATTAAAGGACCAGCTGAAAGAGAATCGGTTAGACCAGTATCGAGCTAGGATCTTCAATTTACAAATGGACTTAGCATTATACGAATCGGCTAACGATAAAGAGATGATCGATAAAACCCAAAAAGCACTAGAAACTGGAATGCAGGCATATGCAGTAGTGGAGGCGATGTAATGGGTAACATTAGCCTTCCAAGACCTGAAGAAGGAATGTCCAATGAAGATATAATGGATCTCTTCGCTAAGATGTCCAAGACAGTAGAATGGTTAGCCAATGGTAGAATTGATTCGGTGAACGTTAGGGAAATCGGTGGATTCAACGTGTCGAAGGATACCCTAAAACATAGCTCGGGCATCGTGGGTATGAGTTCGGATGGTACTGATGATTTGAGTATTCGTTTTTGGGCTGGTAGTGCAGATCCAACCACTGCTCCGTTCCGCGTGCAACAGGATGGGAGCATGTACAGCACAAAGGGAAACATTGGTGGTTTTGTAATTGGACAAAAGTCGCTGACAGATGTGGCCGGAACATTTGGGCTTTCTTCCGTGGTTACGTCTGGAAATGATCTTAGATATTGGGCAGGAAGCGCAACGGCTGGTTCAGCTCCCTTCCGTGTTTATGAGGATGGAACCGTTCATGCCTCAAATCTAAATATTACAGGGGGTTCAATAAACGCTGGATTTGATGTAACCATTGGAAATAAGCTTCATATGAACCAGTATAGCTTTGGGAACGGCATAGACTGGGGTTCAATTCAGATTTATATTGATCCAGCCGCAGCCTCACTAAGATTTGTTGCTCCTAGTGGAATCTATGCAAATGGCAAACGGATAGATGTATAATTGCATATTATGGTATAATGTCCCAAATTGTATTTGGAGGCTAACCATGAAAAAATTAGTCGTTGGTTTCATAGCAGGATTTATATTAGCTACTGCAAGTGCTGTATATGCTGATGAAGGCTTGCAAAAAGTAGAGGCTTACTTACGGCCTTCATTACCAATATCGTTAAATGGTAAAACCATTACACTTGATAGTCCGCCAGCAATGATTGACGGATCAACTTATTTAAAATTACGCGATGTTTCCAAATTGACAGGTTTGGTAGTGAATTGGAACGAAAATAATCAAACTGTTGAACTCGGAACATCTAGCTCAGGGGTGACAAATATGACAACTAATTCTACTCCGTCAAGTTCTATTCAAGAAACGAAATTTAAAGACTTAAGAGCTATTTATGTTAATGGAACAACGTACTTCAGTCCAGCTGATTATAATATGGCAGCAAAAGATGGGGAAGTTTGGGGATTTGATTCTATTACAAGAAGCACTCACATCAAGAAAAAGGATGGAACTTCAATCAATATTAACGTGGACGACCTATCTGCAGTGCAGTTTTTTAACGGCGAAACTTATATCAACATTGAATATTATCCGGGTGATTGATTCAAAAGATAAACCTGCACTTATTATTATTGCGAATGATTGAAAGGATAAGGCAGTAAATGCATCCCAATAGGTTGCTTACTGCCTTTTTATTTACAAAAAAGAAAAGAGAGAGGTGCTGATGACACAATGAATTTTGTTCAGCCGATTAGGGATGTTGAAGCTATTGTGGAGATAAAAAATTATTTAAAAGATACCAACGAAAGAGACTACGTCCTATTTGTCGCTGGTATTAATGCAGGTTTACACATATCTGATTTACTATCACTCAGAGTAGGAGATGTTAAGGGGACGCATATCGAATTTTTAGAGAAAGAAACAGGTAAGCTGCAACGAAGGGCAATAAATAATACGCTGAAAAAAGCATTGAATGAGTTTGTTACCGGGAAACCAGACGGAGAATACTTATTTAAATGCGATCAGAACGGGAAGAGATCAAGCACTGGGAACTCCCCCATGGATATAAAGATGGTATTTATAATGCTTAATAGAGTAGCCCGTAGGTTAGGTATAACAGATAACATAGGAACCGAGACTTTGAGGAAGACATTCGGCTATCACCTATATAAGCAGCAACAACATAGTTTATGGATGATGAAAGAGTGGTTTCATCTTAAAAGTGAACTTGAGGTCTTAAGATATATCGGAGCTATTGATGATTTAGAACGTAATAAGCATGATTATGTACTTGATCTATAAAAGGCGGGGGAGTTAATGAATTTTGTACAACCCATCCGTGATGAAGATAAACTCGTCGATATTCAGAGATATTTAATGGCAACTAATGAAAGAAATTACATTCTATTTGTTCTAGGCACCTACACTGGACTTCGTATCTCAGATATACTTAGGCTCCAGGTTGGTATGGTCAAAGGCAGCCAGATTAGTATCCGCGAGAAGAAGACAGGGAAAAAGAGATTGATCCCAATCAATCCGGATCTAAAAATGGATCTAAAAAAGTACATTGTTGGTAGGCCGGACGATGAATACTTATTCAAAAGTAAAAGCAAAAATGCACCTATCACCCGGGACGCGGCATACAAAATGCTTAACACGGTAGCTCGGAAGTTTGAACTAAGTGAAATTGGAACACACACTCTTCGGAAAACCTTTGGCTACCATTTTTACTCCAAAACAAAGGATATTGCATTGTTAATGGAGATATTCAATCATAGTCATCCCTCAATAACCCTCCGCTATATAGGGATTAATCAGGAAACGATTGATAATTCTATGAATGAATTTAGGTACAGAAATTGGAGATAATCAAATGAAAACGTTACTAATAGAACATACCCTAAGACACTCACTTTAGTAACGTGAGTGTCTTTTTTAGTAACGCTAAACAATCCAATTATAGGATATATTTGAAATATATAGATAAAAAACTATTCATATTTAACCTATGAATAGTTTTTTATGAAAAGCATAATTTTAGGTTGAAAACATAGGGTTTTCGGGATTTAAAAAACTATTCACTTTATATGTTATGAATACGTAATTTTCTAAATTATGGATAAATAATTATAGATGTGGATAATTTATGGTTAACCTCTCACTTAACACCTGAAAGTAATTCGAATTTTTCGTTCAAACCAACTCGAATAAGTTTGCATAAGAGGTGCATACAAACAAAAGAGCAGTTCACTCAGGAAACGAATTAGGAGGAATTTTACAATGGAAAGTAATTCTTTATTGCAAAATGTTAAGAAAAGTGATGTGACATTCAGCGATTCTAGGGGTCCTAAACAAGAGTGCAATACTGACATTTCCAAGAAAGGAATTGAACCAATAACAGAAATCGAGTCCAGACTAGGTCATTTGTCGAGGACACTGGAAGAATCAAGCTTGGAAGAAATTAAAACAATTAAGGAACACCTGATACAGCATGTAAAGCAAGGGGGTTATATAGAACCCGATGAAGCTTTAATTTTAATTGTGTACTTCTTCGATCTGCATATCCATGCGAAAGAACATAAAACAATGAGAGAGGAGTTGTTGGCATGGTGAGCAAGCAAACGTCCAAAGCGTTACTAGCGTCAACGGATGATAATGAATATGACCTTATACATTATATCTGGGATTTATGCAAAGGCATGTCATGCTCTGAGCTTAAGAATTGGAAGTCTAAAGCTAACGCTCTGCCAGATGTAGATGGTTCAAAAGTTAAAGACTTATTTAACGAGCTGATTGACCTTCATATTCAAGCGGCAGAAGCGTTAGTTATTTGATTGTAAGTTGATATTTCTAATACAAAACTAGTAATTCTAAAATCAGCCAAAACAATAATAGCGTATGGTTAGTAATCGTTTTGTGTGGCATAAGTTTCAAAAACCTTCGTATTTGGAACGATTGATGAAATAGAGGAAAAGAATCCGTATTAGAGGGGAAAATAGTTCCTAAAGTCGTTCCTAATTCTATGTTGCATAAACGTACGAGAATATGATACGATATGTAATATAAATGGCTATAAGGAGCGATACTGGATGAAAATAGGGTATGCGAGAGTTTCAACAATTGATCAATCACTTGATATGCAAATTGATGCTTTAAATGGTGCAGGATGTGAACGCCTATATACCGAGAAAGCAAGCGGTGCTAAAGATGATCGGAAAGAACTTGAGCGTGCTTTAGATTCATTAAGGCAGGGAGATGTCTTTGTCGTGTACAAACTGGATCGATTGGCACGTTCTACTAAGAAGCTAATCGAAGTTTATGAAAGACTAGCTGAACTAGGTGTAGAGCTAGTAAGTATATGTGATGGATTAGATACTACCACACCAACTGGCAGAGCAATGTTTAAGATGATAGGAGTTATAGCTGAGCTAGAGAGGGAAATGATTGTTGAACGTACGAGGGCTGGACTAGCGGCTTCCAGAGCAAGAGGGCGTAATGGTGGAAGACCAAAGACAGATACTAAGAAGGTTGAGCGCGCAATTAAGTTATATGACACGCAGAAACATTCGATTACAGAGATTGAGGAAATGACAGGTATCAAGAAAGCAACTCTTTATAGAGCATTGAAGGCACGTAGTAGTTTTTAATAGTGCCTAGTTATCCGAAATATTAGCCACGCAGAAACAGCGAAGCCCGAGGAATAGCCCTTGGGCTTTTTTGTTGCGTCATGTTGTATTCAATAAAAAGGAATATATTTCTATTAAAAGTTGAGTTTTGGAATCTACTGTTCTATAATTGCTGAGTTGTCTCGAACAGATCATTGAGTGAGGTTGTTTCATATTGTATTAGGAGGGGTACTTTGCTTACAGTACAGAATATTGCATTAATTAGTGATCTTGTGAGGCTGCCTAAGGATGTTTTGAGAGATGTTTGTACAAATATTAACCTCCCATCTGACGGCACAATGGAAGAACTTGCTGAGCGTATTTGGACAAGAATCTCCAAAGATAGGCACTTGCAGGATGATGCATTGGAAGCTTGCAAAGGACGTCTTTTTGGTGGTAAGACTGCGATTTGCTGGTACACACTTGATACTGATGGACAATTGACAGGATTAAAAAAATTGATGGTTGATAACTTAGGTTACAATCCTTTCGAACAGCAGAAGTTCCCACACAACGATGACATCACGACCACACCTGTGCTGATTAGTGGGGCACCAGGGAATTCAGAAGGAGAATATTTCTTAAGATTTATTCATAAAACAGGAGTAGTTCGTAATTTCTACGGCACAGAAATGACTTTACGACCTAAAACTAGTATTACCACCATGTATGTTAACGAAACTACTAAGTGTTTAGAGATCCGTAGTGATCCAAAGACAGCGGATAAAGTGGCAAAGAGTTTTGCTACCCTAATTAATCAGACAATTGCACTGGGTCAAAATGATATTATGGCTCCATTTGGCCACAGCGCTGAGAAGATTGCTGATACATTAGGTGGAGAATTATTCGACGCAGACGCAAAGCCTGAGTATATCCTAGCTAACTTTTCGGAAGAACAGGCACAGGCGGTTGTTCAGATACTGGGTACGCTTGATAACTATTTCGCTGATGATAACGTCACTGTACTTCAGGAAGGACTAGAACAAGCAAAGGAAAACTTTGGGACAGAACATTTAGCTGTTCCATTTACAGCATTAATATTAAATGGATTGGACAAAATAGGAATGGGTGTAAATGGGCGAGATCTTCGTGGCCTGCCACTCTATGACTTCTTAAAACCATATCTTCAACCTCAAGGTGGTCATATTAAGTTCTCTATGAATGAAGATGGAATAAGCACCGACCATACGATAAGGGTTGGTCTAAAGACTAATAGCATCGTGTTTGCAACTCCAGCCACGGAGAGCGTAATTGGCTATGTACGGGATCGACTTGTGAATATATAATTAGGAATAAAGGGAGGTGTAATTGCTATGGGTACAGTATGGGATATCGACAAATGGGTAGATGATGCATCAGGAACTTCTATTTTGAGATTTTATCCAACAGCTGTTTCCAAAGCGACTGACCTGCCTATTCCTGTTGTATTTAAACAGCTTCTTAAACTTGTTGATTCACAGAAAATTAATCTTCTATGGGAAGTACGCTGCCCAGAATGCTTTTCTACTGTAAAGATATTAAGCAAAAAGGATGCCGTACTAAATGTAGAATTAGATTGCCAATATGGGCATGAGTTCGAGGTTTCGGCAGACTATATCTTCCCTGTCTTCGAAATCGCTTCTGAATATAAAGAATACATTCAGTCGCTAAAAAAAACTACGACTGACCAATCGACTAACAAGGATTTCCAGATACCTCTGTTGAAGTATATAAGACATACTTTGATGGGGGTTTTCT
>NZ_LYPB01000073.1:0-108793 GCF_001653565.1 Paenibacillus oryzisoli
GTCGGCTATGTACTTCCGCCACCTCGCGGTGTACTGGAGACTTTCACTCCTTAGTCGTTGCGCTGCCAAGCGCACAAAAGAGCACTCCTTAGAAGGAAAGTGCTCTTGAAGGATATTTACATATCAGCTGAAGTAATTGATCAGATTACTATTGACCTTTCAGTTCTGCTGCGGCTTGCTCCGCTTGCTTGTGCTCCAGTGATTCGGTCAAGCGCTCTTTACTCATGAGAACCGCTGCTACGACAGCCAGAGCCGTAGGGATCAGCGCCCACATGAATGTATAAGAGATGGAGGATGATAATCCTGCTGCAATTTTATCTAGGACAGGCGTTGGAATTTGGGCACGCATATCAGGTGCCAGCAGCACTCTAGGATCACTAAACGCTGGATTGTCAGCCATGTTCCCTTGCCCGCTTCCAGCAAAAATTCCCTTGAGCTTCGCTGTGAAATCATTCCGTTGAATGATTCCGAATAACGTAATCCCTAAAGTCATACCTAAGGATCGAACGAAGGACACAGTTGCATTCACCGAGCCCCGTTGTGATGGATCAAAGTGATGAATCGCCGCGTTGGATAGAACGGAGAAACTTGCACCGATCCCAACACCAACGACGATCATGCACATAGTTACATACAAGCGACTAGTATCCGGGTCAAGCTGTGTTAACATGAACATACCTGCGGCTAAAATCACAACAAAGATCATCATAATATTCCGGTATGGCATCTTGTTCATTAAGAAACCGCCGCCTACCGCTGAGAATACAGAACCAACCATCATCGGCAATAAGACGAGTCCAGAGTTGGTAGCTGTTCCACCAAGTACCCCTTGAATATAAATCGGGATATACACAGATGCCGTAATGAAGCCCATCCCACTCAATAAGCCAAGCGCATTACTCGTCGTAAACAAACGTATCTTAAACATCGGGAATGAAATAATTGGTTCAATGACTTTTCTTTCAATTATGATAAAACATATGGTCAGCACAGTGAAAGCTGCAAACAGTCCAATAATTAGGCTGGAATCCCATGCATATTTATTACCACCAAGCTCAAGGGCAAACATCATGCTGACAACTGCGCCAACAAGGGTAACGGCCCCCCACCAGTCGATCTTCTGCTTCGTATGAATCGGCGATTCTTTGTAGTAGACCGCGATAAAAATAAGAGCCAAAATACCAAGAGGAATATTGACATAGAAGACCCAATGCCAGTTAATATAATCCGTAATATAGGCGCCAAGCAACGGTCCGAAAATACTCGACAAACCGAATACAGCACCGAACAAACCACCTAATTTCCCACGTTGTTCAACGGGTACTGTATCGAACATGATGGTGAATGCAATTGGAATCAATGCACCGCCACCGATTCCTTGTAGTGCACGGTAGATACTAAGCTGTACAATGCTTTCTGCCGTTCCACACAATATGGAGGCGATCAAAAAGACAATTAATCCAAAAATGAAAAATCGTTTGCGCCCGAACATATCGGACAGCTTCCCAAAAATCGGCATACCCGCCATTTCAGCGACCATATAGGCTGAAGTTACCCATACGAACTTATCCAGTCCACCAAGATCTCCTACAATGGTTCCCATCGCTGTCGCAACGATTGTATTATCCATGGACGCCATTAACATGGCTAAGAGTAGACCTGCTAGGACGAAGCCTACTTTATTTTTTGAACTCGTCATTCTTACACATTCCTTTACGATTGGTTTGTCTACATACAGCTAAACATACAGCTTAACTTACAGGCTGATCCTTGCACTTACATCTTGCGTGATTCCTTCACAATGGCATCCTTCTTCTTCTCTAAGTGTACCTTGTATTCTACCAGTCCAACTTCACAACCAGGACCGATGACGACTTGGTTGCCTCGAATAACATTCACTCTCGTATGTTCCACGTAGATATCGTCCCCTTCTATAACCGAAACCACTAGCTTGGCATGTGGGGAGGGTCTGAAGAAGAGGCTAAATGGATGAAGCAGGCTTGCTTTGCGAATTCTAATTTTCTCTCCGCCAATCTCTTTCGCCGTTGAATCTTGGAAAATCCTGATGTTAATCGCGCCAGCGTTAAGCAGCCCTCCAACATCAAACATTCCCTTCAAATGAAACTCATCGACTTCGCAATCCCCTCCTGTAGCAATATGTCCATGAAGCGCGATCTGGTTGCCTTGCAGATGGCCTTTCACTTCAACCGTCCCTGATCCAGTAAGTGTGCCAATTACGGCATCACCACTGATACTCACCGTCCCCGAATTTTTCATTCTATCGCTTCGAACATTTCCCGTCAATGCAAAAGTACCCACAATTCCCGCTTGACCCGCCTGTAAATCGCCTTCCATCTCTAAGGTTCCGACACATTTCATATGCTGGCATTTCATATCGCCTTCAACGATGCCTTCACCAACAATTTTCACTCGATCATAGAGGCCTCCTGCCGCGGTAGAGCTACCCGTAATCCTTAAATTACCAATTGACGAACGTTTGTTTGCATCTATTTGCATTATACATAATCCCTCCTCTCATTGCTACACTTTTTCACTGCGTTTCACCTTAGATCGCTTATCTTGCTCGAGTTTGGCCGTATATTCAATAAGTCCGATTTCACACCCAGGACCAATTGTAATATCCGCTCCCCTGACTACATCAGCCGTTGTATATTCCAAGTAGATATGGTCGCCTTCGATCGTTTGGGCTGACAAATGATTACCGATAGCCAGCGGCAGGATCTTCAACCAACTTGCCAAGCCCATCCCTCGCTGTTTGCGTATCTGTATGCGTTCTCCGCCAATCTCAGCAATTCTACAATGCCCATGCAGGGTAACAAGGATCGTGTCTGCATTCAGTGTGCCTACTTGCAGTTTGCCATTGGCATTAAACTTCTCAGCCTCACAATTGCCCGTGATCGTCGAAGCACCGTTTATTTCAAGGCTCTCGCCCGCATAATTGCCGTCAATCTTAACCTTGCCATGAATTCGGGTACGCTTTGCTTTGAGATTCCCCTGAATCGTTAGCGTGCCATTCATTTCTGCCGTTTCAGATATAATGCTGCCATTCACTTCCGCTCGCCCATTCAGCGTAAAATCTGAGCATGTAACATCGCCTTCCAACCGTCCCATACCATCAATTTTAACCGTTCGAAAGCTCCCGCCATTAGAAGATCCTATTCCGGAAATCAGTAATTTACGTTTAGATTCTGTTGTTTGCATGGGGATCACCTCCTTACATTGTTGTTATTTTCAGTTTTAATTCTTCAATTTTCTTCGCTACCTGCACGCGGAGCACAACCTTCACGCCTTGCTCGAAGAACAATTCACATCCTGTCGTAACGAGTAGAACCAAAGTTAAGCCCATCTTACGTATAAAAATCAAATCGCACGGCTTGCCTTCAAATTTGGCATATTGTTCTTTCATTGTCAGCAGCAAGTGTTTCCCTTCTTCGAGCGTCACTTCGCCAGATTGCAAGCAATCCTCGAGCAGGAATAGAAACAATGTTTCTTCAAAGCTGTATACCGCCGCCACTTCCAAAAACGGAGACCCGTAATCAATCGTTTGCAGAGAAACAATGTTTCGTTTAATAAGCTCTAGTTTATCTATTTTCATGTCACTAGGAACAATAGAGAATACATCCGCTAATTCATCCAGTGATAAATCATCTTTCATATTCACAATTTTATCGATACGCGCCAGCATCTGCCCCTTCGGAAAGAATGTTTCCTGCCCCGTAAACGCTGATTTTCGGATAAACCATTCCTCTGGAAGCAAATTCTTGCGTTTCCAGCGATATAATTGACCATAAGATATCCCTGTTAGCTCGAGCAGCTCTTTTTTCGATATCAAATCTTCATCCAACGTACATCCCTCCCTCGCTACTTCAATCTAACATAACATTGTTACGTCGTAAATCAGACTTGAGGCTGAACTGGAGAGTGAGCTAGAGGAGGAGCTGGATACAACAAACTGAACTAGATACAATAAACAAATAAATAAACAAACTAACATACTAACTAACATTCAATATATAGACTAATTAATTAACTGACTAAAAACTGACTAACTATCTAACAAACAAACTAAACTATCTTGCTCTGCAAACATTTACTCTCTGTTCGTAAACAGTGGCATTGGGGAAGATCGCTACGGGTTACACAGATTTCGGTGGGTTTGTGGGTTTGTGGGTTTGTGGGTTTGTGGGTTTGTGGGTTTGTGGGTTTGTGGGTTTGTGGGGTCAGTGAGTTGCAGTGAGTTGTGAGTTGCGGTGAGTATCGGCGGATTGCAGTGGGTTGCGGAGATTTAGAATGGCTAGCTGCCTGCGCACTTTTATTAACTGGAAAATATACAGTTATTTGAGTGGAATTTTCCTGAAACTTCAATTTAACTGTAAAATATGTAGTTAAAACTGCCTTTTTCGTTCATATCGGGCAATTTGGTTAAATTTAACTGGAGGTTTTCCATCTATTCTGTGTTTAAGCAGAATTTCCCAAAAATTAGCTGTAGAAAATCCAGCTATTCCCTGGAGTACACGATATTAAGCAAACTTCTTCCAACCAACCTATCTTACTCTACATATACTTATCTACTCCTTCCTCTCCCTCTACTCATACTCATACTCCTCTCACTTCAAATCCAACAACCCTCACACGCTTCTCACCAACCAGCAGCACCTCACCTATCATTCTCATTCCCTCGAACAAACGACAAACCACCCAGTCATCCCAGGTGGTTTGTTCTTCATCTATTTACTAACATCTTAAAATACAAAGTCATCGTCCGTTAGCGCTTCAACGTGAATCGTGCGCACATAACCATTGCCTTTTTTGGAGAAAAAGTCATGCTGCTTCGTCTTCGTGCTCAGACCGTTCAACACAATCGGGTTGATATCCTCTTCAGGAAACATCGGTTCCACGCCAAGGTTCATGAACGCCTTATTCGCGTTGTAGCGAAGGAATGCTTTTACTTCTTCGGCTAGCCCCAGTGGTCCGTAGAGACTATCCGTGTAGCCTTCTTCATTCGCATGAAGCTCTTTCAGCAACGCACAGAGCGTCGCGTACGCCTCGTCTTGCTCAACAGGACTAAGCTCCGCGTAGACCTCTTGTGCCAACACGCCGATATACAATCCGTGGATGCTCTCATCACGTAAGATCAAGTCAATGATCTCGCCGCTGCTCGTCATTTTACCTTGGCCAGCCAAATACAACGGATAATAGAAACCGCTATAGAACAAATAGCTTTCTAGCAGAACAGACGATGCCATCGCGAGATACAGCTCTTTGGTCGTATTAATATTTTCATAATAATGTGAAATCTTATTCGCCTTAAACTGCAGGTGTGGATTTCGCTCCACCCATTGGAACAGCTCGTTAATCTCTTCTGTCGTAGACAGCGTAGTGAAAATCGAACTATAAGACTTCGCATGGATCTGTTCCATCATGCCCATGAAGCTAAGCACAGCTTTGCGCTGCAGCCCATCCACATGCTCAAGAATTTTCGGCATCCCGACGCCGCCTTGCATCGTATCCAACAAAGTCAGGCCGCCAAGCACCTTCATGTACAGCTCGCGCTCTTGTCCACTTAACGTAATCCAGGACATTTTATCATCAGACAACGGTATTTCTTCATCTGTCCAGAATTGCATAATATTTTGATTCCAGAACGTTATTGTAAAATCATCATCCGGCCGGTTCCAGTTCACCGCTTTTTTGACGATAGGCTTATTGATGGTTGGTGCACTTGTCATGAATGGTAGTCCCCTTCCTCATTATACGGAGCAGCTTACACATTCCTCAACGGATAGTTGATTGGTTCGTGTGTAGTAGAGCGATTTAAGTCCTTTGTGTGCCGCATACAAGTATAATCTAGCAAGTTGTCTTGTCGAAACATCACTGTTTACGTGTAAAATGGTTGAGATCCCTTGATCCACATGCGTCTGAATCTCCGAGATGAGGTCAAGAATCTTGAACTGGTCCATTTGATAGGCAGATTTATAGTAGAAGAAATTGTCGCGTGCCATAAATGGCATCGGATAATACGTTGTCGAATTCGCATACGTACGCGTCTCAATCGGTTCAACGATCGGCATCACGCTGGACGTTGAATTTTGAATATACGAGATACTTTGCGTCGGCGCTACAGCCAAACGATACGCATGATACAGACCGTGCTTCTGAACATCAGCTTGCAATGCTTTCCAATCGCTAGGCGATGGAATATGCATGCCTTCGAATAATGCTTTCACTTTGTCTGACAGTGGACGGTAATCTGTTTCGATATAACGGGTAAAATAGTTCCCATTCGCATACTCCGATAGCTCAAAGCCTTCGAACGTTTGCCCGGATTCTTTGGCAATTTCCATACTTTTTTCGATGGAATAGAAATTCATCGCTGCGAAGAAGGTGCGAACGAAATCTCTCGCTTCGGCACTCTCGTAGGCAATTTTGTTCTTGGACAAATAACCATGCAAGTTCATCACGCCAAGACCGACAGAATGCAGCTCACGGTTCGCTTTGGCAACACCTGGCGCATTATGGATCGTCGTCATATCACTCACGGAAGTTAAGGCGATCATGCCTTCGTGCACGGTTTCGCGCAGCTTTTTACGATCCATGACGTTGGCAATATTCATTGAAGCTAGATTACAGGAGATATCGCGAAGAATCGTGTCTTCTTGACCGTAATCATTGATTTCGGACGTTTCCTGCAATTGGAAAATCTCTGTACATAGATTGGACATCTTGATCGTCCCAATCCCCTTCAGAGCATGATCCTTATTCGCATTCGTACGATTCATCATATATGGATAACCGGATTCCAGTTGAGTTGTCGCAATTTTGGTCAGCATATCTCGTGCATTCATGATTACTTTCTTCTTTACCTTGGGGTTTGCTAAGAGTTCATCGTACATTTCATCCATATCTAGATCATCCATATGCTTGCCATAGGCTTGCAGAACAGTGTAAGGAGCGAAAATATGTAGAGGTTTGTTCTCCTCCGCCAGCTTATAAAATTTATTAGGAACAATAAGTCCAATCGAGAGAGTCTTCAAGCGGGATTTCTCATCCGCGTTAATTTTCTTACTATCAAGGAACTCCATAACGTCCCAGCCAAAAATGTTATAATACGCCGCGCCTGAGCCCTTGCGTTGACCCATTTGATCCGCGTAGGAGAACGCATCCTCCATCAGCTTAAGAACAGGAATAATGCCTTTCGCTGCGCCCTCAACACCTTTAATCGTTTCACCGCGCCCACGAAGCTTCGACAAGTTCACAGCTACACCGCCGCCAATTTTGGAAAGCTGCATGCATGTTGCTAATACATAGTTGATGGAATTCAAGGAATCGTCCATTTCTAGTAAGAAGCAGGATACTAATTCACCGCGACGGCTCTTGCCTGCATTCAAGAATGTAGGTGTCGCCGGCTGCAAGCGTTGCTCCATCATGGATAGGGCAAGTACGCGTGCTGTTTCTGCGTTTCCGCGACCTAAGTACAGGGCAACGATCGCTACGCGATCAGGGAAATGCTCCAGGTATAACGTCTTATCATCACTGCGCAAAGCATAATCTGTATAAAATTTCGAAGCTGCCATATACGATGCGAACTCGAATTGATTGTCATGTGCCACTTGATACACGCTGTTTACTTCATCTTCGGTGTAATTGTCATAAACGTTCTCATAGAAGTTATTGTCGATCATATAGCGAACCTTCGAAGAGGTATCGGGGAATGTGAGGCTTCGGCTGTGGACTTCCTGTATGAACACCTTAACAGCTTCTTTATCCTTCTCTAATTGAAAAAAACCATCCGTACCGCGTTGCATTAATTCATTATTAAGTTCAATGTGCCGCAATTGCTTGTACCCCCTGAACAAATCGTTCTACATCATTTTTAGTGCCCGATAATTCAAATTTCGTTAAAACAGGAACATCATAAAGTGCTGAGATCGTATCTGCGCTTTTGGCGAAGCCGTCTCCCCAGTTGCGATTACCGCTTGCTGCTACGCCTTGAAGACGAGAGGAATTACTTTCTAGGAAAGAAGCTACCTTGGGAGGAATCTGTCCAAAACCAGTTGTATACGTCACGAGTACGAATGGCTCGTCCATCGTCATCGCTTCCTCTATTTGAACCGCGGGCATCTGGAGCTTCGCAATAAAACGGCGAACATTTCCAGTCTTCGAATCGTAAGCAATCAACATAGCTTCCGTCTCCTATCGTTGTCAATTCTCTCTATCTTGTGCCATCACTAGCGAGCAACCTATATGTAGTAAAGATACCAATTCTATCGCCTGTCATTCGCGAGTTCAACTACTCATGAATCGACAGAATCTGCATATCATTTGCGGCTCCGTAAGCGGTCCAAAAAGCTTGAAACCTGCGGTTTTACTCTATTTTCGGCTCGATATGAGCCTTCGGCTAGCAATCTCGCAATGCGCTTTTTATCACGACATCTAGTTGATAGATTCAAATTTATATCAATATATTGTGTTTGTCAACGAGCAAAACGACCTATTTACAATTCCAAAACACGAGATCCTAGGCGGGGCGTGGCCCGATGGGTTTAGAAAAAATATTTTCGTTTTTTACTTGATTTTTTCGGATATGTCGAAATGACTAGACCTATTCTCATCCACTAGATCTAGTTCTAACTTACCCGTCATCAACCGTCTTCAAACCCTCTCAGCGACCCCCTCAAGGCCTCTTAAGCTTTCAATCGAACAATCCCTACCTCAGACCAAAAAAAGCTATTCACGCGCACACGAGGGTGCCATGAATAGCTTTTGGGATCGATTAGCTGTTGCGTTGTTGGAAATCCGTCATGAAATCAGCGAGTGCTTTGCATGATGCGTAAGGGACAGCGTTATACGTGGAAGCACGTAAACCACCGACACTGCGATGACCTTTCAATCCAACGAACCCTTGCCCCTCGGTTTCTTTAATGAACTTCTTCTCCAGCTCTTCATCTTGCAAGCGGAATGTAATATTCATCGCAGAACGGCTTCCTAGATCTACGGGTCCACGGTAGAAGCCATTGCTGTTATCAATTGCGCTATAAATAAGGCCTGATTTTTCTACATTATTCTTCTGAATAACCGTCAATCCGCCTTGCTCTTCAATCCATTTCAACACCAGATTCACCATATAAATGGAGTATGCTGGAGGTGTGTTATACAAGGAATTGTTTTTGCTATGCGTTTCATAACGCATCATGGTGGGGATTGTTTTTGGCAAATCAACTAATAGATCGTCTTTAATAATTGCAACAGTCACACCAGATGGTCCAAGGTTCTTCTGTGCTCCCGCATAGATCATGCTGAACTTCGAAACGTCAACTGGACGGCTCAAGATATCACTGGACATATCACCAATCAAAGGAATGTTGCCTGTTTCCGGGAAGCTTTGGAATTGTGCACCTTCAATCGTCTCGTTGGACGTGATATGTAAGTAAGCTGAATTCGGATCTAGGTTAATTTCGTCTAGTGCTGGAATTTTCATAAATTTCTGTTCTTTCGAACTTGCTGCAAGAGAAACTTGTCCGAATAGCGCCGCTTCTTGCACAGCCTTCTCGGCCCAAGCGCCTGTCAGCACATAGCTGCCAACCTTGCCTGGCTTCAAGAAGTTCATAGGGATCATGGAGAACTGCGAGCTAGCTCCACCCGTCAAGAAAAGAATTTGGTAACCATCAGGAATACCAAAAATACGCTTCAATAACGCTTGTGTTTCATTGTGCACTTGCTCATATTCCGAACTACGGTGAGAAATTTCCATGATGGACATGCCAATTCCTTTAAAATCAACAAACTCTTCTTGTGCTCTCTGAAGTACTTCGAGAGGTAAAGCCGCAGGCCCTGCGTTAAAGTTATAGGCCCTGTTTCCCATGAGTGACCACACCTTTGCGTTTTGTATTATGGCTATGATAGCAATATTCTGTTCAAGCATCAAGTAAAACCTCAAACAAGCTATACGAGACTTGTCAGAATTCCTCGATAAATCGCTACCATATCTTCCAGCTTCATTCGTACAAGTCCGCTAGAAGACGGACACACATAATCAATAACGCCTTCTACCATTGGCTGCGCCTGGCTTCCCCAGGAGATGCCTCTTCGGCCACTATACTGCTCATAGACACCCTTCCCCACGAAACAAACGACCTTGGGGCGGTAGGCTTCTATTTTCGCTTTCAGAATCCGTCTGCCCTCACGATACTCTTCTGCCGTAATTTCTGCTGCCGTCAATGAAGGGCGTGCCACGATATTCGTGAAGCCATAGCCGATTTCCAGCAGATCGCCATCCTCTTGCGGCTTATAGAGCCTCGGTGTTAACCCCGCCTGCAACAAGATACGATAGAATCGATTGTTAGGATTCGCATAATGATGCCCGGTTTCCCCTGATCGAATACTCGGATTATAGCCTACGAAGAGAATTTGCAACCCCTCAGCCAGATGATCTGAAATTGCCGCTAGTTCCAACCGCGCACCTCCTTCTTCTATTATATAAACTTTAAATTTTCATACGTTTTACCTAGCACAGTTACTGTATCTCCATGTAACCACGAGTCAATTAATGTACTATATACAGAACGGAAATCAACCTCGTACTTTAGATCCCCATTATCTAAGTTACTCAAGCTCGGATAAGCGCCATATAGACCCCCCTTCACTTTGCCGCCAATGACAAACATCGGTGCCGCTGTTCCGTGGTCCGTTCCTCCGCTCCCATTCTCTTTCACACGACGTCCAAACTCGGAAAATACCATCACAGCAACCCGATCCTGTAGTCCCTGTTCCTGCAAATCCTGGTAGAACGCAGTCAGCCCTTCATCGACCTGTGTCAGCATTTGTGCATGTTGCCCCTTCTCATCCGCATGGTCGTCGAACCCACCTACTTCTACATGAAAGAGCCGTGTACCTGACTTTCCAGCGAGCAGTTTCGTTACGAGCTGTAAGTCCCTCGCAAAATTCGTATTGGGATACGCTATTTTCTTCGTATACGTAGCAGCAAGCGATTGGATCGCTTCAACACTCTTATAAGCTTCTGACCCTCTAGTTGATGCGACGCGCAGCTTCTCTAATTGATTTGATGCCCCATACATATCCAAGAACGCTTTGGTTATTCTATTCTTGTCCATCAACGCTGTCTTGGGATCGAATACATGATAGGACTCCAGAGATTGAATTACTGGAAAGCTTGATTGATCAGAGGCGAAGGCCTTGCTGCCAGATCCGCCTATTTGAATCACTTTTAGCGGATTCGAGTTCCTCTGTAAGGAAGACTCTGCATACCGTGCCAACCAGCCGCTGCGGCTCATTTTCGCCGGCTCTGCGGTTTGCCAAATTTCCATAGAGCGAAAATGTGAATGATTAGGCTCCGGATACCCAACTCCTTGTATAATAGCCATTTTACCTAATTTATACAATGCGGCTATTCCTGTGAGGCTAGGATGTAACCCTACGTGAGAATCGATCGCCAGTATTTCCTTCTGTTCATAAGCAAGTGTTGGCCGTGAATCATAGTAGAGGCCTTGTCCATAGGGAATCAACGTATTAATCCCGTCATTGCCGCCGCTCAACTGCACAACAACCAATACAGGTTCCTCCACGCTAGATTCGGAGTTCCCTGCCCATAGTGATTTACCCGTTTCTGTGAAAAGTGCACCACCAAGCCCAAGGGTTGCGAACAACGCCGTACCTTTGATCAGAAAATCTCTTCTCGTTAATTTCATCAAATTCCCCCCTATTTCATCTGAGCTTCTGGACTAATCATAACGAGTTGCAAGAGACCGCGCATGCCTGTTAGTTTCTGTTTAGTTTGGGTTGTATGTACAAGGGTGTCATCTGCATAGGCAAGCAGGCTTGCTTGTGTTTGCTCAGATAGTTCCGTTATTCCCATGCGTTCTGCATAGAGCCTTACCCATTCCATAGGCGACTCCACTTGAATGGGCTGGAACGCTGACGAGTTCAGCTGTTGTCCGTTCATTTGCTTCGCGACACCCTCAGCGAACTGATACCTCGCCAACAAACAGTTCGTCGTAAGCCAAGAGGTGCCTCCTCTCCAGCCCGCAACATCGGGAGGAACGAATAGTTCCTGCCCCATCTTGCGCAACGCTTGTGCGTGCCCTTTTGCGACGGCGAGATTGCAACTCTTCAGGATACCCGCTACATAATCTGCTGGTGCTTTAATAAGTGCCAGCCTGTGAATATCGGCATAGAATTCTTCAGAAAGGAATAGCTCCTGAAGCACTTCTCCTATTGTATTCTTCTGGGTGATGAGTCCCGCCACAGACTGAATCCAGCTCTCTGAAGGGTTATCTGTTGCCAGGTAGTTCAACAACTTCGTTGCTAGAAACATCGGCAAAGCTCTCTGATGAAATAGAATATCAATGACATCATTCGCATCTAATTTGCCGCTTTCCCCCAGCAATGTTTTGGCATCGTTATCGTGCTGTTTGGCATTGTAATTGACCTTATGTTCATTTTTATTGTATATCCACCCTGTAAAAGCACGTGCGGATTCCTTCACATCCATTTCGGTGTAGTGACCAATGCCAAGCGTGAATAGCTCCATTACTTCACGAGCATAATTCTCATTCGGCTTGCCTTTCTTATTTTGATTCACGTCCAACCATATCATCATGGCAGGATCTTTGCCGATCTCGGTGAGCAGTTCTTTGAAATTCCCCATGGCATATTTGCGAAACAATTCATTTTGCCTCACCATGAGTGTTGCATCCTTCACCTTATAATTCGCAGTGGCGAAATGACCATGCCAGAATAACGTCATCTTCTCGATGAGCGGCGTAGGCGAGTTCACCATCCGATACAGCCAATACATCTGTTGATCTACTAATAATAGAGGGTCTAGGGCTTTCTTCCCGTCCGCATGAAACTCATCAAAGGAGGCTAGTTTCGGAGACTTATCGATCAACGCTTCACCTGATACTAGACGTCGAACCGTTTCTACGCGTCCAAGCGCCAAGCATGCTGCAATTTCTTCCTGCGTCACACCAAATCCCGCACGCAATAACAGATGAACAACTTCCTTATTGGTCCACTGGATGCCCATAGCCCACCGCCGTTCATTTTTCACCAAACTGTACCATATAAATGTGTCAAAAGTGTGTAGAAATGCAAATAAACCAAGTCTAATGACTTGGTCTGCTGAATGGAATTGCCCATGAGGTGCAATTTGTTACAGTTTTGTTGGTCCCGCAAGCTGTTCGGCAAGCTGTAGGAAAGAAGCCACAACACGTCGAACTCGCATATCTACATCGGGATGAATATTTTCGAAGATAACGTCTTCTTGGAAACTCTTGCGCTGATCGCCACCAATTGAAATCCATTCTGGAGAGTTAATTCCGTGTAGATTACGAACGGTCGTCTGCATCTGTGTCAGCGAGCTGACTGCAACCGCTCCACCTGAGGAGCTGACAGACAGTACAGCTTTGTTATGGAAATGCCCCTGTCCAACATGATCAAGCGCATTCTTGAGCACGCCGGACATGCCACTATGATACTCAGGCGTTGCCAAGACAATGGCATCGGCGGACAACATTGCCTGTTTATATGCGCCCAGTGATTGGTGATCATCAGCAGCATCTGGTGTATAGAAAGGTAAGGGTGTCTTATATAAATCAATCAGTGTGACTTCGTGTTGATCCTGTGCTGCCAAATACCCAATATATGTGGCAAGTCTTGTACTCGTAGCCCCTCTTTGATTGCTTCCTGCAACAATCGTAATTTTCATCCCAAATTCATCCTTCCATCACCTGATTATTTAACGTAATTATACCTGACATTTCCAATTTGTATATACTTATTTATAATTATTATAATTAATCGATAAATAAAAAACTGCTCCTTCATAGCGTCCTATGAAGGGGCAGCTTCTATTTGTATAAGTGCTAAAAATTAGCAATCGAAGTAAAGGTTGTACTCGTGCGGGTGAATACGGATTGCAACTTGTTTCGCTTCGCCGCGTTTCAAGTCGATGTAGTTATCGATGAAATCTTGTGTGAATACGCCGCCTTCAAGCAAGAAGTCGGAATCAGCTGCAAGTGCATCCAAAGCTTCGTCTAATGTACCAGGAACGCTGCGAATTTCAGCTTTCTCGCTATCAGACATTTCATAGATGTTCGTATCGTAAGGACCGTATCCAAGAGCACGCGGATCGATTTTCTTCTTGATACCATCAAGACCAGCCATCAACATTGCTGCGAAAGCAAGGTATGGGTTAGCTGTGCTGTCAGGTGTACGGAACTCAATACGACAACCTTTAGGTGTCACAGCTGCGATTGGAATACGAACTGCTGCGGAACGGTTACCTTTGGAGAATACAAGGTTTACCGGAGCTTCGTAACCAGGAACTAGACGTTTGAAGGAGTTTGTACTTGGGTTCGTGATCGCGATCAACGCTGGAGCGTGATACAAGATACCACCGATGTAGTTGATAGCCATTTCGGAAAGGTTAGCATATGAACCTTTTTCGTAGAACAAAGGGTTGCCTTCGTTGAAGATGGACATATGAACGTGCATTCCGCTACCGTTGTCACCAAATAGTGGTTTCGGCATGAATGTAGCTACTTTACCATATTCTCTCGCTGTGTTTGCAACGATATACTTGTATTTAAGCAGGTTGTCTGCTGTTTTAGTCAATGTGTCAAAACGGAAGTTGATTTCTGCTTGACCAGCTGTCGCTACTTCGTGGTGATGACGTTCGATGCGTAGACCTGCGTCAGCAAGCTTATTACACATTTCGGAACGAATATCTTGTTGGGAATCGATTGGAGCTACTGGAACGTAACCGCCTTTTACTGGAACTTTATAAGCAAGGTTGCCGCCTTCTTCTTTACGGCCTGTGTTCCAACCAGCTTCTTCGGAATCAACTTCAAAGTAAGATTTGTTCATACCGTTCTCGAAACGAACATCATCAAAGATGAAGAACTCGGATTCAGGTGCGAAGTATGCTGTAGTACCTACGCCAGTTGTTTGCAAATATTCTTCAGCCTTTTGAGCGATGCTACGTGGATCACGGTCATAACGGTCGCCTTCAGGTGTATGGATGTTGCTCATAATGACTAGTGTTGGATGTGCTGTGAAAGGATCCACATAAGCAGTTTCCGTATCTGGCATCATTACCATGTCAGATTGTTCAATACCACGGAATCCTGGGATGGAAGAACCGTCAAAAGCTACGCCATTTACGAATGTTTCTTCATCTACTTCTGTAGAAGGCAAAGAGATATGTTGCGCTTTACCGGAAAGACCAACGAAACGAAAATCTACCCACTCAATATTTTTTTCCTTGATAAGGTTCAACACGTTTTGAACTGACATTTAAAAAACCCTCCCATTTCCGTACATTCAACGTACTTTGCATGATTAATGTTCAACTTTTGCTTGTTTTCTTTCACATATTATATAGCGATTCCTCTAACACAGTCAATACTTATGTCAGGTATTTTTTAAATGAGTGTAAGCTATTCTTACACTTACACACAATTTTCACATGTATCCAGAAACAGGAAAGGGTTTCTCCATTTCTGAAGAAACCCCTTCTTATGAAAACCGTATATTAGGCCAAAATGGCTTCTTTCTTGGTATCGAATTTTTTACCTAGTAATGGAGCTAACTTCTCCAAATCTGATAACAGATGGGCAAATTGGTCTGGGAATAAGGATTGTACGCCATCACCAGTCATTGAATTGTCTGGATCTGTATGCATCTCTATAATTAATCCATCCGCTCCAGCTGCTACAGATGCCTTCGTCATGGGCACGACAAGTTCTCTTCGTCCTGTGCCATGACTTGGATCTGAGATAACTGGCAAGTGACTCAACTGCTTCAGCACAGGAATTGCTGATAAGTCTAACGTATTACGTGTGTAGGTTTCGAATGTTCGGATTCCGCGTTCACAAAGCATAACATTCGGATTACCGCCAGCTAGAATGTACTCTGCTGCATTCAAGAACTCGTCATACGTTGAGCTGAATCCACGCTTAAGCAAGACTGGTGTTTGAATCGTTCCTAATTTGCGAAGAAGATCAAAGTTTTGCATATTCCGCGTACCCACTTGGAGAATGTCTGCGTATTGCGCACACACATCAACGTACTCTGGGGTCATAACTTCTGTAATTGTAAGAAGGCCATGTTTCTTACCCGCTTCAGCCATCATGATCAAACCTTCGACACCCACACCTTGGAAGCTGTAAGGACCTGTTCTTGGTTTGAAAGCACCGCCGCGCAGCACCTGTCCGCCAGCCGCTTTCACCAAGCGAGCGATCTCATCGATCTGCTCTGGTGTTTCTACCGCGCAAGGGCCACCCATCACCACGAGTTGCTCGCCACCGATTTCAACACCTTTAATAGAAATAACCGTATCCGCTGGGTGGAAATCACGGCTAGCCAACTTGTAGGATTTTGAGATCTTTACCACTTGTTCAACACCAGACATTTGACGAAGCTGTTCCGCTAATTTCGGATCCGCTTGACCAATGATCCCAATGACTGTTCGATCCTCGCCCTTGGACACATGGGCTTGAACCCCTTTACTTTCGATAAATTGCACGATTTCCTGAATACGTTCATCCGAAGTTTTGTTTGATGTAATTGCGATCATGTGATCCACGCTCCTATTTCATTTATGATGGGATAATTGAATATCATTCACTGACATGCTTCAACGCTTGTTCGCTTCTACGCTTTTATGCTTTTAACCACTAAAGTAAATATACAACGCTTGACGAGAATTCGTCAAGCGCTAATTATTTACCTATTCTTTTGATTCCGCTGGAGCTAATTGATCCTTACGTATTCTACGTTTCTCTTTACGGCGATTCGTATGGTATTTGAGCAGGAGCACGACTGGGAAATAAGCAATAATACCAAGAACAAGACCAACGACCATCCCACCGACAATTAAATCCAAACCGCTACGAATAATATTAGAGAGAAGATGCGGTAGATGATGGATCAAGTAGATCTTAAAATGCTTCGGTACTAAATATTCCCCGACCTGCTTATTTAGAATGGAAAATGGTATATAGATGACTTTACCGAATACAAAGCCAATTAAAGCCGCGGGTAAGTTCGCTCTTAGCAGATAAACCAAAGGAAAGATAAGAACAAACGCAAACCCTGCGGTCGGTAATGTGAACATCTCAACGAATAGACCAATCGAAAAGCCTCTTGCTACCATGGAAGGTCCGCCCTTGGCACGTAAAAGAAGTAAATATTTGAACTTAAACCAACGTTTAGTACTTTTCCAATCGTAGCGAGCTTTCATCATTTTCACCTTCTGAGTACTTTGCATGCTAGTTTCAATCCCGTCGAGTGGAATAAGCAGGAATTACACGTTACTTGCTGCTTTGGATTTAACAGGGGGAATTAGTTTCTTCATATTAATAGTACGTTTGATTTCCCAACTGGTTTCATCTTTCGCATCGTAATTTTCCAGATAGGTAATGACCTCTTTGGTAATCGGTGTAGGTGTGGAAGCCCCTGAGGTTACACCCACTTTACGAACATTGGCTAACCATTCTCTGTTCAATTCAGAAACATCTGAAATTCGGTAAGCCATTACGCCTGCAATCTCTTGCGAAACCTGGGCCAAACGGTTTGAATTGTTGCTCTTAGGATCTCCAACTACAATGACCAAATCAACTTCCTTCGCCTGCTCCGCGACAGCTTCTTGACGAACCTGCGTTGCCAAGCAAATTTCGTTGTGAATTTCAGCCTTTGGAAAAAGCGTTAATAACCGATTCATAATATGCTTAATATCCCACTGACTCATCGTGGTTTGATTCGTTATGATGATTCGATTCGACTTCAGATTAAGCTGTTCAGCCTCTTCAAGCTTCTCAATCAAGTGAACATGGTCAGGTGCTACGCCAATAGCTCCTTCGGGCTCTGGATGTCCCTTTTTCCCGATATAAATAATGTCATAACCGTCAGCAACTTTTTCACGAATTAGATCATGCGTCTTCGTTACATCTGGACATGTGGCGTCTACAACCGTAAGCCCTTTATCACGAGCCAAACGTCTCACTTCAGGAGAAACCCCGTGGGCCGTGAAAATAACAGTTCCTGTTTCTACTTGTTGCAAAATCTCAAGACGATTCTCGCCATCAAGCGTAATGACGCCCTCCTCTTTGAAGAAATCAGTCACATGCGCATTATGAACAATCATGCCTAAGATATATATAGGTCTGGGCAGATTTAAATTTTTAGCAGTTTGCATGGCCAGCGCCATCGCATCAACAACCCCATAACAGTATCCTCTGGGGGATATTCGAACAACTTCCATCTGTTCCACCTACCTAAACCGTTGTATTTCTTCTAATTATATCTGATTATATGGCATGTGGGAAGTTTGCCGGAAGCCAGATTAAAAAGGTACTTCCTTCGTCCTTCCGAGTGGTGACTTCGACAGATCCATCATGCTCATCAATGATCCATTTGGCAATAGATAAACCAAGCCCTGTCCCAGTCGTAATCCCTCTAGACAAATCCGCACGATAGAACCGGTCGAAAATATGAGGAATATCCTCTTTATCCATCCCTATGCCGGTATCCGAGACCCGTATGCCAATAAAACTGTTTCGACGTATCGCATTAATTGTTACAGTGCCTGCCTTCGTATATTTAAAAGCATTTTCGATAAAAATGAACAACAATTGCTGCAGGTAATCACGGTTTCCTTGAACAACAGCATCCTCGAGCGCATCAAGATTGCCAACTTGCCATTCAGCCGTATGCTCAAGCAGTTGAGCCCTCCTGACGACTTCATGAACTAGCGGCTTGAACTCCACTGGATGTTTCTCCATAAGAACACCAGCATCCGCCCTCGCAAGCGCAAGCAAATCATTGACTAACCTGCTCATCCGCTGTGCTTCCCCAGCAATGTCGTGCATGGCTTCCAAGGACATTTGAACCTGATCAGGCGTTGCTAAAGCTTGTGTCCCCGAGGTTTGCTTCCACATCTTCTCCAACAAGTCCACGTTGCCGCGAATCGTTGTTAATGGTGTTCTCAGCTCATGCGATGCATCCGATACGAAACGTCGCTGTGCACGGTAGGCTTCATCTAATTCCACATACGTTATTTGAATACGGGACAGCATGCCATTAATCGTATTCGTCAACCGGCCAATTTCATCAAGAGGGCCATCGTAGTGGATGCGCTTCTCTAAATCATCCCCACTTTCGATTTGATTGGCGGCCTCTATCACACGCTCAATTGGTTTCAATGCTTTTCGTGCCAAGAACCAGCCTAGGGAAGCTGCAACGAGAATCGTAAGGATCGCCCATATAATCAGCGTATTGCGCAGGGTAACAGCTGTCCTTTCGTAGCTCCCAATTGGTACGGCAGTTTGTAATACACCAATCAAATTCCTCGTCTGATCGTCTGATCGAATGCCTAAATGGTAGATGAGGATATCTTGGTTCAGAAACTTGGTTTTCTCAAAAAAACCAGGCTCCGTTTTTAATTTATCTATAACTGCTTGACTCAAAGGTAATGTCTGTTGATAATTTTGCAAATTCGCTGATCGATTATAGCTCTTGAGCAACACATTATATAATTGCAAGAAGGTGTTTGTAGATAAGAAATCCCTAGCCTCTAATTCTAAATCGAGCGTAAGACCTTTCTTAGACAGTACGTAACTTGTCTGAATACGCTCCGCGCTAGTGACAGCTTCTTTCTTCAAATCCTCACGAATTTGATCATACAGGAAGAAGTTCAGAAGAAAGTAGAGAACAATCCCAAACAGCAGCATCGTGATGGCCAATATGCCTGAATACCATAGCGTGAGCCGCAGGCGAAGCGACATTTTAATTTTCCCCTCTCAATACATAGCCAGCGCCTCGGACCGTTTGAATCAAACGTTTGTGGCCAAATTCTTCTGTTTTCTGACGCAATAAAGCTATATAAACCTCTAGCACATTGGATTCACCGCTGTAATCGTAGCCCCATATCTTCTCCATAATGATATCCCGCGAGAGCACACGTTTCGGATTCTGCATAAATAGATGCAGTAAATCGAACTCTTTCGTCGTTAATTCAATCAACTTCTCGCCGCGAAATACCTCACGTGTATCTAGATCCAGGATTGCATCTTCAAAGCTGAGTCGATTGTTCGTTTGTTCAGGCCGTTCCGTTCTTCGACGAAGTAATACCCGCACCCTCGCAAGGAGTTCTTCCAAAGCAAAAGGCTTGACCAAATAGTCATCGGCTCCCAAATCCAAACCTTTGACACGATCACTAATATCGTCTTTCGCAGTCAGCATGAGGATAGGCACCTCGCTGCCACTTTCACGGATTCGCCGAACGACTTCCCACCCATCGATGTGTGGCATCATAACATCCAAGATGATTAGCTGCGGTTCTGTCACTAACATTTGCTTGAGACCTTCCAAACCGTTCGCTGCCGTGGTAACCAAATAACCTTCAAATGCTAGTCCACGTCTCAGCATGGATGTGATTTTCTCATCATCATCAATAACCATAATATTCTCTCTCATTGGTCCGCCCCCATTCTACCCTCTATTGTAGCAAAATTACCGCCTAGCAAAAAGAAGCAGAGCCTGCAAGCTTGAGGCCGCGGACTCTACTTCCCTTCTATTAAAGATTTAGATCTTACTGTGCTGGTGTCTCAGCAAGTGTATTCTTGTCACCTACCGTAACTGGAACTTCCGTACGCTTGCCATCACGAATAATGCCTAACGTTACTTTGTCGCCAACCTTCGTTCCTTGAACCTTCGTAATCAACTCTTGAGAGTTCTTGATCTTGGTGCCATTCAAATCAACGATCACATCATATTGACGCAAACCTGCTGTGAATGCTGGGCTCTTACGTTGAACACTGCCTACCAAAGCGCCATCTGTGTTAGGAAGCTTCAATTCACTAACCCAATCTTGACCGATATCTTGCAGACCAACCCCAAGGTATGGAACTGGTTCTTTCGGAATCGTCACATTGTTTTTCAAATTCTCTAGAACGGAAGAGATTGTACTCGTTGGAATCGCAAAACCAATCCCTTGTGCTTGTGAACTTACGGCTGTATTAATCCCAATTACTTCACCATTAAGGTTCAAGAGTGGACCACCTGAGTTACCAGGGTTAATGGAAGCATCTGTTTGGAGCAAATGTTTATACTCACGCGTCCCTTTCTCATCAGGGATACTAATTGGACGCTCTTTGGCACTCAGCACACCTACAGTGACTGTGTGATCGAACCCGTAAGGGTTACCAATCGCAACGACCCAATCACCTACGTTAACATCATCTGCTTTACCAAGAGGTAGGATCGGGAAATCTTTGTCGCCCTCAATTTTGAGTACGGCCAAATCCAAATCATAGCTGTTCCCTAACAATTTCGCTTTAAAAGGCTTGTCGTATCCTTCTACGGTGATTTGAATTTCATCTGCACCATCAACCACATGCTCATTCGTTAGGATATACCCTGTTTTCTCGAAAATAAAGCCAGTCCCCATACCCGCTGGTTGCAATTGTCCGCTGCCTGAGTCATTTTGACCACTCTTAGGGGTAGTTTGGCCACCGCCGTTATCGCCAAAGAATTGACGGAAGAATGGATCATCGAACAATGAGTTTCCACCGTTGCTGCGACTTGACGTCTTCGGCTTCACGAGTGATTCAACCTTCACGATCGCAGGCCCTGCATTCTGAGCAATTGCCGCGATGTTACCCGGGCGAACGACATCAAGCGCTGCATTCTTCAATTCACCACCATTGCTATTGGAGCCGCTTGCCACTGTTGTCGCAGAACTTGAACCCGAAGCTAGAGGTTGATTCCCCGAAAACATATTCGTTCTATCTGCGGTAAACATCAATGCACTAACGACGAGTGCTCCTGCCATGAATGCTGCAAACACGCTTTTTACGGAAGAACGCTTCTTCGCATTAGGATCCCAAGCTGCTGGACCTTGAGGCGCATTCTCTGAACCAAAGCTGAAAGGCCGAAGCGTCTTAGGCGGAGTTACTTCTACATTAGAAGTGCCTTCAGAACTTGTGGAAGAGGTCGTTAGGGATTGACCTTCACTTTCTTCATTAAAAGCAGATTTGTATGGCCCATACGAATAGTAGTATGAAGGTCTTTCTTTGTTCGGCTCTTGCCCTTCGTTCGCTCGTGATTGCCCTTGTGTAGTTTCCTCGTTGTTATCATTATTCTGCGGCTTGAAAAAGTCGCTGTAGTCTTTTTTATTCTCGTCCATAGATCTTACCTCCATAGTTAAAGTTATAAGTGCATGTTCTCTCGAAGGATCTTGTTGTTCTTTATGTCTCTATCATGCACTCACAACCTTAAACGAATATTAAAAATCAATAAAATGGAGGTAAAAATAGGAGAAAAATTAATGAATCCATGCTCTTTCAACGGATTTTAATACACTAGCAGCTTCATTCACCCATTTATCCTCAATTCCAGCATCGGAATCCAGCGGTGCTTGGAATTGATCAATTAATGCACCCGCTGTTTCCATGTCGGCTTCTGGATCTAATCCTTCATTATAGACATGTTTCAGAACGAACGGAGTACCGACCTCAACGAGGGCATCCGTCGATTCCGCATCCCCTTCAATTCTGCCCGTGACGACTTGAACGGGAATTCTCAACCATACTTTATTCGCTTCATCCAGCGATCGATCAAAATAGCCGTGGTCATAATCCCAACCACCACCCAAGTTAAAATTAAACTGCTCTAACTGAGCACGCACCTTATCAAATGTTTCTTGTACCTGCTCCAGTGAGGAAGATAGTGGTTTCATAGCAAGTGGACACTCCTTAAGCGCTCATATTATTTTACTTACGCATAGAATGTGCCAAATTGATGTTTTTATGTGCGATTATCCCTCAAATTGTTCCCGCTGTTACACCCATCCCTTGCGATGTGCGAATATGGCGAGTTGTGTTCGATCGTCAAGCTCACATTTCATCAACAGGTTGCTAACGTGTGTTTTAACCGTTTTGATACTAATAAAGAGTTCTTCAGATATATCCTTATTGCTTTTCCCCTCGGCAATCAAGAGAAGCACTTCCCGCTCACGTGCTGTCAGACCTTCCTGTTCCGGTAATTCATTTCGTTGTCTAATTCCCCGAGTCAATGCTTGGGACACTTCAGCATTCATAACTGGCATACCTCGGTATGCACTCTGAATCGCGTGTATTAATTGATCAGAAGAAACGGTCTTCAACATGTAACTAATAGCTCCGGACTCAACAGCTTCCAGAACCTTGGCTTCCTCCAGAAATGAGGTCAGCATAATCACTTTAATCTGTGGAAACATATCACAAATAAGCTTCGTCGCACCGATCCCGTCCAACACCGGCATCGTCAAATCCATGAGAATAACATCAGGCTGTGATGTTAGATTCGCTTCCTTCAACTGATCAAAAGCAGCTTGACCATTAGGCGCTTCCCCTACTACTTCTAAACCAGGTTCCAATGAAATGTAAGTACGCAAACCCACTCGTACCATGTCATGATCGTCAACAATCATCACTTTAATGTTCGGATTCACTCTAGTTTTCCTCCTGAATGCCCTGAAAATCGCGGAATACGAACGCGTACGCGAGTTCCTGAGCCTAATTTGCTATCAATCTCCACTTCTCCGCCTAACTTCTGTGCTCGTTCTCTCATCGTTGACAGGCCATGGGAAGCAGAAGGGATATCTCTTCGTTCAAATCCTTGACCATCATCCTGCAATTGCAGCACGTATTGATGCTCTCTTTCATAGATCGCCAATCGGACCTGTTTGGCCGAAGCATGTTTAATGACATTCGCAAGTCCTTCTTGAATAATGAGAAAAAACTGATGTTCAATCGCCTCGGAAATGATTTCAGGCAGCGAGACATCAAGTTGACCCTGAAGTTCATGGGTCCGGCAATATTCCGGGAACCATTTCTCCAGGGCTTCCTGTAGGCTCATATCTTTGAGTTCGATCGGTCTTAGTTGTGAAATGAGCCCTCGCATTTGCTTCTGAGCATGATGCGACATCTCAATGAGCTGGTTTATGAGCGCTGGTGCAGCTCCCGGGTTCCTCTCCAATATTTTGGGAAGCGAAGATGCTGACATATGGATCGCAAACAGTTCTTGGCTCACAGTATCATGAAGATCTCTGGCCAATCGGCGTCTTTCTTCCATTACTGCACTCTCTGTCAGCTCCTGATCCCGAATGGCTTCGGCTTCCCCTAACTTTTGCAAGAGTTGAACGCGTTCTTCAATGGAAGTTGCCATACTATTAAAAGCATCATATAAGTACAAGAAGGGCTCAACTGGCTCCATATCGATTCGAACAGCGAAATTCCCTTTAGACAATTCCAGCATGGCGACATGAAGCTCGTCTACCTTGCGCTGCCACCTTCTAGTTGCAATGAAACCTACGGTTAAGCTGACTACTAGAATCCCAAAAGTGAACCAGAATCGAAAATCCCAAGACGCCAGTTCTTTGTCGAAATATTCAAGTACAATATATATCCCCGAAACCGTTACTACACTAGACAGTAGAAAGTAATTCAGCAGCTGCCACTTCATATTGAACATTCGCAATTTGTACATGCCCCATCCTTAACCGATCTTTTTAATGGTAATATCACCAATAAACATACTGGTAGTTACGACGATTTTATGTTCTGCCTCTTCATAATGCGAAGTTTGTGTTCTGATGTTGCGCAGAAACCCACTCTCGCGACGATCAAGAACTTTCATATCTCCGATAAAGGAACTCGCCATGACACGAACCTCAACATCCATATCATTCGGGATGAAAATCTTCACATCCCCAATGAATGCAGTGACGTGAATCGTTGTTTCCCCCCGCGGAATTGATGCACGTGTTAAATCAATAACGGAATCGCCAATAAAGTGTGAGATCTGTACAGGTTTTAACTCCCAAGCCTCTTGGCCAAGGTGAACATCGCCAATAAAACCATGACGATGCAGGACATTACCTGAATCAAAATTACGAACGAAGCCATCATATTTATGTTGATGTTGTTTAGGTTGCGGTTCCGTCCATTCACTCTGGTCCTCTTCTTTGGGATATGTGCCGTGGATTTCCTTCAGCACTTCCTTTTCTTCATCAGTAAGGCCCTGTTTCCTATTACTCGCTGAAGTATGATCCAGCTGTTCTTTGGAATTTCCGGAGAAATCGCCAGATATGTTCCAATTCTCAGAATCCCACTGCTGCTTATGGTGGGAATGTCGTGCTCGATTCGCTTCACGCCGAGCTTGTCTTGCTTCATCTTTCGCTTTCTTAATCGAAGGCCAATCAGGCGACTCTTTCTTGCCTGGTTTAAATATCACATTCAAGCCAAAAAGTATCAAAGCCACCGGCGCAAGAAATTTAAACATTTCTCCAATAGAAAGGTCGGTTACTTCTAAATTTTTCAAAAGGAATATCGTACCTACACCGCACATCACCAGGCTGCCTATGGATCCACCCCAATGGTACTTTCGTTGTGACGCAAAACCTATCAGCCCATAAAAGATCAGAATCACAGGCCAATACGTAGACACCAAATAGCCAATATCAATCTGAATTATTCCTAATTGATTTAGTAAAAAGAGCGTACCCGCAGATACGAGAACTAGCCCCCAAATCATTCTTTGAAACATATGCGGATTCATACGTTCTTCCTCCATTTGTGTAAAGCATTGTTAAGATAACTCTAGTTTATAAGATACAAGATGGAATGAAAAGAGACGTTAGATTGAAGGGCATCTCCGCCTCAAGACTGATTTATTTTGAAGGCTCAAACGAAAACCTGACATGAGTGTCGTATAAGACGAACATTCACTCGCTTATGTTATGTATTCTTACGTATTCCGTTGACATCGTTATCATCAGAACCGTATAATTGGGCTGATAACGCAAGTATTATAAGGAGAGATTACAGAGATGGATCCTATCCAACAACTTACTTCTGGCCTAGACACCATTTGGGTCGTATTGACTGCTGCCATGATTTTATTAATGGAAGGCGGTTTCGCCTTACTAGAAGCTGGGTTTGTCAGACAAAAGAATGCTGTAAGCATTATTATGAAAGTATTTGTCGACATCTCATTCGGCGCCCTTATTTTTTACTTCTTTGGATTTGCACTTATGTATGGTAAAGACATCGGAGGCCTCATTGGATCAACAGGCTTTTTCATGAGTGGAGATTTATCGCACATCTCGTTGACAATCTCACATGATACCTATTGGTTATTCCAATGTGCTTTTGTAATTGCCGTTATTTCAATTGTATCTGGAGCCGTAGCAGAACGCATCAATTTCCGCGCTTATATCCTTTATACAATCGCCATGACTGGATTAATTTATCCCATTGCGGGTCATTGGGTTTGGAGTGTAGGCGGATGGCTCGGCAAGCTTGGCATGGTTGACTTCGCTGGATCCGCTGTTATTCACGGTCTTGGCGGCTTCTCTGCACTCGCAGCAGCCATGATCATCGGCCCGCGTATTGGTAAATTCTCTGCGGATGGCAAAGCTAACATTGTTCCCCCTTCTAATTTGCCACTAGCTTCTGTAGGTGCATTTATCTTGTGGTTCGGTTGGTTTGGTTTTAACTCTGGAAGTACATTAAGCGCTACCA
This sequence comes from Paenibacillus oryzisoli, assembly GCF_001653565.1. Taxonomy (GTDB): domain Bacteria; phylum Bacillota; class Bacilli; order Paenibacillales; family NBRC-103111; genus Paenibacillus_E; species Paenibacillus_E oryzisoli. Next base: position 26,607 of record NZ_LYPB01000073.1, read on the forward strand.
ATGCTTCAATCGGACACATCGCAGTCACTACAATGCTATCCGCAGCCGCTGGTTCTGCTGCCTGCATCCTATTTACCATGATGCGATATCGCAAAGCAGATCCACCTATGGTTATTAATGGTGCACTCGCTGGACTCGTCGGAATTACGGCAGGCTGCGCCTTCGTCAGTGACGCAGCAGCCATCTGCATTGGTGCAATCTGCGGGATTGCCATGGTCTACGCAACGGAAATGCTCGAAGCCAGACAAATCGACGACCCCGTCGGCGCTTTTCCCGTACATGGAATCAGCGGAAGTATCGGCACTCTCGCTGTTGGCTTGTGTGCCAAACCGGATGCAATCCGTGAAGGAACATCTGGGTTATTCTATGGCGGAGGCTTCCACCTCCTAGGTGTTCAAGCGCTTGGACTCGTCACTGTCTGCGCTTGGGGATTCTTCATTACTTGGGCTTTCTTAAAGCTTATCAAGCTCATTGTACCCTTACGCGTAAGCCGCGACGAAGAGTTGATCGGTCTAGATGTTGGTACACACGGAGTCCCAGCATATAGCCAAGAAGAAGGATTCTTGGACTTACAACATTTGAAGAATAATCCTTGAATCGAAAGAAGAGGACACCGCACAAGCAGTGTCCTCTTCTTTATTTTAGGATGAGAATATGTCTTCAAACTCCTCTGGGAACGTAATATCGTCGCCAGTCGTAGAAGCATTCATGATTTGTCTCGCTTGCTCGATTTCAGCGCGAAGCTTTCTTACCTGCTCCATAGGTTTCTTCACATAATGGATATATTCAACAGCAAGATGGTGATCCGGCTTCTTACCGGTTAACATGCGTCGAAAAGATGACATGGTTTGATAAGCCCGCTCTTCTTTCATTCTCTTCACTTCATATCGCTCAACAACCTGCTCAATTTCCCGAGCCTGCTGCTCTCTCCGCGTAATGAAAGCCTCCAAGAAAGGAAGTACCTCCGCAGCTTTCCTAGTTGTTCTTAATGGCATACCATCCGATCGTAATGCTTGCTGCATGTTCCATCACCTATCTCTCCGTGTCAAGATTTATAACAGTAATCTTATTTTACACTAAAAAGAGCGGTTTGAGAACTACTAATTTAACACTAAATCAATTCCAACGACACCAATAGGCGTTCCCATGTCATCTATAATGGATTTAGACAGCGTAATGCATGGTTTTTTCGTAATAGCTGACACGTACTCGTCCGAAATGAAGAGCTCACCTGCCATTGCCCGCTTCCACCACTCTCTTCCCTTCGCATTTACTAATCCTGCCTCTGGCTGCGAGTAGATGAAAGTTCCATCCCCGCGATTTGACCATATCGCTTCAATTCCCACCGTTTTCTTCAAAATCCCATGTAAATGCGAGGCATGCTTATCTTCCAGTAGAGATTTGATGTCAGGAACGCGTACAAGCGCATTCAGCAATTGTTTCATTTCTTCAATGTTAACACGAATGGTTCCTTGCTTACTCTTCATACCAACAACTTGTATGGCCGTGATAAGCTCAGCAGAAGAACGGTCTAAATTCTGATTAATATGCTGCAACCTAGAAACCTCATGGCGTTGCTTCTTCATTTGATCCAGCGTACGTTCAACACTCGACATCGTCTCATTCATCAAATCCACGACCTCCCCTAAGGATGTCCGCGTTCCAGTCACGAGAGAGGATTGGTGCTGCGTCGAACTTGTCGTACTAGCCACTAGACTGTTTACATGCAGAATCAATGAAAAGATCGTATCGATCTTGCCTTTCATCACTTTCATCTCATCAATGCCATGCGTCACAGAAGCTTTCTCTTCCGCCACAGCGGCCACAACTTGCGATACGCCGCTCTCGATATCAGCTAGAAGCTCAGACGATTTCTGAACAGCTTCATGGCTTTGTGCAGCCAGCTTCTTAATTTCTTGCGCTACGACAGAGAAGCCTCTTCCATGCTCACCGGCTCTAGCCGCTTCAATAGAAGCATTCAAGGCAAGTAAAGATGTTTGAGCAACAACCTCTGTAATGAACGTGTTGATCTCTTCTATTTTGGACGTATGCTCGGTTAAATCTTGAATTTTCTTCTGCATTGTATCATTGTTCACGTGTAAATCATTCATGACTTCGTCCGTTGCATTCAAGGAGCGACAGACGTCCACTACTGTATCTTTGGTTTGTTCACTTTCACGATGCATATGCAACGACGAATCTAAAATCTGATCGGCAGCTGCAGCCACTTGCTGAATCGCAGCAAAAGCCTCTTGGAGTTGATTTGCGGCATGCTGGCTTCGCCCCTTCAACTCTTCTTCACCTTGGATGGAAGCATCCGCAATTTGAAGCAGATGCCCGATGGATCGGTTAACCTCTTCTACTGCTGCTGCTAGTCGATCCGCAACAACCTGTGATTCTTGAATAAACGTACGGAATTGTTCTTCTTGATTCCGCACTCCTTGTTCTAGCTCTCTACCAGATGTTCTAGATCCCAGCCAAGCACCTACACCCAGTAACAAGAACACAGCAACACTAACTACGGCTACCCATTTCGAAGCAGAAAATAAAGCGAATACATTTACAAACATACCAATAAGAACACAACCATAGAACCATGCTTTCTGCTTTGACTCCGTCCACATGTGCAACCGGAACTCCTCCCAAAAGGAACAAAATGTTAGTTTTTGTTACATTATATCGAATATAGGAGGGGTTGAAAAGAATTAAAACGGAGACCCTCTCGGGTCTCCGCCTAATCAACAACGCTATTTGTTATTTATTTTGGTTTTGTGTGTTGTTTTGTTGCTGCTTATTAGGTACCGCTACTTCAGTAGCAAATTCAGCGTCTTGCCCTGCTTTCTTGTTGTTCTTGTTCTTTGCCATGTCAATCACCTCCTGTATGAGTATCTTTTCCCAAACAGGATTTTTTATGAATATCTTTTTAGTCAAAATTGTCCATTACAGTGCTTTTGCCGGGGAAAGTATTTCATCCTTCAACTGCTTCCATATAACCTCGGTAACTTTACCGTTCCCTTTTTTCACGACGAACACCTTAACCGTTTTTTTTCCCCATTCTTTATACACTTGATCCTTTGTGTTGAAATAAAGATCAATTTTCTTGCCTTTGATCGCACTTCCTGTATCTGCTACAACCCCATACCCATAACCTGGTATAAACAATACGGTACCTAAAGGGAACACCTTAGTGTCCGCTGCAATTGTCGATAAAGCCTTATCATCGCGCATGACTCTCATACCTGAATAGGTGATGCCATACGTAGGATGGTCCGGATTCTTTCCTGTTGATTCTTTGCCCGCCGAATACCCGGTCGCTGTCACTTCAACTGCCGTGTATTTCGATAAATCAGAATCCAAATTGGGAATATAACGGTAACTTGCTTGTTGTTGTTGTTGATGTTCCTGAGCAACAGGGCGTGCAATCGAAACGGCAACCACCGCGCTCGCTTCATTTTCCCGTTGTTCTTGTATATGGGTATCGGTGTTTACCGCCCTATAGTTCCCTTGGTAACTAGCCTCTTCTCCGAAAAGCACAACCATAACGGTTAGCACCATCCATGCCAAAATCCATTTGGATTGCTTCGAAGTATCGGTTATTTTCATCGTTTTAAGCCTCCCCCTACTCTTGTAGGTTTTCCATTTCCTTTCATCACTAAACCTCCAGATACAGACTCACTGTATAACATGTCCTTCTTTTAACCACTTATTCACATCTTTAAACCATTTAATCTCCCCCGAAAGGATTTGGAAAACGCAAAGAAGCAGAGAAGTGACTAGCACTTCTCTGCTTCTTCTAGGAGCAAATGGGGTTATTGTTTGTTTTTGATTTCATCCAGAATCATGTTAATGACTTGATCAATCGGTTGTGTTCCTAGATCGCCTTGACCACGTTTACGGATGGACAAACTGTCATTCTTGACTTCGTTCTCACCAACGACGAGCATGAAAGGAATTTTCTCCAACTGAGCTTCTCTAATCTTGTAACCTAACTTTTCATTCCGGTTATCCGCTTCAACACGAATACCCGCTTCTCTTAGTCGGTCTGTCACTTGATTAGAGAATTCTTCGAATGCAGGCGATACTGGTATGACTTTCGCTTGTGTTGGCATTAACCATGTTGGCAGAGCGCCAGCGAAGTTTTCTAGCAAGAAAGCTGTCATACGTTCCATTGTGGAAATGATCCCTCTATGAATGACGACAGGACGGTGCTTCTGACCGTCTTCCCCTGTGTACTCAAGCTGGAAGCGTTCAGGTAATAAGAAGTCGATTTGCGCAGTCGAAAGCGTCTCTTCCTTCTTCAGGGCCGTCTTGATTTGAACGTCTAATTTGGGACCATAGAATGCCGCTTCACCCTCTGCTTCATAGAATGGCAAGCCCAATTCTTCAACTACTTCACGCAGCATACGTTGGGAAGTTTCCCACATTTGATCGTCTTGGAAGTACTTTTCAGTATCCTTCGGATCGCGGTAAGAAAGACGGAAACGGTAGTCTGTGATGCCAAAGTCTGCGTACACTTGACGGATTAATGTAACAACGCGAGAGAATTCTTCTTTAATTTGATCCAAGCGGCAGAAGATGTGAGCATCATTCAACGTCATGGCACGAACGCGGTGCAAACCTGTCAATGCGCCTGACATCTCGTAGCGGTGCATTGTTCCAAGCTCAGCAATCCGAACCGGAAGATCACGGTAGCTGCGCATATCACTCTTATATACCATCATATGGTGCGGACAGTTCATTGGACGAAGAACAAGTTCTTCATTATCCATAACCATTTTCGGGAACATATCTTCGCTGTAGTGATCCCAGTGTCCGGAAGTTTTGTATAAATCAACGTTAGCCAGTACAGGCGTGTATACGTGTTGATAGCCAAGACGCTCTTCCAAATCAACGATATAACGTTCCATTGTACGTCTCAGTTTCGCACCATTTGGCAGCCAAAGTGGTAGGCCTTGTCCGACTTCGCGTGAGAATGCGAACATTTTGAGCTCACGGCCTAGTTTACGATGGTCACGCTTCTTCGCCTCTTCAAGCAAGTGCAAATGCTCGTCCAATTGCGCTTTCTTAGGGAACGCAGTTCCGTAGATGCGTTGCAGCATTTTGTTTTTCGCATCTCCACGCCAGTAAGCACCTGCAACACTCAACAATTTGAATGCTTTAATGCGTCCTGTTGATGGCAAATGCGGTCCGCGGCAGAGGTCAAAGAACTCACCTTGGTCATAGATCGTAAGAACGGAATCTTCCGGTAGATCACGGATCAATTCTAGCTTGAACGGATCTTCCAGTTCTGTAAAAATACGAATCGCTTCATCACGGGAAACCACACGGCGTGTAATCGCCAGGTTTTCGTTCGAGATGCGTTCCATTTCTTTCTCGATTTTGACCAAATCTTCAGGATTCAGTGGAGTTTCCAAATCGATATCATAGTAGAAGCCATCTTCAATGACAGGACCAATTCCTAACTTAACTGCCGTATTGCCATAAATACGCTTGATCGCTTGGGCCATCAAATGCGCTGTACTATGACGGTACATTTCTAAACCAGCTTCGCTATCCAGCGTTAAGATTTCAACATCAGCATCATCATTCAAAGCGAAGGATAAATCCACGGATTTCCCGTTTACTTTACCACCCACGGCATTTTTCTTCAGACCGGATGAAATGGATTCCGCCACTTGCTCAATCGTTGTCCCCACTGCATACTCTCTCACTGCGCCATCTGGTAATTTTACTTGTACAACCATCTTCCCTGCCTCCTAATTGTGTAAGTGAATAGTGAATTGAACCGGAATAAACGACTACGTTGTCCTGTAGACGACGCGTTTATCTTGGTTCATGCAAAGCAAAGTTTAAAACTTAAACTTAAGAATGAACGCAAAAAAGCACACTTCATCCCATAAAGGGACGAGTGCGCTCAGCTCGTGGTTCCACCCTAGTTCGATTCGCTCTTATCCAAGGGATAAGTCGAATCCTCATCAGCATTCGTTAACGGGAATGATTCCGGTACTGTATAGTATCGCACCTGCAAGTCAGGTCGAATTCCACAATACGGCTACAAAGGGGTAAACAATCCGAATCGCTGAAGGAGATTGCAGCCTAGTCTCCTATCTCTGAGCAGTTCATACAGAAAGTTCTTGTCTTTGATACTAACGCCTTCGATCACTATTATAAATGGCGAGAGGGGCAAGGTCAAGGGGAGAGTTGATCCTGCTTCTTGGCGTCTCCGAGATATAGGTCGCAGGTGCGGCAATAACTGCACACTGATGTACGATCTTCAAAGATTTGACCTATCGTCTTGATGATGGTTAATTCGGGATCTCGTGTATGAATGTAAATGTTGGCAGGCGAGACGGTGATCAGTGTACTCACGATCATATCCTCGAAATTGATATCCTTCTCCAGCATCTCCATTCGAAAGCTGGCATCAAACTCATTCGCGTCAATGAGTTCCATTCGATCATTCAGAATGACGAACTCATGGCCTCCTTTGTGAATGAGATGTGCTGCTGGTATTTTGGCTTCCTGAATGTAGACGAAATATTGTAGAAGCGAAATAAATTCCTGATACTGGCGGTCCATCATGAATTCATCGATCGCATATTCGGCAATTTCCCTTAATTCTTCCCTATACTCCTGAATTCGGAATTTGAGGAAGCCATCTAAGCTAATCTGCGGATTTTCCTCCAGCAATGCGTTGATCTGCTCCTTGAGCAGCCCCATACGACGAAGCCTGCTTGGAGAGCTATTCATCAGCGGCAACCCTTCCAGCTCACTCTCTTGCGTCAAGGACTGCTTACAGTAACCTTCGATAGACTCGATATCTGACTGCTTTTCATATTTAAAATCCTTGGTAATCAAGTTGCGTAAAATGTTGGATTCCTTGTCCGCTACGATGTGGCTTGCCAACACTTCAGCTAAGCAAGCTCGTACTTGAACTTCATGAATATGCGGATCATGGATCACACTCCCCGCTTCCGCTTCCACATAAATAAAAGCACGTGTTTCACTCCAGGTGTAAGTAGCCGTTAACCCATTCTGGGCAATATGTAAATGCTGCAGCGCTTGCTTCACCTGTGCGCTCAGCGAACGTACATAGGATTCCTCGACATTCATTAGGGCAATTGCAAACAGTTCCAATGTGCTCACTCCTTCCATCTATGCATCCTCCTCTTAAGAGTATATGGTCGATGCGAGGGAGATATACAACGAACAATTTGCCATTTGCGGGAACGTGGATGGAGGCTGCAATAACGAGTTTTCGCGAGTGATTAGCGTTGTGAGCATGAAAAAAAGGAGCTGCCACTTAGGACGCTCCTCACAAATATAAAATAGCTTGTTACAGCTGCTCCAGGAGGGCCTTCACGATTAAGAATGGGAGAGCACCAATGGAGACGAAAGCAAACAGAAATCCTTGTACAAAGCTTTTAAGCAATTTCACAAAAATCACTCCGATCTTCAATCTCGAATTTGTGGTGTCCCCCCATTGTACGCTTATTGACCCGCGGTTACCTGAAGCTAAGCTTAATTTTCCCTTAAAATAAGTAAGGAATAGGTGGAACCATTGATGATTCCACTCGAGATAGTCGGATTTTTCGACTATCTCCAGGCTGTTGACCTCGGTTTCACCGACTATCTCATCTCGAAGCCACCCACATCAACGACAAAAAACGCTTATCCATTGAAATCCAACCAGTGGATTTCAATGGATAAGCGTTGTCGTTCTCGATTTAGTTCTGCATCACAAAATCACGGTCAATCTTCGTATTCACGTCGTCAAACACACGTAGAATTTGATACTTCGTGTTCCGCTGTGCAGGGATTTTGCCTGCTTGACGAATGATGTCCAGCGTCGAGCTAACGTTAACCTTATGCGTTGTACCCGCGGCGGATACAACGTTCTCTTCGATCATGGTGCTGCCGAAGTCGTTGCAGCCGTAGCTAAGCGTCTGCTTACCAACCTCAGGTCCCATTGTGACCCATGAGGATTGGAAGTTCGGCACGTTGTCCAGCATGATGCGGGAGATCGCCAACGTTTTCAAGTACTCCTCAGGCGTAACTTTCTCCGCCTTCATATTCGTGTTGTCCGGTTGGAACGTCCACGGAATGAATGCCAGGAAGCCTGGCGTGTTCAGCTTCTGCAGCAAGACATCATCTTGCGCATCGCGGATACGCAGCATATGCAGTGCGCGCTCTTCCATGGATTCGCCGAAGCCGATAACCATCGTCCCCGTTGTGTGCATACCGAGCTTGTGAGCCGTCTGCATCACGTCCATCCAATCGCGCCACGAGCCTTTCAGGCGGGAGATCTTGCGACGCGTGCGGTCATCCAGAATTTCTGCTCCGCCGCCTGGCAACGAATCAAGTCCCGCTTCGTGCAATTGACGAACGATTTCCTGAAGCGATAAACCGCCGGAAACTTCTTTCATTTTCATAATTTCAGCAGGTGAGAAAGAATGCATCGTAATATCGAAGCGCTTCTTAATTTCGCGCAAAATATTCGTATAGTAAGTAAAAGGCAGGTCCGGATTCGTACCACCCTGCATCAGAATCTCCGTGCCATCAACATCCAAGGTTTCTTGAATCTTCTGAAAGATCGTTTCATCTGGCAATACATAACCTTCCGCCGAACCTGGCTGGCGGTAGAATGCGCAGAATCGGCAATACACATCACAGATGTTCGTGTAGTTAATATTCCGCCCAATCACGAAAGTCGTGATCGGATCTGGATGCCATTTTTTCATAATCTGATTAGCCGTGTCGCCAATTTTCTCTATTTGATCGGATTCGAACAGCGTAATACATTCTTCTACATCAATTCGTCCGCCTGATTGTGCTTTAATTAAAATGCGATCGATCGGTTTCATTGCAACTCACTCCTTTACTTTCTGAAGGCTCGTATTCGTTAATCGTACCATATTCATACCAAAAAAGCAGCACAGGGCTGCTTTTTCCAGTCGTTATTCCTAGACAAATATGAATAATTTCTGAATACCGCGAAGCAGGAGCATAACTTAACTGCGCAATGCTTGTTCCAGATCTTCGATAATATCTTCAATATCTTCTAACCCCACCGAGTATCGCACCAGACCATCCGTAATACCACGCAACAAGCGTACTTCCTTCGGCATGGCCGCATGTGACATCATCGCTGGATAGGACAAAATACTCTCTACAGCACCCAAACTTACAGCGACAAGTGGGATCTTAACTTTACTTAACAACTTCTTCGCTTTCTCGCCAGAGCCAACATCGAATGAGACGACAGCTCCATAACCAAGTGATTGCTTCTCATGTATTTCTCTGCCTGGGTGATTCGGAAGACCTGGGTAGTACACCACATCAATATCCGGCTGTTCGGTTAACCACTGCGCTAATCGGCGAGCGCCTTTCTCGGACATTTCCATACGTGCTTGCAACGTCTTCATACCACGAATGAGCAGCCATGAATCTTGAATGCCGAGCACGTTCCCCATCCCATTTTGAATTTGCTTCATGCGACGACCCAGACTATCATTCGCTACGACAGCTAGCCCTGCTAACACATCACTGTGACCGCCAAGGAATTTCGTTGCACTGTGCAGCACGATATCAATACCGAGCTCAATCGGACGTTGATGATACGGTGTCATGAACGTATTGTCCAACATCGTAAGCAGGTCATGCTCCTTCGCAAATGCGGCAATCTCGCCAATGTCTGTAATGCGAAGCGTTGGATTCGAAGGCGTCTCGATGAATACGGCTCTTGTATTGGAACGTAAAGCCGCTCTCACCTCTGCGATGTTCGTCATATCTACAAACGTGGATTCCACGCCCATGCGGTTCATGATCGTAGTCAGTAGACGATAAGTACCACCGTACACGTCCTCCGTACAAATCACATGATCGCCTTGCGACAACAACATCAACGCAGAGGAGATGGCTGCCATCCCAGAAGCGAACGCAAACCCACGCGTTCCGCCTTCTAATAGGGCAATATAATCTTCCAACGCCTGACGTGTCGGGTTCCCAGAGCGTGTGTAGTCATATGCTTGGTTTGCTTCCAAATCCGCCTGATGAAAAGTTGAAGCCTGATACAACGGCACGCTGGATGCCCCTGTTGCTTCATCAATTTCAGCGCCAAAGTGGATCAATTTTGTGGCAAATTTGCCTTGTGCTTTGCGTTTTTCTTTGTCTGAAGGAGAATGGCTCATGATTGTGAAGCTCCTTCCAACTCAGCTTGCGCGGCATTCAGGGCATTCGACAAATCCGCGATCAAGTCATCAATATGCTCAATGCCAACAGAGAATCGAAGCAAACGATCATCGACACCAATTTGCTCTCTAATTTCAAGTGGAATGTCCGCATGTGTTTGCACAGCTGGGTATGTCATCAAAGATTCAACCCCGCCTAAGCTTTCTGCGAAGGCAATTAGCTTAATATGGCGAAGAATCGGTTCGACTAAGCGAGCATCCTTCACCTTGAAGGAGAATATCCCTGTGTTGCCGCTGGATTGTTTATTTTGAATGGCATAGCCAGGATGTGATTCAAGCGCTGGATAGTACACGTCTGAAATCAACGCATGCTCGAGTAAGAAATGGGCAATGGCTGTAGCATTCTGTTCATGACGCTCCATACGCAGAGCAAGAGTTTTCATGCCTCTCATAAGAAGCCAGCTGTCTTGTGGTCCAAGCACAGCACCAATGGAGTTATGGAGAATTGCCATTTGCTCCGTCAACTCTTTCCCTTTTGTAACAATCAGACCCGCTAGTACGTCATTATGTCCACCCAAATATTTCGTTGCACTATGGATAACAATATCAGCTCCAAGCTCGATTGGGCGTTGCAGATACGGTGTAAGCAGCGTGTTATCAACGATGGAGACGATGCCCTTTTTACGGGCCCATGTACATACCAGTTCAAGATCCGTGATCATCATCAAGGGGTTCGTTGGCGTTTCAATAACAAGACCCTTCGTATTGGATTGATATGCACCTTCTAGTGCATCCAAATCATTCGTATCTACATAAGTAGCCGTCACACCGAAACGGGACATGATTCTTTCCAATAGACGATACGTACCGCCATATAAATCTAAGGAAACAATCAAATGATCTCCTTGACTGAAATAGGCGAAAATCGTTTGCAATGCCGCCATGCCTGAGGAACATGCAAAGCCCCCATCTCCGGACTCTAACTGAGCAATAGCCTCTTCTAGTACTTTACGCGTTGGGCTTTTGGTACGCGCATAATCAAATCCCGTGCTCTGCCCTAACTTAGGATGGCGAAACGCAGTTGATTGATAAACTGGAAAGCTAACAGCACCTGTAACAGGTTCTTCAATAGAGCCAATTTGAGCAAGACGACTTTCAATTTTCAACAAGGGAATTCCTCCTCAGGATGTGTGGGTTCGATTTAGATGTAGTGATTTAGACGTATTATAGTTGCGAACTTGCCCAGCTTTCATTAATGTTAACCGTTAATTCGAAAGGAGTTTCTTGATATACATAATAGTTCAGCCAGTTCGAAAACAGCAAATTCGCATGTGCTCTCCACGTATTGTAAGGCAGTCTACTCGGATCGTTATTCGGGTAATAGTTGTTCGGAATAGCAATCGGCAGCCCTTTGGCCACATCGCGGTCATACTCCCATTTCAAGGAACAAGCATCGTATTCCGAGTGTCCTGTTACGAAAATATGTTTGCCATCGCGCGTAGCGACGATATATACACCAGAATCTTCAGATTCTGATAAGATCTCTAATTCTGGACATCGCTCGATATCTTCACGAGTAATATCGGTGTGCCGTGATTGCGGAACATTAAATACTTCATCAAAGCCACGCAACAACTTCGTGTTCGGAACACTCACCGTATGCGGGAATACACCAAACATCTTCTTCTCCAGAGCATATTTGCGTACTCCGAAATGGTGATATAAGCCTGCTTGTGCAGCCCAGCAAATATGCAGGGTGGACGTGACATTCTCCTTACTCCATTCAAGAATCTGCGTTAGCTCTTCCCAGTAATTCACATCTTCGAAATCCATTTGTTCAACAGGAGCACCAGTAATAATCATACCATCTAACTTATCGTCTTTGATATCATCGAACGTTTTGTAAAACATATCTAAATGTTCATGAGACGTATTTTTGGAAGTATGCGTTTTGGGATGCAACAACACGAACTCTACTTGCAGCGGCGTGTTCCCGATCAAGCGCAACAGCTGCGTCTCCGTCGTTTCTTTAGTAGGCATTAAGTTGAGCAAGGCAATGCGAAGTGGACGTATATCCTGGTGATACGCGACAGATTCGTCCATGGTGAAAATGTTCTCTTGGTTTAAAATTTCTTTGGCAGGCAGGTTGTCAGGAATCTTGATCGGCATCCTGTTCACTCCTCTTCTGTAGTTTGAGTTAGTTAAAACATGTATAAACGCAAAAATGACCTTCTCTGGAATCAGAGAAAGGCCATGAAAAATCAAAGTCAATGTCCTTCTCTTATCTCCCAGATTCGCTATAAACAGCGTTTCCGCAAGAATTAGCACCGTGCTCCCCTTTTTGCAAAGGTTTGTCGGTTGCCGGGTGTCATCGGGCTAGTCCCTCCACCTACTCTTGATAAGAAAATAAAACGTATGCGATTACGATTATCATACTATAAAATTAACGAAAGTCAAGATGGTTAATCCTGAACATTTCTGTGATTATAAGAAATTACTATGTGTAGCCAAGCGATCCCAAAAATGATACAATTTGTATTATGGCAAGCTGTTTAACTTTAGGTACTTGAGGTTATTACTAAGGATTAACTTTACACAGCAGATGTTTCTAAACGAATAAGAATTTTTGATGAAATGAGGGCAACAATGTCAACTCAAACATCGGATAACTTCTCTGCATTCGCTTCCTTACATCGTTACTTTGCCTTAATTGAGAACGATAAACCGACTCAAGAGCAAGCCCAAATTGCCGTCTCACAACTTCACCTCGTATATGGAGCCGAAAGCGAAGAAGATTTGATGAGGCGCGGCGGACCCGAAATTATTCAAATGTATACCGATGTGAAAAATAAGATTTTAAATGCCGCCAAGTAAGTTTGGCGGTTTATTTTTTTTAGCACAGAGTTTACCTATTCTCCATAAACTAACTTAACGACGTTTCCCCTTATTCCATCAACTTTATGGCTTGAAACAGGGTATATGAACGGGTATACTAGACAAGTATTCGACACGGACAATAAAGGAGGGCATTCGCTTGGACGGAGAACCGAGGAGTAGAACCTGCAATACGAGCAATCAATTTCAAAATGTAGGAATGAAGTCGGTTAATCCATCATCCTGAGCTGTGCTCTTCTAGATGAACTAACCGGCTGATTCCATTCGAAGGGGTGGGCAGATGAAAACACGGTTGGTTCAAAATGGTATTTTTACGTTAGTTGAAGATGTAACCACTGCGCTTACACCGCCAAGTCAAGGCTTCTATTGGATTGATGCGGGGATCGAGGATTTGGAATTACTTCAACCTCTTTTCCATTTGCACGATTTGGCCGTAGAAGATTGTCTTAGTGAGGAAGAACAGCGTCCGAAGATTGAATTTTATGATTCTCATTATTTTATTGTTATTAATAGCATTCGATTCGATGATGAAGAAATTTTCTTACGTGCACTTAATCTATTTCTTAGCAAACATGTGATCATTACGGTAACTCGCCAAAAAATTAATGAGCTGCGTGCACTTAAGCCCTTTCTCTGGGAGGAAGAAGTCAACAGTGCCGATCGTTTCTTATATCATTTGGTCGATCTCGTCGTCGATAACTATGTGGCGGTCGGTGACCGAATTGAAGCCAAAATTGAGAAGCTGGAAGAAGATATTCTGATGGCGACGAAGAAGTCGCATTTGAATGAGATTATCGGTCTCCGTTCTGAAATTTTATGGCTGAAAAAAGTGCTCGTGCCTCAACGTGACGTCATTGGGACGCTTGGCAAAAAAGAACTTAGACTGATCGATCATCAGCTCCAAAAGTACTTCGGCGACATTTATGAAAATGCCGTCAAAATTGTCGATACATTTGATACGCTCCGCGATCTGATGGGGAACTTACGAGAAGCTTACCAATCCAGCCTCGCGAACCGAGCCAATGATATCATGCGCGTGTTTACCGCGTTGACAACGATCTTCATGCCCTTAACCTTCATTACCGGTGTGTTCGGGATGAATTTCGATAATATACTTGGCTTGCACCTGACTGAACATGGCGATGAATTTGTGTTAGCCTTTATGGGTGTACTGGGCATTGCCATGTATGTGCTTTTCCGTAAGAAAGAATGGCTATAAGCCAATTATATGAGTTATTACTACCAAGGTGACTTCAAGCACGACGCTGAGAGGTCACCTTTTGTGTATGTTGTGTATCTAACTCACACAAGCTTAATTTTGACAAATTTCCGTTTCCCAACTTGCAGAATATCGCCATCCACTGGCTTGATTTGGGCATGAATATCCGTAACCTTCATTTCGTTAAGTTTCACAGCCCCTTGCTCCACACTCCGTCTGGCTTCCCCATTCGATGCTTGCAAGGATAAGCTGACTAACAACCTGATAATGGATAAACTTCCATCTTCCAGATGGCCACCTTCTAGACTTACTTCCTCAATTTCATCGGGTAAAGCACGCTTTTGAAAAACGGTAATAAAGTGCTGCTCTGCCTCCTCAGCCGCTATAGCGCCGTGGTACATCTTCACATACCCTTTCGCAAGCTTTATCTTGGCGTCTCTAGGATGAATCGTGCCCGCTTCAAGTCCATGCCGCAGCTCTTCGATTTCCGTATTCGGCAAGGCCGTCGTTAACTCATAATATTTGAGCATGAGCGTATCCGGGATGGACATGGTTTTACCGAATATATCATTGGGATGCTCATCGATTCCGATGTAGTTGCGCAGACTTTTGCTCATCTTCTGCACGCCATCCAATCCCTCAAGCAACGGCATCAGGATCGCCACCTGACTCTCTTTCATCTCATAAGCCCCTTGAAGGGTGCGCCCCATTAAGATATTGAAAGTCTGATCGGTTCCACCTAGCTCAATATCGCTCTCTAAAGAAACCGAGTCATAGCCCTGCATAAGCGGGTAGAAGAACTCATGCACATGTATCGCCTGATTCGTCGCATATCGTTTGGCAAAGTCGTCTCTTTCCAGCATCCGAGCAACCGTCACTTTACCAGCAAGTCTTAGCACATCATCAAAGCGAAGTTCACCTAACCAAGTCGAGTTATAGTAAAAGGACGTTTTGTTTAGATCCAGTACCTTGCCTAGCTGTGTCTGGTACGTTTGTGCGTTATGCTTCACATCCTCCTCCGAAAGCTGTTTGCGCGTCTCGGATTTCCCCGTCGGATCACCAATGCGCCCCGTGAAATCGCCGATAATCAGCTGCACTTCATGTCCCAAATCCTGGAATTGGCGAAGCTTATGCAAGACCACCGTATGTCCGATGTGGATATCGGGTGCAGAAGGATCTAGTCCTAGCTTTACTTTCAGCGGTTTACCTGTCACAACCGCCTTCATTATCTTCATTTTCAGCGCTTCTTCTGGCACGATTTCCGCTGCTCCGCGTTTAAGGATACTTAATTGATGCTCCACTTGTTGCTGCTGCTCCACAGTAAGCTTATCCCATGACAACATACAATCCCTCCACTCAATTAGTTAAAAAAGAAAGCAAAAAAGACAACCTTAACGTCCACAAAGGGACGAGAAAGTTGTCTCGCGGTACCACCCTAATTAAAGAGATTGGTTGCATGCCTACTGGCAAGCCACTTCTCTTTCACTTAGTAAATTAACGGCAAATCAGTTGCCGGGTGCAAGCTACTAATGCTCGATAGAGCACGTTCCCCCCACCAACTCAGAACTGTAATTCGAACAATATGCTTGCATCGGTTTGCACCTTCCACCGACTCTCTGTTCCAGCGGCATATGTCCTACTTCGGGCTTCGCCCATGTTCGTCATCGCTTTGACGGATATTAGATTATTGACCATTTAATCATATCCCTTAGGCCTTTGTCAATGCACATTAACTAGCTGCTTGAATCACATTTCTTTCCTTCTCTCTGCGAAAACGTAAGCGAAGCAGACGCAGCCATTCATAGGCACGGTCCAGCTCTTTTCCTTTTAATTCTTCCGTGCCGATGAGACTCTTCAAGACGGGCTTTAAATAGCGATCCCCCTCGGATTCATACGCATTCCATGCTTTAATCTGCTCTTCCTCAGGAATTGAAGCAAGTTCGGCTTCCACGAGAGGATCCATATCGTAGCCTTCACGATCGAGATCTTCCACCCATAACAGCAGCTCTCTTCGCGGCATCGTCAGATTCGTCTGAAGATCAGCTAGATTCCCGCCGCCAGCTACGATTTCTAACAACTTCCGTTTACTAATTTCACGATCAAGCTCAATTCGCAACTTCTCCTCCTTCTGAGCAAGGAGCCAACCCTCAAACTTCATCGTATCTACATAGTTGGCAACCCAATCCAACGGAAAACCGTTCGTTCGTGTGCACTCGCCAATCCGGCTAAGCAATTGATCCGCGTACTGCGCTGTTTTTTGCTCACCAAATCCAGGAATGAGCTGAAGCTCTTCCTTGGATTGCGGCAAGAACACCGAAATCATCCGCAGGACACGGTTCGTTGCGAGGATATAAGGCGCCTTCTTCTCACGAGCTGCCTGCTCACGGCGCCATGCACGCAGCGATTCGAACACCTCTTCGTTCGGATTTTCCTCACAGTAATAGGTTAGCATCTGCGTCATTTTCGCCTTACCTGATAGTCCTTGCGTAAGATCGATTTCCGTGTGTACCAACGGTCGGAAGCCGCTTCTAATTTTCTCACGTAAGCCTTGACGGAACGCGAATAGCATCTCATCCCAGCTTATGCCTTGAAACCATTCATCTTGCGTAAGCTTACCAACTGAGTCAGGTTCACTCCAATACACACTCCAAATCCCTTGTTCTTCAACAATCGAAACTTGCGCGGAAATCACTTGCCCATCCCCCGAATTCTTCTCTAGCGTGTTCAGAAATACAATGTTCATACTTACCATGCCTCCAGACGTTTATATGAAATAAGTTCAGAAAAACGAAAAAGCACCTCTTCCGCCCGTTAGGACAGAAGAGGTGCTTCCCCTTTCTAATATCCAAATCATACCATGTTTGTCAGTTAGGCGCAAGAACCGTTTTGCCACCAGACCCTTATCGGTTATAATAGACCCATACTAGAAAGAGAATGGAGGGCCCTCATGTCTGATTATGACTTTTTATACGATCATCAAGAAGAGACTACAACGCGTTTTGTCTGTTTCGTTGGCAATGCTTTACACCGTTTTGACCTTGCTATCATGACCACTACCCGTTATTATGGCAAGAAACTGGTCATCGATTTGCAATCGGGGCGCAGCGCGGTTATTGGACCGGACGATTTGAACGAAGAAGGCTACCTCGAGCATGTGTTCAAGATTAATGAAGAACAAGCACAAGAGCTTACTGATTTCCTATCTCAAATAATCGGTTCTATCCATTTCACGGATATTTAAGGGATTGTCGGGGGACACTGGAAGGAGCATAACCTGACAAGGAGGCTCATCCATGCGTAAGAAGACATCACACACCAACAAAGTTGAGGGATTAGGCTTCCTCTCAGAAGACCGCCTCGCTGCCTACACAGACCTCGAGACGGTAGAATCGCAGCGAAATGATATGATCCCCGAGGAATTCCCAGAAGGGCCTTATGGCACAAGTATGCTGTCAGAGTCCCTTGGGAAGAGCACTCCTTGGCGAGAGGACCAACGCCCTACCAACCGTTTTGCTTATGAGAATCGTGAGCTGCACGAAGGTATTACAAGGGACTATCCTGGAGCAGATGATGAAATCGGAGAGTCTACTGAAGGCTTGTCCTAACCAAGAAACGCCACGAGCACCCGTCAGAGGGATGTTCGTGGCGTTTTTCGTTCGCTTGATTATTTACCAAGCAGTTCTAAGTGTCTGCCGATATGATGACGAAGGCCTTCGGCGAAGGTATCTTCTTGGTCTGCTAATGTTTGGAAGAATTCATCTGCAAACGTGCGGCTTCCGTCTTCATTTTTCGCTTGAAGAAGTAGACCATAGGTGATGTGCAGCAATTGACGTGCATTATTTTCTTCCATGTACTCCGGCAACTGCGCATCTGATACAGTGCTAAGTGGCGCTATCGCGCTAATATCCGTCGTTACATGGTAGTACGCTGTCGCTTCGACAAAGTGATCCAGTGCGTATTGATGCATGCGGCGATAGAGCGTAGGGTTCACTTTTGCTACAACACGTACTGCTTCAAGCCAATTTGTACCGGCTGTTTTGATATGGAACAAACCATTCGTGTATTGCCCAATCAATGGGAACACGCTGAATTTATCACTACCGGAGTGAATGCTTAGCTTATATTCAAAATGAACAGCAATCGCCGCATGACTAGCTAGCTCACGCTCAAATTGCGCGATATCTCCGATGTAGTCGATCCCTTTTTGGAATTCGCCACAGAAACGTGGTGCCATGCTGAAAATCGTAACACCACGATCACGCAGTTCATTGGCTACCAAATAGTGCGCCTCAGGGGACGTAGGTGTCGCTGTTTCATCAATGGAAATTTCGAAATCAACCGCACGATCCAACGTAACGATATACTTGCGGTAGATGGCTTCCATGAAATTGATTGCAGCATCATAGATCAGCACATCTTTCTTCAAAGCTTCCGCTGTATAAGCAAGGGTAGCTCCTGGTACATTCGGTGCTGTTTGCAGATAGCGCTCTTCATAGCGGCTGCGCAAGCTTGCTGGCAGTTGCTCGTATTTCGCTGCGATTTCTGCTTCGCTCATAGATTCAATCGTGTTGTCGATATTCTCGGAGCAATCTAGCGTCAACATGGTAAAACCAAGACGCAACGCGTACTCGATGTCCTCTTCTTTCTTCAAGTGGTCACCGTCAGCCCCGTACCCGTCTGTGTAGCCTTCTTGCAGAACTGCGTATGCCGCTGCATCCAATACATCTTCATACGTGCGGCCAGTCAAGGCAAGCTCACGAATACTTTGTTGCGCCAAAACAGGACGAATATCTTTGCCGCGGAGCGTTTGGATATGACCAGGACTTGCGATCCCAAGACGATCACCTAAACCCATCGTCGCCACTTGTGTTCCGAATGCTTGTGGCGCTGTGTATGGCAAAAATTGATTGATAATCAAACGGTTTTCATGTGTGAGTGGAGCTACTTTCTCGCCATCTACGATCTCGCCTTGCAGTTGGTCGAACAATTCGCCAGATCCCACGACGATGAGTCGTTTCCCCTCTGTTGTGCGAACCATGAGCAATGTTGTATCTCCCACTTGCGTTAAGGAAGACGTATAAACTTTGATAACTTCGGATGAGAACTCGTTTACTTTTCCTGCGCGTACAGCCTCTATAAGTACGTTCATGTTCAATTTCCTCCTATTTGTGCAAGCGTTTGCTAATTCATCGATACCTTCATTTTATCGCAAGTAAGGAGCGTTTTCTCTTCATCTATTCCTATTTTCCGCAAAAACTGTTCATATTTTTCACTGAAATTTATGTTATACTCTAGATACCTCATTTCCAAACAAGGAGCAGCGCCTATGTCACGTACCGTCACCTTCGGCAATGAAGAGGAAGGCCCTTTCTACATCCAGCATATTCATCGCTCTGGCCCTTTCGAGAGGACCCAGCACATGCATGATATGTATGAGCTCTATTATTTATACGAAGGTGAACGCATGTATTTCATTCGTGATCGTTCCTATCTCATTCTTCCAGGTGATTTGGTTCTCATCAATCGACGAGAGCTTCATGCCACTTCCGACTCCGATAAGCTCGGTCATGCGAGGGTCGTCATTAATTTTAGTGACAGCTTATTGGAAAATACGAAAGAATCGGCACCCTTTTTATTGGATGCTTTCACGCATGATACTCCTGTACTGCGGCTCGATTTACCTACTCGACGACTTGTTGAAGACATGCTAGGCAAGTTAATTCATGAAGCCAAAGAGCCTGCGATGGGGCAACATTTTGCCATAACACACTTTTTAATCGAGTTATTACTATTCACGGCACGTTTCGTTCGTATACATCCGGTTACTTCGCCCGAACACGTTTCTCCGCTCCACCGGAAAATATCCACCATCGTGCGATTCATCAACGCCCATTTCGCTGAACCGATGCGGCTCGAGGAGCTTGCCGAGCGATTCGAAATCAGCTCGGCCTATCTAAGCCGGATGTTTAAGGAAATCACTGGATTTTCGTTAGTTGAATATGTGAATCTCGTTCGCGTACAAGAAGCTCAGAGGCTGCTAGCTACAACAAGAATGAAGGTCATCGTGATCGCAGAGCAAGTCGGCTTCGGTTCCCTCGTGCAATTCGGACGCGTATTCCGTCAAATGACGAAAATGACACCGCTGCGCTATCGGCAATCCGTAAACTAAAAAGGGACAACTGCCTATGAATAAGCAGTGTCCCTTTTCTACTATTGTTGTTTCTGGAATAAACGATAAATAATGACGGCTGATTGCGCGCGAGTTGCAACATTTTTCGGTTCAAATGCATGAGCCGCATCGCCTTGAATGATTCCACCCTGCTGCATAGCGTCTACCGCTGCAACCGCATATCTCGCAATACTGGCGTTATCAATAAACGTCTCTTGGGAAGCTGAACCCTTGAGATTTAATCGAAGCAGTTCTGCTGCGCGATAGGCCATCACAGCCATATCCTCTCTCGAAATCGGGTCATTGACACCGAAAGTTCCATCCGATTTGCCTTCCACAATACCTAGTTTCTCCGCAGCGGCAATTGAGCTGTAGTACCACTCGCCAACGCTAACATCACTTAGCTTGCTAGTCGCCTTGCTATCAGCAAGTTCGAAAGCTCCCATCAACATTTTCAAAAATTGTGCTCGGGTCACTTGATTGTCTGGCACAAATGTATGGTCTCCCATCCCATCAATGACCCCTCGAGCCGCCAGCGATTCGATCCCTGCTTGTGCCCAACCAACATGGGAAATATCATCGAAACTAACTTGTACGTACGCAGCTGCATACTTGCTAAAGTGCGCTGGTTTAAATACTACTTTACCAGTCACTGCATTATAAAACCCATTCGTAACAGTTTGAATGACTCCATTATCATCTATATAATAGACGACGATCTTCCCAGCATCTTGCCCTGGTTGCAGCGTATAGTCTAACGAAACGAGCACATGGCCATTGAAATCGTTTACCTTTAAGCCATCCACGGTTAAGTTGAAATCATAAACTGGACTGCCCTTCAACTGCTCTTGAACTTGTGTGGAAAGCGTCGATACATCAACTTTATTAACCGATAGCTCCACTTGCTGAGATGTATCACTCACATGATCGTTGAACCACTGGGAATCCAGACTGATTGTACCCAATCCAGTTGCAATTTCTACTTTTTGAACCTTCGGGTCTGCCGATGAATGAAAGGATGCAGCAGGCAGCTTCACTTCGACAGCCTTTAAACCAGTTGCGGAACTAAGCTCGATTGTAACCGTTCCACCATTCGCCTCTTTCATAGCCTTATTTAGGTCTGCAGCTTGAATATTTGCAACTGCGTTCCCGCTTGTATCCACATTCAATACTTGTTTAATCGATCCTGTCGGCGACTCAGGTGAAACTGGTGGAATCGAGCCCGTACTGGTTCCCGTCGGAGCAGGTGTATCGGTATTTCCTGTATCCGTACTAGTCTTAATTGTAATGACTACACTATCTATAGCCCCTGAACCATCATTAGCTGTAGCGGTAATTTTTACTTTGCCTTCCGCAACAGCTGTTAATAACCCATCCACGCTAATTGTCGCTGCATTCGTTAATGAACCATCTTCTTGAGAAACGGACCATGTCACCGTATTATTTGTCACGGCTTCTGGTATAACACTTGCGCTAAATTTCAGCTGTTGTCCAACTCTTATCTCATTCGCAGGACTGGCTATCATAACGGCTGAAGCAAGCACTTCTGTTGCCCGAATATTCGGCTTAGGCGGTGCATCCATACCATTACCGAGATAAAAGCTAGTATGCGGCGGCTGATTATAGCCTGTATTTTGCCAAGCGATGCCGAGTCTATAAACAGGATCGTGCATTAGCGTGTATATACGATGATCTGTTACCTCTGTAGTCGAATAAATGCGTAGCGCCGTGCTATCTTCTGTCCTTGCAATCACCTCTTCGCGCCAATCGCCAAGGATATCAGCTTGTAATGCCGGGTTGCCTTTCGTGTCGTTATTCGAGTAAGTGCCGTTGAACGTCGATATGTTTTCCAATTGATTGGTTTGATAGTTCCACTTATCAATCTTTGGAATACCGACTCGCAGCGGTTCATCTAACCAATTATGGTCTAATAGTTCTCTTCCTAAATCTCCGTCCCACCATATGGCAAAATTAGAGGAAGGAATGGAAGTTGATATTTTTTCACCTTTTGCAGAGAATAAAGAACCCGCTTTACTGTTCCACTCACCGCCAATGTTCCAGGCCTCTTCACCTTTGTATCTCGGGTCGATATCCGCCGTCAGACCGCGACCTACATCAAGTCCAAGCTGTGGCTGTCCCCAGAGAACTCGGCCTGTTTTGGCATCCTTCAGATCTGAGGAATATGCAGCCGTTGTTGTTTCTTGAACAGCGAATAACTCTAGTCCCAGCCTATCCGGATCTAGGTCGCCTAAGTGCATCGCATCCCCATGTCCTAATAGTGAATTCCATAACGGTGTGCCATCATCATTAATAGCTGCTGCACCTGTTACGATTTCATCCTTGCCATCCCCATCGATGTCAGCAATACTCAGTTGATGATTGCCTTGTCCTGCATAGCTGGCACTCCCAGAATCTTTCGTATCAAAGGTCCATAGTTTGGTAAGTTGTCCATCTCTCCAGTTATACGCAACAAATACCATTCTTGTATAATAGCCACGCTGCATAACTATACTCGGTCTTTCTCCATCGAGATAAGCAATGGCTGCTCCAAAGCGGTCAACCCGATTACCGTAGGTGTCGCCCCAATCGCCAACATTCCCTCTCTCAGGCTCATAGGCATCGGTTGCGAGCATTTTACCTGTTGCGCCTTCAAATACGGTGTGGAATTCTGGGCCAGTCAAAATGTAGCCGCTTGCATTTCGATGATCTGCCGTTGCATCACCAATGACATTGCCTTGGCCGTCAATTGTTCCATCAGCTGTTCGGAAGGTAACCTCAGCTTTGCCGTCGCCATCCAAATCGTACACCATGACATCCAAATAGTGAGCCCCTGCACGGATGTTCTTGCCCAAATCAATTCGCCACTTGAACGTTCCATCCAGTTCATATGCGTCCACATACGTATTTCCTGTATAACCAGAAATGGAATTATCTTTGGAATTTGTAGGATCCCATTTCAATACGATTTCATACTGTCCGTCTCCGTCGAGGTCACCTACTGTGGCATCATTAGCACGATAAGAATATGCCTCGCCAAGCGGTGTCGTACCGTCAGCCGGTTTACGGATGGGCACGGTCAAATAGTTCATATCCCATACATGAACTGTTTCAGACCGATTCTGCTCATTGCCATTCAACACGGGAATAACATAATATGTCGAATCGCTTTTACCTAGCGCATCTTCATAGTTCGTGCTTCCTGTAATGGGTTCTTGATTAATTTTCACGCCATTGCGATACAGATTAAACGAAATACTTTCTGGATCTGTGCCTAGCATACGCCATCCAACATATACGCTGTTGCCATCTTTCATAGCGACCAATCCACGGTTAAGTCCTTCCATTTGCCTTGCAGGAAGTGCTTTGGGCGTTGCGGATACCGTCACACCAGAGGATTCAATTGGTGCTTCATTGTCATAATGATATACACCTTTCACCATGTAGGTATATGCAGTGCCATTCGAAAGCCCAGTCAGAGTTGAGATATACTTGCCTTTGGCTACCGTATCCACAAGTGTCAGGGATTGATCCTCATTTACTTGATAGATATTGGCTTTCTCGTAGGAAGTATCCATCGTTTCTTCCCATCCGATTTGCACCTTGGCATCATGTGCTTCCGTATTGACATAGTCCAAATTCGGTGCCTTATTCAATTTATTAACGTTCACGGTATATGTCTTGGCAATATCGGTGTATACATTTGACGTGACCGTTATTCCAATACTTGTTGAAGCTCCTGTAAGGGTAACTGGTACTGATGATGCCCCACTTGCCACTTCCGTTCCTCCAACGCGTACAGTTGAACCGCTCGCATTGCTAGCTGTCGGGTTCACCGTGAGCGTATTAACGGAGTAAGGAACGTCTACCGAGTAGCTGTCGACTTTCGGATCGAAATTAGGCACTAATGGCGGGTTAAGACTACCGCTGCTTAGCTGAAGACTGCTTAGATTCAAGTCCAACGACGTTACACGTACATTCGCAAGATTAAGTTTTCCTCCACTACGAGTCATGGAGAATCCAAAGCTACTTATTTTTGATACATTCGTATTATTAAAAGTTTCCGACCAATTCACACTTGTACCATCGTTTAGATCGAGAATACGCACTTATTGGTTCTTTGCGGAATATTAAAGATCATTTGAAAGCGATACCAATGCGACGTATTAGAAGTGATTTGACTTGTGCCGTTATAGCGTTTGATTATACCTGCATCAAGCTGATATCGAAGTGCTGCAGAAGTCGTTGCATTGATTTTACCATCCATCAGGAACAACGTTGCACCCTTATTTGAAGGTAAGTTAACATCAAACTCGAAAATCATACCTGCATTCTGTGCGGTAAACCGCTGTCCTACATAGGAGGAGGCATCTACACCATGGCTAATGGAAGCATAGGTTGCCCCAGACACTGTCTGTTGCTTCACAATCGCAATCTCAGGAGCAGTTCCCTCTTTGGTCCATGTATTGCCGCTTCCAATTGTGAATGAGCCTGGTGGATAGCTACTAAAGTCGTCGGATACAAGAGCGGCATCTGCAGCAGAAACAGAAGCAGGAACTACCATCATGGAGATGAGCAGCGTCACCACAATTGAACAAGATAATAACTTCGACAATAACCGTTGACCACTTCTTAGCTTGTTAGTGATTAGCATTATAGCCTCCTAATAACGTTCTATTCCTCATGTATTTACACGGGATGAAATCAATTATAGAAGTTCTCTCCGAAAACAGAATTGAAATAACAGACTTTAACGTTTAATTTTCAGAGGGTATTTTTGTAATTAGAGTAAAAATTAAACAGGGGACCGATTAAGGCCCCCACTAGTACGTATTATTACTTTTTATTTTTATCCAAAATAGCTGTTGCATCTTTACGGAAAGCGACTGCTGCCTCTTGCACAGTTATTTTTTTGTACAAAATTTTCTCGCCGGTATCTTTCAGCAGCTTCTCAATTTCAATCGAGCCCACTGGATTCGGAGGATCCATCGGTGAACTATTTTTCTCAGCCCATGCAACATAGTCGAATACTTTGATCTCATTCGGACTCAAAAGTGGCTTCAAAGCTTCTTTCACTTTGGAAGCAACAGGCACTCCACGCTCGCCTTTAATAATTTTATTGGCTTCGATATCATTAATCCAGAAATCAATAAATTTAGCAGCCTCTTCTTGTACTTTGGAACTGTTTGCTATGGACCAATACATACTTGGTTTCAAGAACAACCCTTTGTTCGCGTCTGGACCTGGCATCGGCTGCAGAACAAGATCACGTTTAGCTGCATTCGCTAGACCAATGTATTGATTAGACCAACCGTTAGAGGAAATCGCATTTCCCAAAGTCATTTCATCATCTTCTGGTGTGCCTTTCTTTTGGGCAGCTTTATCAAGTGGCAGCAAGACGCCAGCATCGTACCACTTTTGAATTCGATTAAAATAATCGATAAACATCTTATCGTCGGTATAACCTAACGCAGTACCTTCTGCGTTATACATCTTTTGACCAAGGGTACGCAGATAGTAAGGGAAGAACACATCATCCCGGAAACCGCCCATGATTTTACCGGCTGCCTTGGCTTTCGTAGCTAATGCATCCATATCCGTCCACGTCCAGTTATTCGTAGGTGTGTCGATACCTGCTTTTTTCAACATATCCCAGTCCATCATGCTCGTTAACGCATTAACCCCTAAGTTCATAGCGACGAGCTTCCCACCCACTTGACCACCTGATAAGGCGTTCGGGCTTACATCATCCACATTAAGAACTTTATTTTTCGTAAAAGTCGTTAAATCCGCTAATTGGTTTCTCCCACCATATTGTGTCAAATAAGAGATGTCCATCTGTATAATATCTGGCAGTTGATTCGCAGCTGCTTGAGGCGCAAGCTTTTTCCAATAATCATCGAAAGCCGCATATTCAGCTTCAATCTTCACATTCGGATGTGCTTTCTCGTACATTTCGATTACTTTCAGCGTATAATCGTGGCGCGCTTGACCACCCCACCAAGCCATGCGAAGCTTTACTGGTTCCTTACTTGCACTTACTGTTGCACTAGGAGTCGTTGTTGTTGTAGTGGGCGCAGTTGTAGCTCCTCCACTTGAGTTGCTAGAAGTACCCGAAGAACAAGCGGTTGCTGTGAAAATCATGGATAATGACATTAATGAAACTACTGCCTTTTTCATGGTTTTTCTCCCCTTTGTACGTACTTGTCAGAAACCGTAATCGCTTACATTTCTATTATCTGCTAAAAATTAACATTACGTAATTGAAAAAACCGTCATCTTTGTTCAAATTTCCGATTCTGCTAGGTGTAACTTAGTAACCATGCCTAATGTCGTTCTCCTTCTACAGCTACTTCAACTTCAACTTCAACTTCAACTTCAACTTCAACTTCAACTTCAACTAAATCTACTTCCACTCACACCTCTGCTACCGCAACTTAACATTTCCCCGCCTCCCCAAACAAATTAAATAGATTTTATGTTGTTATTTGGGCTGATTCACGCTATTTGAGAGCAATAGATGGATTTCATACAGTTAAATTCTGCTAATATGCACCAATCTAATTATTCTTCTCAGATTAGCTGTACATTTTCCATCTATTCGCAATATTTCAAGTTAATTTCCAATATTAGCTGTACTTTTTACATTTATTTATAAATCCAGCTACTCAACTGATCAAACTTCTACTCCTTATGCGGTATAGAAAAAGACAGCACCCCATTACAGGCACTGTCCCGATTACCTATCCTATCCAATCAATCTGATTAGTCCTTTGTAGGCAATCTCATCGAATTTGCTAATGACCTTCTCCCGATCCATCGCCCACATGCAATCCTCAAGCGCACAAGCAACCGGTGCATCCAAGCGAATCGTCGCCAGATCTAGCGAAAGATGCAGCATATCCAGCTCCGCCTCGATCTTCGCACGCACGCCCTTCGGGAGTGCAGCTAAGTTCTCTAGTATGCCAGCAATGTTCACATACTCATTGAGTAACTTCGTTGCTGTTTTCTCACCTATCCCTTTGACCCCTGGATAATTATCTGCTGTGTCCCCCGTTAACCCCTTCAAATCAATGATTTGAGCTGGGGTTAGGCTTTTCTCCTCCATGAGCGTTTCTAGCGTGTACACCATGTAGTTGGATTGCCCTTTTTTCATAATAATAACTTCGGTATTCTCATCTACCAGCTGGAGCATATCATGATCCCCAGTTAAGATCTGGACTTTCGTATGCGGGCTGTAGAAACGAGCCAAAGTGCCGATACAATCATCTGCTTCATAACCTGGAACACCGACATTCGGAATATTGAAAGAAGCTGTCACTTCTTTGACCAGGTCAAATTGTGGAATCAACTCTTCAGGCGCAGGTCCGCGATTCGCTTTGTACGCTTCGAATTTCTCCGTACGGAAGGTCTTGCTTCCCATATCCCAACAACATACGACGTGAGTGGGTTTGAATGTCCCAATCGCATCGAGCAAATATTTCAGAAATCCATATACACCGTTGATCGGCACGCCGTGATCGGTTCTCATGATATAACCACTGGATGATGTTGCGTAATACCCGCGAAATAATAAGGCCATGCCGTCTACAAGCAGCACAGATTCAGATGAATGTTGTGACATAAATAATTGCTCCCATTCCTGTGAAGATATGAATTCATTACAACCAGTATAGCACGGTACATACATCCCCGACACGCAAAAACCCGCCATCAGCAAAAGTTACCAATGACGGGTTTTATCCTAACTATTCAAATAAGTCCTCTTGCTGCCAATCATCAGCCAAACCACAATAAATAGGAGTGTACCACGGTCATCATGACCTCTGAGACAACTCCCATTTCGTTATTCTAAGCAATGACGATTAGCGGCTTGTATGCCATTTGATTTCCTGAATGAATTGGGATACGGACTCCTGCAAACGAGCAGTGATCTCATCGTCGAGAATCGCTTGTCCTTGTTCTCCCCATGTCACTTGTTTATCAAGCACATATACGCCTTGTAAAATATTCTGGGCACCTAGGACAGACAACACAGGTTTGAGTGCATAATCAATCGCGAGCAAGTGCGCGTAAGTTCCTCCAACTGCTAATGGGAGTACAATTTTACGCTCGAGTCCCTTTTGCGGGAGCAGATCCAAGAATGCCTTCAACACGCCTGTGTAGGAAGCTTTGTAAACAGGTGTAGCTACGAATACAGCATCAGCTTCAGCTACGCGCTTACTCGCATCAACAATGGCTTCACTGTCGAACTTCGCATATAACAAATCCTCTGGAGGCAGATCGCGAACCTTGATCCAATCTACTTCTAGTCCTGCTTGCAGAAGTTCACTCTTAGCCACTTCAATTACACCATGTAATCGGGATGTTGGAGTTGGACTGCCTGAAATAATTACTACTTTAGCCATCGAATTCACGCTCCATTAGCAATTTGTGGGTAAATAAAGAGACTCCGCCTCCATGTATTCGGGTACATAGTGGGAGTCTCCTGCTGTTTGGTCGACTTCTTCCAATTCATAGTAATTCACTTGGAATTATATTACCATGCCTTCTAAGCGACGTCAATCCGTCCCTTTAAAAGAAATTCCAACCCGGCAACCATCGTAAGAAGAACGAATATTTCGCGGGTATGATCATCCCCGATAGAATCGGATAGAACAATGCGAATAACACGAAAACGGCAGCTAAGTAGCCATAGACCCATCTTCTCCGTTGCAGTTTCAGTTGTCCCTGCTCCAAATAGTCCTTGATGTAGTAGGTCAGAATCAGCACTAGGAATGGTACCATAGCAAAATAGTGATAAATAAACGTGAGTCGTGGCACTAACATCCACGGCAGGTATTGTGAACAGTAAGCAATTAGCAGCACACGAAGCAATTTATCTTTGCGTTTGAACGCGAGATAGAAAGACATTAATACGGCTAGAAAGCCTGGCCACCATACCAATGGGTTACCGAATGAGACGATACTCGAAAGCATGCCCTGAGGCATCAACTTCGCTTGATAATACCAGATCGGGCGTATCATCATCGGCCATTCCCACCATGGGGAGGAGAACGGATGTGTCGCGACGAGATCCTTATGGTATTTGTACATATGTACCTGATACGTCACAACATCTTTCAACTGATGTCCAGGACCTGGAACCATCATGAAAGGAATATAGGATAACGTGTAGATGCCTACCGGCACGATAACAAACATGAGCACGCACCAGAGAATCGTAAGGAGAGTGTTTCGTACGAAAACTTTTTGGACATGCTGAAGCTTCGTAGATTCCTCTACAGAGAGAAGGTCATCGTAACCGGCATTACCCTCTTCCCCTTCATCACGACTGTTCTCCCTCCTTATACGCTTCGCAAATTGGTACTCTCGGTACCGCTCCCATAGCGAAATGAATAATAGGACAGCCAAGCCAGCACCACCGTATATAACGATCCACTTGGAAGCCGCGCCGATTCCGAAGAAAAGACCCGAAAGTCCTAGTGGGATTAATGTCGCCCACAGCTTGTCACGGTAAAAGCTCAACGTGGTATACCGATACATGAAATAGAACATGAGCATAATGAAAAACACGCCGTATACATCAATCGTGGAAATTCTTGTCTGAGCAAAATGCATGAAATCAAAGCTGAGTAAAAAGGCAGCAATAAGGGCATATTCAGAACGGCCAAACATTCGCTTCGCGAACACATACATAATCGGAATCATGCCTACACCGAATAGCGTGCCGATAATACGCCAGCCGAATGGATTTAATCCGAACAAGTAAATACCGATGGAAATGAATATTTTGCCCAGCGGCGGATGCGTACTTTCATATGGCTCAATCTTGTGGAGATGCTCATAAGCCGTTCTTGCATGATAAATCTCATCGAAATACGTACCATTCATATAGGTAGGTGTATAAGGAACAACGCTTGCCTCATCAAATAAATGGGCGGTTTCCCCCTGGTCAGAGGCGTTGACATCGATCTCTCTCACATTAGCAATTGGTAGTGGTATCGTCCCTCCATCTCCGAAAATCCCAATTTCATGAAGATGCAGCTTCGCACTTTCTTGTGTATCGATCACAATCTTCACATATCGCGCCACTTTGTTAGCTTCTACCGTATGCCAAGTGAACACCTTCGTATGGTCAGATTTAACTGGCATGGCATCCTGCCACTGTTCACCATCATTAGAAAACCAGTAGGAATAAGCACCTTCTCCAACGCCTGCAAAGCTATTAATGCGAGTAATCTGATGCGGGCCGCCGAGATCTGCAATGACCGTTTCCCCTGCTTGTGTTGGCTGCCAAAAAGTCGTCGGAGCCTTATGTCCCCCCAAATGGAACAGCGCAATGATCACATAAACAAGCATAAGAGCGCCTAAATACATGGCATCTTTACGTGAGAAAAAGCGGCCGCGCTTCCCTCTTTCTATATGATCCTCTGCCCTATGGAAAATCGCCTTCCACGGTGAAGTTTCTCTTAGATTCGTTGTTTTCTCTTGCAGGTCAACTTCTTCCAGAGGAAGATTCTCGACCTTGTCGTTAACTGGAGGCGTTGTCTCCCTCACAGTTTCATTCCCATCCCATTTCACGAAAAGCCTCCATCCCAATATACAAGCATAGACAAACATCATAACATTGATTGCCGAAACCGTCAGCATCAAAGGATTATACCGCGGAATGTGGTAGTCCTGATGAAAACTCCGCAAGAGCACATCCCCAATATTGATAAAATGCGTGATACTGAAACCGATAAATAGCCATAGGATTCTGCGATCTTTCAAGTAAATAAAACTTTTTAAAGCTAACAGTAAGCCATAGTGCAAGTAGCGCTCATGCATTTTGGTCATACACATAAACATAGCCGTGATAAACAAGAACGATATGTATAAGACGGCACCGCGACGTTTCTTTCCGAGCCAATACAGTAGACAAACATATAGGATCGACAGAACCATGAAGACAAGTCCCATCCATTTATAAGACATATGCCAGAATCCACTATTGATATCGATGAAGTTACCGCCAAGAAGCGCGAACAGATTAAAGGCGTTGAGTGACGCATAGGGATAAGAAGCTAACGTACCCGTATACAATTCGAACATCCAACCATAGCCTCTGCCCACTGCAAAAGGAAATGCGAGTACGACCATCGTAGCTATGCCTGTCAATACGCTTAACAGCCAGACCATCACATTGCGTGCTCGTATCACATCAATTAATAAGAAGATGCCAAACAGCAGCGCCTGTGGCTTAAGTAAAAGCGCAAGTGCAATAAAGAACGCAGCTTGTGGCAGTTTGCCCTTCATCTGCATTAACAATGTCGCTACAATAAACAACATAAAGAAAGAATCAACCTGTCCCCATACTGCGGAATTCGCCCAAATGGCTGGGTTGAAGGCAAATAGGGCAGCAATTGAGAGTGCCGCCTTCCAGGTACGTGCCCCTTCGTGCTTGCTGAACGCTAGCCGGAATAATAGATAAACCGTACCAAGATCGGCAAGGATGGCAGGCAGCTTCAGGATGAGTAAGGAACTGCCACTTTCCCAAGGAATAGATAGCTTATGATGGACAAAGCCCACAACGTATAGGACATACATGTAACCAGGTGGGTAATCTAGAAAATAATCTTTGGCATTCGTATATAAGTCCTTTAATCCTACCGTATAAGCGCGATCCGCCCACGCCATGAATGTTCGTACATCCGTATCATAGCCTACCCAAATGGGGGCCAAAACTAGTCTAAGTAGGAAGGCAATCAGAAGTATGAATCCTAGAAGATAAAATGTATAGGGAGCTACTCCCCGTTGCTTGAACCAGCTGACCATGCGGGCATCTCCTTAGCTTTGAACTATCCTTATTATACCCCTCCACACTCATACAGAAAAGGAAAAAAGCACCGACAATAGTCAGTGCTTAGGTTCAATCTTTTCGATACGTTCACAAATGTCATGCAACCACTCGTAATCCCCTGTCTGGGAGGCGCAGAGTGACAAGTTTTCTAGTTTTAATCGATTCCATACATACGTCGCATTCGCTTCCATGCATAGCATTAATTCTTCTTGTTCGCCTCGAGTTAGCTCTCTGGCTCTGCGTAGTGTCCATAGTTCCGCCATACGTTGATGAACGGCTAACATCATTCATAGCCCCCTGCTCTGTGGAGTCGCTTTCATTAGCTAGTATGGACAAAGATAGGAGACTCGAAACAGTATCCTACTCTATTTGTCGTCATGGCTATTGATATGAAAAGGAAGAAAGCAAGAGAGCTCGTCCGCTCTCTTGCTATTTGAAATTCTTTCAGTTGAGTACGATTATTAAGGAATATGAACGACAGCAATTTTATCAACTGGGAAATAGA
The DNA here is from genome assembly GCF_001653565.1 of Paenibacillus oryzisoli. Taxonomy (GTDB): domain Bacteria; phylum Bacillota; class Bacilli; order Paenibacillales; family NBRC-103111; genus Paenibacillus_E; species Paenibacillus_E oryzisoli. Next base: position 59,427 of record NZ_LYPB01000073.1, read on the forward strand.
AGACAGTACCAGCGTTATTCGCGATAACAACATTACCATTTTGGATACCTAGAAATCTACCTGTATGATTGGGTGTAGTACCTGCATGAATAGTGATAACTGTTCCAAGTCCAACATGAGCCAAAGTAGCATATACGGAGCAACTCATTGTGTTTTCCTCCCTTCAAACTTTATATGATATCTTATGCATGCTCTTTATTTTTGGTATAGACAAATGAATACTAGAGTGCGTATTTTTTGAGAATAGTGATCTAGCGCATAATAAAAATAACCCCTTCTATCTCAATTCTCATTGAAATAGAAAGGGTTATTGGGTTTACAACTAGGCAGAGGATACTTCTTCGGAGTCGTTTGCGGAATCCGTGCCCTCTAAGAAGAATTGCACAAGTTTGGCATGTTTTTTCAACGATTTCTCATGGATGAGGTTGATTTTACCATTATCCAATGAGCCAAATACATAGATTAACTCTTCATTGTCATGGGACCAATCGAAGCCTTCTAGCAATTGTAAGGACTGTGTCCACTCATCGTTATATTCGCCATTAGGGAATAAGAAACGATTCGCATACAGCGCAATACTTTCCTGAATCACACGATTCGCGGATGTATATTGGGCCAATCCTGGCTGCTCTGGCATCATCGGTAGAATCGTATTAAAGAATTGATGCAGAATTTCCACATACGTCGATGGGTCATGTCGAATTTTACGTTGTAGTTCATAGGACGGCTGCATTCTACCTGAGAAGAGCATCGTCGCCGTTGCATACAACCAGCTGAAACAAGTAAAGTTACGGTTAAAAGAGGTCAAGTTGCTGCGTCTCTCCACACCCGCTGCCTTCAGATACACATTGTGATCCACGACTTGTTGAATAACCAGATTAAGCGGATCAATGGAATCAAAGGAATGGCCGAGTTCTTTACTAACCAACTGCACTTTGGAGTTGATGTCGCCAAATAACTGTTGCTCTTCTTCCTCTGTTAGGCCAATATAAATCTGCACGGCAAGCTGTGTTTCCATCAGGTCCAACCGTCTACCTTCAAGTTGATTAATCGTACCTTCCGTTTCTTCAACCTCTTGCTTAATCTCCGCATCATCACTAAACTTCCGTTGTTTAATCTTCAGCAGAGCCAGCTTCTTCTCAAAGCGTCGAACTTCTTTCTGCATCTGATCATTCACGTAACCAAGTGCTAGAATCCGATGCTGCCCATCAAGAATCGACAGTTTCGATCCATGACGTAGAAGGAATTCCTTCGCTCCCTTAGAAAGTTGGTTCACCTCGCGAAGCGATAAGGTTACTGGTCCGAAGAACACATGGTCCAATTCGCGTTCTTGCAAATAAGTCGAAATCTTCCGGCGCTGCATATTACTCAGCTTCCGTTGAACCATGGGATCGATCATCGTATAGTTCAGCAGATCCTGAACGCGCAAAGCTACAGTCGCGAGACCGAACCTTTCGCAGAAAGGATGGATAGTCATTTTCAGGCGTAATCCTTCCATTAGCTCACGTCCTCCTTATTCGCAAAACTAGCTTTATAGTCATCTGCATCACTGATTAAGAATGCGTTCTGATCTTGGTAGAAGCTCTTAATGTGATTGTAAGCTTTCATGATACGTGTGCGTCTTGGCAGACGATCTTTCTCTTCTCCAGCATAAATGCTATTCCAGTTGACATGCGGCAATATTTTCAGGGCATGTTCAAGTGCATAGCGGTTAAAGCTGCCTGTTTTCGTTGCTTCTTCATGCATGAAGAGGGCTAACGCAATTTGGATATTCTCAGACCATACGATTTCACCTTTGGTCGGTGATGGCAGGTGTGTCAATAATCCATTGAAATAGCCGCCTGCTAGCGAAATAAGCTCCTGCAAATCTTTATCGGCATATTGATAGTTGTTATTACGAGCAGCAGATTTCATGCGCCCTTCAAACAATCCTACTAGGATCTCAATCAATAAGTGGTAGGAGAACAAATACTCCGGTGATTTGCCGCGTTCTGAGAACATATCAACAGTTAGCTTCTGCATAGCAGGTGCTTTCGCTGCTAGTTCTGTAGCTGCCACATGGTAGAACCGGCGTTGATCACGAAGGACAGCCAAGTTGCCGCCTAGCTTACGAGGAAGCTTGTTAATATCAGAGAACAATTGACGTTCTTGGCGTGCGTTGATATCCAGATAGGTCATTGTGGAGATTGGGAAGGCGTATAGACGGCGCAGCTTTTCTGTAATCTCATCCATTTTGTCATATTCGCGGCGATCTTTGGCTCGCGCCATTTGACTTTGCAGCGTTTCCATAATCCGTTGGAAAGCAGCCAAGCGATGCTGACCATCAACGACATACAATTTTTCAATGGGTTGCAGTCGTAGTGCTTGGTTTTCCTCATCATAATGTCCTGCGCCTCGTGCTGAGAAAATGATGCCTGGGAAATAGATCGGCTGGCGATCTTCTAAATATAAATTCACATAGTCAATTAACTTCGAGAGGTTCCGCGGAATAATCGCACGTTGTACTTCTAAATCCACCTCAAAAATAGAAAATAATTTGCTAATAGGTAATGTAGCAGCGATAGTCGCTTGACCGAACGTCTGTCCTAAAATTCCGGGAATCTCTACGTACGATGACGGCTTCTGCTCAGCTAACAGTTCCGATAGTGAAGAAATGGCATCCATATACTTACCCCTTTCAACGTATAAATTTTCTTAATCTTATACCTGAATATGTCTCTCATTCTCCTATTTTTACCAAAATCTCTAACTTTCATTCTAAGGTCCGAAGCCAATCTCCTAATCGCCTTGCTGCCTCAAGTAATCGAGCTTCTTCTTGCACTAAAGCAATACGAACAAATCCTTCACCTTCAGCACCAAATGCATCGCCGGGAATAACAACAACCCCTGTCTGAAACAACATTTCCCGGGAAATTTGTCGAGATGTCCAGCCTTTCGGTATCTCCGCCCAAATAAACATGGTTGCTTTCGGTGGTGGAATGATCCACCCCGCATCATTTAATGCCGAAATAAATGAATTTCGCCTTTTCTCATACCTACTTGAGACAGAATGATCGCTTTCCATATCTTCTTCTAATGCTGCAATGCCTGCTGCTTGTATAGCTCCGAATACACCATAATCAATATTTGATTTCAGCGTCTTGAGCGCCCTGACTGCATCTCCATGACCAGTTAGAAATGCGATACGACAGCCTGCCATATTGAAGCTTTTGGATAAAGAATGGAATTCAATAGCAACCTCCTTAGCACCTTCAATCTCCAAAATACTTATGGGCTTATAACCATCAAAAGCCATTTCGGAATAGGCAAGATCATGTACTACAAGCAAATCGTGCTTCTTCGCATACGAGATCAAATACTCAAAGAAGGCACGATCTGCAACAGCAGACAACGGATTGCTCGGATAGTTAAGCAAGATGAATTTCGCCTTAGCAGCCACGTCATCTGGAATGTCCTCTAGTTGGGGTAAAAAATGATTTGCTGCGCGCAGCGGAAGTAAATAAGGTTCAACGCCTGCCAAGACAAGACTTGCCGAATATATAGGATAACCTGGATCAGGGACAATGGCGATATCCCCAGGATCACAGAGAGAAAGCGCTAAGTGAGCAAGCCCATCTTGTGAGCCCATTAACGTTAAAATTTCTGTTTCAGCGTTGAGCTGGACACCGAATCGATAATCATACCATTTGGCTACCGCTTCCCGAAAGGCCAAACTACCTTCCGATGTTGGGTATCCGTAATGTGCAGGATTGCGAACAGCCTCCGCCATAGCTTCCAAAATTCGATTAGAGGGGGGCAGGTCAGGACTTCCTATACCTAAATCTATGACGTCTACCCCTTGGTTCATAACCTCTCTCTTCCATTCCGCTACTTCCGAAAAAATAGCCGAGCCTAACTGTTGCAGCCGTTTGGATCCTTTAAATGTCATGAATAGCTTCCTCATTGTGTGAAATGTGTTGTTAGGAAATGATACCAACCTGATGGACGAGTTTTATCATATAGAGTAAAAATAAGATTAATACCAGGTACGAGATCCCAAACTTCCAGCGAGTCTTAACGGGAACTTCGTAATAGCTTTCTTGCATGCCTAGCGGGGAATATTCCACTTGAACCTGAAGACCCAGGTGTAAGCCGTCCTCTTTATTCATGCGTTCTGCTTTCACCAATTGCACTCTCTTCACAATCGCTTGCACAGGCAAATAGGCGTGCCCTTCAAATCCAATCGCTGGCCAAGACATATGAATGGTTTGCCGGCCCGCACCCGGTCCTTGCAATTCTGAATAGGTGATGTAATCCAAATCACGTGTATGGCTCTCTCCAGGAATCATATACTCTTGTTGCAACAAATGATTGGCTGGAAATTCGAATCGTGTAGCGACCGTTACGCGCTCTTCTTTATGACGATATCGCACATATTTCTTGTACAAATCCCATGCAAACATCGCCCAGATGAGCAAGAAAATAATTTTACTAGTAAAATAACTATCGATGTACACGATGAGAATGAGTCCACCAATTAAACCAACTAACCATAACCAGCGTGTTACGGCTGTAGAGATTCTTCCGCCGTCAAGGGGATGTATAGGAAGTAAGTTGATCAAATTCAGATAAAATGCAGCGTAAGCAACAGAAACGATTACAGCTGAATCCAAATACACACCCACACCGAAAGCGGCAACGCCACCAAGAGTTCCTAAAATAGGACCCCCAATGCCTATGAACGCTTCTGTTGCTGCATCCCTTGGATTTTTCTTCATCGTAATCAATGCACCGAGGAATGGGATGAAGACCGGTGCTGAAACGGGCAACCCCTTCATCTTCGCCGCAAGCACATGTCCTAACTCATGGATGAGGATCATAAGGACCAGGCCAATCGCAAATGGCAATGGGGCTAAGTACGCGTAAGCCCAGATCGTGATGAACATGGAGATGACAGCGCCGCCAACTTTCCCAAACTTCAAAGCGGCAAGCAGCAGCTTGCCTTGTGATAAGAGGACAGCGATGAATCCGCCAATCGCTAGTGGTGACTTCTTGCGTGTTGGTTTCTGATTGTCTCCCACGTCCCTATCACCCCTTCGCCCAAACGTCCTCGAACACATCCTCTTTGAAACCAACGGTCACTTTATGTCCATCCGTTACAATAGGACGTTTAATTAATCGCCCATTCGAGGCAAGTAGATCCAGCATTTGTTCTTGCGACATACTTGGCAGTTTGTCTTTCAAATTCATCTCTTTGTAAACTTCGCCTGATGTATTGAAAAACTTCTTAATTTCCAAACCACTAAGCTGAAGCAAATCCGCCAGTTCCTTCGCTGAGGGCGGCGTTTCAAATAAAGCAATGGAATCTGTAATGTCAATGTTGTGTCCTTTCAGCCATTTTACAGTACTCCGGCATGTCCCACATTTATCGTAACCATACACTTTAACGCCCACGTTGTAATAACTCCTTTATGCCGTATGATGATCAAATAGAACTACTTAAAATTTTGGGCTAATTGCCAAGGAAAGTCAAGTAATTGCAAAGAAAAACCATCCATAAATTGGATTGGTTTTGGATTTTTTACCTTTTATCAGCTAACCAGTGCTGGAGTTCAGATAAATCAGCAGGTAAGGGTGCGTTAAATTCGGTCCATTCCTTGGTCCCTGGATGCACAAAGGCCAGTTTAAACGCGTGCAATGCTTGACGATGTAACCGACCGCTGGCTTCAAGTTCATCCGCATTCGACTCGAACTGAGGCAGGGTGTACATCTTATCCCCCAAGAGCGGATGGCCCAAATGGCGCATATGCACACGAATTTGATGCGTACGCCCGGTTTCCAGCCATATTCGAACGAGTGCTCCCTGATCAAATTGCCTTACCACCTCGTAATGCGTCACCGCATGGTATCCATCGCATCGTACGATGCGTACATGAGGCTGCTCAGGGTCACGATCAATAGGCTCATTAATCGTCCCAGATGGCGATACTACCGTCCCCCAGACGAATGCGAGGTACTCTTTTTTCACGAGATGCTGAATCATTTGCTCGGAAATTTGCTGATGAACATAGGGGGTTTTGGCAATTGCCAGGACCCCCGAAGTTTCTTGATCCAATCGATGCACCGGACGGAAACGGCACGTAATCCCTGCTTGCTGCCAATGGTACACAACACCATTCGCAATGGTATTCATGTAATGACCATGCGTTGGATGGACGATGATTCCTGCATCCTTAGCTAGAATGAGCAAATGCTCATCTTCGTGCAGAATATGCAGTGGAAGATCTTGAGGAAGTATATCCTCTGATTGTTCCTCTTCCATCCGAATTTCAACACGGTCGCCAGCTTTTACTTTGATATTGATGTACTGCCTTTCCCCGTTCACCGTAATCCCGCGCTCGGTAAGCTTGATGCGGGATAACAATTTCCGTGAGACCATCAATCTTTTTTGCAGCACCGTCTTGAGAATGAAGCCTTCTTCCTCTGACGGGACAATGTATACTAATGGTTCATAGTAGTTCATGATTTACGTTTAAACACCTCAGCACTGCGTATATATTCTACATCAGCAATTCCCTCACGGAAGTTCGCTGTGCGAGCAATTGTGAAGAAAAAGTCCGACAGCCGGTTCAAGTATCGGCGCACTTCGGGATTGATTTCCTGTGTGCGTGCAAGAGTAACGACAAGTCGTTCAGCTCTACGGCACACCGTACGGCAAACATGCAATGTAGAAGATACCGTCCCGCCTCCAGGCAAAATAAAGCGCGTAATATCTGGCGTCTCTGCATCGTATTTATCAATCAAAGGTTCTAGTGCATCCACCATGTCTGCCGTTACTTTATAGGGGCGCAACTCCTGCTTCAGTAGTGCGAGATCTCCACCACAATCAAACAATTCATGCTGAATCTGCAGCAAATCTGGCAGTAAATCCGGGTATTTCTGCGGATCCATGAAGCTCATCGCTTGACCTAGGAAGCTATTCAGCTCATCAGTCGTGCCATAGGCCTCGACGCGATCGTCATCTTTGTCCACACGACCACCAATTACACCAGTTTGACCAGCATCTCCCGTACGCGTATATATTTTCATCTTAGAATCCCTCCCGTTTCTTAGGATACGTTACTCCCATCATCTCATAAATTCGCTTCATATCCAAGTGAGCTCGTACATGGTCAGCTAATCGATCAAACGCAGCTTCTCGGCGCTCCTTATAGCGAAGTCCTTCTAAGATTGGAGATAAACCCTTATCTATTCGAATCTCATTTAACCACACTCTACGGAAATCATCATTGTGCAAAATGCCATGAATGTACGTTCCCCACACACGCCCATCTAGCGAGGCTGCTCCGTCTGGATGCAGGGAAGTTTCAATAGATTCTCCTGAATCTGTGCTTAAGTGAGGAGCGATTTGGAAAGGTGGTACGATTTCATGGATATACTGCGTCCTACCCATATGAATTTCATAGCCATCAATAACAGCATTCGTGTCGTAAAGCGTGCTGACACCTTGTACTCTTACCGTTCGTTTCTCTGGTGTGAACACTGTTTCTGTCGGAAGGAGCCCTAAGCCTTCAAGCTCAGCATGTGACGATTCGTACCCACCAGAATCTGAAAGTGTAACACCTAACATCTGGTAACCCGCACAGATACCAACGATCCACCCTTTTTCTTCATGAGCATAAGAAATAAGCCTCTCAGCTAATCCTGCTTCCTTCAGGTAAAATAAATCTTCCATCGTATTCTTACTCCCTGGAAGCAAAACAACGTCGGGCTTCCCCCAGTCAGATATCGAATCGATATATCGGAAATGAACATCGGCTTCTTCTTGCAGCGGATCGAAATCCGTGAAGTTCGAAAGACGAGGCAAGCGAATGACAGCAACGTCCAATTGATCACTTAATTTACCTTGATTGTTCGATGATCTTCTAGTTTGGGCACGTTTGGAATCGAGCGATGCCGAATCCTCGTCCTCAATACCCAACTGCTGCAAGTAGGGAATGACGCCAAGAACAGGCTTCCCTGTCCGCTCTTCCAGCCAATCCAAACCTGGCTTCAAGAGACTAACATCCCCACGAAATTTATTAATAATGAATCCTCTCACGCGATCTCTTTCCTCTGGAGTCAAGATTTCAAGCGTACCTACAATCGAAGCAAAAACACCGCCACGATCAATATCAGCAACGAGCAGCACCGGTGAATCCGCCCAGCCAGCCAGACGCATATTGACGATGTCGCGATCCTTCAGATTGACCTCCGCCGGACTTCCCGCCCCTTCCAGAACGACAATGTCATACTCGCTGCGCAGACGTTCTAAAGCATCTTTCACAATCACTTCCGCTCGTGGCAAATAGGATTCCCTATACGTCCTTGCATCCAAATCTGCATACGGTTTACCATGGACAACAACTTGTGCAACCATATCTTGCTTAGGCTTCAGTAGAATAGGGTTCATATCCGTCGTTGCGACGATTCGGCAAGCATCTGCTTGCACGCCTTGCGCCCTACCGATCTCTTTGCCATCGAAAGTGATATAAGAATTGAGTGACATGTTCTGCGATTTGAAAGGCGCTGTCTGCCAGCCGTCCCCTACGAAAATACGGCATAAGGCTGCCGTAAGAATACTTTTGCCCACATCGGAAGCTGTGCCTTGAATCATGAGAACCGCTGAACGGGATTCACGCATGACCTCTACCTCCGCTCTTCGTTAAATCGTTCATCATTTGGCTTAGGGCTTGCACTAACCGCTCATTGTCCTCGCGAAGTCGTATGGCTACACGGCAATATCGTTCATTCAGTCCTTGGAATAAGGAAGCATCCCGAATCAGAATCCCTTGATGACCCATATATTGTTGAGCCTGTTTAACCGTAATTCCGCTTGCGACCGGGAATGAAAACAGCAGGAAATTCACATCACTCGGAACAACTTCCAAGCCCATATGTCGCAGCTGTTCCACCAGCCAAGGCTTCTCAACACGCAGCCATTCTCTCGTAGACTGCTCAAAACCGTCATCGTCTAACACGGCAACCCCCATCTGTTGTGCGAGGTAATTCACACTCCACTGTACCTGCTGCTGACGCAGTCGTTGGATCAGCTCAGGGTGAGCCACCATGAAACCTAAACGAATACCTGGAATTGAATAAAACTTCGTCATCGAACGGATCACGATTAGATTAGCGCTTGTTGATGCAAGCTTCAGCAGCGAATGTTCTGATTCTTGGGGAACAAAGTCCATAAAAGCCTCATCTAGCACTATCTTACGCTGACTCTGTACCAAATTGTTCAAAACATTGCGAGGAATGAGCTTGCCTGTCGGATTATTAGGATGCCCAAGGAAAAATAAGTCGACATCTGGCAGCACCGCTTCAACATCCGGCCATTGTAGTTCGAACAGATGCTGAGGGCTTAATGGGATGTTGGTTAGCCTTCCTCCCGTTTTGTGAACCGCTTCCTCGTACTCGCTAAAAGACGGCCTAGCAAGTCCAGTCATACTTGGTTGTACTACACGGATGATCAAATCGATCAGCTCGGCAGCACCATTTCCTACTAAAATACTCTCAGGATCAATCTCGTATTTCTGAGCTAGTTTTCGGCGTAGCTCACGCACAGCAGGATCTGGATATTTGACGATGTCTCGCCAGCTTGCTGCTAGAATTTCCTTAACTACCTCTGGTGGTCCCAGGGGATTCATATTTGAGCTGTAGTCCAGGAAGAGCTCCTTAGGCCGATTCCAAACTTCCTCCGCTGACCAGAGATCCCCTCCGTGTCCGTAACGCTCTAACATCAAGCTCATTCCTTTCCTAAAAAGATGACAAACCCTCCCTATCTACCCAGGAAGATGATGACGGCTAGCAATAGCATACTCTCCAGCAGCTCATTTAAAGCACCGTATGTATCTCCTGTAAGTCCACCAAGCTTGGAGGAGATGTAAGCGGCAATTCCACTTCCAACTAGCGTCGTGATGGCTGCAAAACCTAAAACGATTCCCCAGCTAGGTAGGGTCGTTATTCCGTTGTTGCCTATACAAAGCGTAGTTGTTAATAGGGCTACTAAAAGAGATACGGAGACATGCTTGCTGTTAACGCCACGGAACAGACTGCCTAACCCCGAAGTCGGCCTTGCATAAGGCCATATTCGTATAGCTGCAACCATGAACCAACGACTCCAGATCGGCACGATAATCAATAGGAGCAGCGGACTTCCTTGTCCCCCTGCATGGTTGGTATCCAGCATGGTATAGAGCAAGGAAAATTTTAGCAATACATGTAGAACACACACGATCACACCCATTGCACCAACACGGCTATCCTTCATAATCTCAAGCATTTGCTCGCGTGGACGGTGACTAAGGATTCCATCTGCGGTATCCATAAGACCATCCAAATGCAGTCCGCCTGTGAGCATAATCCAGATCGCTAAGAGCAGGATGGCTGCAGGCATGGTTGGCAGCACGTGAGAGAGCCCTTCTCCTGCTAACAGGAGAAGCAATCCGATAACGAAGCCAACCAACGGGTAAAATATAGAGCTGCGTTGAAACACACGCTCGGTATAATCAATCTGCACCGGAATCGGCAGACGCGTTAGGAATTGAAATGCGGCTAAACAGGCTCGCAGCCAGTCTAATAAAGTATGAGTGCGATGCACAGGAGTCCTCCCATCACTACATAACTGACGCCGTAGAGCATACTCACGGCGTTCACAATGTCTCGCTGCGTTCGCGGACGCAGCGGCCATCCCAGGCGGGCGCGCTCACTCGCCGCGCCGCCATAGACGTTCAGCCCGCCAAGCTCGATCCCGAGTGCTCCGGCTACCGCCGACTCCGGGATCCCGCTGTTCGGGCTGGGGTGTAGATGCGCGAAGCGGCGGATCGCCGCCGCCGCGCGCGGAGCTGAGAGGCCCGGCTTCGCCAGGGCCACGAGGATCAATAAGATCCCGGTGATCCTCGCCGGGATCCAGTTCAGGGCGTCGTCCCAGCGGGCCGACGCGGTACCGAAATGACGGTATCTGTCATTTCGGTACCCAACCATCGAATCCAGCGTATTCGATGCACGGTAGAGCATTGCCAGCGGAGCACCGCCGATGAGCGCATAGAACAAAGGCGCGATGACCGCGTCCACAATGTTCTCCGCGACCGTCTCCACGACGGCTCGCGTGAGCTCCTCCTCGTGGAGCGCATCCGTATCCCGGCCAACGATGTAGCCGGTATACTTGCGAGCATCCGCGAGATGGCCCTTGCGCAGCGGATTGTAAACCAAATACGCGGCGTCCTTTAGTCCTTTGATCGCCACTGTCGTGGAGATAAGCCAGGTTGAGACTGCGTACCCTAGCCAAGGATGAATATCATTGGCGAAGTGTACGAGCACCAGCACCACAGTAAAACTCAGTGTGATTGTGGAAAACGTCAGCAAGACACCCTTCATGCGCAGCCACTTGGGGTGCCGATCTACTGGGGCAGCCGGTGTCGCCAATTCTCTAGGATGCAGTCTATCTTCAACCCAGCGGATCCAGCGTCCAATGAGTATGACGGGATGCGTGGGCCATTTCGGATCACCAATGAACCAGTCTAATGCTATTGCAGCAACCGTCATCCAGACGATTTCCTGCCATGTATATATCCACATAAGAGCTTCACCATTCCGTACTTACTTGTCTTTGAGAGTAACTTCTCTCGAGGTCCTTCGAGGATATGCGACCACGTTTTAGATATCGTTTTTATTGCAAAGCTATGCCGTCCTTCATCTGCCAACTTTCTCTAACTATCCCCATTAGTCCGAAATGAGAGACAGTCGCTTAACAAATTATTGTGATATCCTAGCACCAACTTTTCGATTCATGCCATGGAACAGAGCCTCATTCGCAACAATAACATTATGAAATCATCTTATTTGCTCGTCTGGTAGAGAATTCGAAAGAATAGCGTTATGACACAGCGCTATACCGACCTAAATGGGAGAATTTCACTCATTTTGATCAGAATAGCGTTATTTCGTAGTGCTATTTATTCGTAGAACATGCATATAGAGCAAATAGCGTTATTTCAGAACCTTATTTCAACTTGCATGCGATGCACCTTTTCATTAATCGACATTCACAAATATCGGACTACACTCATCACCAGCATCTTGCACTCCCATCTTCACGAAGCCCAAACCACCCAAACATATCCATTCTTTACATATAAGCTCTGCTTTTCAATTCGATCGGAATACCGACTGTAACCAGGAAAACCTGCTGACACACTTCAGCCACACGCTGATTCATCCGTCCTGCCAAATCTCTGAATTGACGGCCAAGCGGGTATTCTGGCACAATCCCGTCGCCAACTTCATTCGTAACGAAGATAAGTTGTCCACTATAGGAGGACACGGCATTCACAAGCTCGTCAATTCGGTTGGATACGAGTTGCCCTGCATCGCTCTCCTGCTCATAGTAGAGCAGCCAGTTCGTCAGCCATAGTGTTAGGCAGTCGATTAACACCACTGCACCCTCGCTGCTTTCTTCAAGCTGCGTAAGACAGTCTTTCAGCGCATACGGCTCCTCTCGGGTTTCCCAAGGGAAACCCGATTGAACCCTCATCTGCTGGTGCAGCCCAACCCGCTCCCTCATTTCCTCATCGTAGATGTGGGAGGTCGCGATATAAATCCCTCGCTTGCCGCGATGCATCGCCAGCTTCTCTGCGAAGGAGCTCTTGCCGCTGCGCGCCCCGCCCGTTACCAGAACCGCCATCGTGTTCGCCTCCGTCTCTCTGTCTGTTACTCCCTCGAAATGCCTGCGCTTTCGAAGGTCGCCATTTCCTTCATGATCTTGCCTGCGGCATCGATCAAATTGAATACAAGCACAGCACCTGTGCCTTCGCCCAGTCGCATGTCCATTTGCAGCATCGCTGCGAGGCCAACCGACTCGAGCACCTTCTTATGTCCCTGCTCCTGCGATAAGTGCGATGCGAGCATGTAGGACGTGCTTAGCGGAGCTAATCGGCTCGCCACGAGCGCTGCGGTCGACGAGATGAAGCCGTCGACAACAACCGGGCAGCGGTGCTTTGCTGCGCCCAGAATCACCCCAACGAGTCCGGCAATCTCCAATCCGCCGACCTTACTCATCACCTCAAGCGCGTACTCAGCGCTTAAGGTGTCTCCAGCACTTGCACTTGCACTCACTTCCAACCCACGTCCGAGCAACCCATTCACTCTAAGCGCCCTATTCACAACCGACTGCTTATGCAGCCAAGTCGCATCATCAATACCCGTACCACGGCCTACAGCAAGTTCAGCGTCTACTCCTGTCAACGCACACACAATCGCTGCACTCGCCGTCGTATTGCCAATCCCCATTTCACCCGTTGCGAAAAGTCGGTACCCTTTTGCCACCAAATCATCAACAATTTCACTACCTGCTAGAATCGCTTGGGTCGTCTCATCCAGGGTAAGAGCCGCTTCCTTCGCCATGTTGCGCGTGCCTTTTCTAACTTTGCGAGAGACGAGATTAGGATGCTCCAAATCAGCATTAACCCCCATATCCACACAAACCACGTCAGCTCCGGCATGTCTCGCGAGGACATTAACTGCAGCCCCGCCATACAGGAAATTGAGCACCATTTGCGGTGTCACAGCCGCTGGGAAAGCACTGATGCCTTCCTCACACACACCATGGTCGCCAGCCATGACAATGACCGCTTTCTTTTCAAAAGTAGGCATCACTTCACCTGTAATTCCTGCGACTTGGCGTGCAATATCCTCAAGCTTTCCCAAGCTTCCTTGCGGCTTCGTCAATTGGTCCAAATGTTCATTAGCTTGACGAGCAGCCTCCTGATTAGCAGGTTTAATCCTATCCATTAACTGTTGTAGAGCGTTCATTATCTCCATCCTCCGAACCCACTTTATTTCCCAGGTTGTAATAAAATCTGCGGTACTTCACTAACAGGATGCTTCAGCACAATTGGCTCTGTTCCATATACGTCAGCTATTTGTGTACTCGTAATAATTTCTGCCGGTGTTCCAATTGTGACGACTCGTCCTTCATGAACGATCATCAATCTCGTACAATACTGCGCTGCCAGATTCAAATCATGCAAAACCGCAATCACCGTCAATTCCGACTCCTGCTGCCAGGAACGAATGTAATCCATCATCTGTATCTGATACCCAATATCTAGAAAAGTCGTCGGCTCATCGAGCATGAGCAAGCTTGGTTGCTGTGCCATCACTTTGGCTAGTGCAACACGTTGACGCTCCCCGCCGCTTAGACGTTCAATCGTTCGATCTACGAGTCCGTCTAACTCAAGCTTTGTAATAATCGCATCAATCAGCCCCTCTGATTCCGCCGAATCTTCCCCAAGCCAATTCTGGAATGGATAGCGTCCCATCTCCACGACTTCACGCACCGTGAAGCCAACTGGGGGCAAAGCATCTTGCTGAAGAACCGCGAGCCATTTAGCAAGCTCTTTGCGCGTATATGAGGATATCGGGTTTCCGTTTACACACACTTTTCCATGTATCACAGGATCCATGCCTGAAAGTAGTCGAAGCAGGGTAGATTTGCCGCTGCCATTGGGACCAATGATCCCAAAAAACTCCCCCTGCCCAACCTCAAAGCTCATATTGTTCAGTACTTGTTGCTCTCGAAAGCTCTGATAAAGCCCCTCGACTCCAATCATCGTGATCAACCTCTCAACGTTTTCTTATCTTTATGGAGTAGATAGGCAAAGAATGGTGCACCCAGAAAAGCCGTAACCACTCCGAGAGGAATTTCCGTAGGACTCAGAAGAGTTCGAGCCAACGTATCTGCCCATAACACATAAATCCCACCACCGATTGCCGATAGAGGAATAATTAACCGATAATCCGGCCCTACCAACAGCCGTACAAGGTGCGGCACGATCAGTCCAACAAAGCCAATCACCCCGGCCACAGATACAGCAGCCGCAGTGATCAAAGTCGAAGCAATCAGTACGATCAGTTTCGTACGCTCCACATGAACTCCGAGATGCGCAGCTTGACGCTCTCCTAGTACCAGTAGATTTAACGATCTCGCATAGCTTAACAGAATCACGATCCCTATTACGAGATAAGGTAAAATCATATACGTATATGACCATCCGCGCATCGATAGACTACCCATTAGCCAGAAAATAATTTCATTAATCGTTTGATTCGATATCGCGACTAGAAACGATACAATCGCACCTAGAAATGCTTGCATGACAACACCGGACAGTATCAACGTTTCCATTTTCAACTTCCCATCAATCAGCGCCAGCCTTAAGACTAAGAATAGGGAAATTAGGCCAGTTGCGAATGCTACAATAGGGATCGACCATTGCCCGAACCAGGCGAATTGTAACCCGAAATAAATAAGAAATGCTGCACCGACAGAAGCTCCCGAAGATACGCCAAGAGAGTAGGGGTCGGCTAGCGGATTGCGCAAAACGCCTTGAAACCCAGCGCCAGCTATCGAAAGCACGGCTCCCACAAGAATACCCAGTAACAAGCGAGGAATTCTTACTTTATTGATGATCTGTTCCGAAGATTGCGGCCAGTTCACTTCAATGTGACTGCCTATCCAAGGAAGATGCTTCGCCAGTATCCCCACGATATGTGTAATAGGGAGTTGAGCCGACCCAATGGATAAACTCACCACAATAGAAAGAAGAAGGAGTATAACTCCCACTCCTCCCCCTAGCATTAATTTTCTTTTCATTATTTCACCAATTCAGGATAAATCCCTTTCGCTATTTCCAGCAGCCCCTCCGTCAATCTTGGACCTGGGCGACTTACGGAATTCTGGTCGAGACCGACCACACGTTTATTTTTTACCGCATCAATGGCATCCCAGCCTCCGCGTGTACGAATAATATCCTCTAACGGTTTTTTACTTTTAAAATCGACAATACCATTGGCGAATAAGATGACATTCGGATTTTGCTGAATGATCTTCTCTTCACTGATCTCATACCAGCCAGCTTTATCGGCAGCCACGTTAATCCCACCAGATAGGGTTATCAGTTCATCCATGAACACGCCGCTTCCTACAGTCCAACCTGGTGCAAACTCGATGTATACTTTTTTCTTGTTCTCCTGCTTCACATCTTTCACGGCATCAACAACCTTCTGACGATCCGCTTTCATTTTGGCAACGACTTTTTCGGCCTGCTCTTGATGATCCATAATTTGTCCAAATGTTAGAATATTGTTCATTGCATCATCTAATGTTTTGGGATCTACTTTAAATACGTTAATATTCACCTTACGTAGGTTCTCGACAGTAGCAGCATCCATGGAAACACCAGTGAAGACAACATTCGCATTCGTTGCAATGACAGCCTCCGTGTTAGGCTTGGTAATGCTGCCTAGCTTTGGCTTCGATTTGGCGCTTTCTGGATAATCATCAAAATCCGACACTCCGACAATATTGGCTTCGAGTCCAATGGCAAACAGCGTTTCTGTCTCTGATGGAGACACGGATGCGATTCGCTCTGGTGCTTTGTCGAATGTAAACTCTTTACCTGTCGCATCTTTGACTTTCAAAGGATAGGTCGTTTTCTTCGTAGTTGCTGGAGTTACCGATGCTACTGGAGCCTTCGTCCCTGTACCACCTAATTTCGATGGATCTGTCATTTCCGTTTCCTTCTTCGCACATGCCGCTAACGAAATCGCGGTCGCAACCGCTAATGTAAGAATAAGCCCTCTTTTGAAATTGCTCTGTTTCATCACTTAAACCCTCTTTTCACTTAGTATGGATCTACCTCTTGATTTAGCTGCAGAAAATCCAGTTATTCATTCACTTGGCCAGGACGCCATGTGGTTGGCACCGAAGCGTGCGATATCTTCATCAAAATAAAAAATCCCCTTGTTCACTAGGAACGAAGGAGACGATAAATCGCGGTATTGGGCAGCGCACATCATACTCTGCTTCCTGATTTAACGCGATCCTTTTCCTCGAAGGATGTTGTAACAGCACAATAGGCAGGTATCCTGACTCTCCAGACTCTCGCAAGACTGAATTACAGTGGCGGGACCGTGCCGGATTTGAACCGGCTTCCCCTTAACTAATTAAGGTCCCATTGGAACCCTACTAGTACCTATCGTTGCAAATTAAATTATACATTCACGCTATTTGTCGATTAGAGTTGAACCCTTACTTCTGTGCAATAATTTGCATGACTTTCATAGCCTCGTCCATTTTCGGAGCATTCTGAGGAATGAAAGCGAATAATCCTTTACCTTCAAAGCCTTGTTCTTTCATCCATTTATTCCCATTAAGTGGAATGCCATACAAGTGCTTCTCCGCAGCCTTACCTTCTTCTTTGATCTCGATAACCCCATCTGGATAATCCTTAGGATTGATAATGTTATCCAATGAAACAAATCCCGCTTGATTGCTTAAGCCTTTGAACTGTTCTTCTCCCAAGATGAAGATGCCATTCCCACCGGCAGCAAGTTCAACAATCATTTTTTCCAATGAAAAAATAGGTGAGGTATTCAGCTTCACAGTAGGAATTTCGCCTACCTTGGATTTCAAAGATACTTCCAATTTCTCTGCCGCTTCACTCGGAAACCCATTAGGTCCCATCATAAATACCGATACATCTGGCTTCGGTCCACCACAAGCTGTAAGCATCAAAATCATTCCTAGCATAACAACGAATAACCATTTTGCTTTCATGTGTATGTAATTCCCTCCGTCAATACACTCTCTTTATCGATACTCGCCAGAAAAGTCGGTTTTCACCGACTTTTCTTTCCTGCTGTCATATATTCATTTATTTTGTGATCCAGCATCGTACTTAATTCAACAACCGCATCAGATGTCATTTCATGACCTTCCATGACCATCTGTTCCATTTTTCGCCTCAACGAATGAATCTCTTCTTCAAGTAGAGCTAGGGAATTTTGCTTCTTGGCATTTCTGGTCAGCCAACGCTGTCCGAAATCTTGCTCTCGAATTTGAAATTGCTTCTGAAAGTTAGTAAGCTGATATTCCATAAAAGCCATGCTCATCCCTCCTTACTCTTAGAATACCAGTTTTCGTCTCCTATGAACATATGAATTTATTAAGAATATTATAATTTCCTCAGGAAATTACCGATTCTCTCTAAGGCTTCATTTAGTTGGGAAACACTATAAGCGTAAGAGCACCGTAGAAAACCTTCGCCACCTAATCCAAACACATCGCCCGGCACAGCTGCAACCTTAGATTCGTACAATAGACGCTGCGCAAATTCATCAGACGTTAACCCTGTAGCCACAATACTTGGGAACGCGTAGAAAGCGCCTTGCGGCTCATGACACTCAAGCCCGACTTCACGGAAGCCTTTGACAACCAACCTTCTCCGTTGATTATAGGACTCAATCATCCGATCTTTCTCTTCCAGTCCATTCGTCAACGCTTCATGTGCAGCGACTTGCCCCATAACAGGTGCACACATGACCGTATATTGGTGAATCTTCGTCATAGCCGAGATTAACTCTCTGTGACCACAAGCATACCCCATCCGCCAGCCAGTCATCGCGAAAGCCTTAGAGAATCCGCTAACAAGGATCGTCCGATCCTGCATCCCGGGCACTGCTGCGAAGCTCACATGTTTCTGACCATACGTCAGTTCCGCATAGATTTCATCGGAAATAACGATCAGATCATGCTCTTCTACAACTTTAGCAATCGGCAGCCAATCTTCATACGTCATAATACCGCCAGTTGGATTACTAGGATAGCATAGAATTAATATTTTGGATTTGGGCGTAATCGCATCGCGAAGCGCCTTCTCCGTCAGTTTGAACTGGTCCTTTGCAAACGTTTCGATCCCCACTGGCACACCACCACTAATGGCTGTGATTGGCGAGTACGAAATATAACAAGGCTCAGGAATCAGAATCTCATCCCCAGGTGTAATCAGGGAACGCAACGCGAGATCAATAGCTTCACTGCCGCCTACCGTGACGAGTACCTCGTTCGATGGCTCATATTTCACTTTAAAAGAGGTATACAAATAGTTCGCAATCGCTTCGCGAAGCTCAGGAATACCGGAGTTTGGCGTGTATTTCGTTCTGCCGCGCTCCAATGAATGTACAGCAGCTTCACGAACGTGCCAAGGTGTCGAAAAGTCAGGTTCGCCAACACCCAGCGAGATGATGTCCTCTTTACTATTGCTTACGAGATCAAAAAATTTCCGAATCCCCGACGGCTTCATTTCACGCACCGCAGGAGCTAGGTAGTCTTTCATTGATTTTTTGCTAGATTGCATCGTAGTCTCATCCTTGATCATAGCGCTACCTCTCCCTTATGGCGAAACAAGCATTCGGTGATCATCTTCCTGATCTTCAAAAATAATGCCGTCTTGTTTGTATTTTTTCAAAATAAAATTCGTTTTTGTAGAAAGCACACGATCGATTGGCGATAACTTGTTGGAAACGAATGAAGCCACCTGTTTGAGTGAGTTTCCTTCAATCTCCACAAGCAAATCATAGGCGCCAGACATGAGATAAACCGATTTGACTTCCGGATATAAATAGATCCGTTCCGCAATCGCATCAAACCCGCGTCCGCGTTCCGGTGTAATTTGAACTTCAATTAGGGCGGTAACCTTTTCGTCAGCTACTTTACTCCAGTTCACAACTGTCGCATATTTGACGATGACCTTATCCGCTTCCATCTCGCTTATCGCTCGCGCAACTTCGGCCTCCGCCGTTCCTAACATGGTGGCGATCAGATCCGCGCTCCTGCGGGCATCTTCCTTTAGTAAATCGAGAATTTTAAGCTTCAAAGTATCCATGGTTAAACCTACCTTTCTGAGATATGTTTCATTCATCCATTCATCTTACAATGAATTGCTGTCCTAATTCAATTGTTGATCGTGAAAGAATCCAGAATATTTAACTATATTCAAAAATTCCACTTTGACTGGCATAAAAAAAAGCCACTGGATAACCATCCAAAGTAGCTCATACGTCTAAATTCACCTCGTACAAGGTTAAAACAAATCCATACTCAAATAGCGCTCACCTGTGTCTGGTGCAATGCATAACACTCGTTTTCCTGCTCCGAGCTTTCTTGCCACCTGCATTCCGGTCCATACGGAGGCTCCAGCAGAAGGACCAACAAGAATGCCTTCCTTGCTTGCCAAATCCTTCATCGTTTGGATGGCATCCTCATCTGCCACTTGTACAATCTCATCATAGATACTTGTGTTCAGAATGGCTGGTACGAAACCAGGACTTGTTCCTACAAGTTTATGCGGCCCAGGACTTCCACCAGAAAGTACAGGCGAACCCTTAGGCTCTACCACGTAAATTTGGATATTCGGCAAGTGTTCACGGAGTACCTCACCCGTCCCCGTAATCGTACCGCCCGTACCTGAGGTCGCGACAAATGCATCTAACCGCCCCTCCATCTGCTGAATAATTTCAGGAGCTGTCGTCACTCGGTGAATACTTGGGTTCGCCGGGTTTTCAAACTGCTGCGGGATAAAGCTGCCAGGTATTCGATCCCTTATCTCCACAGCCTTCGCAATGGCACCAGGCATCCGCAATGCAGCTGGAGTTAGAACGACTTCGGCGCCGTAGGCTTTCAGAATATTTATGCGTTCCTTACTCATATTATCCGGCATAATCAAAATGGCCTTATATCCCTTGGCCGCCGCGTTCATCGCTAGTCCGATTCCCGTGTTGCCGCTGGTTGGTTCAATAATCGTGGCTCCTGGCTTAAGTTGTCCTGACTTCTCAGCCTGATCGATAAGATTCCATGCCGCCCGGTCCTTCACGCTTCCGCTCGGATTGAAATATTCCAATTTCACATACAGTTCAGCAGCTTCCGGCTCCAACAAGCGATTTACTCGCACCGCGGGGGTATCTCCGATCAGCTCTGTGATGCTATTCACCATTTTTGGCGGCATTGGTGCCCCCTCCTCATCTCATACGCATGTATTCACATTCTCATGCGGAAACCTAGCCTTTGTCAAGACTTAGCTGCAGGCAACTGATTTCTAATGAATACCCATGAGAAGAATGTTGAGCTTCCGATGACGAGTAATAGCACATTGATAACTAGCGGCTCCTTACTCCATGAAATCACACAGATGAATAAAAGTACGCCGCATACGCGCCCTACATTCAACGATAATTCACGCAGAACAATGTACTCTTCCCGTTGTTTGGCACTCTCATCATCCGAGCCAATCAGATCAAACACTGCGGACACCATAGGAATGGAGTACATAGGAAAAAAGAGTGCAGAACCAATCCCGAATATCAGCAAGGTGCTGAATGACATTTCCCAAAAGAATGGCAATATCACAAGAACAACCATCACTGAACCAATAAACATACTCTTTTTACGAAAAGAAGGACGAATGAAGCGCCCTGCTGCCCAGAAGCTAACTAACGCTACGGATGAAGTAATTAGAGCGAAATTACCTAAACTTGCTTCACTTGACGTCGATATGTATACGAGCAATCCAATCATAAATCCAAACACACCTTCACGCACGCCCTGAAAAAGTAAAGCTAGACTTACTCTCTTCCATGGTGTTTGAGGTTGCTTAAGGATTCGTAGAGGCAACAGCCACTCGTAGGTGCCACTCAGTTTCCTCTTCTTCAGAAAAAAACTAATAATAACTCCCAATAGAAATATGCCTAGTGAGATGGAGAAAATAAGGCGGTATCCAGCTCCATCCCCCAAATTAACGATCAGTAGACCAGATATCCAAGGAGCAATAATGCCTGCACCTGCGCCTAATAAGCCAACCCATCCGTTAAAACGATCTCGATTATCTGGATCTGTCACTTCAAAGTAAACGACGTTGAACGCTATCCAGAAAAGACCTACAGAAATCCCTTGGACCATACCTAACCATACAAAATAATGGACGCTGCTAGTTCCCATCCATAGAACCAGCATGTAGAAACACGCAGATATAGATACTCCAATACGCAGGCAATTCATTTTATTGTGCTCTTTCACCCACTTACCAGCCAACCAAAAGGTAATGGCCATTGTTAAATGAGTCGTTAAGGTGAACCAGCCGATTAATGTAAAATCGTTTTTGGCTTTCCACAAGTAAACACCGACGAACGTACCTGACAGTGCGTTGGCTCCGCCGAATAGTACATGCACAACTAACAATAGGATCGCTTGAGCATCTAACTTCCCTTTGCTATTCACATTCGTTTGATTCGTTTGTTTCGTTTGCATACTCCTCCTCCTAACTTAAACCGAGTATAGGCTTTTGTTAACCTTCCCCTTTGGAGTGAAAATATGAGGCACATGTACGCAAAAAACCGAGTCCACGAGGACTCGGTTCTACTACCAACGATCTTATTCCGATTTGATTCGTTCAACCATCAATAAACGGTCTGTATCTGAGAGCACTTTCTCAACCCGGAAACAGGATGGACACACGTAAACATCCGTCGTGAACGGGCCTGTCAAGAACGCGCTCCCCAACGTTTTGGGAATCGTAGGTGTGAAGGAAGCGCCACTTGTCACTTCAGTTCCAGCAAGCAGCAAGAATTCATGACAGCTTGAGCACTCAGGTGCTTCTTCCTGCTCATCTGTTAATTGTTGGACCTTCTCGCCATACTTATCAAGTGGCTCATCAGAATCCTCCCAAGCCAATGATAAGTCCTCATCGGATTCGGCATATTCCTGCTCATTGAAACGAAGCTTCTGCCCTGTCTGCTTAACCTTCAAATCAATGCTACGGTAATCATTCAATTCATTGAAACAATGTGGGCACTCATCCTCTGGCCCAATTTCGGGATCCCAAACAATTTCGGTTTGGCACCACGGACATACGACTTCTTCATTACTGCTCATTGCGAAATCCTCCAGCTAATTGCATCTATGCATATTTCCATACATAATAAACCCCTGCCGCTACAAACACAAGCGCAATAGCAAACAAGGTACCCCACAGGTATTTCATTGTTCAAGCCTCCAAGATTATGCAAAATAAACGACTAACCGTACTTCCAGGACGGTGCGTTTATCAAGAAATATAGCCGATTTATTATGTAAAACAATAAATACTATATTTTATGATACTAAGTTACACATGCTCCAACCACATAGGATAAGGAGACAGACAATGTTAAGGATAAGAAACCTACTGCACGATTATCATTCTTAATTTCCTCATCAATTTTGAAATAAGGCGTCAAGAACTCAAAAATAAAGTAGGCAACCAACAACAGTACGAAGCCAAATCCGGCCCAAATTAGAGAATGCATCATGGTGTCATTGTTTAAGATGGCAAAGCGGAATAAGTTGCAAATCCCAAAGATTTTCCCACCAGTTGCCATAGCGACCGATAGATTTCCTTTTTTAATTTCAGCCCAGTCATCATACTTTGTAACCATTTCGAAGATGGTAAGGAAAACAACAAGCGCGACCACTGCTACAGCAAAAAAAGCAAGCGTTGCTAAATACGGATTACTTAACAAGACATCCACCTCTTCGTTCATATCATCTCCTGCCTTCCTTTACACAAGTAGAGAGACTCTGACGAAATCCCCTATTCCCTATATATGGTAGTAGAGACTGAGTATGACTCAGTCTCTCGCAGGTACAACTATTATAACATTAGGATTGTTTTTTTTCAGCAAGCTTTGCTCTCATTGCTGCCAATTCATCATCGATTCCGCTGCTGCTTGCGCCTAAGCTGTCTAGTTCATCATCCAAGCTGCGGTTTTTAGCGCGAATTTCTCCACTTGCTTGTGCTTCAGCTTCCATTTGCAACACTTTTTCACTCATACGATCGAAGCCTTTAGCAGCATTATCTGTACCAAACCCCGACATAGCTTGGTTGATTTGTTTTTGTGCTTTTGCTGTTTCAGCGCGAGCAATTAACAAATCCTTTTTGTTTTTCATTTTCGTGAACTCGTCTTTCATCTCAGTCAACTGTGCACGAAGTTGATCTGCATTCGTTTTGGCTAGATCATATTGACGTTTCAGTTCATCATAACGACCTTGATGTTCTTTCTTATCTTCCAAGGCGCGGCGTGCTAAATCTTCATTCCCAGCTTCAAGAGCTTTCATCGCCTGCTCTGTACGTTTCGTTACCATCTCTTCGGACTCTTCAACTTGCAGTTTGAACTTCTTCTCGATTGCAATTTGCTTCGCTACTGCTGACTCGGCTTCCAAAATATCTTCTTCCATATCACGTAAAAACTGATTTAACATTTTGACAGGATCTTCTGCCTTATCCAATAAATCATTAATTGAAGCCATTGTCATATCACGAAGTCTTTTGAAAATTCCCATCTAAAATTCCTCCTAAGGTTTCATACTCTTTTATATCTATTTCATACGCATTACCGAAGAATGAGTTTCAAAAAGGATTAAATATTTATCAGTTATTTCAATTCGACAACCGTAACCCCAGCTCCGCCTTCATTGTAATTGCCCATTCGATAACTTTTCACGTGTCTGTGACGACGCAAATATTCTTGCATACCCGTTCTTAGCACACCAGTGCCCTTACCATGAATGAGATACACTTGGCCAAAATTACTCAAGAAGGATTCATCTAAGAACCGATCTGCCTCAATTAAAGCCTCTTCCATGTTCATGCCGCGCATATCCAATTCCATTTTGACATTATCATCGCGAGTTCGCTTCAGCGTCGTAGCCACTTTCTGTGGTTGCTTCGACTGTGGCGCATTACCGGTTTTCTCAAGGTTAGAGATCTGAACTTTCATTTTCATAATCCCCAATTGAACATTGGCTTCGGTTGTTCCTACAAGCTCAACGACGTGTCCTTTTTGCCCTAATGAGATGACCCGGACTTCATCACCCGCTTCAATTCGCTCAGGACGTTTCTTCAAAGCACGTACTTGCTTGTTGCGCAGCTCCGGTGTCGCTTGATCCAGACGACGCTTCGCCTCAACAAGCTTATGGTCCTTGACCCCGCCGGCTTCTTCCAGTGCCATGCGGCGCAGATCCGCGATAACTTCATCGGCTTCGCGGCGTGCTTTGACGACAGCCTCACGTGCATCGCGTTCCGCTTTCTCTAGCAGCTTGTCACGTTGCTCGTCAAACTTGAGTTGCTGAGCTTCAAGCGATTTGCGCATAGCATCAGCTTCTTTACGCAGCTCTTCCGCAGCATAGCGCTCAGATTCTGCGATCAGACGATTCTCCTCAAGGGATGCAATCATTGACTCGACGCGCTGATCTTCCTCTCCGACCTGCGTGCGAGCATGTTCAATAATACGACGCGATAAACCAAGTCGCTCAGCAATAGCAAATGCATTACTACGCCCAGGGACACCGACTAACAAGCGATATGTCGGGCTAAGCGTTTGGATATCAAACTCCATGCTCGCATTAATCGTACCTTGTTTTTGATAAGCATATGCCTTCAATTCGGAATAATGCGTTGTAGCAATGATGCGGCAGCCAATTTGGTGAATATAGTCCAAAATCGAAATCGCCAGTGCTGAACCTTCTGCAGGATCGGTACCTGCGCCTAGCTCATCCAGCAATACTAAGCTTTTCGGTGTCATATCACGTAAAATGCTGATGATATTCGTCATATGACTGGAAAACGTACTTAAGTTTTGCTCAATACTTTGTTCATCACCAATATCCGCATAAATGGCATCGAATACGCAAAGTTGCGTGCCTTCTTCGGCGGGTACAAACAGTCCAGACATCGCCATCAAACTCAGAAGTCCAACGGTTTTAAGAGATACCGTCTTACCTCCGGTATTCGGACCTGTGACGATGATTTGCGAGTAATCGTTTCCCAGTTCTAGATCGAGTGGCACAACCGCATCCGCCGCGATCAACGGATGTCTTCCTCTTTTAATCTTGATAAAACCTCGATCATTCAATCTTGGCATCGTAGCCTTTAATTCTCTAGCTAAACCAGCTTTGGCAAATGTAAAATCCAACTCTGCCAGGAGATCCACATCCAAGACAAGCACTTCCACTTGTTCAGCTACTAGCTCCGTCAATGCCCGCAAAATTTTCTCAATTTCAGCTTCTTCTTTAAATTTGAGTTCGCGAATTTTATTATTTAATTGCACAATTGCATCAGGTTCAATATACAGCGTTGCACCTGAAGCTGACTGGTCATGAATCATACCACCAAAGCTAGAACGATACTCCGATTTCACTGGAATAACGAAACGATCATTCCGAATCGTAATGAGCACATCCTGCAGCATCTTCTGGACAGAAGAATTACGAATCATTTGTTCCAATCTTTCGCGCACTCTACCTTCACCAGTGCGAAGCTCACTTCGAACACGTCCTAGTTCAGGGCTTGCTCCATCAACAACAACTGCATTTTCATCGATGCAGCAGTTAATTTTATCTTCAAGTTGTTTATTTTCTGTCAACAACTCCACTTGTGCCTTTAACATGGGGATCGTATATTCCTCATGGGCAGCTAGAACAAATCGCTTCAATCTGCGCGACCCAAACATCGTAGTTGAAATTTCCAACAACTCTGTTGGATTCAGCATGCCACCAATTCTAGCTCTATGCAGAGGAGCACGAATATCACGGATGCCACCGAAAGGTGCATTGCCTTTTAACCGTTCTACATTAACCGCCTCATCAGTAGCTTGTAAGCGAAGCTTAACAAGTTCGAAATCCCCCTTAGGCTCCAGCTTCTCCGCTGTCTCTTTGCCTAATGAAGTCGAAGCGTGATGAGCTACTTTATGTAAAATCTTCTGATATTCTAATGTTTTTATTATTTTCGGATTCAATGTTCCAACCTCTTTTCTCTATCCTATATTATAAACCAAATAGATCCTGATTAGCTACGGAGACAATCATTATATGGAAGATACTGCCCGCCATAAATATTACAAAGTTGGTTACACTAAGATGTGCATCTAATCCTTTGCCAAAAGGTATTGTATAACATCACAATCAAAGCATTCTGCTCAAAAAATCGCTTCTTGTCAATGGTGACATTCCATGACAGAAAGAAGGAGGTTCACGACATGCATCTTCTTGGACATCTGGTAAGGTTTATTGTTTCAGCTTTGGTTTTAATGTTTGTAAGCTGGTTAGTTCCAGGGTTCTCAGTCGGCGGGTTTTGGAGTGCCTTTTTCTTGGCACTCGTCATTGCAATCGCGGCCTGGATCATTGAAGGAGTCTTCGGCAAACAAATCACTCCTTTTGGCAGAGGTATCGTAGGTTTTATAGTGAGCGCATTAGTCATTTGGGCCGCTCAATTTATTGTGACTGATGTATCTACGAGCATGATAGGTGCCATTTTAGCAGCTTTAGTCATCGGGATCATCGACCTATTCATACCTGTGAAAACCCCTTTCGAACAAGGGCTAACAGGCAGAGAAGATCGTCGATAAACTTATCAGTTTCCATAGCTGATAGCTAAGGCAAAGCCCAAAAAAAAGATCGGCCTGCAGCGTTCTCAATCGCCGGGCCGATCTTTTCTATGTAGATTCACTAGTTTGTCACTGTAATTTGGTAATAGGTCGTGTACAATAATGAGGATATTATTATGTATACGGAGGGGTACCCATGAAAAAACTTACAATTCTTATGATGGGACTAGCAGTACTTATTGCCATCACAGCATGTGGAAACAAAGACTCCAACTCAACAGCAACTTCACAAACTACTACAGCGCCAGCTGCAACGTCTGCAGCTTCACCAGCCGCTACTACGAAAGCTGCAACCGGTGGACAACAAGTTGTACTAAAAGCTACAAATTTTGAGTTTGACAAAACCGAATACCGCATCAAAAAAGGGGAGTCAGTCACAATCACACTGGAGAACTCTCAAGGTATTCACGGTGCATCCATTAAAGAGTTCAACATTAACCTCAACAATGGCAATAAAACCGTTACCTTCACGCCAGATAAAGCTGGGTCATTCCCCATTACATGTTCCATCATGTGCGGATCTGGTCACGCAAGTATGAAAACGACGCTTATCGTTGAATAATATGTAACTTTTTCACAATGAAACCTTTTCACATTTTCTGTGATAAGGTTTTTTTATTTTCAGATGACTTGAAAATACCTTAAAAAATGCGGATACAAAAACACAGATAAGAACGCATGCATCCATTTTCTAAACATATCTTGTTCGGCGTATTTTACATTTCTAGAATTCTTAAAAAGGAACCTCTCTACAACACTTGTGTTCCTCTTAACTCGCACGCTTTTCCCTTCACTCATTTGTCGCTCCATTTTGCCTACTAAAGGCTCTACTACGGGCTCAGGCTCTTCGTTTAGTTTCTCTATCTTATACTTCCCCATACGAGCGTATTGCTTGTGTAAAGCTAATAGAATTTTCTCAAGCATCAACTTAGCAGTCCGATAATTCACACCAAGCGTACTTGCAAACGCTGGAATTGAGTAACTCATCTCATCTTGAATCAATATCCGAATGGCTTTGAACCAGAGTAATAAAGGTAACTTCGATTTATGCATGACCGTACCAGCTGTAATAGATATTTGAGTCCTACACTCCTTACATTCGAGTAAGCTACGTGTCTTCACTTTATAAAAAGAATGATGATCACATCTTGGACAAGAGAACCCATTGGCCCAGCGACTTGACATCAAGAACTGCTCACACTCTTCCTCCGATTGGAATGCATGATCTATTGAACTTATTAGATGCATTTCCATAACAGAACCACCTCACGAATAGAACTCATGTTCCTATTTTTAAATTATATCCAACAATTGTTTCCATGTAAAGAAGAAAATGTTTATTTTGCGAGAGTACTTCCGGAGTTTTATCTTTTCTGAGATAACTACAATATTTGCAGTCCACTTTGTCGAAATGATAATAATGTTACTTAATGTTGGAAACTGAGTTATTCTGTTGAGGAAAACAGGGTAATTTTGAGTTGTAGATACCTCAGAAAAAAGTTTTTGCGGTGTAGTTGCTCCTGTAGGTTCCTCTGGTTGTTTCTCTTCTTGCATCTCCCATACTTCTTACCTCTTACTTCTCTTACTTCGCTTACCTCTTACATCTGCCCCCTTTATCTCTTATCTCTTATCTCTTATCTCTTATCTCTTAACTCTTACTCCTTACTTCTTACTTCTTGCCTCTTATCTCTTGTCTATTGCCTCTTGTTTCTTTCCTCTGCCCCCTTACTTTTCACCTCATACCTTACTTTTTATTTCTTACATTTTGGCTCTTATTTCTTTTCTTTTCACTTTCCACCTATATCCTATCTGTCATACTCTATCCCCTCTTACCTTCGCTCTCTTCTCCTTTCTCCTTTCTCCTTTCTCCTCTCTTTCCACTCCTCTTGTATCACTCTTCATTTGCATTCTCAACCACCGATCTTCACCGATCACATATACGTTTCACCCTTTGCTCTTTTCTCTCTTCTCCTGCAAAACAAATAGAAACTACCGCTTTTTTTCAAAAGGCAGTAGTTTCTATAGGGAGATTCCTTGTTTCCACAGGTCATGGAGTTTTCCTGCAACTTGCGGCAGCTCGTTAATCAAATACGGAGCGATAGATGAGCTTGCTAGCAGCTTCTGGGGGCCATCTGATGGAATGATGGTCATCACGTTTACAGCAATTACGATGATGAGCAGGGCTTCCGCTAAACCCAGCAATGCGCCGCTCCAACGATTAATGGTGCTTAGTCCTGGGGTTTTGGCAAGGACGTTCAACGCTCTGCCAATGATCAATAGTGCAAGTTTCACACCAAAAAACAGGAGAGCAAAGGCAATAGCATTTAGAATATACGTATCTAAATTAAGTCCTTTTACGATGAATTCGTATTTTTGATAATTATGATAGGTGGGCAATGAGATCGCACTCTTGAGGAACGGAGCTAGATCCTTGTAAAAATAAAAGGCAACTAGATAGGCGAGGATCATACCCGAAATTGAAACGATTTGAGAGATAAATCCTCTAAAGTAACCAATCAGCAGTCCTAAAGCAATGACCGACAGTAAGACGTAATCCAGAAGGTTCACTGTCACTTAAGTCTACCCAACTGGACTGTCAGCTTCTACAAGCTCAATCCATTCGTTGTATTCGATTTGAAGCTTAGCGTATTCTTCACGCAATTTACGATATTCCTCTTTGACGGCATGAAGTTCTTCTTGTTGCGCTTCGTCGTTCATACTTAACTGTAATAATTCTTCCTTTTCCTGCTGAGCTTGCGTCCAAATAAGTTCTTTTTCTTCTTCAAACTCTTGTGCGCGTCTTTCTCGTTCTATCTGCATTTGTGCAAGTAATTCTTCAATCTTACCTTGGTAATGCTGAATGATCGCAGCCTTCTGCTCCTCAAGCATTTGTTGGAACGTTGCTTGTTGCTTCTGATAGTGGCCTTCTAGATTGCCTTTTGCCTCTTCAAACCGTTTTGCTTTAGCTTCTTCTTCTTCCTGATATAACAACGCAAGTGAGTCGATATCTTCTTGATGAGCGCTAGCCGCAACTTCTAACTCAGCTTGATGCTTCTGCTTAATCGCATGAATTTCAGCATGGTGTCCACGCACGATGGCTGCTATTTCATTATGATTTTTCGTATTGTTCAATGTTAATTCTTCCCGGTGCTGCCTAGAGAGCGATTCCATTTCGTTGTGATGGTTCTCAGTAAGTGCACTCAACTCTGCTTGGTGCATTTCCGATATTGCGTGCAGCTCATTTTGATGGTTTTCAGAAATTGTACTTAATTCGATATGGTGTTGCTTGGTAAGAGAATCAATCTCTTTCTGATGATTTTCTGTCAAAGATGCAATTTCGAAATGGTGCTCATCTATTTGGCTTGCCAATTCACTTTGCAGTTTATCCGTAATTGCGGTTAACTCCGATTGGTATTCTTCTGAAATGGATTCGATTTCAGTGAGATGGCTATCGGAAATAGCTACTAATTCGGCTTGATGATCTTCTAGCATAAGTGCGATTACTTGCTGCTGCTCTTCCTTCAAGACTGTAATTGCTTCTTGATGTTCTTCTGTTAAGATCGCAATTGCTTGTTGTTCTTCGTTCAAGGCTGCAATTGCTTCTTGATGTTCTTCTTTCAAGGCTGCGATTGCTTCTTGATGTTCTTCTTTCAAAGTCGCGATTGCTTCTTGTTTTTCTTCCTTCAAGATTGCGATTGTTTCTTTCTCTTCTTCCTTCAAGATTGCGAATGCTTCTTGATGTTCTTCATTCAAGAGTGCGATTGCAAATTGATGTTCCTCTGTCAAAAGCGCTATGGCTGCTTCATGCCCCTCTGTCAGCGTTCCAATTGCTGATTGATGCTCTTGTCTCAAAGACGCAAGTTGAGAGTCATGTTCGCGCGCCATGGAAGCTTGTAATTCCTGGTGTTGGAGGGTTATGGATTTGATTTGCGCTTGGTATTGCTTATGGATGACATCGATATCAGATCCACTTTGCTTAGAGAGTAGTGACAATGCTTCTTGGTGCTGCAGTTCTACGTTTTCTTTATCTTGTACATGCAGCTGAATAAGCGATTGTTTCTCTTCCTGCAATTGTTGTTGCAGAGTTTCATTTTCTAAGCGATGCGCCTCTGCGATGGCGGCCAACTCAACTTTATGCTGTTCCGTTAATTTCAGAAGCTGCTGCGATTTATTCAGCTGCGCTTGCTCAAGCTGTTGCTTGCTTTGTTGATGGAGCTTCTTTTCTTGCTCAAGCTGTTGTTTTACTTGTAAGCTTTGGCGCTTCTCTTGATCAAGCTGTTGCTTGATTTGATCTATTTGTTTATGAACTTGCTCTTGTTGTTGTTTCACTTGATCATTCTGTTGTTTGGCTTGGTCTATTTGTTGTTTCGCTTGGTCATTTTGTTGATTAGCTTGTTCTAGTTGCTGTTTCGCTTCGTCTAGCTGCTGTTTCGTTTGGTCTAGTTGTTGTTTGGCTTGGTCTAGTTGTTGTTTGGCTTGGTCTAGTTGTTGCTTCGTTTGATCACTCTGTTGTTTAGCTTGAACTTGCTGCTGCTTCGCTTGTTCAATTTGTTGCCTCGCTTGGTCTAGTTGTTGTTTCCCGAGTTCATACTTTTGTTTCATTTGCAGCATTTGCTGATTGGATTGTTCTTGTTCTTGTCTTACTTTTAGTATTTCTTGCTTATGTTGTTTTTCAAGTTCTGGTATTTGATCCAGTTTCTCGTTAAGCTCGGCAAGTATGGCTTGGTTCTTGTCATCTTCTTGCTTTAGTTCGTGATACCGTGATGTGAGCTTTTCGTAGGCGATTTTCGTCGCTTCCTGCTCTTTCTGGACTTTGCTAAGCTCTTCCAAGATTTCATTCATCCGGAAGCACTCATCCGCCATGTTTACTGCGGCTAAAACAGCGATTCTTTGTGAATCTAGACGGGGGTACCCTTTGGCAATACGAAACATTTGGTCATTCACATATTCAGCGACACGCTTCATATGATTCGTGCTTGTATCTGCTTTGAGCTTATATTGGTGTCCATATATATCAACAGTAATTCTTGTTTTATCTTCTATAGTCAATTTGAAATCCTCCCTTAAGATGAAAGGCTGGCCTTATCGAGAATAATTTCGATAAGACCAGCCTGAATTCCTGCAACCTATAAGGAAAGTTACACTATTTTCTTAACTCTGCCTCAAATTGTTGTTCGAGTGTTGCCACAACTTTGGCGTGGAGTTCAGTTACTTCTTCATCGAGCAAAGTTCTGTCCCCATGACGGTATACAAGCGCGATTGCTACACTCTTCCGATTCGTACCAAGACGCTCTCCTGTATAGATATCAAACACTTGGATTGACTCCAACAATTCACCTGCAACTTCTGAAATCGCTTGTTCCATAAGTCCAACAGGAACGCTTGTATTCACCACTACCGCGATATCACGTCCGATAGACGGATAACGAGGTAATAGCTTGTAAACAATCTCTTCTCCAGCCGTTTCCAAGATTGGCGCTAGTTCAACTTCAAGCACATACGTGTCGTCCAGATCACGCTGTTGTTGGGCAGTTGGATGTAGTTGACCTACATGGCCAATGACTTTGGGACCTTCAGCGGAAGGAAGTACGATCTCTGCTGTACGCCCCGGGTGGAAACCTTCTGGTGCTGCTGATGTGTATGTCAGACCTTTTATCCCAAGGTAACCCACTAAACGATCGAAAATACCTTTGATGTCGTAGAAATCAACAGCCTCTGACTTCTGAGCCCAGTGAGCTTGACGACGTTTGCCAGTCAATACGATGGACAGTAATAGCTTTTCTTGCGGCAAAGCCGTAAGTGTTGATTCGTCTGTAATGAAAGCTTTTCCGATTTCAAAAATGGCGACGTCATCCATTGTACGATTGCGATTATAGCTAACAACATCAAGCAAATGCGGCACTAAGCTGGTGCGCAGCTGACTGCGGTCTTCGCTCATCGGCATTGCAAGTGAAATTGGCTTCGCATTAGGGAATAAACCAGGAATAGCATCAATTTGCGCTTGTGCATTCACTTCAGCACCTGTACCAACGTGTGAACGCGGGTTGGTGAAGGAATACGTAATCACTTCGTTCAATCCGCTTTGCGTCAAGATGTTCCGTGTAATACGGCGGATCGATTGCTCTTTGGAAAGCGACCCTGGCGTTGTCACGCCGGTCATTAAAGTCGTCGGGATGTTATCGTAGCCGAAGAGACGTGCCACTTCTTCGATCAAATCGACATCACGCGTAATGTCTCCGCGGCGGCTCGGCACATGCACGAGCAGCTTGCCTTCGCCAGCTTGCTCGAATGTGAAATGCAAGCGCGAAAGAATTTGCCCCATCTCGGCCAAGGAAAGCGCTGTGCCGAGATAGTTGTTCACGCGGTCAGCCCCAAGCTCGATACTGACCGACTTGTGCGTTCCGCTAGCGGCTTCTACGATGCCGTCAGCGACTAGACCACCTGCGTATTGCGCAATCAGCGCAGCAGCACGGTTCAGCGCCGGAATCACCGATTCCGGGTTCACTTCTTTCTCGAAGCGAAGGCTCGCTTCCGAGCGAAGACCTAACTGGCGCGATGTGCGGCGCACAGAACTGCCAGCGAACTTCGCTGATTCAAGCAGGATCCGCGAAGTTCCCTCCGTTACTTCGGAGTTGGCTCCGCCCATAACTCCGGCAATCGCCACAGGCTTCGTGCCGTCCGTCACGAGAAGCATGTGCGGCTCTAAAATACGTTCCACATCGTCGAGTGTAACGAGCTTCTCAGCAGCTTCAGCGAGTCGTACGTCGATGTGTCCGTTATTCAACTGCTCCGCGTCGAACGCGTGAAGCGGCTGGCCGTACTCCAACATCACGAAGTTCGTGATGTCAACGATGTTGTTGATGGGGCGGATGCCCGCAGCCATCAAGCGGTTCTGGATCCACAGCGGTGAAGTGCCTACGCGCACGCCTTCGATCAGGCGAGCCGCGTAGTGCGTGCACTGTTCCGCCGCTGTGATCTTCACGCTGATGCGGTCAGCAGCTTTCACGCCTGCATTGCCTGCCGCTTGAAGTGCCGCTTCCGCATCAGGCAGCTTCACTTCGCGGCCAAGGATCGCCGCGATTTCGTAAGCCGCTCCGAGCATGCTCAAGCAATCGGAACGATTCGGCGTCAAGTCAAGATCCATGACTTTGTCGCTAATCGCTAATACATCTAGAATAGATTGGCCAATTTCCGTATCCTCAGGCAATACCAGAATACCTTCTTGAATTTCTTTTGGCAGCAATTTGTCGTTAAGCCCTAGCTCTTTCGCGGAACAAATCATGCCTTGTGATTCCACGCCGCGCAGCTTCGCACGTTTAATTTCCAGTCCACCCGGAAGGACTGCACCGATCATAGCGACAGGAACCTTTTGTCCAGCATCAATATTTTTGGCACCGCACACGATTTGCAAGTCTTCCCCTTGCCCTGCATCGATCACACAAACGCTTAGTTTGTCGGCATCAGGGTGCTTTTCACGGGATTTTACAAACCCAACTACAACGTTAGATACACCTTTATTCCGATCCTCCACGATATCCACTTCGATACCGCTGCGGGTTAATTTTTCTGCTAATTCTTCGGCTGTGAAGCCTGTAACGTCAACATATTCCGATAACCATTGATAAGAAACTTTCATGCTTGTTACCCTCCTTTTCCTACTGTTTATACATGTAAAAATTGCTTTAAGAAACGCAAATCATTCGTATAGAAATGGCGAATATCTTCGATGCCGTATTTCAACATAGCGATACGTTCAACACCCATACCGAAAGCGAATCCCGTGTATTCCTTCGGATCATAGCCACCCATTTCAAGCACTCGCGGATGTACCATCCCTGCTCCAAGAATCTCTAACCAGCCTGTTTGCTTACATGTACGGCAACCTTCACCGCCACACATAGCACAGCTCACATCAACTTCAACGCTCGGCTCTGTGAACGGGAAGAAACTAGGACGCATCCGGATTTTGGTCGCCGGGCCATACATTTCTTGTACGAATTGAAGCAATGTTCCTTTGAGATCACTCATCCGCACGTTGCGGTCAATGACCAGACCTTCAATTTGTTGGAACATGTGAGAGTGAGTCGCATCGTCGTCATCGCGGCGGTATACTTTGCCTGGGCAGATGATTTTGATCGGAACTTCACCTTTGCGCTTCTCCATTGTTCTTACTTGAACAGGGGATGTTTGCGTGCGCATCAAGATTTCTTCCGTGACATAGAACGAATCTTGCATATCACGAGCCGGGTGATCTTTCGGCAAATTCAACGCTTCGAAGTTGTAATAATCTTGTTCGACTTCTGGTCCTTCAGCTACGGTGTAGCCCATACCAATGAAAATGTCTTCAATTTCTTGAATGACTTTGCTCAAAGGGTGCACAGCACCTTGCTGTGAAGGACGTCCTGGCAAAGTAACGTCGATCATTTCAGCGCGAAGTCTGTTTTCTGTCTCTTGCTTCGTGTATGCGGCTTGTTTCTCTTCAATAACAGACTCAATTGCTGCGCGAACATCATTCGCTACTTGGCCGATAACTGGTCTCTCTTCTGCACTTAATGCGCCCATGCCGCGAAGAACTTCCGTTAATGGTCCTTTTTTGCCCAAATATTTAACTCTTAAATCGTTCAGCTCCTGCTGACTTCCAACGCCGCTAAGCTCCTGCAGCGCTTCTTGCTTCAAAGCCTCTAACCGCTCTTTCATTGAAATCCCTCCTGAATTAGGCCTCTGAATCGCCCTTTATGCAAACACAAAAAAGACTTCCCGCTCCCTCGCAAGGGACGAAAAGCCGTGGTACCACCCTAATTAGATTCGTCTATGTCCAGATGACAAAGAAACGAATCTCACTTCATTCCAGATAACGGACGATGTGTCCGGTTCCCTCTAATGAGAAGCTTGGGTAAGCTTTCTGTTCAAAGGACTGCTCGGGAGCGAACTTCCACAGCCTGATTCTCGGGGCCAGCTCTCAATCATTGGCTTTCCCTCCCTGTCAAGAAGCACTGCGTACTCTTCTCCGTCAAAGCATTTCCACGTATATGTACCAACAATTATATGCAAGATACAAAGGATATGCAAGTACATCACACCTTGGTTTTCTGAAATTTTCAGAAACTCCCTATTGACTTCATGCGTTAAGAGGTCTATATTTTACTTAAATAGTTTAACTATTATCTATTTTAATTATTATATCATTTAATTATTAGACAATTCTAATAATTTTCGTTAGGAGGTTATCGCATGGAAGATGAATTGACCGATTACACCAATCGCTTCCGCACATCATTCGAGCTGACGCACCGTAAGATTTCGCAAAGTGTCCTCAGTGAACTCAATTCCGAATTAACAGCACCACAATTATTTATGTTAGCGATGATCGCCAAGGAGAATAGTCCGAAGCAATCCCAACTTGCTGATAAATTAGGCGTTAAGCCAAGTGCAATCACTGTTATGATTGATCGACTTGTCCAAAGTGGGCATGTGATACGTAAGCATCACGAGACAGATCGTCGCATTGTACTCGTCGAGAACACGGCAGAAGGGGCAGCAGTGCTGGCTAAAGCTCATGAAGTGCAAAAGAACGTAATCACACGTGGTTTATCTCAGCTCCCTCCGGATGAGCTTCATATTTTCGTAAATGCATTTGAGAAATTCACTTCATTTTATTAATTTTCCTCACATCAAAGGAGTGGTCACACCATGGAAAACATTCAAAAAGCAGCGCCTAAGGAAATCTCCGAAGGAGCTGCACCAGAACTGAAGAATCGAGGTCTCCTACTCACCGGCTTGATCATCGCCATGCTTTTCGGAGCGTTGGATGGCACGATCGTAGG
The DNA here is from genome assembly GCF_001653565.1 of Paenibacillus oryzisoli. Taxonomy (GTDB): domain Bacteria; phylum Bacillota; class Bacilli; order Paenibacillales; family NBRC-103111; genus Paenibacillus_E; species Paenibacillus_E oryzisoli. The sequence goes on from NZ_LYPB01000073.1 coordinate 96,584, forward strand.
AACTGCTATGCCGCGCATCGTCGGAGAATTCGGCGGACTCGGGCTGATGACATGGTTAACGACAGCTTACATGCTGACTTCCACAGTTATCGTACCCATCGCTGGTAAACTGGCCGATTTAATGGGTCGCCGAGTCATTTACGTAACAGGTCTCATTATCTTCATCGTTGCTTCAGCGCTTTGCGGAATGTCTCAGAACATGACTGAACTTATCTTATTCCGCGGCTTGCAAGGTCTTGGTGGTGGTATCATGATGCCAATGGCCATGATTATTATCGGGGATTTATTCACAGGTAAGCAGCGTGCCAAATGGCAAGGCGTTTTCGGAGCGATTTTTGGTTTATCCTCTGTTATCGGACCGCAAGTCGGCGGTTGGATCGTAGATGCTTGGGACTGGCGCTGGGTATTCTATATCAACCTGCCTGTTGGTGTCCTAGCTGTTATTCTCATCTCTATTGCCTTGCCGAAGCATAAATCAGTAGGGAAAGTTAAGTTTGATGTCCCAGGCATCGTCACGATGATTGTCGGTGTAGTTAGTTTACTTCTTGCTCTCACGTTTGGCGGTAGTGAGTACGCATGGGGTTCTTGGCAGATTATTGGCTTGTTCTTACTAGCTGTAGTGTCGTTAGTTAGCTTCGTATTTATTGAGAGCAAAGCTGATGAGCCCATCCTTCCAGTTCGTTTGTTCAAAAATAGAACTTTCTCCACCATTAACGGCGTAGGTTTCTTGATGGCGGTTGGTATGTTCGGTGCAATTATGTTCGTTCCTCTCTTCATGCAAGGAATTGTCGGTATAAGTGCATCCGCTTCTGGAACCGTCATGACACCGCTCATGATTACAATGATTGCTGCCAGTGTTGTTTCAGGCCAATTGATTGATAAGATTGGTGTTCGCAGACAAATGCTTATCGGTATGATTGTCATGGCTGTTGGCTTTGTTTTCCTTAGCACAATGGGTATTTCAACGACAAAGTTGATAGCTTCTAGCTACATGGTTCTACTTGGTTTAGGAATGGGTCTTGTTATGCCGATCCTGACGCTCGCTTTGCAAGAAAGCTTTCCAAAATCAGAGCTTGGTGTTGTAACGTCATCCAGCCAATTCTTCCGTCAAATCGGTGGAACCTTCGGAATGACGATTCTCGGCGCTATTATGAATCATAAATCAACGATTTTGCTTGAACAAAATTTAGAGCCAGTAGTGAAACAGTTCCCCGCGGAAGTAGGCAGTCCGATAATTGACATGATTCATAAGAATCCGCAAACTCTCTATTCCTCCCTCTTAAGTCCAGAGGCATTGGCTAAATTGCCAAAAGAATTAGTGGAGAGATTGCCAATCATTAAAGATGCCCTTGTTTCCTCTCTTCATCAAGTGTTTATCTATGGTCTGGTATTCGTACTACTCGGCGCGATCCTTACGTTATTCGTTGGAAACATCAAGCTTTCCGACCGGAAATCGAAGAAAAAAGAAGATGGTGAAGACGAGAACCAAGTTTCCCCTAATCTTGCTCACTAAAGAAAAAGCTCCCTTCCTCAGAATGAGGTTGGGAGCTGTTCATCTTTATAATTAATCCACGGTACCTATTTGACTAAAAGGAAAAATGCGAAACACAACTTTCCCAATAATATCTTTCTCTGCTACAAAAGGTGTCGCTGACCACAAGTGAGAATCGTAGCTGTCATTGCGATTATCGCCTAGGAAGAAATACTTCCCTTCCGGCACAGTAACCTGATGAAAAGTGTAGGTCATTGGTGCTTGAAGATAAGGCTCGTCCACCTTTGCTCCGTTCCTGTACAGGGCACCATCTTTGACCTCAATTGTATCGCCAGGCAGGCCAATCAGGCGCTTCACATAGCGATCTTCATTTCCCTCAATTGGCGGCCAAAACACCACGATATCCCCGAACTCGAAGTCGGTTAATGGCTTCATTTTCTCAACAATCAGCTCGTCTTGTAATTGAATCGTCGGCAGCATGGATCCCGTTGGAACGGTCATCGCTTGGGCAACATACGTATTAACTACAAGCGCAATAATGACAGCAAACCCTATAGTAGGCACCCATTCTTTCAATAGGCTTAGCATATATTTCTTCATCAAAAGAACCAACACCCTCTCGGCTTAAATTATTCCTAATTACACCGTAACCCATTTAAGAAATTCTTACATTAAGATGAGATAAACTTTTATCAAAGTCATTCGAGGATGTTTACGAAAATAAAACAAATGCGATCTAATGTGGTAAAATAAAATGTTGGTGTATAATTAATTTGGATACCCTAATAAGGAGAGTGCACAAGATGAAATATCGTAGACTTGGCAAAACAGACCTGAAAGTTTCAATCGTTGGTGTTGGCACTTGGCAATTTGGCGGGGAGTGGGGATTAACCTACACGCAAGCAGAAGCGGATGCGATTCTCGATCAAGCTGCTGAGCTTGGTATCAACTTAATCGATACGGCAGAATGCTATGGTGACCACCTTTCCGAATCCTTTATCGGTAACTATTTATCCCGCCGCGATCGCGATAAATGGGTTGTAGCAACGAAGTTCGGCCATCATTTCCATGACTTATTCACACGAACCGATGAGTTTAGCGCGGAATCCGTCATTAAGCAGCTGGACGCATCTCTACAAGCTTTACATACGGACTATATCGACTTATACCAATTCCATTCCGGGCCTGATGCTCTATTCGATAACGATGACCTATGGACAACCCTTGATAAACAGGTTCAAGCTGGCAAAATCCGTCACCTAGGCACATCAATCGGCAGCAATGCCAATATCCATCAAACTGCGGCTTCCACAAAAGTGAATTCCAAAGCGATTCAGGTTGTTTATAATCGACTGGAACGCGCGCCTGAAGAACAAGTGTTCCAATCCTGTATCGAGCAGGATCTTGGTGTTCTTGCACGTGTACCGCTAGCTAGTGGGTATTTAAGCGGTAAATATAAGCCGGGAGCTGTATTCAGTAACACGGACGTCCGTCATCGTCACGATGCGGAAAGTGTCAAACAGAAGCTGGAAGAAGTTGAGCGCATTAGTCAAAATGAAGTGCCTGAAGGCATGGACATGGCGAAGTGGGCATTAGCCTGGTGCTTGAAGCATGATGCAGTAACTTCCGTCATTCCTGGCTGCAAGAACCCAGAGCAAGTGATTGCGAATGCAGCGGCAACTGAGCTGATCAGCGACAATCATCCACAAGCTTGGAAAGCTTAGAGAACTAGGAAGGACTGACTTGGCATGCCTCTCCAACCCCACGATGAAACTTGGAAGACACTTCACACGCACATCGACGAATGGGTTGCTGTTAGTAAAACACATACGTTGGAAGGTCATGTCGCTTCCTATATCCCAGAGCTAGCTAACGCTTCAGGAGATATTCTCGGTATATGCCTGATGGATAGCGAAGGACAAACCATCCTATCCGGTGATTCTAATTTTCGCTTCACTTTGCAAAGTATTTCGAAGGTTTTTTCTCTCATTCTTGCACTTATGGATAATGGCGAAGACGTTGTCTTCTCCAAAGTTGGGATGGAGCCGACGGGGGATGACTTCAACTCGATGCTGAAGCTCGAGCTGATCGAGCCAGGCATTCCTTTCAATCCACTAATCAATGCTGGAGCGATTGCCATTTCTTCTTTAATTGCTGGGCAAAGTCCAGATGAACAGATTGAACGGATCCTGCATTTCTTCAGGGATATTGCGAACAATCCTTCGCTTTCCGTGAATCAGAACGTATTCAAATCCGAGTCGGATACCGCTCATCGCAATCGTTCTTTAGCCTATTTCCTCAAGGATAACGGTGTCTTGGACCAGGAAGTTGACGATGTCCTTCGGGTGTACTTCAGCCACTGCTCCATCGAGGTGGATTGCACGGATCTAGCCAGAATGGCTCTTGTACTCGCTCATAATGGCGTAGATCCGATTCGCAAACAACGCCTTATTCCGCGGCGCTTCGTACAAATCGCCAAGACCTTCATGTTTACCTGCGGGATGTACAACGCCTCTGGCGAATTTGCCTTGAATGTCGGGTTACCTGCGAAGAGCGGCGTATCCGGCAGCATTCTGACGATGGTGCCGGGACAGTATGGCATCGGCATCGTTGGCCCCGCGTTAAACCGTAAAGGCAACAGCACGGCTGGTGTACATCTTCTCGGCATTCTGTCACAGGAATTCGACTGGAGCATGTTCTAGCACAACTGCCTCCATGCGCACAAAAAGAACCTTCCCCTCTGACTTTCGATAAGTCTCGTGGAAGGTTCTTTCTTATGCGTATACGTTTATTGCATTGATTGTTTGATACGTTGGAGGGCTTCGATCAATTCATCCACTTCTTGCTCATTCAATCGAATCGTCACATAGTTCGGTGAAATACCGCCGTCATTGATTTCAAGAAGAGCGGAATCATCTTTATTATCAAACTTAACCGAAAGATGGTCTTTATCTAAAATTTGAACCCAAGCCATGTTTAGCCTCCTCACAGGTAACCATGCAATCTTCCCTTTTCAGGTTTAATACACAATGAAGTCCTTAGTATACACCGTCTCATTGTCTTCCGTATCCATGACGCGCATTTCTAGTTCCCAATTGCCTATAAACGGAAGGTAAGGCCCTTCCGATTTGTAACTATATTTAGCAAAACCGTAAGACTCCTCTTCCTTATTATCTGTATACATCGTTAGCGGAATCGAAATCGGCGCTATCTGCTCATCATCTTTATTATGCAAAATCAAGAGAACCTGTTTAGGTTGACCTGACTTTTCAGGCAGCCATACTTTGGCGACAAAGTTGTTATTACCTGGAATTTTGGGCGTAATATCAACCGAAACATGGACTTTCTCTCCCATCTGGTGCCACTGAAGCGGCGCATTAGAAGGAATAGGTGCCATGTATGTAAGCAGTCCGACAAGTACCACTATGATGACCATTAGCGATAGGTCTAGCTTAACCCAAACGATCGATTGATTGACTTGCTTTTTGCGAAGGAAGAGTCGAATTACGAACCCCAGCACGGCGACAAGCACCACCACGCCCACTTTTACTAGCAAGAGTATACCCCAAGTTGTGTACGTTAAATACCGCAAATTCGGCAAGAAAAGCAGAACAGAGAGGATCCCTGAAACGGTTAAAACAAGGATCGAAATCAGTGCGAATTTGGAAAACTTCTGCATATAACTGCCAAGCCCTGTCTTGTTATGGCGCCATTTCACATACAGCAGAATTAATCCACCAACCCAACAAGCCGCGGCACCTAGATGAATGAAATCAAGCCCAATTGTCGCCCATAATGGTGAGAAGGACGCTGCGTGGCCGCTGAAGCTTTTGACTGCCAGAAGAGCCAAAGCCCAACATACATCCAACCATGCAACCCTACCCAGCAGTACAAAACCTAAGAAAGATAATATAAGAAGCAGTACCCACGAAATCCCGATATTGGTCGCGCTTAGCAGTTGCCATATTTCATCTACACCGCCGCCGCCCAATAGATCCTCAATATGTGTGAAAATGAGCAGCAATAGGGCAACAATATGTCCGCGTTGCAGATTAAGCGTCCAGGCAGAGAGCGATTTCTGCGCTTCTTCACCTTGGGTTTTGACTAAGCGTAACCAGAATGCCCACCCTGTCAAAGCCAACAGCATCAGAAACCATAAGCCCCGAGAGGCGTATTGCAGCAACCCCTTCGTCGTTAGCGGCCCTGCGCTGTGATCGTGTCCCGTATGAGCAGATGGTACATCGAGCAAATCCTCCTGAGGCGGATTCCCGACCGTAATCGGATAGCTTCCACCCACAGGATGACCATCCGCTGAGATAACGTGATAACTAATTAAATACACGCCCTCTTCCAACTTCGGTACATCCAGCTTAATGCCCATCTGATCCTTATTCATTATCGCTTTGCGTTTCGTTACCTCAGCCCCGCTGTGATCATAAACCTTAATATAAAAGAGCCCGCTGTCTAATTGTTCATTGAACGTCACGGACACAACAGCAGGCGAGATTTCAAGCTTTGCTCCCGCTTCTGGTGTCGCTTCAACTAATGAGGCATGCGCAGAGACAGCTTGAGGCGCAAGGACAGCACTCATCAGCATGATCGCTAACAGGGCAATCATGCCTATCGGCAGTCGCAGGAACCACATTTTAGTTCGTTTTTGCAAGTATCCCATCATGAGTATCCCTCTAATCCGTTAGTGGTCTACGGCCAGCAAACCCATCTTGCTCTCCGTGATAATAACGAATTCCATCCTCTCCTTGCTTCCAACACAGCAACACTTCTTCTCCATTCCTAACTGCAGGGAAATCAACAAGTCCCATATCGATATCCTTTAGCTCAATGCCCGTCTTTTGAAAGCTTTGAAGAAGCCCTCTCGCTTCAATTTGAAGAAATTCAAGTGAGGCTTCCATGACGAAAAAAGGATCCTTTTCCGTGCTAGGCATTGACGCATATTCATTCTTCTTATGTCGTAACTCCATATATTTTTCCTCAAATTCACGTTTCAAAGCTTGCATCTTCTTCAATTCCCCATCAACAAATGGCAATAACCCATTAGCTTCTTCCAAAGAGAACCATTTCTTTTCCGACATAACGCACCTCCATACCCTTTATTTTAGCAAAAAAATTGGCGCACTACGAATTCCTCTACTCCGTCTCAGCCTTATCCTGAACGTGATGATGATGCCCATGATGATGGCTGTGTCCATGACTTTGACCATGCTCGTCCACATGCGTAACAGACAGCTCCGCATAGGCAACGCCTTTTAACACTTGTATACGCTGCTGCAGCTCTCGGAGCTTCTGTACTTCGCCGCGAACGACGAGTATTTCCAAGCATTGCTGATGGTTTAAATGGATATGCATCGTTGAGATGATCGCATGATGGAAGTCATGCTGAAGATCCATAAGCGTGATCGGTAAATCGCGGCTATCGTGGTCGTACACCATGACAATTGTGCCCGCGACCATTTCTGTTGGTTGCATGGAACTTGAGGTCAAAAGCGCTTTGCGCGCCAGATCACGAATTGCCTCCGAGCGATTATCATACCCTTGTAAGGCAATCAACCGGTCGAATTGATCGATTAGAGATTGCGGCATCGAAATTCCAAAACGTACCAGATTGTCTTTCTCTGACATTCCTATTGCTCCTTTATCTGTTACTTCCTCTATGATTCTACTGTATCAGAAAGTGCAGGTGTCGCAAACCTCCTTCAAGGGAAATTGAACCATAGACAACCATCATATGGCGAAATTGCAAAATTCTTAGGATGAGAAACCAGAGAAACCACATTCCTATGGCAAAAAAACGAAAAAGGAGAGGACATAGCCCCTCCTTTGCTAGGTAAGATTCATCAGCTGTTTGACGCGATTCTCCAACTCCACGAGCGAGAATGGCTTCGTCATATAATCATCGGCTCCCATTAAGAGACCCTTCGCCACATCGGCTTCCTTCCTCTTACCAGAAAGCATTAGCACCTTCAGTTCCTTGAAGTGTTCCTGGGCATCCGTCTTGATCTTCTCTAAGATCGTAAAACCATCAAGTCCAGGCAGGATACCATCCAGAATACAAGCATCGAAAGCTTGATCACGCAATAGCTGCCATGCTGCAATACCATCCGAGACTTGCGTAATCACAATCGGCAAGTGCTCCAATTGCGATATCAGAATCGCTCTAAGAATCGGATCATCGTCAACGATCAAGAGCTTTTTCTTCTGCAACTGGGCGTTCGCATGAGCAACTAATTTGGTGAATTGTGCGCCCTCATCTTCTAAATCAGCCAGAACAATACGATTTTTGCCTTGCTGCTTGGCGTGATACATCGCATCGTCGGCTTTCGCTACCCACTCGGCAACTGTCATCCCTACCTGCCATTCGGCTACGCCTGCTGAGAACGTAATGGAGAACGTTTGGCCCTCATTCTGTGCTACGGGCTTCACATGAACTTTGTCCAAAATGTCTTGCATGATCGCCCTAGCTTGATCCACCGTTGTATTCGGGAGTGCAATGACGAACTCTTCGCCGCCAAAACGAGCCAATAAATCGGTCGAGCGCAGATTAACCTGCATCAGATGAGCTAATCCTTGGAGCACCAAATCCCCTACATGGTGTCCGTACGTGTCATTGACGCTTTTGAAACTGTCAATATCGATAAACACGAGAGAAATCGGCGCTGGGTAACGCTCAATTCGCTGTAACTCTAACCCAATTTGCAGATCAAAATAACGGCGATTAAACACACCTGTCAGTGGGTCGCGAAATGCCAGTTGTTCAAAATTCCGGGTACGCTTTAGCAAACCATAAATGCGCGCCGCCAATTCCTCATATTGAAATGGCTTCGTCACATAATCATCCGCCCCTAAATGAAAACAACGAACTTTATCACTAAGATCATCACGACCAGATAACACGATCAGCGGCAGCCATTTCAACGTAGGATCTTCTTTGAGAAAGTCAAACAACTCGTAGCCGGAATGAGGGTGCATCATCAGATCTAACGTAACAAGATCGTACGTGTGCTCACGCAGTAATTTCTGAGCTGACTCCACGTCAGATGCTTCATCAACAATACAATCATCGAGTTGCAAGCGTCTCGTCAAGTAAGAACGAAGTGCATCGTCATCATCAACGAGTAAAATACGACTTCTGAGGGTTCGAAGCAGAGAACCGGAGGCTGGATCCTTTTCCTCATCCATCTGAATTTCCGTTAAGCCGATATCCAGCTCCATTTGTAATTCAAACAATAATTCAACCGTTCGTCCAATGCTCTCAGATACTGGGCTCGTCGAAAGCAGCAGCTCAGGTTCCTGCTTCTCCATGGTTAAGGTCCATTCCCATTTGCGCACCATGTCTTCTGCCAGTTTACCAATTCTCGTATACCCAAAGACTGGCGCACTCCCTTTGAGTGTGTGTGCAATCCGATAACATTGTTGCAAATCCTCAAGCATTGGCTTCTCCTGAACCGCTGTCAACAAGGACTGCAGCTGTTGCAGTTGCTTGTCATATTCACGAATAAACAACTTTCTTCCTTGTTTGAGAATGCGTATATCACGCTCAGATTCAGAAGCTGAATCCTTGACTCTCGCTATATTTCTATGGCTCATAGATGACCATCACCCTTTGTAAGCTTAATCAAATAAATCCTAACGCATCCCAATTCAATCTATCGCTGTAAAAGCTGCCCGACGGTGTCCAATAATTGAAGAGGACTGAAAGGCTTAACAATGTACGTCGTGACTCCCGCTGCCTTCGCCTTCTCTTTATCTTTCTCCAGCGCTTTGGCTGTCAGTAGAATCACTGGCAAGTTCTTATTCACATTATCGCTCTGTCTCAACCAGGAGCACACCTCTACGCCTGTGCGTTCCGGCATCATGTAATCCAGAATGATTAAATCGTAGGCTTCCTTGCCTAACTGCTCGATCGCTTGTTGACCGTCCTCGACCTCAGTTATGACATACCCCTCATCCGATAACGTCTCCGTCAGCAGAAAACGAAGTGCCAATTCATCATCGGCTAGCAAAATTCTGTAAGATGACATGTTCTCTCTCCTCGAGTCCATTAATTAGAACTAATTATAGCACCATATCTGAGAAAATGTCGGAAAGAATCGAATAAAGTCACATCTGGTTATTACGCTGATGAGATTTCCAAGAGGAGCCCTGAATAGCCGGAAGTCCACGCGGGCTCGGATAACAATACACCCAGCCTTCCTTCTCCGAAGTGGTATCCTTTACCCAAATTCGCTCGTACTCATTGTCTGCATGATGGGGACCGAAATAGGTTTCCAATATGTCCATTGCAGCCAGTCCCTCTTCGGTAACTTCAATCCATTCCCCCTCAACCTCATGTGTATCGTCTGTTCTCACTAACGCAGGGTAAGGTCCTACATCATATAAACGTCCATGGATCGTACCAGGTTGCACTTCCATTAGATACGGTGAGACAACATGATGATTGCTTTCCCCCACCAGTAACGTGCCATATACAAAAACAGCTATCATCTCTCTACTCCTCCTAAGCATTTATAACCGTTGTATGGATGATTTCTACATGGTATCTTACATTTCCTACAAAAAAGAAGCAGCATCACGATGGATGCTGCTTCTATGCCTGACTGGCTGTTAGTTCACGTGTTTTGACGATAATTTTGCGGATACTGTCTTCGGACAAATGAAACACCTTGATCAGTTCCAACACTGTCGAGCCCGTTTGATATAAACGGAAAATCTCACGATTTCTCCGCTCAATGATAATGCGAGTGCCGTTATTTTCTCCCCAACCAGCACGTTTCTGCTCTTTCTTAGGGATATACACGATCTCGCCTTGGATATATTCTTGTAATTGTTTTAATAGGTTAGGGGGAAGAACATCTTTCCCGTTCTTATAACTCATGGATGAAAACCTCCTCAAATTGTCGCAAAGCTTAACTTTGACTGATTTGCAGAGAGTATCTTCATCGCCCCTTAACCTCCTACCATTCTCAAAAATGGAATAAAAAAAACACGATCATAATCGTGCCTGTCGGTTGTATATGCAATTATACAATTCAGGTGAACGGTTATTCCACGAATGATATTCAGTTAGGAGACGAGTACCTCTGCGGCGGCCGCAACATTCATCGCTACTGTCATTGTCATTGTGTTCATTAAAAAGCACTCCCTTCACCGTAGTTTATTGTTGTGTTCACTTCGTGTTCACATTTTTCATTATATGTAAAAAGCTTCTCGCTGTCTACTCGTATGTTAAATTTATGCGAGGGCCTAGCGGCCCCCGCTTGGAACAGTGACCTCTGCTTACGCAGAGATCACCTCTGTTTGCGTTGTAATCACCTTGATCACTCCTTTCCGTAGGAATTAGCTGGCCGGCTACATACCTATTAACTCATATTTCGGATGGGGTCTCAAGTGAAAGAATAGTTATAGGAATTCTTTCCTTGTAAGTGAGGATAACCACGTGAAGACAGCGAGCGAAGGACGGGGAGCAGAGAGAGCGCCAGCGGTGTGCAGCCCATGTGTGGTGTGAGCGATGATTGCGGAAGGAGCACTAGGCAGGGAGTGCGAGCGAAGGCTAGGCGCAACAAAGGTCGGTAAGAGCAAAATAGCTGGTTAATAGCTAGCTGCAGAAAATCCAGGTTTCCCGAAATGCATGAAATACACTCTGATTTGCTGGCGTTTGCCCTGTTATTTTCAGAGCACTTCGTTGGGGTAAGGATCCGTAGAATGATCCTGCTAACTAGCTCAATGAGTGGGATGAGTGGTAAGGGGGCGTAATTACTATTAATAGAAATTTAGTGATGACTGGCGGGAGAATTCCGTTTGGAGCTAACGCGCATGGTGGTGGGGTTGATGAGTACTTGATACAAAGACCTAGCGCATTCGCTAGGTCCCCAGCGGCATTACTGCGATGCCGCCTCTCTCTAACAGCGCGCGGATATCGCGCGCGAACTCTACGGCGTGCTTCCCATCGCCGTGGATGCAGATCGTGTCCGCGCGCATGCTCAGGTACTCTCCCTCACGGGAGAGTACCCTGCCTTCGCGGACGAGCAGCTCCACCTGCGCCGCAGCCTCGGCGGCGCTATCTAGCAGCGCCCCGGCCTGGTCGCGGGGCGTCAAAGAGCCGTCCCGCTGGTAGCTGCGGTCCGCGAAAGCCTCGCTCGCGGTTCGCAGCCCCGCGGCGGCGCCCGCCCGCAGCAGCTCGCTGCCGGGCGGGCCATACAGCGTCAGCGCGGAGCTGACGCTGGCCGTGGCAGCCGCAATCGCGGCGCCTATCTCATGGCGCTTCGCGGCCATGTGGTAGAGCGCGCCATGCGGCTTGACGTGCTGCAGGCGTCCGCCTTCGGCGTGGACGATTGCCTGCAGCGCTCCGAGCTGATACAACGTCAGCTCGTAAGCCTCTGCCGGCGTGATCGCGATCTCGCGCCGGCCGAAGCCCTGCAGATCGGGAAGGCCCGGATGGGCCCCGATCGCAACGCCTTTGCGCACGCACAGCTGAACTGTGCTGCGCATGGTTGCAGGGTCGCCTGCGTGGAACCCGCAGGCGATGTTGGCGGAGCTGACGTAGTCGAGCAGCTCCGCATCACGGCCTAGGCGATATGCGCCGAAGCCTTCGCCCATGTCACAATTCAAGTCAATGCGCAGCATGACTTTTTCACTCCCTCTTTACTCTTTACTCTTTACTCTTTACTCTTTACTCTTTACTCTTTACTCTTTACTCTTTACTC